>JAMCQL010000034.1 GCA_023381615.1 Bacteroidota bacterium
CGAGTTTACCCATTTAGACTCTGAACGAGAGAATCTTGTAGAAATCAACATCGGATCTAAGTCACGTTGAGAGATGAGTCTACTAAGATTACCACGAATCAACCTCCCCTTAGTCCCCTCCTTGACAAGGAGGGGATATAGTCTACGACCCTACGAGCCGTAGACTCGTAGAGGGGTGGTGAGGGCAAAATTCTTAAACCTTTTCGCGTTTTGGGTAAACTCGTGTTTCATTCTGTTGAACACCGGCTCCAGAACACATTCTAATGAATTACCTCGCCGCAAGCGGCGGGGAATCAAAGCCGATAGAGATTCAACTCCGCTCGTTCAAGTCATCTCAACCAACAAATCCTATGGTATTCCTGCTCTTTGCATATCTGTTCTCGAAGATCCTCTACGTGATACTTATCACTACTCAATTCAGCCGCTAAACATAACTTGTTATTGTTGTCAGAGGAACACTAACTAAAAAACACAAAAAGGAGAGTAAACCATGTTTACTGTTGTTCTACCAAAATCCGAAGGGAGAGCATGGCGCGGCATTTTAATTGCGATCGCGCTAATGACAATCCTATCGAGTAATTCGTTCGGTCAGCAGATGACGGCACAGTCATCTGTTCCCCTTTCAAAGATGCTAACCCCAAACGGAACCTTGAACATTCCAAAAAGTTTCCAAGGGAGCATCGACGCAAGAGGCTACCAGTTCGCCGCAGACAAAAACGGCGTTCCGATATTCAAACCAATGAGCGATCCCAACGATGTAAATTGGGATCCTTCTTTCACAGTGCCCGGAGTCGGCGGGTATTTGTACACCGTCGCTGTTAACGGAAACTATCTATATGTCGGCGGGTGGTTTGGGACTGTCGGTAATGTTATTGCGCACGGCGTGGCTAAGTATAACCTCGTGAGTAAAACATGGTCAACGTTCGATAGCGCCGGAGTTGGAGTAGGAGGAGGCATTGTTACTTGCTTTGCTTTCAACGGAAGCGATGTCTATGTTGGCGGACAGTTCACAACGGCTGGTACCGTCCCGGTAAGCAATATAGCAAAATGGAACCCAACGACGGGCTGGTCGGCTTTAGGCACAGGACTGAACGCCTACGCTTGGGCTATGTCGTTCTTTGGCGGCAATCTTTATGTTACGGGCGCCTTCACGCAAGCCGGCGGCGGCACGGTGAACTACATTGCAAAGTGGAATGGGACAAGCTGGTCAGGCCTCGGCGGCGGCGTTAATAGCCAGACGTATGGCTTAGCTGTCGCAGGAGGAGCGCTTTACGTCGGCGGCTCTTTTACGCAGGCCGGCGGTAGTGTTACTGTGAACCACATTGCAAAATGGGATGGAACGACTTGGACTGCACTCGGATCCGGTACAGTAGGGACCGATGGCACTGTTGTCAATGTCGTCTCATACGGAGATACCGCGTTATACGTTGGCGGTACATTTGCTAACGCAGGCGGCAATCCAGCAAGCAACGTTGCCAAGTACAGCATTGCCGGAAACTCATGGTCGGCATTGGGAGGCGGAGTGAATAACCTCGTTTATGGCCTGTTCATTGACGGAAGCAGTCTTTATGTGAGCGGCTTTTTCACAAACGCCGGGATAGTCTCCGCCAATTATATCGCGAAGTGGAACATTAACACCTCTTCATGGTCAAATCTTGGAACCGGCTTAAACAGTCTCTGTTACAGTGTGCTCGTAACCGGCGGCAAGGTCTACACTGGTGGATATTTCACTACCGCCGGAACTTCAAGTGCCTTCGGAGTTGCATCTTGGGACGGGACCAATTGGAGTTCGCTTGCAAGTAGTTCGACTGGAAGCGTAGGCGGCGGCGTCAATGCCATCGCCGTGAGAGGGGACAGTGTTTTCGTCGGCGGCGGTTTTCTTTCCGCAGGCTCCTCACAAGCGCAAAACATTGCTGTTTGGAACAGAGCAACAGGCCAGTGGTCGGCGCTTGACAATACTTTAACTGTCAAAGGCGTGAGCGGAACAGTTTTTTCGATACTGCCTCTTAGCAACGGCGATGTCTATATTGGAGGAAGCTTCTTAAACGCCGGCAGCATCGCTGTGAACAATATAGTCAAGTGGAACCCAGCAACCGGCTGGTCAACATTGGGCAGCGGCTCTAACAACGGCGTTGACAATCGTGTGTACGGCATGGTTCAAGTGGGAACCGACCTGTATGTTTGTGGTAGCTTCCTGAATGCAGGCGGAAGTTCAGCAAACCATGTTGCCAAGTGGAACGGGACGAGCTGGTCAACGCTTGGAACCGGTTTAAACGGCAATGGATTCGCCATTACACTTGCAGGCGGCAAGCTTTACGTCGGCGGAAATTTCACTACCGCTGGCGGAAATACCGTCAACCACATTGCCGCATGGGACGGCTCGACATGGTCAGGGTTGGGCAGCACAGCAGGGACTGACAACTTGGTGGGAGCGATTGCTGTCAGCGGCGACACAGCATTGTATGTCGGCGGAGGTTTCTTAAATGCAGGGGGCTCTTCCGCAAGTCATATTGCAAAATACAGCATTGCAGGAAACAGTTGGTTTCCGCTATCGGGCGGTGTGAACGGTGCCATTTTTTCCATCGCAGTGAAAGGCGACACTGTCTTAGTGGGAGGCAGTTTTACGACCGCTGGACTATTGACGGTAAACAATATAGCAGTATGGAAAATCTCAACCTCAGCATGGTCCGGACTTGGAAGCGGGACTGATAGATATGTTAACGCTATTGCCCCCGGAACGCACTACAATATATATGTGGGCGGTTCTTTCAGTCTTGCTGGAAACAAGCCATCCTACGCTTTTGCCCGATACAACCCGAACCTGACTCCGGTCGAAGAACAGCGCCCTGTCGCTAGAACCTTCACGCTCATGCAGAACTATCCTAATCCATTCAACCCGACAACGGTCATCAGCTTCCAGCTTCCGGCTCGAACCTTTGTAACGCTGAAAGTTTATGACATTCTCGGTCGTGAAGTGGCACAGTTGATAAGCGGAGAGATGACTGCTGGTGAACACGCTGTGACATTCGACGGTTCAAGGCTTGCGAGCGGTATGTACTTCTACCGTTTGTCGAGCGGAAGCAACATCGTAACCAAAAAAATGTTGATGGTCAAATAACAAAGTGCGACTCACTTACGTGGGTTTCCCGAAACAAGGCGGTTTGCATGATAAGTGAGTCGCACATGAAACTTGACTCACCCCTTTTATTCCCCTCTCTATTTTTTAGAGAGGGGACAGAGAGGTGAGTAGCTGATGAAGTAACAACTGCGAGAAAATCGCAGCAGAAACCCGAAGGCGGCGCAGGCAAGACTATCCTGCGCCGCCTTTTTTAATCTCTTTCCTTGTTACAGAACTAGGGTGTATTATTTCAATTGCCACGATCTTTAGATCGTGGCACAAATGGGCTGTAGCCACCACGGCTTTAGCCTCATCATAAGCCATCTGATTATCCCAAGAAGTCGGGAAATTAGTCGTTTGCTCTTTCATCCACGACTTAAAAGTCGTGGCAATTACGACTTGTGCAACGCGCTCCATGGCGCACTCCTATTTGAGTTCACCACGCGTCTCGCGTGGTGAAAATGGAGCGCCATTAAGCGCCAAATTCCGAATTCTTTTGGCGGGAGTGCCGATGAAGTAACGACCGTGATAATGTTCTGAAAAGAACGCCAAGGCGGCATTTTCTTGCGAGAGCATGTTACCTCAACCGGAACAAACCTCCCTCGTCATCGCCTTAAATTCCCAACTTTAAAAAATTTTTCTTTGTTCAACTCTTGACATCGTTGCAACACTTTCTTATACTGAAACAAGGACGAAATGACTGACAGCAGCACCACATACGATTCACAGACTTCGACAGCAAAAACTATTTTGCTGCACGCGGCTGATGTTGTCAGCACAGATCTCCTCGGCCTCATTTCTATTATTTCCATCCTTATTCTCCTCCTCCTTAGCGAGGGGAATATCCTGCTCGGCATTATTAGCTAATAGCCGAAGGTTATTCCCCGAGTAAGCAAGTCTGATCTAAAAAATCATATCAACTCAAAGGGAATGACCTGAAGGCATGACTATGCCGAGAGATGCTTCGAGGTCAGACAAACTGTTTTTTTAAACGCTGAGAAGTATAAGCACCATTGCAGTTTCCTTGTCGGGAACTGCGTGCTTCAAAAAATGTAAAAATGGAGACCCAGAGAATGAGCACCAACGAAATAACCGGCGCTGAAATATTCGTCAGATGCCTGATTGAAGAGAACGTGGAATACATTTTCGGCTATCCCGGCGGCGCGGTGATCGGGGTGTATGACGCGATGCACGACATGTCGAACATAAAACATATCTTGACGAGGCACGAACAAGGCGCCGTTCATGCAGCGGAAGGATACGCAAAAGCGACGGGAAAAGTCGGTGTCGTGGTTGTTACGTCAGGACCGGGAGCAACAAACACTGTTACGGGAATTGCAGACGCCCACATGGACTCCGTCCCGCTCGTCGTATTTACAGGTCAGGTAGCAACCCATCTTATCGGAAACGACGCTTTTCAGGAAGCTGATATAGTCGGAATAACCCGCTCGATCACGAAGCACAATTTTCTCGTCAAAGACGTTCGCGAGCTTGCTTGGACAATAAAAGCAGCATTTCACATCGCGTCAACAGGTCGTCCCGGACCAGTTCTCGTGGACATGCCGAAGGATGTGATGGCGGCAAGCGCTCCATTCATATATCCGAAGGAAATCAAACTTCGCGGCTACCACCCGTTTTACTTCGGACACATGGGACAAATCAACAAGGCGGTCGAGATAATAAATTCTTCGAAAAAGCCGGTACTGTACGTCGGAGGGGGCGTCGTCAATTCAAATGCTTCCAAAGAACTTTACAATCTCGCAAAGAAATTGAACGCGCCGGTTGCGATGACCTTGATGGGACTTGGCGCTTTTCCGGGTGACGATGAACTCTCCATGGGAATGTTAGGCATGCACGGAACATGGTATTCAAATATTGCAGTAGACCAGTGCGATTGTCTGATAGCTGTTGGGCCGCGCTTCGACGACCGCGTTACAGGCAATCCGCAATTCTTTTCTCCGAACTCAAAGAAAATCCATATCGACATCGACCCGTCTGCAATAAGCAAAAATGTAAAAGTTGATGTGCCGATTGTCGGCGACGTTCGCCACGTTCTCGAAAGGCTGATTCCTCTCGTTCAACCGTTGGACACGGAGGAATGGCTTGCTCAAATAAACGGATGGAAATCCGAACATCCACTTCGGTACGAAAACGGAGACAAGATCCGTGCGCAGTATGTTATAGAGAAAATTTATGAAGTGACCAAAGGAGAAGCGATTATAACAGTTGATGTCGGACAAAATCAGATGTGGACTGCGCAGTTCTATAAATTCAAATATCCGAGGACGAACATAACTTCCGGCGGACTCGGAACGATGGGCTTTTCCTTCCCCGCTTCCATTGGAGCCGCCTTCGGAGTAAAAGACAAGACGGTTTTCAGCATAAATGGAGACGGCGGAATCCAGATGAACATCCAGGAACTTGCGACCGCAGCGTGGCACAAGCTTCCGATAAAAATCGTCATCCTTAACAACGGCTTTTTGGGCATGGTGAGGCAGTGGCAGGATCTTTTCTACAAGAAACGATACAGCAACACCTCGCTCGGACTCAGCAATCCGGACTTTGTGAAGCTCGCGGAATCATTCGGAGCGGTTGGATTCAAAGCAGAAAAGACCGATGAGGTGGTTCATGTTCTACAAGAAGCAATGAAAGTAACAGATCGGCCGGTGCTCATGGACTTCAAAACCACTCACGAAGACAATGTTTACCCGATGATTCCGGGCGGTGGGACTGTCTCGCAAATTATGGATTATCCAAAATCGGCTAAGGAACTGAAAGAAATAAAATCACGAGCGGAGGCAGTGAAGTGAAAAAGCACACCATCTCAATCTTAGTGGAAAATAAATTCGGCGCTTTGAACAGGATCGTGGGGCTATTCAGTGCCCGCGGTTACAACATCGATAGCATTTCAGTCGGCACAAGTGAAGACGATTCCATGGCACGTGTTACCATAGTCTCAAAAGGCGACGACGACGTCATCGAGCAAATCATCAAGCAGCTCAACAAACTCATCGATGTAACAAAGGTTGTCGATCTGACTTACGACAGCTTCGTCGAACGGGAACTCGTCTTGATAAAAGTCGCGGCGAACCGCAGCTCGAGACCGGAGCTGATGCAGATTTCGGAAATCTTCCGCTCGAAAATAGTCGACATCAGTCCGCGATCGCTCACTGTCGAAGCAACCGGCAGCGAGAAAAAAGTCGAGGCAATGATAAAAATGTTCGAGCCTTTCGGCATAAAAGAAATTGCGCGGACGGGGCGCATCGCCCTGAAGCGCGAATTCGAAGGAAGTGTATGAAGAACAAGGGACTAAGGGACATAGAGACAAAGGCACAAAGATGTTCTGCTACTCTGCGCCTTTGTACCTCTGGAGCTTTGTCCCTTTTGGACTTTGTGCCTTTCCAAACAATAAACCTAACAAAATGAGGAATACAACAAAATGAAAGTTTATTATGACTCAGATGCAGATCTTACCCTGCTCAGCGACAAAACCGTTGCGATAATCGGTTACGGAAGCCAGGGGCATGCACATGCTCTCAATCTCCGCGACAGCGGCGTAAAAGTCGTTGTAGGTCTCCAGCCTGGAAGTAAATCGAGAGCTGCGGCTGAAGCGGAAGGCTTGAGCGTATTTACACCAAACGAAGCGGCGGCACAAGCCGACCTGATTATGATACTTGCTCCCGACATGGCGCAGAAAAAACTTTACGAGGAAGAGATCGCGCCAAATCTGTCCGCGGGTAAAATTCTCGCGTTCGCGCACGGCTTCAACATCCATTACAAACAAATTGTCCCGCCGAAAGATGTCGATGTTATCATGGTGGCGCCAAAAGCTCCCGGACATCTTGTCAGACGGGTTTTCACACAAGGAGCCGGCACCCCCTGCCTTGCGGCGGTTCAACAGAATTATTCAAAGAAAGCTTTCGATTACTCGCTCGCCTACGCAAAGGGAATCGGCGGAACAAGAGCGGGAGTCATCAAAACAAATTTCAAAAATGAAACGGAGACTGACTTGTTCGGCGAGCAGGCTGTTCTCTGCGGCGGCTCCGAAGAATTGATAAAAGCCGGCTTCGAGACATTGGTCGAAGGCGGTTACCCGCCCGAACTCGCTTACTTCGAATGTATGCACGAGCTGAAATTGATCGTCGATCTCTATTATGAAGGCGGACTCTCAAGAATGAATTTCTCCGTAAGCGATACGGCGGAGTACGGCGGATACACGAGAGGTCCGAGGATCATCACAAAACAGACTCGCAAGGAAATGAAAAAGATCCTCACAGAGATCCAGACCGGAAAATTCGCGAAGGAATGGATCAACGAGACTTTTGTAAATAAGCAGAGAAACTTTTTGAAAATGCGCAAACAAATGAATACTCATCTTCTCGAGAGAGTCGGGTCGAAGCTGCGAGGCATGATGAGTTGGTTGAAAAAATAAGAGGACTTATCCGGAAGGACCTGACGGTATGGAAAGAAAACTTTTCATTTACGATACAACGCTTCGCGACGGCACTCAAGGAGAAGAAATCTCGTTCAGCGCCGAAGACAAGGTAAAAATTGCACAGCGTCTCGACGATTTCGGCGTTGATTACATAGAAGGCGGCTGGCCCGGCTCAAATCCGAAAGACATGGAATTCTTCGAAAGAATGAAAAAAATCAAGCTCAGACATGCAAAGCTTGCCGCTTTCGGAAGCACCTGCCGCGCATCGTCAACGCCTGAGTCGGACGAAAACGTGAACCAGCTATTGAAGGCAGAGACTCCGGTCGTGACGATATTCGGAAAGTCATGGGACATGCACGTGAAGGAAGCGCTTGGAACGACATCGGAAAGAAATCTTGAGATAATTTTTGAAACAGTGAAGTATCTCAAAGACAACGGCAAGGAAGTCATCTACGATGCTGAGCATTTCTTCGACGGCTATAAGTCAAACCCGGACTACGCAGCGAGCACGATTCGCGCAGCCGAAGCGGCGGGGGCGGATTTCATTGCTCTTTGCGACACGAACGGCGGAAGCCTTCCACACGAAGTCGAGGCGATCACGAAGACGGCTTCACAGGCTGTGAAAGTTCCACTGGGAATCCATGCGCATAACGATTCCGAACTTGCCGTCGCAAACTCGCTTGCGGCAGTGCGCGCCGGTTGTGTTCAGGTTCAAGGCACGGTAAACGGATTTGGCGAACGCTGCGGAAATGCAAACCTCTGCTCCGTGATCCCGAATCTTCAACTGAAAATGAAATTTCAAATTATGCCGCAGAAGAAATTGAAGACTCTGACGGAATTATCGCGATACGTAAGCGAGGTTGCCAACCTACAGCCGCGCAAAAATCTTCCCTACGTCGGACAGAGCGCCTTCGCTCATAAAGGCGGAGTCCACGTGAGTGCCGTAATGAAATCTGCGTGCACTTATGAACATATTGAACCCGAACTCGTTGGAAACACACGCCGCGTTCTTGTGAGCGATCTCTCCGGAAAAAGCAACGTTTACTACAAAGCCAGCGAACTCGGCATAAATGTTTCCGGAAACCAAGACCAAGTATCCTCGATAGTGAACGAACTCAAGTCACTTGAGAATGAAGGATATGTGTTCGAAGACGCGGATGCATCTCTGCAGATCTTAATGAGAAGGAATATCGGCAAAGTCGAAATGCCGTTCGAACTTGACGCCCTCCGAATAATCATCGAGAAGAAAGCAAACGCCGGCGTTACACACACGGAAGCCGTCATTAAGCTTAGAGTCGGCGATAAAATTGAGCACACGGCTGCCGAAGGCAACGGGCCTGTCAACGCGCTTGACAATGCTCTCAGGAAAGCGCTCACGCAATTCTACCCGCAGCTCGCTGAAACGAAGCTGTCGGATTACAAAGTGAGAGTAGTTGACGGCAGCGAAGGAACCAGCGCAAAAGTAAGAGTTCTGATCGAGACCTCCGATGAAGATTCGAATTGGAACACCGTCGGAGTTTCCGAAAACATCATTGAAGCGAGCTGGAAAGCGCTCGTTGATTCAATCGTTTTCAAACTAATGAAGGACAATGACAATCATAAACTCATAAATAAACATTTGGAGTTAGTAAAATGAAATCACAGACGAGAATCGAATTGCTTGAAAAAGCGTTGAATGATGAAATGGAGTCGATACGAGAATATAATATCGATGCTGAAGCCGACGACGATGCTGAGACGAAGCGTCTCTTCCGTTCGCTCGCGAGCCAGAAATATGAACATTACCTCCAAATTGAAAAACACCTTCGGCAGCTCAAAGCAAACAACGACATCACCGACGCAATTAACAACATGTTCATTTAGAACATAACAAAAGGCTGGACGATCATGAAAGATAAAATATACATTTTCGACACGACACTTCGCGACGGGGAGCAGTCGCCGGGCTGCAGCATGAACACGAAAGAAAAATTAAAAATGGCTCGGCAGCTCGAAGCGCTCAATGTTGACGTCATCGAAGCCGGTTTCCCCATCGCATCCGAAGGCGACTTCGACGCCGTCAAAGAAATTTCGAAGGCAATTACTAATTCCACCATTGCCGCTCTCTCCCGTGCTACGCCGGTAGACATCGACCGCGCGTACGAGGCGCTGCAATACGCCGCAAAGCCGCGCATTCATACATTCATCGCGACAAGCGATATCCATCTCAAGCACAAATTAAAGAAAACGAGAGAAGAAGTTCTCGAGCAATCCGTGAATGCCGTCAGATACGCAAAGAAATTGACGCAAGACGTGGAGTTCAGCTGCGAAGACGCAAGCAGGAGCGACGTCGATTACTTGTGCCTTATCATAGAGTCGGTGATTGAAGCCGGCGCGACCGTCATAAATCTCCCGGACACGGTAGGTTATTCCATCCCGTCGGAATACGGGAACATGATTAGGACGATCCGCGAAAAGGTCAAGAACATCGACAAAGCAATCCTAAGCGTTCACTGCCACAATGATCTCGGCCTGGCCGTCGCAAACTCGGTTGCCGCTGTGTTGAACGGCGCGAGACAGGTTGAGTGCACTATCAACGGGATCGGCGAACGCGCTGGCAACGCCTCGCTCGAAGAATTCGCGATGGCTTTGCGGACGCGACAGGACATTTTACCGGTTTACAGCGAAGTGAGAACCGAAGAGATATACAAATCAAGCCGGCTGCTTTCGACTTTGACAGGCATGATGGTACAGCGCAACAAAGCGATCGTTGGCGCGAACGCGTTCTCGCACGAAGCGGGCATCCATCAGGACGGAATCATAAAAAGCAGGATGACTTATGAGATAATGACGCCTGAGTCTGTCGGAATAAAGCATTCTACTTTGGTTCTCGGAAAGCATTCCGGCAGGCATGCTCTGAAGAAAAGATTCGAAGAGCTTGGCTATTCCCTGACTTCAGAAGAGCTCGAAAATGTTTATACTGAATTCACCCGTCTCGCAGACAAGAAGAAAGAAATTCTCGACGAAGATTTGGTGGCGATACTGAACAACGAAGTTGATCGCGACGAGTTCAACTACTCACTTGCAAGTCTTCAAGTCATGACTGGAACGGGCGTAAAATCAACTGCAGTGCTGGAATTAACCGACGGTGAGCAAACCTATTGTGATTCGGCAACAGGCGATGGCCCTGTCGATGCGGCATACAACGCGCTTGAAAGAATTGTGAAAATGAGCGGTCAGCTTGTCGATTACACAATAACTTCCGTAACCTGGGGCGGAGACGCAGTCGGAGAAGTTTTCGTGAAAGTTATTTTTGATAATGTAATCTTCACCGGCCATGCTGCGAGCACCGACATCGTAACAGGAAGTGTCGAAGCATACTTGCAGGCAGCCAATCGCGCGCTCTCCGCAAAAGCGAAAAAAACATCTTCAGAAGGAGCAGTGAAGAACCAGGTTAATGCACTATAAACAAGTGCAGTGTTTGCTATTTTGCAAACCACGAATTTAAGCTTGAACGAATAAAAACAGGAAGAGATTCTAAAAATGGGAATGACAATTACCGAAAAGATACTTGCGAGCCATTCCGGCAGAGATAAAGTTGTCCCGGGGGAAAATGTCTGGGTCGACGTCGATGTTCTCATGACGCACGACGTAACCGGTCCCGGCACGATTTCAATCTTCAAAAAAGAGTTTGGAGAAAACGCAAAACTGTGGGACAGCGATAAAGTCGTCGTGATTCCGGACCACTATATTTTCACAAACGACCAGCACGCTCAAAGAAACGTAAACTTTCTTCGCGAGTTCGTTAAAGATCAGCAAATACAAAATTATTACGATGTCGGTTCTTCGCGTTATAAGGGCGTCTGCCATGTCGCTCTTCCCGAAGAAGGTTTTACGCGCCCGGGCGAAGTATTATTCGGCACCGACTCTCACACCTGCACCGCCGGCGCATTCGGAGAATTTGCCACAGGGATCGGCAACACCGACGGCGCATTTATCATGGGCACAGGAAAACTGTGGGTGAAAGTCCCATCCACCATGCGTTTTGTCTTCGAAGGCGAGATGCCGGAATATCTGATGGCAAAAGATCTAATCCTGCAAATCATCGGCGACATTGGCGTTGACGGCGCTTCGTACCAAACGATGGAATTTGCAGGCGACGCCGTTTACAGTTTGAACATCGAAGAACGAATGACACTTTGCAACATGGTTATAGAAGCCGGCGGAAAGAACGGAGTGATCGCACCGGATAAAAAGACTATCGACTATGTGAGGGCAAGAACCAACAGGACTTTCACATCAATTCAAAACGACGAAGATGCACAATTCGCATTTGAAAAAATATATGATGTAAGCAAATTGCTTCCACTCGTGGCAAAGCCTCATTCTCCAGAAAATGTCGAGCCCGCGCAAAATTTATCCGACGTGAAAGTTGACAGAGTCTACATCGGATCATGCACAGGCGGCAAGCTGACGGATTTCGCTGCTGCGGCAAAAATACTTTACGGGAAAAAAGTTGCGGTAGATACTTTTGTTGTCCCTGCGACCTCCGACATAACAAAAAGCCTGTTTGAGACGAAAATTGATGGGAAATCGCTTCATTCAATTTTTCAGGAAGCCGGGTGCAGAATCGGAAATCCAAGCTGCGGAGCCTGCTTAGGCGGACCGGATGACACTTTCGGCCGTCTCAATGGAGAAGAAGTTTGCGTCTCGACAACGAATCGCAATTTCCCGGGAAGAATGGGTTCGAAGAAAGCGCAAGTCTATCTGGCTTCTCCCCTCACAGCCGCATCCACCGCTGTTACCGGAAAAATTACTGATCCAAGAAAGTTCCTATAATCAAAGCAGGCATTCATTTTGGGAGAACAATAGAAAATGCAAGAGAATAAAATTATTGGAAGAGTATATGTGGTCGGTGATAATGTCGACACCGACCAGATTATTCCCGCAAAACATCTTGTCTACGACACACACTCACCGGAAGAAAGAAAACTGTTTGGCAAATATGCGATGAGCGGAGTGCCGGAAGAAAAATCGGGATTGCCTAACGGCGGAATAAAATTTGTGAAGGAAGGAGAACACAAATCTGAATTTACAATTATCGTCGCCGACAAGAATTTCGGCTGCGGCTCATCGAGAGAACACGCGCCGCTCGCCTTGCAAGTTGCAGGAGTAACTGCTGTTGTAGCGCAATCTTACGCCAGAATATTTTACAGAAACTCGGTCGACGGTGGATTTCTTATGCCGCTTGAGTCAGTCGAAAATATACACGGATTTTTCGCAACCGGAGACGAAGTCAAAATAGATTTGGTCGCAAACACCATTATAAATCCTTCAGCGGGAAAATCCTTTGCGCTGCGCCCGATTGGCGATGCAGCGGAGATAATAAATGCCGGCGGGTTATTTGCCTACGCGCGGCAAATAGGCATGATAAAAACGTCCGAAGGATCCTTTGGAGAAGCGAAGTCAAATGTTTAAAATTGCAGTTATACCCGGAGACGGCATCGGCACTGAAGTTACCTCACAGGCAATTCGGATACTCAAGAAAGCTTCACGGATCTTAAACGAGCAATTTGAATTTGTGGAACTGAAGGCTGGCGGAATTGCGGTTGATACTTTTAGCAAACCGCTGCCCGATGAAACTCTAAAGGCTGCTCTTTCGAGCGACGCTGTTTTACTTGGAGCGGTCGGCGGCCCGAAATGGGATTCGCTTCCCTACGAATTAAAACCTGAACAAGCTCTCCTCGGTCTCCGGAAATCTCTCGAACTTTATGCGAACATTCGTCCGGTAATAATGTTCGATGCCCTCACTGAATCGTCCTCGCTGAAAGTCGATGTCGTGAGAGGAATTGATATTGTTGTCGTGCGCGAATTGACAGGCGGAATTTATTTCGGCAAACCGGCCGGAATCCGCCACTTGGCGGACGGAACGCGCCGCGGTGTTAACACGATGACTTATACTGAACCTGAGATCGAACGCATAGCGCACACCGCCTTCAAGCTTGCGAAAACGAGAAAGAAGTCGTCGCGAAGTCCCGCTGAACGGGATGGCGCAAAAGGCGCTCACGAGATCCCGTCCAAAGGATCCTTCGGATTCGCGGGAAAAGTCACTTCGGTCGACAAGGCAAATATCCTGCACACCTCCATGCTCTGGCGTGAAGTGGTTAACGAAGTCCACAAATCCCATTACAACGACATCCAGCTCGACCATATGTACGTCGACAACGCCGCGATGCAGCTTGTCAGAAATCCAAAACAGTTCGATGTTATACTCACAGAAAACATGTTCGGCGACATTCTAAGCGATGAAGCATCAATGCTCACTGGTTCGATCGGGATGCTCCCATCCGCAAGCCTTGGCGAGAAGCATGCGCTTTACGAACCGGTTCACGGAAGTGCGCCCGACATAGCGGGAAAGGGGTTGGCTAATCCCATAGCGAGCATACTTTCAGCGGCGATGCTTTTGGAGTATTCCATCAAACAAAAAGAACTCGCAAAAAAGATTTTCCGCGCAGTCAAGTGTGTACTAAACGAAGGCTACAGAACAAGTGACATCGCGTATGATGGTTGCACCGCTGTTCCAACTGAGAAGATGGGACAGTTGATTGAACAAGCTTTCACCATGTGAAATTTGCAGTATGCTTTGACAAATCTGCAACCTTGGCAAGTTTACCCATTTAGACTCTGAACGAGAGAATCTTGTAGAAATCAACATCGGATCTAAGTCACGTTGAGAGATGAGTCTACTAAGATTACCACGAATCAACCTCCCCTTAGTCCCCTCCTTGACAAGGAGGGGATATAGTCTACGACCCTACGAGCCGTAGACTCGTAGAGGGGTGGTGAGGGCAAAATTCTTAAACCTTTTCGCGTTTTGGGTAAACTCGTGCAGCAACCTTGGCAAGGCTGCCGCATTAGATGGAAGTCAGTAGTGAATAGTAGAGGCTTCTCTTAGCCTCTGAGCCTTCACGGAATCGGTAGCGGCTTCCCTCATCTTTTGGAATCGCATGTAAACTTTGTACCTGAAGAGCGGTATCCGATAGTCGTCATTTGAGAGCAATTCGGCGTGGGAAAACTCACGCAATGCACCTTGCAGATCGCCCTGGCAGCCTAAAGCATAACCGAGATAACAATGAGCCATTGCTTTTGTCGAATCCTGACTTACTGCCTTTTGGAGCAGCTCAATTGCCTCAGCAGTATTTCCCTGTTTTGTCAAGAGGAGTCCCTTGAGGCTCAGAGCATCTGCGGACTTCGGTTCTAACTTAAGCGCCCGTTCAAGTGCTTTGGCTGCCTCAGTTAGATTATCTTCGCTCAAATGTATCTCCGCGAGAAGCAGAAGTGGATTTGCAAACAGAGAATCGATGCTGTTTGCTCTTGCTACATACCTGCTTGCCGCCTCGACCCGCCCCTTCTTAAACTCCAACCGAGCCATATTATATATGCGCAGTGCTTCCTTATTTGGCTCATGCCCCTTCTGCACATGCACAACCTTTGGCGTTTTCACCCCGATCTTTTCTAACACGAAATCATAAAGCTGATCCCGGCCCACGATTGGGTATCCCGAAAGCTTGTAAAGAATTCTTAAACTTCTGTCGACTACAAAAGTCGTCGGAACCGCTATAACTCCGTACAAGCGAAATGTTTGAAGCTCGTGGTCAATCAAGTTCGGGAAAGTAACTTGCTTGCGCTGCAGTGTGTCAACAATCTTCTGGCGAATTGAATCCGTTATTACTTGCTGTTCAACGCATACCCCAATTATCTCCAAACCGTTGTTCTTGTACTTACCGTACAACTGCTGCAAGTCGTCGAGCATCTTAATAGAATCAGTTCCCCAAGTTGCCCAGAAAACAATGACCGTAAGTTTGTTACCTAACATATCCTGCATGGAATGCTCTTTACCATCGATGCCTTTCAGTGTGAAGGGCGCCGCCAGAGAATCTGTCACGCTTTGGCCGACACAATTTGCGGAAACCAGCTGCACCATTAAGGAAAGAACGATACAAATGACGATATCTTTTTTACAGTTCAGCAAACTCACTAATGGCGGACATAGCGCTGCGAATGATCTATTGCGTTTGTTCATTTCACTTTTTTACCGGAGCAGATAGCGTTCGGCTGTATTGTTTCGGAGAATGGCAGCCTGGTGCACATCTTCCACCATCCGAGGTTTTTTCAAAGTGAATCGGAAGCGTCCATTTCCCAAACGGGACAGCCTCACGAATGTGCTTTGGTTCCTGGCTGGCGTGAGTTTCGTGACACGCACGACACGTTCTGCCCTTGGTTCGATTCACATGGAGATAGTGCAGGTTACGATCACCGTCCCGGAATCCTGTCAAAGTTGTGGTTTTCGCATCTAACACAAGCGTAGGTTGGTGGCAGCTAAAGCAAAGATCATATTGATATTGTGAAAAAGAGGCATAAAACTCTTTAGGATAATACTTCTTCAGTATTCGAAAATTATCTGAGCCGTGCGGATCATGGCACCCTGAACAGTCTCGCTCGCGAATCGGTCCATGCCAATCTTTGTTTTGTGCTAACCAATCTTTCATGTTTATCAAGGTACTTCCATCTGTGGCGGTGACCGGCTTGTCATGGCAGCTCAAACAAAGAGTCATCGGTTCATCTTTAAGCTGCTTAGGATATTGAGCTTCGTGTGGTGAATGACAATTTAGACATTTGTTGTCAATGCCCATTGCTCCGTGTTTTACGGTTACTTTGGCAATATGGGTTTCAACATCTTTATGGCAACTGTAACATAAGTCCGGGACATCTTTGGGCAGCATATACTTTGAATCATTACTATGAGGGCTATGGCATTTTATGCAGAGTTCAGATGCCGGCTTGTGAACATACTTTGCTTGCGCAAAAGAGTCCTTAATGTCGGTATGACACTCAAAGCAAAGGGCATTCCCTTGCAGCAGCAATAGTTTCGTGTTGTCGCTCGAATGCGGTGAATGGCAGACTGTACAGTCACCTTCGGCAGCGGGTCCATGTTTAAATTTTTTGCTCATTATGTCCCGATTATGGCAGCTAAAGCACAGCTCAGCAACCGGCTCTTTCTTTAATTGGTATCTGAAATCCGATTGATGTGGATCGTGGCACACCGTACACTGACCCTTCGTCACCGGGGAATGTACCACAGCCTTGTTGTTCATGGGGTCATGGCAATTGTAACAAAGCTGATCGATTTTTTTTATTTGTTTAAACTTATGTGTCTCATTTGGCAGAAGTTCGTGGCATGAGATACAATCTTTTACGGCAATTGGCCCGTGAACAAATTTTGCCTTTCCGAACTTCTCATGACATCCGGTGGACACACAAGAAGGGGCAGCCTTATCTTGTGCATATAAAATGGTGCTTGTGCTAAACAAATAAATCATTATGAAGAGAATGCAAAAAAGTATTTCTGTTTTTTTCATCATAATTTCCTTTCAATGGACTTCATAAAGGACTGAGTAACGTAACAAAAAATTGCATTATGTCGCGCTTATGGGTCATATGTATTAAACTGCGTCCAATGGCAGACTCCGCTCATCGAACAATTGCTTTCGGAATAGTTAAAAGGCCCGCTGGCTTTGCGAAATCCAGTGATCACTAACTTGTTATACGTGCCGGTGCCATTGTAGTTGTACGGATACGGATCAGATGCATATCCTATGAGCCTTGAGCGTTTAGAACCGTGCGGAACAACCACATGGCAAGTAATACACTTCACCGACGAACTTTGATGGGGTCCTCTAGAATGTACTCTATTTTGCCAAGTTCCGCCGCTGTACATGGGGTGACAATTGACGCAGAACAAATCGTTTTGCCAATTGTTCTGGTTGTTCTTGACATCATAAAGCGACCATAAGGCACCGCTCGCATTGGTGGGCCAATATTTTGCAGTTCCGGTGAGCATGTACTTATAATTTGAACCATGCGGGCCCTGCGGTACTGTTGAGGACGTAGGCTGATCGTTACCATGACAGTCGCTGCAGTACATTGTCTGATTGCCGACATTATTCCACGTGGAGGTCATTTGGCTCGTGGTAAGCGTCTTTGGAGCGTATGATCCCGTCTGGTTATTCGATCCTACTTCCACCGGATGCGCGGAATAGTTGTTTACGTTATACTCCATTGCTTGATCAGTAATGTTTGTACCTGACGGACCAATAATTGTAGTAACGCCTGTCGGCGCTGAGCCAACTCCGTAGTATGAATGGCATTTGAAACATATCTGATATTCTTTAACTGCCGGATCATTCCGTGTGAAACTTGTCGGCTGCAGCCACTTTGCAGTGGAAGACGGTTCTAAACCCCATACACCCGATAAAACACTTGAAACGGCATCCGATTGTGTTGTATGAAGTCCGCTTTTTGCTGCATGGGGATTATGACAGTCGGAGCACTCGGCATGGCGATTGGGCGGGCTTACATCCGCAGAATTTTCAGTGGAAGTATTCGTAATCGGTGACGCATTCACTGGATTGTGCTTTCCACTAATATCGTAAGTCGGATGGCGGTACATTTTTGAAAACGGTCCACCGCTTACATTTGATACGTTCTTTTCAGTTATTCCACCGTTGGTCTTTCCTTTGTGACATGGGTCGCATACTCCTTCCTCCGTACTCTTCAATAATCGAGCAGCGCCCGGCGCGGAATGCGGCTTGTGGCAGCTTTCGCACCCATTATTCGCAACAGTCGAATAGCCCGTATGGCTCAAGCCGGTCGGCATTGTTTTTGGTGAAGATTGGTGAATCGACGGATTGGTTGACCAGTATGCGTTCTTGTGACACATCAAGCAAAGTGCAGAGCCGGCATTGTTCATTTTCAGAAACTTCTTCGTCGTTGGATCTATATCCTCTTTGTGAGGATCATGACATGTGGTGCATCTGATGTCGTCTGTAGTCACCTTTGCGTGAACGTTATGGCAGCCCGAGCAATTGAACTGATTCTGTTTGGCATGATCAAAAACTATAGCAATTGGATGATCATTAGACAGGTTTGCGCCGGTGCTTCCACCGATGTTGCTGGAGGCACTTGCAGACAACGACTGATCCGGGTCAAGCAATGACCCTCCACTTACAGGGATCGTTCCTGTACCTACCGCTCCTATTGCAATTGTACCATCATGACATGAAAGACAAAGTTTTGATGAAGAGTTAGGATACTGAGTCTGGAACGTAGAGAGCATAGTGCTGCTTGCGTACTGGCTGTACGACACAGATGACATGGTGTGATCCCAAAGTGGAACCGACGGCGAAGCATGATGAGGAATGTGACAGAATTTGCATACTTCTTGTTCGGTTGTTGACTTTATCGTTCCAGGTCCGCTAACAGAAAGATTGTGTTTCGAAAGAAGGATCTGTGCATTACCCGACAAGGCATGCGTCATAAGGCCGAGAATAATTAAGCAATATTTGACATAACTTCTCATGCTGTTACTTCAGATACTGAAATACTTGAACACGCTTGTTGCCTGAATCCACAACGTAGATGCGATCCTTCGAGTCGATGAAAATTCCCGAAGGAAGGAGAAAATTACCAAACTTGTTCCCTGAGCCTCCAAAAGCCATTAGAAGTTTTCCTTCCTGATCGAAGATTTGCACAACATCGAAAAGCGCGTCGACAACATAGATGTGCCCGTCATTGTCTAACGCGATTCCCTTGGGACGCGCAAAATCGCCGAATCCATTCCCTAACCGGCCAAACTTGTAAACGAATGTTCCATCAGCGCGGAGGACTTGAATCCGAAAATTCATCGCATCGACAACGTAAAATCTATCAGCAACAGCCTCACGTGTATCATTTCCGGCACAGAGATACACTGGAAAGTTAAACTCCCGATCTGCAGTGCCTCTCCCACCGATGCGAAACTTTTCATGCCCCTGTAAGTCAAAAACAATTATCTGGTTTGCTCCCGTATCTGTCACATAGAGCAATCCGCCGTATATCGATATTCCCGTGGGTCTCGTCAATCCATCCTTAATTGAAAATAGATAATTCCCCTTTTTATCAAACACCATTACTTCACCCAGTTCAGAGTCAGTTACATAAAACGTCTCATCGGGTGCTACGGCCAAACCGATAGGCGACTTAAGCAGGTGGACGTTCCCTCCTTTGATGAACTTATACTCTTTGCGTTCGAAGTCAAAAATGTGCACACCGTGGTCACCTATATCTGTTACGTAGATGCGGCCGTCACTGTCGACGGCAACGCTCTGCGGTCTGACGAGAGAACCAACGTTATCCTCTGCACCCAGAATAAAATCTATAGCTTTCTTCCACCAAGGTTTTTCTATACCGATATCCGCTTTGCTTGAAAACGCATAGAGGAACTCTATCCGCGGCTTTTCCGGGGGCAGCGGCCAGACAAGTTTTCTGCTCGACTTTTGCTGAGGCAAACCATCAGCATTGAAGAGACTCACAAACATCAAAGCAATCAAAAATGGCTTCATCATGCAACCGTTTGCGCTGTTACTTCTATCACTTTCATGAACCTCGAGCTCTCCACACCTGTAGGAATCCTCACCGTGAACGTCGTGCCCTTGTCAATCCCGCTTTCGAAAAAGATCTCGCCGTGATGCTGCTCGATTATCCTCTTCGTCACAGCTAAGCCGAGTCCGGTTCCGTTACGTTTTCCAAACGTAACAAAGGGATCGAATATCTTGTCGTGAATTTCCACCGGAATTCCGCAGCCCGTATCGCTTATCCTAAACACAATGTGTCCATCCTCTCGGTCTGTGACGAGCAAAATCTCGCCATCTTTAGAAATCGCGTCCTCAGCGTTGTTTATGATGTTGAACAATGCCCGCTCCAAACGGTTGTCGTCGAATCGCGCACTGCCTGCACATCCATGATGAACAATAAGGTGAATTTTCTTTGAGTCAAGTTGACGCACGGCAGCCGATGAGATCGAATTTACGAATTCCTCCACGTCATGAATTTCCAATTGGAGTCTTATCTCGCCGCGCGAGAAATCAAGTAGTTCTTGCGTCATTGTGCTCATTCGGTCCAGAGAATTGTGAGCGATGCTGAAAATTCTTGACAACCTCTCATCAGTTTGGTCGCAGGTCATTTGCAAAGACTCAAGCGCCAACCGTGTCGTCGTTATTGGATTTCTAAGATCGTGAACTATGCTTCCCGCCATCTGTCCTATCGTCGAAAGCCGCTCTTTACGTATCAATTCACTCTGGACCTGCTTCAACCGTTCCCGCATGTTGTTGAAAGAACGTGCGAGTTTACCAAGTTCATCCTTGTGTCCCCCTTCGTCAACAACAAAATCCAAATTCCCACTCCCCACAACTTCAGTCGCTTGGACGAGCCGCCTGACAGGCTTCAACACAAGGAACTTGAAATTAGTAACGCCGACTACTGAGCCGACAATTGCGAATATGAGAAAAGCCCAGACAGAACGCGCCCAGTTTGCTCTCATAACTGAAGTTACGTTTGGGGTCGAGACATACATATGTACAACACCTATGACTGCGCCAACGGGAACGTCATGGCATGATTGACATTTCTTTTCTGCCCGAAGTGAGACAAAGGCTTCGACGCTGTCGCCTTTGAAGAAACAGAGCGGCGCAGTTGAGGAAGTTGTTTTTATCTCATCTAACAAATGACCGTCAAGAATGTCTGCGCGCTGCAGCTGCTTGAGACGTTCAATATTTTCTGGACGAAGGAGATTTGAATCTAGATGTAAATTCTGGAACTGAAATTGAAATTGGAGGTGCTTTACATTTCCAATATTCACCCCATGCTCTTCTGATCCTTGAGTAACATTAGGAATACCGGCAACCATATTATTATAAGAACGGGCTGTAACGAGATTGTACACTGCCATTGCTTGTGTTCTTGCAAAACTCTCTGTCAACTCAAGTACTTGGTTTCTTTCATGGGTATAATTGAGATATATGCTCAATGCAACCGCAATCAGAAACAGCGGCATGATTATCAGATAAAACTTTGCTAAGAGGTTCATATTACTAAATGTCACTTTGGTGCTTGCTTTCTGCTTATTCATCACATTTGGTCATTGAAAACTAAAAGAAAATA
Source organism: Bacteroidota bacterium (assembly GCA_023381615.1). Lineage (GTDB taxonomy): Bacteria > Bacteroidota > Ignavibacteria > Kryptoniales > JAKASW01 > JAKASW01. Next base: position 21,570 of record JAMCQL010000034.1, read on the forward strand.
GTCGATGGACTTCAAGAATTACTCCTTGCGTTTGAAAACCCGCAATGGTACGCAACGTATATCTTGCGGTAAACGTAAAGGCATAAAATTGGTAGTTTGCAATTCCGTCAATTCCCAAAATAAGTAACTTTGTGACGTTATTGAACGATCTTTCGCCTCTTAATTGGAAAGTAAGATTTCGGATAAGTCCGGACTCTGAGATGTTGACGCTCGTCTGAGTTACCTTTTCAAGGTACCATGAAGATATCCAACTTTGATAATGTCGAATCTCAACGGCTGTAGTCGGTGTCAATCGGGTTATAATATTGCCGCCAACTCGCGTGACCGATAGCGGAGAAATAGTAGTGTAAGTAAGGTATTTTGAATCGCTGCGGGAAGCCTCAGCTCCGATAATAAATCTAGGAATTATGCTAGTGGTAGTTCTCAACATTATATTATTCTGTACTATGTTTCCAAGACTATAAGTCGTCGCAAACGACGCATCGTTTCGAAGTATAATTTCCAAGCCTTTAATTGCAGGTGAGGTGCCACCGATACTCAACTGCGATTGTTGAACAAATCTTCTTGGACTGAGAGAATACCTTTCAAAACCAAAACTTGTCGAAGCAGAGCCTGTTATTTCAGCAATCGAAGTCGGTTTGTTAAAATAAACCTGAGCGTTTCCTTCTCCCCTGTCAACTGTTGTTCCAACATCGCCGAGTTCGTTTTCCTGAACCAGATAAGACGCCCCGAATAATCCTTGAACATTGTTTGAGAAAGAGACATGCGTTTGCTCCACTATTGAATTCGCATTGCTCCTGTTTGTTAGAAAACCTTGATAGATACCTTGTGCGTTCTTCAACTTTAATTCATGTTGAACTTTATCACTCTCCTTGTAGGTCGTCCCAACCTCTGCGGTCATAATCGTTCCATAATCGCGAGATGAATAGATGACGTTAGAATAAACTTCTGTTTGGTTTGACACCTTTGAGTTTCCATAAAACTGGAATTCGTTATTTGTTCGTCTTATCTGGGCGAACTCGAAAGAACCACCCAAAGGGTTAGCCGATGATGGATAACCGGTCGGTATCTTCAGATCGGATTGAAACCGTGTCCCTGAATATTGAAATGAATATTGTGCCGTTCCCTTACGGTTTGAATTGGATAATCTCAGAGAAAGTACATCGCTCCTATCGCTGGTTGGGAAAATGTCGCTGATCGCTCGATTGCCGCTGCGTTCGATTGATAAATCAACTTGTGGAATATATGCGTTTTTCTGCAGGCTCCACCGAAGTCCCATTGTTTCAACTTCATTTGAAGTTTGAATCATCGGAGCGGAAAGATTAGACATATCTCCGGAACTCATGTTCTCGGATAAGGAACGCACTGCATAAAATTGAACAGGATAACCTGTCTTCTCCAGAAGGGATAGAGACACATTATAGTAGCCGAGATTGCGGTTCCGCAGGGATTGAGTAGACCCAAGCCATTTGTTTTTTGACGAAAAGTCAGTTAGGGACGTTTGGATGCTGAAGTTGAGAAGCTGTGGGTCGAGAGCAAATCCGTTTACGCCAAGTACATAAAATTGTCCGTAGGTTTGTAGATCAAGGCCGTCCTGGGCTTGGCGCGTATGATAAGAGGAGAAATTATTTCTTAAATCGAGCGAGATACTTTTGATTTGTCCTAATACTGCCGCTGTGGGTAGAAGACATACCACCAACGCAGAAGCAAATTTTCTTATCATCCATCTGTTCGTAGAGAGCCACTTCATTTTTCAATACCTTGCAAAGAAAATGTCCAGCAACCGGCTTCATTCCACCTAAAGGTGGTGGAGGTTCGATCAATGCCGAACCTCCACTCATTACGTTGAACACTACTTGTTATGGCAGGTAAAGCACATCTGGCTTCCCGTATTTGCAACACGCAAAAACGTGGGATGGCCTGCGCCCGTCTTGTGCGGATCGTGACACGAGGTGCACTCCAGGGTAGCTGTTGCAACGGCACTGCCCTCGAGCGGGAGACTTATGCCGTTATAGCTTACGACAGCCTTCGTGCCTGACAATGCAGCTGTTCTCAAGCCGTTGTCACCGGATGTCACTTCGCTATTGTATGATGTTTGATACACGAAGCCCACCGGATGGTCGTTCGAAAGATCTACGCCTATCGAATCCCAGCCGCTCATGTTACTGGCTGTCATAGTTGGCGCCGTGCCGACCCCCCTTCCTGGATTATTCAAAAGACTGTTGAACGCAACGGTACCATCATGACAGCTCAAGCAATTTTTAGAAGCGTTGCCAGGCTGTCCAGGAGTCTGCTCCATGCTCGGGCTTGTATACACCGTGTATGTGGCTGCAGAGGCAGTTCTGTTCCACAGAACCGTGGTCGAAGACTGTGAGTGGGGGGTATGACAGAAGACGCAGACTTCATCCACGTTGGTGGATTTGATTGCCTGTCCGCCACTTGACGAAAGGTCGTGGTAGCTGTTTCTTATTTGCGCTGTTGAAATTTGTGCTGCAATAAGCACGCCCAGCAGCACAACTGCGGATTTGACGATGTTTTTCATTTTCACTTCTCCTAATTGTTTGTTCCAAAGAAAAATTTTCAACTTCATATTACATGGGACAATTGCTATGCCATAAGGAGCAGATTTACCTATCGACAAAGTGATAAAACCGCCAAAAACACTGCAAGAAACAACAGACATCTGCCTACGAAATAATGCAGATTCACAGATCTTTCCCCCTCAGTGTAGATTGGGTGGTATTACGCAGTTGCTGGGTTAAATGGCTCAGTTTCCCCCTAAGAACCTGAAAACCTCCACGCGGCTATTGAGCTGGTCAACTACATAGATGAAATCATGTTGGTCAATAAAGATTCCCGCCGGGAGATCGAATTCTCCAGGTCCCGATCCCGCTGTTCCAATGAAAAGGAGTATTTGCCCCTTATCGTCGAATATCTGAAAATTGTCAAATGCTGCATCAACCACGTAGATGTGATTCTGAGAATCAACGGCAATCCCCTTTGGACGCGAAAATGAGCCCGGCCGATCTCCTAATGATCCAAATTTGTATAAGAATTTCCCGTTGAGATCAAATATCTGGACACGAAAATTCATTGTGTCCATAACATAGACTTTGCCATCACGCACAAAAATGTTAGTGGGATAGTTAAATTCGCCATCACCGCCGCCACGTTTTCCAAAAGAGAACAGGAACTTACCTGAGCGGTCATAAACACGGACTTCGTGTTTCCCTGTGTCGACGACGTACAATCTTTTAGTCCCCTCGTCGTAAGCCAAACCGCTTGGAGAAACAAACTCATCTTTTGCCCCGATCGCCATTTTGAGATTTCCCTGAAGATCATATCCAAAAACGCGCTTGAGCCTGCTGTCGGACACAAAGACCATACTGTCACCTATGGTAATACCTGTCGGAAGCGATAGTTTCCCCTCGCCAGCGTCTCCTATCATTCTAACTTTTTTTTCAACCTTATCGAAAACGAATACCTGTCCTAATCCCGTATCGGTCACATAAACTCGTCCCATTGAATCAACAGCTACACCATACGGTTTGAAAAGTCTATCTCGGCGGGATTGTCCCAGAAAAGCTGCGAGAAACGATTTAAAAAAGCTCGTTCCGAAATAGTTTCCGTCCCTAAGTATTTCAACAAACTCTATTCGCGGTTTTTCCGGCGGCGGTGGCCAGAAAAGCTCGGTTCTCTGAACCGATGCGGCGCATCCACCAAGAAACAAAACAAAACTGAGCAATAGGAAGCTCTGGACCAATCTCACTGCAGTTTTCGTTGCTTTGAAATTCCTTACTTCATTCATCCTTGAGTAATCCTTCTGATATATAGTTTAAGACCTCTGAAAAACTTTTCAAACCGAGCAGGTTATCATACTGAACTTGTCCCGATATCTAAGACTGGCGAATAATCCTGGATTTGTCATTGAAGGAATGAAATTCCAAATGCCGCCTTGCGGCATGAGTTCTTTGCGTGTGGATGATAAACCTCTCCCTAACCCTCCTAATAGGAGAGGGAAGGGTGAGGTTTAAATCCCTGTCATATTTCCACTTATGTCCGATGAAACATTTCAATTGACAAATCTGGTGAATAATTGAGACGCTGAGCCGAAGGCTTCCCTTCGGGAAAACGAGCCTGCACTGGAATCTGCCTCCGGCGGACAGTCCATGGTTCAGGGTGACAAAAAGGCGCTTTTTCAGGAGTCTCAGTCTCATCATGCGGCGGCGAAAGCTTACTCGCCTTTACGTTTGCGCCTAAGTATCTCATTAACAAGGACGACCAATTCTGACAGGTTGAATGGCTTATCAACAAAGTAGTCTATGCCGCTTTCCGTTGCACGGCGTCTGGATAACTCATCGCCATAAGCTGTTATCATCATAACAACACTTTTTGGAAAAAGCTGTTTCGACGCCGTGGCAATCTCAAAGCCATCATGTTGAGGAAGCTTCATATCAGTGATCACTAGATCAAACTTAGAAGAATTTAGCTTATCGAACGCCTGTTCAGCGCTCCGTACACTTGAAGCTCTGTAGCCCGCTTTCCTCAGACTATTTTCCAGTGACCAGCATATTAGCGGCTCATCGTCAACAATAAGAATATTGTAAACCGAACCGTTGAGCAAGGAGAGCCCGTGATTTCTGTTAGTTCTAACAGTTGCGATCATCTTATTTTTGTTTATCAGGAAATAAAGTGCAAATTGAATGCCGCCATAAGCTCATGTCATTTTTGAACAAAATCTATTGTTTTGAACGTTCCAATTAATCCCTGTATAAAAACTTATCAAGTATGCTGCGCCAATTGACTCATTTCTTCTTCAACAGTCCATACTTTTTCATCCTGTAGCGGAGTGTGTCTCTGCCAACTTTCAAGAGTCGAGCGGCTTGAGATTGGTTGTAATTTGTCTTTTCCAATGCACGGATAAGGGTTTGCTTCTCGATCTCATACAGCGACAAAGCCACTCCTGCGTCTTCCGATTTGTCCGCTTCCTCAGCTTTTGGCAAGTTTCGGAGATGCCCAAGCTTAACATGATGAGCAAAAATGAGATCGCCATCATCCAGCAGCACTGCTCGCTCCATGACGTTTCTTAACTCTCGCACATTGCCGGGCCAATGATATTGCAGGAAAAGGTCTCTGGTTTCATCCGAAAGTCCTTTGAAGTGTTTATGGAACATAGTATTGAACTCTTGAAGAAAGAAATTTGCAAGCAACAATACGTCATCACCTCGCTCCATCAAGGGCGGCAAATGAATGTTTGCAACGTTTAGTCGGTAATACAAATCGGTTCTAAATTTTCCCTCCGCTATTTTCGCTTCCAGCGGTTGATTTGTGGCAGCGATTATGCGCACGTCAACGGTGATGTCGGAATTCCCGCCTACTCGCCTGAAGGTCTTCTGCTCAAGGACGCGAAGTAATTTGGCTTGAAGCGCCGGCGTCATGTCGCCTATTTCATCGAGGAAGACAGTTCCACCGTCAGCCAGCTCAAATATTCCCTTCTTCTGTGCTTTTGCATCGGTAAAAGCCCCCTTCTCGTGTCCAAACAACTCACTTTCAATCAGAGTCTCGGTCAAGGCTGTGCAGTTTACGGTCATGAGAGGCTTACCCTCCCGGTCACTCAAGAAATATATCGCCCTTGCCACCAACTCTTTTCCGGTTCCGCTTTCACCTGTTATCAGGACAGTTGTAGTACTGCTCTTTGCGACCTTCTGAATTTGTTCAAACACTTTTTGCATCACAGGTGAAGAACCGATCATACCACAAAAGCCGTATTGCTTTTCCTGCTCCCTGAGATAATGCGCAACCTGTCGTTTCAATCTGGTAGATTCAAGTGTCTTGTTAATAACAACTTTGAGTTCCTCTATGTTGACGGGTTTCGTAACGTAGTCGGATGCGCCTAACTTCATTGCCTGAACAGCAACGTCTGAACGATCAACGGCTGTCACCATTATTACAGATACTTCATTTTTCTCTTTCCGCATTTCCTGCAGCACGTCGATCCCTGTTCCGTCAGGCAAACGCTGGTCCAATATGATTAGATCCGGCTCTTTTTCTCTGACAAATGCAAGCGTTTGCTCAACCGTCTCAGCCTCCAGAACATCAAACCCTTCTCTGATCAACTCCTGTTTCAATGACCATCGAATGAGTTTCTCATCGTCAGCTATTAAGATTGACTCGCCTCGCATACTTATTTAACCGTGTGATTGCTTGATAGGGATGCTAATCGTAACAACGGTTCCCTTGTGGACTTCACTCGAAATTGTAATTGAGCCTTTATGCTGCTCCACTATTCGCTTTGAGATTGCCATGCCAAGGCCGGTGCCTTTGTGTTTTGTCGTGAAAAACGGTTTGAAAATCTTTTCAAGATTCTCCTGTGAAATACCGGAGCCAGTATCGGTGATTTCAATCTTGACTGAAGAATTTTCTTTACTTGTTTTAACAGCAAGTGTTCCACCGCCCGGCATCGCCTGAACGGCATTAAGCATGATGTTCCACAGCAATTGCTGAAGGAGGTTCCTGTCTGCTATAATCGCGGTGTTATGATTTTGCAGGCTAACATCCATCTTGATGGATGCCGCCTTAAGCTGCAGGGAAAGAAGCGAAATTGTCTTTTCAACTACCTCGTCTATTTTCACCTCTTCGAACACCGGAGGAGATGGGCGAGCATAGCTGAGCAGATCGTTAGTTGTACGGTTTATTCTTCCTAACTGCTCCATCATCTCAGCTATGATTTCCTTATGAGGATCATCTTTGGAAATCTCAGTATCGAATATCTGAAGCGCTCCAAGGACTCCAGCCACGGGATTTCTTATTTCATGAGCAATGCTTGCAGCCATTTCGCCTGTCGTCGCAAGACGATCAGCTTGTTCGAGCTGCATCTGATGCATCTCGTGAAGTTTAGCATTTGTTTGATTCAATTGTTCAATAAGATTGTTGAAGGCGCGGCTCAGATCAGCAACCTCGTCTTTACTTTTCGGGGAATTGAACAGCGGGAACATTGTCTGTTCTCCGCTTTCAAGCTTGGCGAGACCATTCTCCACCTGATGCATGTGCGTCCGCAGCTTTCTGATAGGTGAGATCACCAGAACGAATAAAGCTATAAAAATAACAGATCCTAAACCACCGAATATCACTGCGGCCATCATGATGTTGTTAACACTGTGGCTGCGAGATATTGCGCGTAGATTGTTCATCGCTACATTCACAGCAAAATAACCGCACGTTGTTTCCGGCTCTTTGTGACAACGATAGCATTCAGGTTTTTTGACGATGGGTATGATAACATATTCATAGAGATCGCCATTTTCGCGAACTGTCCAGAAACGGTCGCCTTTCCACTCGGGCAGCGGACGAAAGTTTTCCATTGGAAATTTCTCAGATACACGGTCATCTTTTGCACTCAACGCAACGGTGCCGTCCGGTTTCAAAATGAACGCATCGCTTGCCTCCCCAGACGTAATTGCCAGTTTGAGTGCAGATTGCAGGTGCTTGTTGTCGCCCTCAAGCATGACATGCTCAAGAAGAGCCTTCCCAAATTCAGCAGTTGCATGAGCTGTCGCCTGCGCCTGCTTCTCCAACATCTGAGAGCCTGTTCGATATGCAAGGAATACAAACGCAAAACCTGTTGTCAAAAGAACCAGCACAACGGCAGCTGCAAATTTCCTACCAAGGGTAGGAAACATTTTTTCAAGAAAGTCTCTCAGCGCCTGTGTCATCTTGCACCTGCCGGTTTCTTGATCTTTGAATGACAGAACATAGTGCCACTTCTAAAAAATAATATTGTGTTTTCAGGATAAAACAATTGATTCAACCAACCCCCTGCGTCCCACACAACGGGACGCGTCCCCCTTGACAAGGGGGACAAAAAGCGCCCACGAACAACTGATCCGCGCCCAACATTTTCCTTCCTTACCAAGCTATGCATTACCCATAAGCCGGACTTAACCGCAAAGACCGCAAGGGACTCAAGAAAAATCGCCAAGAGCGCAAAGGGAAAGTAATTCCTTCTCTGCGTCCTTTGCGCCTTCTTTGCGAGAAAAGGAAACATGCGGGTAATGATAAGCCTTACCAAGGAGAGCCTGCCCCGACCTATCGGGGGGACAAAGCCGACGGCTCGGCTCGTCGAGGGGAGGTCAGTTCTATTCATTGAATGCCCTTACCTCAAAACACAGCCTTTTAGTTGGTGACATGCGTCTAAATTCCTCCACTTGTTGTAGTGTCCTGCGGCGATTTTTCAAGCGGCGGCGGCTCAGGAAGGGCAGGCGGCAATTTGCCTCCAATATCTCGCACAGCATTTAACGTCTCTGAAGAAAAGCTTAAGCCGAGAAACACACCGCTCACAAACTTTTCGGAAAAATGTGTCCCAAGTAACCCAAGTGCAACTTGAAGATGGTTCAAGAGAAAACACTTTATTCCTAATCTGCCGGCAACCATGCTTTGGCCGAGCAAATCTTCGTTCACGTCAGCTTCAGAAATCAAAAGGAAATATCTACTCATAGGAAAAGCCAAGCCGACCCCTCCGGCAAATCTGGCGCGTAAGGGTAACGATCCGTCTCTAACCAACGCATATCCAAGCTGAAGGTAACCTGTGCTTTCTCCCCACAGCGGGTATCCTGCTATGACGGAACCCATTAGAGTTGCTCCTTCCTGAGGTACATTAGCACCATCGGAAAGTTCAGTGCGTTGGAACCTCACGTCTGCAGAAATCCTGAGGTCATCTAGTTCGGTGTTCAAAAAGTTTATCTTCAATCCAAGTGTCGAATACGACCGCTGCATAAGCGGCGACTTTGTTGAAGTGTAAAATGCTCCGTACGCCTCGACGCGATTGGTAACGCCAAAAACTGCACCGACAGGAAACGAAGTTATTGATTGGCTGCGGCTAAAATTGCCATTGTAAAATATACCTACCCCCATCTCCCCCATCTCAACAACTGAAGGTGACGGCGTTAAAAAGAGTCCCGATGAAGCGTACTGGGTCAAGCCAACGATATTTTCTTCATTTCTGTTCACACTCGCGTTTACCTGCGCCTTGCATAAATTTCCGAACAAAAAAAGAAATCCGGCAAAAATCCACAAACGAACAATCGGCGAAGCGATCCCTTTCGGGAGACGACCGAAACCTTGCATGGTACACTTACATCTGATGGCATTTCTGGCATATTTCGGATCCCGCGGCGGGCAGCAGATATGAGTTTCTTGAAGCATGTGGATTATGACAACTGACACAACTCAGCTCTCTGTCAGGTTGAAGCGGATCCGGAGGTCCTGAAACGGGATGACCAGCCACAGGATGAGGAACCTTAGAAATGTCGTCGTGACAGGAGCCGCAGACGTCGTTTATCTTTGCAATGACCAGCGAGCGCTGCCGACTGCCATGAGGATCGTGACAGGTTAAACATTCACCTGACGCCGCCGGTGCATGGGTTACAGATTCAGACGAAAGGCTGTCCCTCACACCGACGTGACATCCGAAGCAAAGGGTAGCGCCATAATCCTTATCCGGATATAATTTGTATTTTGGTGAAGATGATGGGTCATGGCACAAGAGGCAATTCCACTCACGAGCAGGAGCGTGCGAGGATTTTTGACTTACCAGAATATCGTGACAGGTTTTGCACTCCTTCTCCACAGCAGGCTTCTGCTTCTTCACGGCTTCGGTCAGGGTTAACGAATGACATGGGGCGCATTGATGCTCAACGCTGTCGACATGAAATGGCTCACTAACAAATCCTTCCGGCACAGCTTCACTCATGGCTGCCGTTTTGTAGTAAAAGGCAATTGAGTCGTATGCACCGATGCTGCCATCAACATCCACAGTTCGCAGATAAAAAGAATTTTTGCCCGGCGACAGCGACGTGGAAAATGAAAATATGTCGCCATACTTCCGGTGATAAGTTGAATCGCTGACCGATAGGCTTTTCACGGACCAGCCAACGAAACTCACTTCACATGAAAGGGTATTCTTGTCATAGACTGCTGCAAGCATCTCTCTAAATGACGTAGATGACCAAAACCTCTTTAGATCAGTATTCGATACAAGTGAAAAATCATACCGATAAGTACGGTTGCCGCCAGCGAGACTGATTGTATTTAATACCGCTCGTTCCAAAATGAATTTGTCAGGAAACATATCCTGCACTTGCCTGGCGAAATTTTCTTTTTGAACTTTTGTCGCTGTTTCGATATTTCTTTTCACCTGCGCCCGTTCAAGAAGTTCGACGTACGCCGCTTTAGACAAATTGAAACGACCCGTTATGACTGCGCCTGGACCCGTTATTACAACTTGACTGTGCTTGGGATAAAGGAACTCGAGGTCCGTGTTCCTTTTATCAATTTGTGCTTGCAGAATTTCACCTCCCCTGCAAAAGGCAAAGATCGAAAGGAGAACAACAACCCTCATAGGGCTACGACCGAATACGAGACTTCTCAAAGCGGGCATAACTTTTCCAAAATTTGATTGACTTGCAAACGACAATTTCCCTCATTCAGATAAACCTTCACCATCAATTGAGGATCATCAACCCCTGTGCCAAATCACCCACCTCGAAAAATAGCAATTTTATGAATGTTTGGGTTGACAACGGAAAAGCGTTAAACAAGTTTGAGGAAAAAGTGAACAATGATGCGTTTTTTGACCCTGCTTCTCTTTACAGAGATTAGCTTCAGGCTTCATTGCACTTATTCGAGTACATTCACGCCCACCAAATGAACACATAAACGCAGCTCCTGAGGTAGCACAATTTTGTTGAAAAACACCATCTCAAGCCTTTATATTTAACCTAAAATCAATGGCACATCAATGAAAAAGCTCTTTCTGGCCCTCGCGCTCGGCATTTCACTGTTCTCTTGGAGCTGCACTCCATCGGTTTACTTTGTGAAACCCTCCGATTGGGATACGGCGGTAAAACAAGATTCCACTATCAATTATTATTCACAATATCTGAAAGACTGGAAGATTTTTGTGGATCCAGGACACGGCGGCGAAGACAGAAGAAGCCACGGCCCTACCGGTGAAACTGAAGCCGACATAAATCTGAGAGTTGGACTTTCGCTTCGAGATTATCTGACGCGCGCCGGCGCAACGGTATTTATCTCGCGCACGAAAGACACGACCGTCAGCCTTCTCGATAGGCCGAAGCTTGCCGCAGAAAGCGGCGCGGATATTTTCATTTCGATCCACCACAACGCAACAGGGAGCAGCTATAAATATCCGCCGTTGAATTTCACTTCAACCTGGTACCACGCGTTTAGAGGCGACAGCGCTTACAGCCCGACCAATCACGACCTTGCAAAATATGTCGAACGCGATCTTGCTTACGCGATGGGAAATCCGGAACCAAACTTCTTCTCATTTGACGGCACGCTCTCAGATTACCTCATCTATCCATTCAGCGGCTTCGCTGTCTTGAGATACTCGAAGATACCGGCAATTCTCACCGAATGCTCGTTCTTTACAAGTCCTTACGAAGAGCGGCGGCTCAAACTCGACACATTCAACGAGATCGAAGCATGGGGAATTTTCAAAGGCTTGGGGAAATATTTCCAAGCAGGCATACCTGAGCTTTCTTATGCTGGCGATACTTTGTTCAGTCAGCTGCCAATCACATTTGAAGTCAGTTACTCGCAAGGAAAACTTGCCGGCGGGAAATATGCCATCGACAAGAATTATCTGGATGTAAGTCTCGACGGGAAGCCTGTCGCCGCTGAATTTAAAAATGAATCTAATCCGAAGGTCGATGATTCCCGACGGGTTGGCCTACGGCCTCGTAGAGGGTCAACGACTCCCTACGGGATTGTAGATCGACTCGTAGAGTCATCGACGACTCGTCGAGATCCCAACCTTCGTCGGGACAAGATCGCTTTTACTCTCAACAGCTTATTGCCGGGACGCCATTATTTCAGCGTGATCATAAAGAACGAAAACGGCAATCATTCATTTCCCTTCTTAAGATATTTCGACTATGTGCCCCCTGCCGCAGAGATCACCGCTTCCGTTTTTCCGGACACACTCTCAGCCAAGTCTTCCGAGTTTTTTACGCGAACCGAGGTGAGTTCAGTAGGTGGTTATAACATCTCAGATTTTGTGAACCTATCAATTGTACCCACAAATGCCGTCGCGGAAACCACCTTCCACAGTAACGAAGCGATTTACACAATTTTCAGAAAGAATAGTTCAGAAAAAGTTGTAATTAAGTATCTTATCGACACGCTTGAAACAGTCCTCACTCCTTCAATCTCCGATAGCGTCTCGACGGCATCAATATCGGTCGCTTCACACAAAAGAATTCCGCTCGAAGGTGCAGCCATTTGTTCAGATGGAAAAACGATCGCATCTACTCTTTCAAATGGATTTGCGGCATTCAAATACGACGGAGAGCCGCTGCAAATATCCCGACAAGGATATTACATTAAAAAACTTGAGACACTTCCGAAAGACACGGTTCGATTGACGCCAATTGCCGATGGCGCCTTGATCGGAAAGACATTTTTGATTGATCCGGCATTTGGCGGAAATGAAAACGGACCCACATCCGGTTCTTTGCGCGCGGCGGATATCGATCTCGCCACTGCAAAAAAGCTAAATGATCTGCTTCAGGCTTTCGGTGCAAATTCGCAGCTCGTTAGGAGCGCCGACACAACGTTGACTGTGGAACGACGAGCGACTTTCTCAAAAAGGTTTTCACGCGGATTCTATCTCGTGATCTCCGCATCCAACGAGGATGCAAAATTTTCTTCAACAGTTTATCCAAGTATAGAAAATCACAAATTGGCAGAAGACCTGCTCCGAGCGTTTAGCGTGGAATTTGACACGTCCGGAGTAACGGGATCGGACGACGGCATCTTCAAACTTGCGGCGCTTGGAACGGCAGCAATTGAAATTCCATCTCCAAAGACCGATTTCTACTCCGATAAAGATCTAGAACAACAATCGAACGAAGTGGCGTGGAGGATTTTGGACGGCATCCTCAGTTATTTTGGCTACATCAAGGCAATCAACAAAACAGATTATGTTAAACTCGACAACGTCATTAAATTACCACTTGATGAATGCTCCGCTTTATCCATCGATCCGTCACGGCTGAATATGATAAATAAAATCTTTCTCAACGATTACAGAGAAGCTTGCGAGGAGAAATAAGGTGCTGAATTATGTTTGGCTTGGATTAGTCATCATCGGCGTGCTCACCGCGGCTGGGAACGACATATATGATGCCGCGACCAACCGGTACCGCAACGGCGATCAGTTTGAAGTTCAATACGACAGCACATCCGGAAATGCCGGCACAGTGGTTTACGGTACAAGATATTTCGACAAGTTCTATGACGTCAATCTCGAATCATCCAACGGATCCAATGTTCCGGACACGATGAAATTTTCCGCTTCGCTAAACGACAACACGATGCAAATCAAATTGAGCGACACAACTCCCTCGCTCTGGGAAACAATCGCAAAGACCGCCGGCGACGATAAGCAAATAACCGCAACGGTCGTCAAAAGAATGGGAACAAGCCTCTTCATTCTTCTTCCCACCACTTCACTCGTGAAAACAAAAGCTGTGCTCGACGCGGTTATCAGTTACAGTTCAACCGCGGTCGAAATCGCTCTCGGACTGATTGGAGTCATGGCATTTTGGTTAGGCATCATGAAACTTGCCGAAGAAAGCGGTCTAATAAAGATTATCGCGCGAATGATGCGACCAATCATGACAAAGATCTTTCCGGATATCCCTCCCGATCATCCGGCAATCGGTGCTATGATAATGAATGTCGCGGCAAATATGCTGGGACTGAACAATGCGGCAACCCCGCTGGGACTCAAGGCGATGGAAGAACTCGACAAGCTGAATCCGAAGAAAGGGACAGCGAGTAATGCCATGGTGGTTTTTCTTGCCATAAATACTGCGGGTTTGACATTGATTCCGGCAACAGCAATAGCAATCAGAGCCGCACTTGGCTCCAAGGACCCAACCGTCATTCTTATGACTTCTTTTTTTGGTGCGGGTCTCGCAACCATCGCCGGAATAGCTGCCGCCAAAATTCTGCAGAGACTTAAAGCATATCGCATTGAAGAACCCGCGTCCGAAGGATCCGGGGGAGAAGAAAAATGATTAAAGAAATTCTCGGCGCGCTCTCGATCGTTGCGATTCCTCTGATAGTGGCAGGTTTCGTGGTTTATGCCGCAAAGAAGAAAGTGCCCGTATACGAATCTTTTGTATCGGGCGCCAAAGAGGGCTTCGCCGTTGCGGTGAAAATTATTCCGTACCTTGTTGCGATGCTTGTTGCAATTGGAATTTTTCGTGCAAGCGGTGCCATGGATATTCTTGTCGGGGCACTCTCGCCGATTGCACATCTAATCGGAATGCCGCCTGAAGTTCTTCCGATGGCAATTCTGAGACCGCTTAGCGGAAGCGGTTCGCTGGGTCTTATGGCAGATATAATGAAAAGGTATGGACCGGATTCCTTCATCGGGATTCTCGTTTCGACGATGTACGGCAGCAGTGAAACAACCTTTTACGTAATTGCTGTGTACTTCGGCGCGGTTAACGTCTATCGTACGCGCCATGCTGTAGCAGCAGGTTTGATTGCAGACGCCGTCGGAATGCTTGGCGCTTTGCTGATCTGCAAAATCTTATTCGGATAATAAAAATGAGGTGAGTTATGAAAATTCTATTGACAATGTGTTTCGCAATTGTAATGCTATCGCCGATTGCGTTTGCACAGCAATATCCGCAGCCCATGCTCCTTCCGGGCCAAAGCCAAATCTCCGGTGGACTGGGTATTTCGTGGATAAACGGAACCCCGTATTACATGATCGGAGTTATGCCCGATCTTTCGTTCGGTAAGCTCGGTGTCGGTCTTAATCTGACTTTGAACATTTCAGCCACCGACGGCACGATTCGAAAAGTCGATTGGTCAAACGGTGCCTACCGGAAAATAATTCGTTATGTTAGTTGGGGACAAAGGCACGATCCGGTTTATGCGCGAGTTGGGCAGCTTGACATGGCGACTATCGGACACGGTTTTATCGTGTACGATTATAACAACAGCGCGAGCTTCGACGATAGAACAATAGGAGCCGAGCTAAATCTTGATTTCACAAAGTTCGGTTTCGAGACAATGTACGGCAATTTCCAAACACCCGGTTTGATGGGCGGTAGAGCCTATGTACGCCCGCTGAAGTTCACACAGCTTGCAAGTGTTCCGATAATCGGCGGGTTTGAACTTGGCGCTACTTATGTAACCGATCAGAATCCATATTCGGGCGTGGTCAACGCGAGTTATAACCAAATCACTCAGCGCGACAGCGTAATTACCAATAAGGGGAAAATCGCGGAGTTTGGTTTTGATGCCGGATTGCCGCTCCTTCGGATCCCATTCGTGGACGTGGATCTCTACTATGATTACGCAAAAATCGTAAACTTCGGAAGCGGCTCTGCTGTCGGACTTCTCGCGGATTTCAACGGGCTTGGGCTTGCAAAAGTGTCTTTGAAAGTTGAGCGTCAGTTCATAGGAGACAAATTTATACCGGAATACTTCAACCAATTCTACGAACTCGACAGGTATACTCCGAACGCCAAACCATTCATCAGCAAGGCTCAATTGCTCGACAGCATGAAAGCTTCGAGCGGATGGTATGGGCAGATCATGGTGGCGGTTCTCCAGAATTTCCAGATAGTCGGCGGCTACCGTGGGATCGCAGATGATCCTCAAGGCGGACTTCTCCATCTTGAAACACGGTTCCCGAGTGTAGTCCCAATGATCACATTCAGCGCCGGTTACGACAGGCGAGGCGTTCAAAATTTCGGAGATGTATTCAAGCTCGATAATAGGTCTCTCTTGTATGCATTCTTCGGTTATAAGCCTTACCCGTTCATGACTGTCGGCTTCAATTACTATTGGACATTCATTCCGGAAAACGGGACTTACAGCGTACAGAGGAGAGTTGAACCGCGCGTGATGTTTAATTTCTCATTCTGAAATCGGAACCTTTATAACAATACTTTCTGTTAGGAAAATAAAAATGGAGAAGAAATGGTAAAAAGAACGCGGCTGGCTATTGTTGTTATCATTTCCATTGGAGTTGGCAGCTTGCTAATCCACAATAGAGTTTATGCTCATCCACAAACTCAACCGACGTTTGCAAAAAATCTTCAAGTACTGAAGTTCGTGAAATCAAAGGAAGAGTTGAAGGGCTGGATGAAAATGATAAAGACCAGCCTCGGCGTTGACTGCGACTATTGTCATAACACGGACAACTTCGCGAGCGATGAAAAACCGGCAAAGCGGAAAGCAAGAATGATGTTGAAGATGCTGATTCAGATTAGACAGGATTATTTTTCTTATCCAAACGCAAAACAGCCGACATGTTACACTTGCCATCAAGGTCATAAGGAACCTGTCAATGAACCCTCGGGGGGTTTTAAGAGCAACGATTGAGTCTGAAGAGGGCACAAAGGTGCTAAGGGACAAAGTGAAAGAGCAAATCATAAGTTCCAAATCTCAAACGCTAAACCTTTGCTCCTCTGTGCCTTTGTGCCTCTGCCCCTCTTTTTTAAATTGCTGAAGGAGGAAGAATGAGGTCGACTTTTATCTTTGTCGTATTTTTTTCAATTGTTAATGCAGCATTTGCCCTTCCTCGATTTGCAATTATGACCGGGATGCAATGCCTGAACTGCCACGTTAACCCGACGGGTGGCGAGCTCAGGAACAGTTACGGAAGTTCGGATTTCGTCGACGACCATCTGAGATTGATTCCAGCACATGGGAACGATTATGATTTCAACCCTAAAATCAACGACAACATCCTCCTCGGAGGAGACGTTAGGTTCCAATATCTCTATGACGGCAACACAAAGAACACAACTTTCCAGTCAATGGAAGGAGCGATCTACTCTTTAATTCGTCTTTACACTTCCACAAGCTTCTACGTGAAGTACGATTTTGCGAACACGGCATACGAAGCCTACGGACTTTATAATTTCAATTCGGGAGACTCATACGTAAAGGTAGGCGCGTTCCTGCCGTCGTACGGAATACGACTCGACGATCATACGGCTTACACCCGCGGCGGAAATTTTGGATACTTGCAGGGAATTCCGCAAGTAGGACTGATCTTCTTTCCTGATTACCGCGATTTGGGAGTGGAAGTAGGTTCGAAGTTCGACAACTTCTTCGTTACCGTCGACGCGACGAACGGCGACGGAGCAAGCAACATAAACTTCAACTCTAAGAAGGCATTCATCGGGAGCGTTGAATATTTGGCAAAGGGTTTCGTGAATTTCATGTTAGGCGGCTCAGCTTACGTTACCGGCTTGACCACAATGTACGGCGTGCACGCGGGAGTCGGAATTGATAAGCGCCTGACGATTCTATCGGAATTTGATTGGGCTAAGTCGCTGCCGACTTTACTACCGGACGAAAAGTCCAACGCCGCATTTGTTGAAGTCAGCTACAATTTCATGAACGGTTTGTTCGGTGTCGGAAGGTTTGACTACTTTCGAAACTCGGCGGGCGGGCAAATCTATGCCCGTTACATAATCGGCGCTGATATTTTTCCGATTCCCCATCTTGACTTCATGCCTCAAGTGCGTTTCAATACGACAAACGTAACTGGCGCTCCGCAGCCGGTTGAAGCGCTGATTCAGTCGCACATCTATTTCTAGGTTCGACAAGAAGCAGCAAAACAAATTAAAGTATCTTTTCTATCCTCAGCGTGTTCGTCGTCCCGCGTGCAAGAAGCGGCGTCCCAGCAGTCAAAACGTATGTATCGCCGGAAGATGCCAAAGACTTTTCCTTGAGTATAGAACTCACTTGAGCTAACATGGCGTCCGTGTCGGAGAGCGAAGGCACTTCAACAGGAACAACTCCCCAGATTAGAAGCAATTTTCGCGCAACTTCCAGGCTCTCGGTCAAAGCGTAAATCGCAACTTGCGGCCGATATTTCGACAAGGCTCGCGCGGTCGTGCCGGTATTGGTGATCGGGACGATAAAAGAGGCATCGACAAATCTTGCAAGTGAACAGGCGACTTCGGCAATTGCATCTGTGAAATCATCGCGAACGGTTTTGTAATTCAGTTTATGCTCAACCAAACCCAAATGCGATTCAGCCATCTTCACAATCGAAACCATTGTCTTCACGGCTTCCAACGGGAAATTTCCCGCCGCTGTTTCGCCGCTTAGCATTACCGCATCCGTTCCGTCAAACACGGCGTTCGCAACATCTGTCGCCTCCGCCCTCGTCGGTCGTGGTTCACGTATCATCGAATCGAGCATCTGAGTTGCAGTGATAACAGGCTTGCCGTATTCGTTGCACTTTTTGATGATAGACTTCTGCAACACGGGTACTTCTTCAATGGGGACTTCAACACCCAAATCGCCGCGCGCCACCATTATCGCGTCACTCGCTTCGACAATGGAATCAATTTCATCCAAGGCTTCCGGCTTCTCAATCTTCGCGATTATTCCCTGCGTTCCGTCTAATTGTTTAAGCAAATCCCGCAGCTCAAAGACATCGGAAACATGGCGCACGAACGAAAGCGCAATGAAGTCAACTTTCATCTTTACGCCAAACTCCAAATCGTCGATGTCTTTTTCAGTCAAAGAAGGGATGCTTACTTTAACACCGGGAAGATTGATGCCTTTGTGCGAACTCAATTGCCCGCCATTTACAACGACGCAAGCGACGTTCTTTCCCGAAACCGATTTCACCTTGAGTTCAAGAAGTCCATCGTCCATGAGTATCCTGTCGCCAATGACCACATCCTTGACAAGCCCTTCGTAGGTCACGGGAATTGTGATACCACTGCCGACAACATTATCGGTCGTCAGCGTGACGACTTCGCCATTCTTTAGCTCCATGATGCCGTTTATTTGTCCGACTCTTATCTTTGGTCCTTGAAGGTCTTGTACGATCGCAAAACGCTTTCCGATCTTTGTTTCAAGTGTCCTGATGATATTGATGTGCCTCGCATGTTCGTCGTGCGTGCCGTGGGAAAAATTCAGACGGAAAACGTCAGCGCCTGCATCAACAAGATTCTTAATCTCCTCCGCTGTGTCGGAAGCCGGACCTAACGTGCAAACAATTTTCGTTTTTCTATTTTGATTCTTTTGCAACTCGACGATACTCCTTTATTTTCTCGACGACTTCTGTCATTACTTCCGATGCCGAGCCTTGAATTGAAAGATCGGCAAATTCTGAAAGAGGTGTTTCCTCGATGTTGACTTCTACAATCATTCCGCCATGACTCTTAACGGTCATCGGGAGCTCCGCCGCCGGATAGACCACAGCGGAAGTCCCTACGACATACATCACCTCTGCTTCCGACGAAGCAACCTCTGCGGTCCTCCATTGGTCGGACGGCAGCATCTCACCGAACCATACGATATCCGGCCTTATCAAACCGCCGCATTCCGGACACTGAAAAGAATTATTTCTGTCAAAATCTTCGCCGTCATACCTTTTCCCGCAGCCGAGGCAGTAGTTTCTCTCAATGTTCCCATGAAGTTCGGCAACATTTTGTGAGCCTGCACGCCTGTGAAGGTTATCAATATTCTGAGTGACTAACGTGAAATGCGAAAACAGTTTTTCCATTTCGACAAGCGCCGTGTGCGCTGCGTTTGGCTTAGCGACACGTGTTACCTCTCTGCGGTGTTTGTACCATTCCGAGACAAGCTCGGGATTTCTCAGGAATGCGTCGAAATTAGCCAACTCTTCAGGTTTCAACTTACTCCACAATCCGTCTGTTCCCCTGAATGTCGGGATACCGCTTTCGGCGGAAATGCCGGCGCCGGTAAGAACTACAACATTCTTTGCAGACGAGAGAACAGGTAAAAACCTTTCCATAACTTTCACTTTTCTGGGATTAGTTCAAGTTTATGCAAAGCATTGCTTTGCTTTAAGTCAATCGGAAAAAACTTCATCCTGCCTTGTCCGAAGGATCCTGCGGACAAGTAGCTGTTCAGGAAATCGGAATAATGAGAGCTCAGAAGTTGACCGCATTCTCCACCCGGCAAACTGAAATACATTCCGGGCTTGTTCATGTCAACAATCATTCTCATCGAAGGACCTATTAGCATGTTATAAGGTTTATCCAAAGAATATTCGCCGTTGTTTACTGTCGTATTGTTACCGCCTCGTTTGAATGGGCCTAAATCGTACAGTTTCTTAAGCAGCGAATTTGAACTCAGCGGATGTTTTAACTCAAGCGTGTGTATTCTCCCCCACATCCATTTGATCGGATTTGTCCCAAATTTTTCTTTCAACATTTCCAGAGATTTCTCTAAACTTCCCGTCAACTCGGCGTTAAGCAAACTATCTCCGTTTGCAACGCCGTAAAGCTGGGCGGCATCGTTCGGATTCTTGAGCATGCCTTCAAGTATTCTCGTCGGCACATTGCTGATGAGGACATATCTTTGGAAGAGCGGTCTGCCGAGAATAGGTTCGAAGAGTTCTTTCACGAGTTCTACGAAAGTCACATTCAAGATTGTTGACGCAGTGCTCTTAGCAGTAATTTTTCCATCGAAGTTCTTCAGATAAACCAACTCCTTCGGGAAATACTTTTCGCTGTCGCAGGCGGCGAGGAGCTTGTTATTTAGCAGCGCCATGAACTCGGAATAGTAATCAAGCTGAAGCTCTCTGCAGAGCTGGACGCTCATTGTGTCATGCTCCGAAATGAAAGAGTTTATCCTGTCTATTCGAGAAGATGGCTCATATAGATTACTTATGTAATACGGAAAATTGTTAGTCGAAGTTTTGTTATTCGCAGTGGCAATGAAAGCTGATGATGGATTATAACTTTGAGGGAGCGATTCATACGGTATAAAGCTTTGCCAGACATATTTGCTCGAATTCCCGGCTTGTGGTAAAAATGGCATTTGGTAATTCCGCAGCGGAATATTACCCGCCGCTTTGTATCCGATGTTCCCATTGATATCGGCATAAACAAAATTTTGTGCCGGCGCGCCAAAATATTTTAGTGCATTCAGAAAGTCTTGAAAGTTCCTTGCAGTATTTAAAAGGTAAATAGATTTTGTTTCATCGCTAGGCCAATAAGCCGTCCAGCGAAGCGCGACAACAGCGTTGGGCACAATTGGTTCTGCATGGTGCAGCGCACTCATCTCGTAAGATTTTGCCATAACATCGCTGACAACCGGACCTTGTATCGTCATGCGCCTGGCAAATATGTAAGGCGAGCTTCCTTTTACCTCTATCGTGTCTTCTACACTTTGGAAAGACACAAGCTTCCCGTCATACCAATAAAGGTTTGTGTTCGTAGAATCGGGTTGGACAATATAGAAATCAGAATCATCAGCCATGACGTTTGTCAGTCCCCACGCGATATTCTCGTTTCTGCCGATAACAATTCCGGGCGTGCCGGGGAGACACACTCCCAAGACTTTCAGAGAGGGTGAACTGATCGAAACATAGTACCATTTCGCTGGTTGACTAAAAGCAAGATGAGGATCGTTGCACAATATTGCCGAACCTGTATTTGTCTTTGACGGCGAGATCGTCCAATTGTTGCTGCCGAAACCGTCCGGCGCTTTGACGCTTTCAATAAGCGCAAGCGCTTTTGAATTCACATCGATGAAATTATTCACTGCCGAAGCAGCAGAATTATTCTCTACGCCGGAATATTTTTCTTTAGGATTGCCAGAGAATAGAGGAATGAGCAGCGCAGCCTTTTGAGGCCCCAATTTGTTGTACAATTCACCGAAAACAGGCTTTGTCCACCATGAAATATTTAGTTCCCATGCCATCAACCGTGCAACGATAATGCAGTCCCGCGGTGTCCACGGCTTCGGCTCGAATTGCAGCATCGAAAACTCGGCGGGAAGCGCTTTCACGGTCGAGAGATATGCATTTACGCCGCTGCAATACCAACGAAAAATATCCTTGCTGTTGGGCGACGCAGTTTTGTACAAGGAGTCAGCCATCTCGCTAAAACGAAGCGTACGGAAAAGCTCATCTACGGGAAGAGTCTTTTTACCAAATATTTCGCTAAGCCTCCCCTGCCCCAGACGCCGGTACATTTCCATTTGAAAAAGCCTATCCTGCGCATGCACGAACCCGAGCGCGAAGTAAGCATCGGAATCAGACTGTGCCACGATGTATGGCACATCGAGACTGTCCCGCATAATTCTTGTGTCAGATCCCAAATTTTCGACAAACACTTTGCCATCCTGTTGAGGCAGAGATGCGGTTCCGATTTTTCTGAGAAACAGAATAAGGCTGATGAGTACAATGATCAGCGTAAGAGAAACAATCGCGAGGACAAACCTAAGCCGTTTCACTTACACAATTTAGTGAAGAGGGAACTAATGTAACAAGAAAACGAAGGTTAACTATTGTACGAGATTAAAATAAAATCCTAATGATACCGACGGCACCAGATATCTTGTCTGCGGCATGAAGGACGACGAGAACAAATCAAAATATCCCATTCCACCATTCAAATAGAGACCAACATACCGATCCATTCTCAAAGTGTTTCCGATACCTAAGTATGCAGATGCTCCCGTTGTAAACCTTGAGTTTGGAACGGAGTAGTTTATGAATGAACCATCCGTTGGAAACGCCCATCCCATGAGCAGCCCTGCGGTCGTCTCGCCATAAAGAGTGTAACTCATCGAACCGAGCGTTGAATTCAAGAACGGAAGCCTCAACCCCAACTCAACAGGTATTAAGATACTTTGCGAATTTGCCGCAGTCGTTCCAAATGGCGATACAAAGGATTGAGCTAAGTTCAATACGGAAACGCGAGCAATGTAATTGCCTTTTATCGGGAAAGTTCCCACGGCACCAATGCCAAGCGAAGTCCCTGTCAATAAGACGGGTGAATACTCGGGCGCCGAGAAAGCCATTCTGTTGGCAGTGAAACCCGAAAAGTCTCTTGTGAAAAGTCCGTTATAGGACGTTCCAAGGAAACTTTGCCGCTGCACATTTTCTGGACAAATACCGCCCTTAATGGTCTGAGAGTTAGCAGCAAATGCGGTGAACAAAACCACAAACAATGACAAGCCGAAAGATGCTTTACGCGTCATGGCACACCTCAGAAATTATACTTAAATGTGAACACAAAATTCGTGTTTGTAACTTTCTCGTTGGTTACACTGTATTTGTCATATTGCTGATGAATCGTATTCCACCATCCATATTGATAAGCGACATCCAGATCGATGCTGTTTTGAAGTTTAACGCCGACTCCGCCGCTCAAGTATTTCTGCGCTCTGTCGGGACCGTCCCCCTTGTATGGCGACGGGAAATAACCTCCGCCCAATCTTATGAAGGGCACGAACAGCGAATACTCGGGATTAGTCAAAGCCAATTCCAAGCCGCCGCGAAAACTTGTAGTGGCACGATATTCCTGTTTGATCTGTGCATTCAGACTATTTATGAAATCTGACGGAAGATTTGAACTACCGAACTGTAATTGCGTCCAATCGACATACTCGACATCTGCCGCCAGTGTGAGCTGCGACGTTCCACCCGACGCGCCAAACCCGAATTTGAAGGGAGTTGTAACATCATAGTTACTGCTTCCGCCCGGTGTCGTGTAAGGAACAACTAAGCCGGTAAGATAAGTAGCGGTTCCTTTGTCGGAATATTTCTCATTAACAGTGATGAACGATGGAAACGTTATCGTTGCGCCAAATCTTCCGAGAACTCTGCCGCTCTCATCAGTAAGACGGTACATGAACCCGCCTTTGGCGTTCCATCCGTTCAAGGTTTGGTCAACCTCATCGTTTAAAACAAAACTTCCGAGTCCAACAGCGCCGCTCATATCGGATAATCTCCCACGGTAAAATCCCTGTGGATCCGTTTCAGTGAATTGACGCGTGTACTTGTACGAACCACTTATAAGATTCAAAGTCAATCCAATAGAAAAGTCCGGTCCAATATCCATAGCCCCTGCGGCAAGCCAATTATTCAGTCCGCCCGATTCATACACAATCCCGCTCTGTCCGACATTTTTGTTCACAATAATGTTACCGAGCGTATCCTCAAGCCCCACGTTGAAAGGTATATCGTACTTCACATTGTTAGCGTAAAGAGAAGGTATTATTGAGCTGTACGGGTTGAAACCATTGAATGACAAAGCGGTGTTGAAATCATTTCCGCGGTTGTACCCGAAAGCTACCACGAAACTTCCCCTGACCGTCGGGAACGGATAAACCAATCCTAAGTTTGAAAGATCGGTTTGGGAACTTGACGATGAGCTGTTTGTCCCAAGGTAAGTCGCGTTATCATTATAGCCAAGAAAATTCAAGCCCATTGAGATCTGCGATTGGCGGGACTGAGCTAATCCTGCGGGATTGAAAAATGTCGCATCAAAACCCTGTGACAGTCCGATTTCCGCATTTCCCATCGCAATTGACCTGGCGCTGACTCCATATCCACTCTGGCCTAATCTAAGAGCATCGCTGGGAAATTGAGCATACGCATTAACAGATACAAAAGCCAAAAAAAATAAAACCGCTGAAATTCTGCTTTCCATTTTATTTCCGTTCACGTTAAAGAATTACTTTAGAGACGGGTTTCAAACCCGTCTCAACAATTTAAAATTTCAGAAAACTACGTTAATGCCTCGTTCTTCCGTTACCGCTTGAGCTTTCACTTCTCGCCGGTGCTGGTGGCGGAGGTGGCGGTGGAGCTGATTCTCTTACACTTGGCATTGAGAATCTCGGCTGATTATTCATTCGGGGCGCATTTTCGATATAACGCGGTGCCGCATAATGACGAACTTCCTGTATCTGCGGATGATAATAATATCTCTGCGGCTCGGTATTTACCGGTCTCACTCTCTCAGCTTGAGGAGGCTGGGGATGCCAATAATATTTCACCTGCGGAGAGACATTCCCGCCTCTGTAATATGAGACACCACTTCTGGAACGCCCCTGATTGCTGCTGTCATTTGCGTGACCGCCGCCGCCACGTGTCGATCCGCTCTCTCGGACGCGCGGTTGATTCTGTGGCGCTGCCGGAGGTTGAGAATTAGGCACCGGATACTGCGACGGTGGAGGAGTATACTCTCGCGTTCTTGTGCGAGGCTCTACAGTTCCATTCGAAGGGGGATTCTCGTTTGTTCGAGTCCTTGTTGCCGGAGATGGTTGAACATTTCGTGATGCTCCTGATCCGGCATTGGCGCTCCCAACACTCGTCCCTGCGCTCGGCTGAACATAAGGAACTGGCGAAGTCCCACCGCCATATCCTTCTCTACCGTTACGAGTACTACCTATGTTTCTTATCCTGCCGGTAGATTCTGTATTGCCGTTCTGATAAACATATATCGGAGCGTATGGATAGAAGGGACTGTAATAATACGGCGAGTAATATGAGGAATAGGGAGAATAGTAATTATAAGGCCAGCCGTAGCCGCCGTACATCGAATAAGGATCCCAATATCCCGAATTCCATCCAAACCCAAACCACAAATTATCCGAGTACCACCATGCAGGGCTCGGTGTGAAATAATTATAATTCCAGTTATAGTTACTGTAAGGATAGCCGTAACCGTAGTAATTGTAATTGTTTACCATTGGTGCGGCAGTCGAATCGTAATATGAGTAACCCGAATCGCTGGAACTGTTGTAATAGCCCGAGTTGTAATTACCCGACGATCCATAATCACCGGAGCTGTTACTTGTCGTTGCAAACTGCGTGTAGCAGCCGGACAAACCGATCGCAACTACCAAAGAAACAGTCAAAGCAGCCAATTTTGTTTTCATGACACTCACCTCACTTATTTTGACGCAACCCATTGTCTAAACGCTTAATCTTTTCCGCAGGGTCATTCGGACCAGACTCATGTTTTTGACCTTCGGATTTCCAAGCATTCAAATAATTTTCCATAATAAATGGCGCTGGAATAAAAACAGGCAGCGGATATTCTTGTGGCGAAATAAGCACCGCAGGCGGGTTGTAAAACATCTTATAGTTTTCGGCAAGCTTCTTCGTGCTCAACGTGTCTGCGTTTACCGTTCCAATCGAAACATATGCTGCCAAAAGAACCGCTATCATCTCATCTCCTCGTCTTAATTTCAATAACAAATAAATTCAAAACAAGGTTCTTTCGAGGTCTTAAAATAAATTAATGCCACTTTCATAGACGGATAAATGACACCCGCGGTTACATCTACGAACGCGTTCAAACGATAATCTTTAACCTTGTTAAGGCTGAAAAGCTCTTTACCTTGACAATGTCTCCGAGCCAAAGTAGCGGGTGGCTGCCGCAACCTTGTCAAGGATAAAAAGAAACCTTGACAAGGTTCTGTAGTTACATCGACTGGACGTATTCAATCCGAATTGTCCGCAGACTTCCTGTTTTCTTCAAGTCCAGAAGATTCTTGTAATCAAATTCGACAGTGAATCCGTTTCCGACGCTCCACCTTACTCCTGCGTTCAAATAACCCGGACCGGGCCTCGACAACTTATCCGGAAGTCCATTAGGATAATTGTCGTTGAGTCCGAAGTTATACTCCGCAACAATAGAAATATCGCGGCCTATCGTCTTGTCCGCGCCGACATAGAAATTCACATTCTTATTGCCGTCGCCGTTCTCAAGAGAATAATTCACGCCCCCATGGATCCCGAGATAACCAAGCATTGTAAAATACTTTGAAGCCGCGGCAAAGAATCCCGGAGACTTGTATAAGTATCTGCTGTATTCTGGAATGTAGACGTCCTTTCCCTGCGAATCGAATCCGAGCGTGACTGCCGGGAAGCCTGCGGTTTCATCAACAACCCTGAAACGTATGTTGACACCGGGAAGTTTATTCCAATCGACAGCGCCGGAACCAATCACATTCGTGCCGCCATAACTCAGTCCGAATGTAAGTCTGTTGAACGCTCCGGCTTCCAGAGACACCAATACACCGCTCATTTCGTAGAAGTGCACGCTCATCCCGATCATCCCATTATGCAAGATGCCCGCAGTCGGCATGTCGATTAAATATCGCGGCTCAACCTGCGCATCGCTGCCCGCACTTCCAGTAACATTACCTGCAAATGCTGCAGATGATATCAAGATTGTTATGAGAAAGATTTTCAATTTCATTATCGCCTCCTTTCAAAATTCGTCCTCTCCAAAAACTTTTCGGATAACTTTGGGCAGCTTTATCTTTTGGGATTCAGCCTCAATTTCCGAAGGTCTTTCCGCTCTCGTCTCCGGAATTCTTGGAGACGATAACTTCCCTTCTGAAACGAGAATGGTATTTTGCTCGTATTTTTTAAGTGCTTCAACTAATTCGATCTCTTCGTTTAGCAATTCGGCATCATGGTACAGAAGCAGTTTCCTGTCCCTGTAAACAAATTCCCCGTCAAGCATCACATCCGAAACGTCAGAGTCGGTATAATCTTCAATAAACGCGCCCGCAGATTCCGAAGTCGGCAGCTTCTCGAGGCGGCGCGCAGAAAGTTTTCTCGCATCGACAAATGTTAAGTTGGCAACTTTGCCAACTTCAATGCTGCCAAGTTTTGAACTTAAATTGAACATTTCCGCGCCAACTCTCGTAGCGCTTGCCAAAACTTCTTCCGGTTCGCAGTCGAACTCGAGAAGCTTTTTCATTTGGGCAAAGATCCCGGGTGTTTCCCAATCGGAGCCGATCGCGTATTCGTAAAATATATTTCTGATCGACTTGAAATTTGGCTGGTTTAGTTTACCGGGAATCAAAACGATCCTCGCACCCCCCGCTTTGGCGGCCTTCAAGGAATTGACAGGTGTACCATTAAGTCCGACTAGGACCGTAGCACTGCTGAGGAGCCCGCTCTTTTTTAGCAGTTGGATCAAATCCGAGTTGAAATTTGACTTCGTGGTTAATATATCTTCCTCGTCCTCATCCGTGTGTGTCATTATCCAGCCGGGTGAATCGGAATTGCTCCGCGCAACCGCGCTCAATCCGAACAGCGTCAAGTCTTTTTGATATGGAACAAAATTTCCAGTCTTGAGATGTCGGTCAACCACTCGTCTCAAGAAACTACTCTGCTGTTCACCTTTTGCAAACGCGACCACATCAACGCCGGTCAATTTCACCGCCGAGTACATTCCGCGAGCACCTGCTTCGTCGCCAATCACCGCAAACGCAATTCCGCCGACTCCCGATTGAAGTCCGCTGAAGAAAGCAAGGTGGTACAGCTTTTCGTAAAAATTTTCATCCTGCGCCTCAAGCGCGGCTTCAACTCTCAGAAGGGATTTTTCCTGCCATTGAGAGATCGGCTTTCTTGGCTCGACAGAGCGGCAAATGATAGCTTCGGGATGGAAATGGGCGTTGAAGAAGGTCGGCAGAACGATCTTACCGGCGGCGTCGACAATCTCGGCTTCGGGATACTTACGCTTGAGGACTTCTATGTCCTTCGACAACTCGACAATCAAATTCGACCTTGTAGCGATGTTGAAAAATCCTGTCCACTTCTCATCGTTGCAAGTGAAACAGAAAGCGCCGGTGATAATTTTTGTCGAGTTCATCGCTCCGCCTTCACAGACTACTCATATAAATATTTCGAATCGTACAACTTGTTCGTGCCGTCGTTGCGCAACGCGTACTGGAATCCTTTTCTAATTGCGGCGCCGCCAACCTCTCCTTTCGTGTTCAATGCAATATATGCAAGTTGGAAACTTTTATCAGCCTTTATCATTTTCAAGTGGACTTCTATAGCGCGCTTAATTGCCACTTCACAAGCCTCTTGCGGGCTCATTCCGCTCCTCATGCTTTCGACGACAAGATGGCTCCCGACAATTCTCATATTTGCTTCGCCAATTCCGGTGGATGCCGCAGCTCCAACCTTGCCATCAACATACAAACCGGCTCCAATGATCGGCGAATCTCCAACGCGCCCGTGAATTTTCCATGCAAGTCCGGATGTTGTAACTGCGCCGCTTATTCGTCCTTTCAAATCCATCGCGAGCATACCAATCGTATCATGGTTATCCTCCAAATCATTCATATCGTGCGGCGGAAGCCAATTGTCTTTGTCGCTCAAATTCTCCTTCCACTCCAGCCAACGTTTTCTTGCTTCGTCGGTCAGCAAATCCATCGGTTTAAATCCATGAGCCAACGCAAAACTGTAAGCGCCTTCGCTGACAAGAAGCACGTGCTTAGTTCGCTCCATGACTTTCCTCGCAACGCTGATCGGATTCTTGATATTCTGCAGGCAGCCGACTCCGCCGCAGTTTCCTCGCCAGTCCATTATGGAAGCGTCGAGCGTCACTTTCGTTTCCTCGTCAGGAAGTCCGCCGTAACCCACGCTCATAATGCTCGGATCGTCTTCGATCACTCTGACTCCCTGTTCGACGGCATCGAGTGAATTTGCGCCGCCCATTAGAGTCTTCCAAGCGGTTTCATTCGCTTGCATCCCATAATTCCACGTCGAGATAACGACTGGAGAAGCCATTTTGCCTCCGCTTCTGGTTATTAGCTTTGGTATTCCTAACTTGGTCGCTGTGTAGGCTCCGACTCCGACGACAGCGCTTTTTTTTATGAACTCGCGTCTTCTCATTTCACAACTCTATATGAAGTGCCATCCTTTTTGTCTTCGAGCACAACACCCATGTTTTGCAGCTCTGTGCGAATCATGTCAGCCAATTTAAAATCTTTATTTTGACGAGCGTCAGCGCGCATTTTGATAAGCAAATTTACAAGATCAGCTTCTAACTTTTCGTCGGCACCGTTATGATCTTCCGAAGGAATTATCCCAAGCACGTCGCCGGCAAGTTTTTTTATGAAAGCATAAACTAATCCTGCAAACTCCTTACTCAACGAAATTGTCGAACTCAGCAACGAATTGACATCTTTCAACATCTCAAAAAGCGAGGCGATTGCCGCGGGAGTGTTGAAATCGTCCGACATTGACGCAAGCCATTCATTGTAATACCGCCGGAGATTAACCGGCTCTTCAGGAAGATTATCAAAATTAATCTCGACTTCCTTTTCACCGGCAATGCTTTTCAGCTGCCGGACAACATTCTTCAATCGCTCAAGCCCTTTACCGGCACCTTCGATTGCTTCATCGGAATAATCGAGCGGACTGCGATAATGACTCTGGAGAATGAAAAATCTAAGCGTAACGGGATCGTATTTTTTGAACGCATCTTTCAGCGACACGAAATTGCCAAGCGACTTACTCATCTTCACGCCGTCAACGGTCACCATGTTGTTGTGCAGCCAATACCTGACAAATTGTTTCCCGGTTACCGCTTCGCTCTGGGCGATTTCGCATTCGTGATGCGGGAATTGATTTTCTATTCCGCCGCCGTGGATGTCGAATGTTTCCCCAAGGTATTTCATGCTCATCGTGGAGCACTCGAGATGCCAGCCGGGAAATCCTTCGCCCCACGGCGATTGCCATTTCATCAGATGTCCGGCCTCAGCCTTTTTCCAAAGCGCGAAGTCGGCGGGATTTCTTTTCTCGCTGCGGACATCAACTCTTGCGCCTGCAACAAGATCATCAAGACGCTTCCCTGAAAGTCTGCCGTAATTCGGGAATTTCGTCACATCATAATAAACATTCCCGTCGGCTTCGTAAGCGTATCCTTTCGCGATAAGCTGCTTCACCATTTCAATTTGTTCGACAATATGTCCCGCGGCCCGCGGCGAAATATTCGGCCTCTCCACTCCGAGCCTGTCCATATCTTCGAAGTAGCTTCTCATGTAAGTCTCGACGATCTCCATCGGTTCGACGCGATCCAGCCTTGCCTGCTTCTCGATCTTGTCCTCGCCTTCGTCCGCATTATCGGTGAGATGTCCAACATCGGTTATATTCTGCACATACAAAACCTTGTAACCGACAAAGCGGAAAAACTTCACAATGACATCGAACGACACATAACTCTTTGCATGACCTATATGAGAATGGTTGTAAACTGTCGGACCGCAGACATACATTCCGACTCTGCCTTCTTGGAGCGGGACGAACTTTTCTTTTTGCCGCGTGAGTGAATTATAAAGAAAAATTGCCATATTCAATCTATTTTTTCTAAGAACTTTTTCAAAAGCAACGAGCTGAAAACTGTCACACTTGCATTTTCGATCTTCTTAAACTCTTGTGAGCTCGGTTTTATCCATAGAACTCCATCAACGATTGCAACTTTGTAGGCTTTTCCAGAAGTATTAGAAGCAAGTTTTAAAGCATCATCCAAACCTCTACCTTGATTTCCACCAGTCGCGCTAAGAAACTTTGCCTCTCCAACAACATACTTTCCGTTCGCCTTCCCAACAAAATCTGGCATCTTACTTAGGCCTAAGTTTAATTGGATATTAGAGAAATCTAATATTTGTTTGTCACTTCCATCAAGAATTGCAATTCCTTTTTTTGACTTGATAAAATCATCGATGGAAACAAGCTTAAAATTTTTCTTGAGCCAACGACCGAACTGTTGTCCCCTTGCTCGATTAGATTCTTTAGGAGCAAGAATCCCATCTCTCACCTCATCAAATCCTGCCTTATATAAAACCTCACAAATTCTTCTGACAGTCTTTGGATTGCGAGCAATGGCATTTCTATCTTCTCTTAAAAAACTTACATAAGAATCTTTAATTGGAAATTTTTCTAAATCGAGCAATTGGTTAATAAGTTGTTTGCAGTCTCTATTCTCGAATGATTTTCTTATTGCAGAAAGGATTCGATCGTTTACTTCTCTGAGTCCAGGGTCATTAGGATAAATATCATATAATTTGTCGAGGTAGTCTTTCGTTCTAGCGAGTTCAATTGTCTTTTTCCCCCAAGTATTCATTGATTGGTTCCCTTATGTAGTTTTTTGTCAATTGCTTCACATTCATAAACCGTGAACTCCGATAAATTTGGTACTTCACGGAGTTTCTTTATTGTAGCTTGGATTGCTAGGACTGAATTATCTATGCCTATCCATCGCCTACCCAACATCTCTGCTGCTAAAAGGGTTGTACCAGATCCTGAAAAACAATCTAATACAATATCCCCAGGATCAGATGTCGCGTTAATTATTCGTTTAAGCAACTCAAAGTTCTTCTCGGTAGGATATCTAGGATAAGGTGGATCTTTTAACTCCCACAAATCCTGTAATTTTTTCCCTTTCGATAATACCTCCTCTGCAAATATCTTCTTCCTTGGATTGCCTGTGCTTGACCATTCAATGAGGTTCATTTTATCTAACCGAGTCAATTCTTTCGGAGGAACTCGCCAGTGTCTACCGGACGGTGGAAAAAGACCATTCCAAGGCTGTCCTGTTGCCCCATTAGATGTTTCACCCGGTGCGTGTAAAGGCGTTGTTGTATACCTGCGACCACCAGAATCGATTTTGGGAAAAAGCCTCTCAATATCTTCCTTGGTCATCTCCACTCTTGGTTCGTTCCATAGGAAATTTTCAGATTTTGAATAGAACAATATTAAATCCTTTATATTTCCAAAACCCTTTCTAGAAAAATTTTTAGGGTTGCATTTAATTCTTGTGATGTCATTTATAAAATGCTTTTCTCCAAATATTTCATCCATTAGGATTTTGATATAATGCCCCACCTTATAATCGTTATGGACAAAGATTGTACCATCATCGGACAATAAATCTCTAAGGAAAATCAATCTTTCCCTAATAAACTCAAGGTATTCAGACCCGACCATTTTATCACTGTAAGCAAGATTATCTCCATTGCCTGAACTTATTGTTGCAACCCTTCCATTGCCACTTCTAAATTCAAGACCTGTCGCAAATGGAGGATCAATATACACCTGTCGTATTTTACCTTTTAATCCACACTTAGTAACTAGTGCTTTTAATCCTAAGAGATTATCTCCGTGAATTAGAAGGTTCGGATCATCGTGAAAACCAATTTGCCCATAGGATTTTACTTCCAGGAGTATAGCATCTGGAACCGTTGCTATACACTCTGCGACAGTTTTCTTCCCTTCGTAATTCAAAGTGATCTTAGCTTTGGGAATGTCTATGACTTGTAGTGGCCATTGCGCAATTGTCTCATGAAGAATTGATGAACGATCGCTTCTTTTCAAATAAGCCGTTCTCTTATTTTCCTTTTTGGGAGACTTGTGTTTTGTGGTTCTCTTCATTTTATCCCAATCATTTCCTTTGCCCCTGAGATACTTGCTTTCGTAATATCATCACCGCTCAGGAGACGTGCAACCTCTTTAACTCTCTCGTCTTCTGAAAGTTGCGACACCTGAGTTACGGCTCTTTTTCCTTTGACGACCTTCTCAACGAGAAAATGTAGATCGGCTTTACCTGCTATCTGGGGAAGGTGCGTGATCGCGACTATTTGATGGAAACTCGAAAGGCTCTTCAAGGCGCGCGCAACTTTTGCGGCGACTCTTCCGCTGATTCCTGTGTCGATCTCGTCGAACACCAAAACCGGCAGTCGGTCGCTCTTTGCAAGTATTGTCTTAAGCGCCAGCATAATGCGGGATATTTCGCCTCCCGACGCTACTTTCACGAGCGGCTTCGGTTCTTCTCCAACATTTGTGGAAATGAAAAACTCGACGAAGTCAAACCCTTTCTCATTTGTCTCATAATAGTCCGTTCCGAGTTTCACAAGCGGCTTGAGCGCGGCAACGCCGGCGGTATAAGTTCTATTTTCAACGTTGACTTCAAATTTCGCTTTCTCGATCCCGATCTCGGCAAGCACATTGAAAATGCTGCGGGAAACCCGCTCGGCAACTTCCCTTCGTTTTGATGAAAGCCGCTCGGCAATGTCGGAAAGTTTAGCCCGCGTTTCGGCGACTGACAATTCGAGTTTTGCGATCTCTTCATCGAAATTTTCGGCGAGCGCAAAATCCTTACCGATTTTCTCGCGATAAGAAATCACAGAGTCAATTGAACCGCCGTACTTTTTTTGAAGCATGCTCAGGGCGCCGAGCCGGTCACGAATTTCGTCGAGCCTCTGGGGATTGAAATCTATCCGGCTGCTGTAACTCTGCAAGAATCTCGTGATCTCGTCAACGATCGCGCGGGCACTTTCGCATTCCTCTTTCAGATTATCGAACGAGCGGTCTATTCCAGCTAAATCCTCGAGTTGGTTCCTGACTATCACAAGTTGGTCGTGGACGGAAGATTCGCTCTCATAAAGGAGTTCATACAACTTGTTCGTCGCTTCGTAGAGCTTTTCCGAATTCTCCAGTATTTTCAGTTCGGCTTCGAGCTTGTCCATTTCATCGGTTTGAGGTGCAACCGCATCTATTTCTTTTATCTGAAACAAATATAAGTCGCGTTTCTCCTGCAGGGCATCACGCTTGGAGACAAGTTCCTTCAATTGGGAAATCAAACCGCTTAGTTCTTGATAGACATCGCGAAAACTATTCAACAGCGCATCAAGCCCGCCGAAGTCATCTAGGAGGTCGATGTGCGTCTCTGCCCTCAGCAGTGATTGATGTTCGTGCTGGCCGTGCAGATCAACTAACAGGTCTCCGAGAGTCTTCATCTGGGCAATCGGTATCGGCGTGTCGTTCACGAAAGCGCGTGTCTGGCCCTTCTGGTTGACTTCCCTGCGAACGATTATCTCTTCATCCATTTCTGTCAGAGCGTCCGCAAGCATGCTCTTCACTTTGCGATTGCCGGAGATCGTGAAGATTCCCTCGACGACCGCTTTCTCCGCGCCCGATCGCACATCGTCTGCCGATGCACGCTCACCTAATATCAGGCTCAAGGCATCGATGATTATCGACTTCCCCGCCCCGGTTTCGCCGGTGATAATATTCAAACCGGTTCCGAATTCAATCTCGAGCTCTTCGATCAAAGCGAAGTTTTTTATCGAAAGTGTTTTTAGCATTCTGTTACTTCACATTAAAATATTTTGCCTCTGGATGATGGACAACTATCGCGGTCGTGCTTTGTTCAGGCACGAGCTGATATTCTTCAGTAAGCGTAACGCCGATTCTTTCCGGACGCAGCAGTTCGAACAGCTTCGCCTGATCCTCAAGATTCGGACACGCCGGGTAGCCGAAAGAGTAGCGCGATCCTTGGTAGCCCTGCGAAAAAAGTCTTTTGGTTTCCTTTGCGTCATTGATGTGAATTCCTAATTCCATTCTTACAATTTTGTGCAAGTATTCGGCAAGCGCTTCGGCGCTTTCAACGCTAAGCCCGTGCAAGAAAAGATAATCCTGATAATTGCCGGATTCGAAGAGATGCTTCGTGTATTCGCTGGCTTTGGCGCCAATCGTTACGATCTGCGCCTCAATCACATCGAAAACTCCAGAGCCTGTCGACTTGAAGAAATCGGAGATACAAAGAAACCTATCGCCTTTCTGACGCGGAAATGTGAATCTCACCCACTCGATGAGCTGACTCATCTTCAATTCGCCCGGCTTTAGGGTTTTCCACTTTGAGTATAAATCCCGTTCTTCTTTCGGACGATAAATAATCAGATCGTCACCGTCCGATTGACATGGGAAATATCCATAAATGACTTTTGGTTCGAAAAGCTTTTCTCTTTTTACCCGCAATTTCAGTTCATCAAGGACCGGATGGATTTCCGATTCCAAAAGTTTATTGTATTCTTCTTCGGTCTTGCCTTTCTTTGAGAACTGCCACTGTCCTCGGACAAGCGCAACTTCGTTCAAGTATTCCCAAATCTTTTCCACTTTCACATCACTTACAACAATACTTCCGTAAAACGGCGGCTGAGGAACCGGAACATCTTTGCTATCCGCCATTAAGATAGCCTGACTGTGCAATTTTATATCAGCATTCTTCGAGTCTGCGGCTTTCTCTGCTGCTGCGCTCTTTCTGTTTAATTCAAGTGATTTGTTCAGTGATGAAGAAGTCGTGGTGACATCTTTCAATTCCGTAACATCCACTTTCCCGGACCGAATGTCTTCCATGAAATGCAGACCATCGAACGCATCGTTCGCATAGGAAAGATAACCTTCGTAGACTCTCCGCAAATCTTGCTCGACGTATCTTCGTGTCAAAGCAGCGCCGCCAAGAACCACAGGAATCTTCAGCCCGCGCTGTTCCATCTGCTCCAGATTCTCTTTCATAATAACCGTGGACTTCACGAGCAAGCCGCTCATCCCGATTGCATCGGCGGCATTCGCCTCCGCTGCTTCAATGATCTGCTCAATCGGGACTTTTATTCCGAGATTGACCACTTTGTAGCCGTTGTTGGTCAGAATAATGTCAACGAGATTTTTTCCTATGTCGTGGACGTCCCCCTTCACCGTCGCAAGAACCATAACTCCTTTTTGATTTCCTTCGACGCGTTCCATATAAGGTTCCAGGAATCCGACAGCCGTTTTCATGGTCTCGGCGGATTGAAGGACGAAGGGAAGCTGCATTTGTCCGCTGCCGAATAACTCTCCGACGGTTCTCATCCCATCGAGTAGGACTTCATTTATTAGTTGAAGCGGCGAATATTTTTCGAGCGCTTTTTTCAATTCATCGTCGATTCCGATCTTGTCTCCGTCGACAATTCGCCGTTTTAATCTCTCCTCCAGAGTCAAAGACTCTGAGCCTTCGTCTTTCTTGGATTGCGCTTTGGCGCCGGCGTAAAAGTTCATTAACTCGACGAGCGGATCGTAAACACATTTAATCTCGGCCATGGTTAGTTCCCCGCCGTCTCGAATTTTCTCTCGTCGAAAATCAATTCCTTGCAGAGCTCCCTGCCGTGTTCGTCGATCTTGTATAAAGGCATGATCTTCTGCGCGTTTACGATGGCGAGGTCAAGCCCGGACTCAATGGCATAATGGAGAAAAACGGAATTCAGAACATTTCTCGTATGAATATTCAAACCGAAGGAGGCGTTGGAGACTCCAAGCAGAGTGTATGATTTCGGAAACGCTTGCTTGATCATCTTTATAGCTTCGATCGTCTCGATTCCGGCCTTGCGGAATTCTTCATCGCCCGAGCCGAGCGTGAAAGTCAGTGTATCGAAGATCAGGTCTTCCTCGCGCAGACGATATTTGTCGATGGCCAGATCGTGAATTCGCTTTGCCACCTCAAATTTTTTCTCGCGAGTTTTCGCCATTCCCGTCTCGTCGATGGTCAGTGCGATGACAGCGGCGCCATATTTTTTACAGAGAGGCAGAACTCGCCGCAATCTTTCCTCGCCGTCTTCGAGGTTGATCGAATTGACAATCGCTTTGCCCGCATATCGCTTCAGCGCTTCTTCAATGACCGGATATTCCGTCGAGTCGATCATCAAAGGGAGCGCGACTTGCGTGTTGAATCTTTTCATCACTTCTTTGATGTCGCGGATTTCGTCCCTGCCGACATAAGCCACACACAGATCGAGAATATGCGCCCCTTCTTTCATCTGCTCCTTTGCAAGCTGAACCATAGCGTCGTAATCTTCTGCGAGAAGAAGCTCTTTGAATTTCTTCGAGCCGTTTGCGTTGCACCTTTCGCCGACGATTACGGGCGGGGGATCGAGATGAAGCGCAACGCTCGAATAGATCGACGAAACAGATGGCGTATATGAAAACTCTCTCTTCTTTGGTTTAGTCTCTGCTGCAATTCTAACGAGACGGGAAATGTGATCAGGCGTTGTGCCGCAGCAGCCGCCAATTATGCTGACGCCGAACTCCGTTACGTATCTCTTCATCCAGAACTCGAGTTCGTCCGGCGTTAAGCGATAGCAAGCTTGTCCGCCGACATTTTCCGGAATTCCTGCGTTTGGCATCACGAAAACCGGCTTGGGAGAATTCTCGCAAAGATACCGAACGTTCTCTTCCATCTCCTTCGGACCGGTTGCGCAATTGATTCCAAAAACCGTTACGATATCATAAGGTTCTATCGTGGTAAGCGCAGCAGAAATTTCCGTTCCCATCAACATCGTGCCCATGGTCTCAATCGTGATCGAAACGATGACGGCAACTTCCATCTTTCTTTCTTCAAAGAATTCTTGCATCGCAGCTAACGCCGCTTTGACCTGGAGGAGATCCTGGCAAGTCTCCAAGACGAGAATGTCAACTCCGCCGTCGACCAAGCCTTTCACCTGCTCTTTGTAAGAATCGCGCATCGCATCGAATTCAATGTGACCGAGCGAAGGAAGCTTTGTCGTCGGTCCCATCGACCCTGCAGCATAACGGCGCCTTTCGGGAGTCGAAAATTCATCCGCAACTTTACGCGCTATCTCGGCAGCACGTTTATTTATCTCATAAGACTTATCGGCGAGACCATATTCTCCGAGCACAACGGAAGTCGCACCGAAAGAGTTTGTTTCAATTATGTCTACACCGACTTCAAGAAATCCTCGGTGAACCTTTTCTGTGGCGTCAGGTTTAGTCAGGTTTAAATACTCATTGCAGCCCAAGAAAGCTTCGCCTCCGAAATCCGCCGCGGTGAGATCTTGAAGCTGGAGATTTGTACCCGTTGCGCCATCGAATACAAGTATTCTATTTTCTAAAATTTCAAGAAGTTCTTTGCCGGTCATAACATTCGATTTTTGTTTAATTTAGCTGTGCCGAGGGGAAATTCAAACTATATGATGAATGCGAAAAAAATCAGCCATCACCATTCGGCGATTGACAAACGAGGCTCACAATTCGTATTAATCTCTTAGCAGTTCATTTTGTGTAATAAAAGCAAAAATATTTTAACCGCAGAGGACGCGGAGACACGCAAAGACAATTGATTGGAAAATGCTGGGATCATTTATTCCCTTGGCGGATCGTGGCGATCTTCAAGGTCTTCTTGTTTTGACACTCCAAGGAGAAGTTGTAGTAAAAAGCTCAAACTGGAACGCTCAGAGCAACCAAAGCCGACCTGTACGCTTCCAAATCCGTTTGAACTAAATAAGTAACTACATAACTACAGAAGCTGGAATCAAATAAACCCTGTCTTAGCTTCGCGATTCAGCCAATACCTCTTTATCAGGTTTTTCAAGTGGACCAAACGGCCATTCGCTCCTTTTCTTGGCCCAGAAGAGAAAGAAGATGCCTCCGACCGCGAGCCAGACAAGCCCAAGTGCAATCGCACTTATCCCGGATGAAATAAATATAAGACTGAATCCTATGAATGCAAGGATGGACGGGACGGGATACAACCACATTTTAAATGGTCTCGCCATCTCAGGCCTCGTGCGGCGAAGAACTGTCAATCCGATAATCTGTCCTATGAATTGGATAAGTATCCTGCTTGAAACCGCGGCGGCAATAATGAAATCGAGATTGAAAAGGCATGCGACGGCTGTAATTCCTCCGACGAGCAAAAGCGAATAATGTGGAAAGTGTTTCTTCGGATGGACTGCCGACAGCCAGTTGAAAAAGAATCCGTCCCGCGACGCAGCAAACGGCAATCTTGAATAGCTCATCATTAACGCATAGATGGAACCGTAAGCAGTTATCGCGACAAGAATGCTCATCACTGATGCAGGAACAAAGCCGTAGAACTTCATCACAAGGTCAGTCGCTATGTGCTTTGATGATGCGATCTCACGCCACGGCATCGTACCAAGAATTGAGAAATTCATAAAAGCATACAGGATCGTGACTGCAATAACCGAGATGAATATCGCGCGCGGAAAAACGTAACCGGAATTTTTCACTTCCTCTTCCATATAGCAAATGTTATAGTAGCCCATCAGATCATAGATTGCTATCAGTGTTGCTCCGCCCAAACCCATTACAAAACCCCAGGAGAACGTGACCCAACTCTTCGGAAAAGAGAAAGCATATTCGGGATGGAAATGTGTCGCACTGGTTACGATTGTCAACCCAACCGTTACCAGCATGAAAGCCCAAAGAATGACGGTAACTGTTCCTGCGAACTTGACTTTATTGTAATGAAGCACGATGGTGACAATTCCAAAAAAGAATGCAAGAAGCCTTAGCTCAGCAGCGCTGAAATGTGGCAGCAAGAATGAGAGGTACTCGACCATACCAACGATGCCGGAAGCAATTTCAAAAGGCCCGCTCAAAAGAAAAGTCCAGATAAACAAGAACGCGATCATTTTGCCGACGAATTGCTTATACGCCTCGCGCAAATAAACATACGACCCGCCTTCACCCTTAATGGATGTGCTGAGTTCCGCCCACACCTGCCCGTCCGATATCGCTATCAGCGCGCCGACTATCCATCCAATCATAGCCTGCGGGCCGCCCATTGCTGAAATGATGAGTGGAATTGTGATGAAGGGACCAATGCCTACCATCGTTGCCATGTTGGAAGCTGTCGCGTGAAGCAGTCCCAAGCTTCGCTCAAGATTTGTTCTCGGTTCAGACATGTCGGCTGTTTTTCATTCTTAAGAGATTTTCAAATTGGCTTGCAGAAAACATTTCCATGCAAGTAAATGATTACCGCCATAGGTGGCGGCTTTCTTTCCCGCAGGATCCCGACCTTGTCGGGACAACCCCCTCTTTTTCTCCCCCTTGGCAAGGGAGAGACGTCCCGTCCCGACTTTGTCGGGAGACGGTGGGGGTCAATAAACCGGCGAAGCCATTCGGACATAACCACCGTCACAGAATGCGTGGTTTCCATTTCACTAAAGTAATAACGCACTCAAAGAGATTTTATTTATTTGCTCGGAGAAACATAATACTCCGGCACATTCCAACCGGCAACTCTGAGAATTGGCGCTTTGCCATCCATATCTTGCTTCCAAAAATATCCTCGAATGGTTCTTTCTTCGCCGGGAAGAAGCGAGAAATAATTGTCATCCAAAAATATCGGCAAAATGGACTCCTCCTGTTTACCTTTTACCACGGCCAGAGAGATTTGAAATGCGAGATGAGAAGAAGAATTCTTGACATGAATATCAAAATACTCCCGCTTCGGGCGTTCCGTGAGATTCCACTTTGCCTGAATGTAAGTGTTGGGAAGAGCGTTCAGTTCCGTCAGGTCGGCATATTCCTTCTCAGGCGTAACATACCAGGTCGTTTTAGT
Organism: Bacteroidota bacterium; assembly: GCA_023381615.1. Lineage (GTDB taxonomy): Bacteria > Bacteroidota > Ignavibacteria > Kryptoniales > JAKASW01 > JAKASW01. The sequence continues at coordinate 62,366 of JAMCQL010000034.1, forward strand.
TGTGTCGAGCATGTCCGGCTTCGTCGACAGGACATAGAAATTCGTATTGACAAGTTTTTTATCGCGACTAAAAAGCTTCAGTTCAACAAAATATGTCTTGCTCAAATCGTTCAGCGAAGGAATCGCAATCAACTGTTCGCTGCGATTAGAATGGATGTCAAACATTTTCTTCTGCGCGAATTGTTCCGACATGTCAAAATTCAGAACTCGCACAGAAGCGGTCAGCTCTTTATGTACCTTGAGAGTGTTGTTGACGACGTCAACTGCGTTCGTACCATAATTGTAAAGAATGTGAAGCGGCTCGCAAGCTTTGCGGGCGCCGTAGAATGCGCCATTGGGCATCAAGTAGTAATCGAACAACTGCCACCACAACTTTGGCCATGCAGCATTGTACATCCATTGGATTATCCCCGTCGCGGTATATCGGTTCGTCTCAAAAGCCTCAAACATCGCTCTCATCCCTTCGTAGTTCAGGAACTGAGCTTTCCTTTCATAGTCATTTAAACTCACCGGCTTCCCCAAACGATTTTCCATCGCCTCATTATATCTTGTCAAATTATGAAACATCCCGCGGCTGCAATGATAATACCAATCGCTGCTAATAGGCCAGAGCGAATCAGCCGGCATCATCTTTCGCAGACTTTCAATCGGCGGCACTTGAGGCCCGGGACCTGTCTCTGTGTTAAATCCGAATGCGCCGCCGTTCTCCTTGTCCACATACCAATATGAAGGCGGGACATAGTCGTAAGGTCCATTCATCTTGACTCCCGTCGGACCGGAGATCTGGCTTGTGTGTCCTTTTGCCGAAGCCAGAGACGGCCTCGTTGAATCATATTTAGAAAGTATCCGAAGATATTCTTTTTCAAGCTCCGGCCTCGGAAGTTTGTCACTCCCATACAACCAAAGGAAAATACTCGGATGGTTTCTTAACCATTTCACCTGATCTTTCCATGACTCAGCGGCTAACTTCATGTCCTCCGATGATTTTATTCCGCCGAACTCGTCCGCCTCCTTGCCGAACACATCCTGCCATTCCCATTGGGCACTCCAGCCAACCATGATAAGAATGCCCTTTTCATCGCACAGGTTATAAATGTCCTGACTCTCTCCCCAGAATCCTTCCATCCTGATCGTGTTGAGATTCATTTGCCGCGCATAGTTGATTTGCGCTTCCAAATTCTCGTGGGAATTATCGAGCAGCAGATGATCTGTCCAGCCGCCGCCGCGTATCAAAATCTTTTCCCCATTCAACTTATAGCCGCGATATCCCTCGGGAGTAAAATATTCCGAAATTGTCCTGATACCGAACTTCAACTCTCTCGAATCAGACACAAGTTTCTTCGATCGAAATTCTAATTTAAGATCATACAATGACGGCTTGCCAAGGTCATGCGTCCACCACACTCGAGGGTTTCGGATGTTCAATTGCTTATAATTCTCAGGAGTGAACTTCACAAACTTCTTTTCGTGTGCACCGAGAACTACACTCTTGTCAAACGTAATCGAACCCACCTTTCCAATCAGGACTCCGGAAACAGCGTGCCCGGTATTGTTTTGAATCTCCGTAGAAATCTCAAGGTTCGCTTCCTTTAGAGTCACGGTGTCTAAGGTTGCCACGACGAAAGGAGAATTGATCGAAACATCTCCTGCTAATCTTAGCTCACAAGTCCGCCACAGACCCATGTTCCGATCGGGAGATTTGGGATTCCAATCGACAAAGCCCATCGTGAGACTTCCGGGTGTCGGAGGAAAAACTTCTACCGCAACGGCGTTCCTTTCGCCAAGTCTTGCAAATGGACTGACGTCTATCTTGAAACGACGAAACCCACCCAAAGTCGTATCCGATGCCGCTACCAAGTTTCCATTGAACCACACGTTCGCCCGATAGTTAATTCCGTCGAACACCAACTCAACCGTACGATTGCCCTTCGCTTTGGGTATCACCAACTCTGTGCGATACCACCAAGGTTTCTTGAACTGTTCGGTAGGGATCTTTTCGAGATTTTCACCAAAGAAGATGTCTTTGTAAATGCTGTCTTTCACAAGCGAACCCAAAATCGTGGAAGGCACCGTTGCAGGGTACCAATTCTTGACGTCAAATCCCGGCAGCGATATTGAATCCCCAGACACGCTAATTCTTTCTGACGATTGAATGTACCAATTACTCGGGAGAGGAATCGTATGATTTGCTGTGACTTGGCCGCGGACGGATCCTGTCAGGACAAAAGATAAAACGACGAACAAAAGTCTTTCACCGTTTTTCCGGTAAAACCTGTTGGCGGCTGAAGACACTCGCGGAAAAACTTTGAAACAGTCTTTCATTGAGCACATTGTCTTATAATCCCTTGGAAAAATTTTATTCATAGAATTTTCTCCTATCGCAGAAAAAATGTTTGCGATCTGTTTACCACAATTAATTTAAGACCATCTAGGTCAATTAAACACTGTCAAAGATACCTTACCGAAGCCTCTGTCACCTGAACACAATCATAGATACAACAACTCCCGCCAGCAGCAGCAAAACCGGATTGATCTTAGTATAGAGAAACAAAACGACCGCTACCAACGCAAACAAAGCTGTCTTGTAATCTGTTATACTCGTTCGTCCCAATTGAACAACCACAACCGCAAGCAAACCCAAGAATGAAGCGAGTATTCCCTTCAAAGCAAATTCCGCCCAACGGCTGTCCTTATATTTCACAAAAGTCTTCGACACGAGCGAGACAAGTATCGTGGACGGAAGAAAAATCGAGAGGGTGGCAGTCAGAGCGCCGAAAATGCCGGCGACTTTGTATCCGATGAAAGTGGCCGTAATGATAACCGGACCCGGCGTTATTTGTCCCATTACGATTCCGTCGGAAAATTCTTTCGGAGTAAGCCAGTGATATGTTTGGACAACTTCCTTGTAAATAAATGGAAGCATCGTGTATCCGTTTCCAAATGTCAGCAGTCCGATCTTGAAGAGATTCACGTCCATAATGGCAACGCTCGGGGCAAAGAAAAAGATAGCGGTGTTTACGACGATCAGACCCGCGATAATCCATACAACCCAAAAATTACTTTTGATATAATCAAGAATATCTTTTATGCTCGGGAATCGGAAACCGCCTTTCTCCATCACCAACTGCTTCGAGAACACTCCATAAGTCATGGTCATCGCCACACCGACACCAAGAATGACAGCGATGTTTACGTTCAAGAGAATGAGGCCTGTCGCGACAGCCGCAACAATGAGATAGCGAAAACCCTTCACGCCGGATTTGTAGATGTCAATTATGACTTTAACGATGAGAGCGATCATAATTGCGGACAATCCTCTGAGTATATTCTGGATCATGTGAAGTTCGCCGTACTTCATATATAGGAAACTCAGAATGAGCATCAACAGAAACGACGGCGTTACAAAGAGAAGCATTGCGGCAAATGCGCCGCGCGTTCTTCCGATCAGATAACCGAGATATGAGACGAAGTCAACAAACACTGCTCCGGGCATCACCTGCCCGATTGCAATGCCATCGGTGATGTCCCGTTCTTTCATCAAGTGAAGCTTTTCAACAAGCCGCGTCCGCGCCATCGAATAAACCATCGGCCCGTATGAAAAACCGAGCAAGAAGAAACTTTTCCAGACTTTATCTGAAGGATCCCGCGGATTGGAAGACTTTTTCATACAGACTAAAACTCCAGGTCATTTCAGAATATTCTTGGACAATTGAAAGCCACAAACAGTTGAATATAAAATACGAAGCCGTTAAAACACACGCGTCAAGTGTCGATATCTGAGAATAATTTCACGTCTCCTCAAAAATAATGGAGGAAAATAATTGCACATTCGAAAAGCGGACAATGTCCTACACGACGATTTTTTCACCGTTCTCTGTCTGATTATACATTCATTTTTTTCTTGACATTCATTTCTAAAATAACTATAATAGTAACGATTATTATTATTAACTTAAAAAGGAGGAAACACAATGGCAAAACCGCTCAGTGGGTCGAAGACCTATAATAACCTGAAAGAGGGATTCGCCGGAGAGTCTCAGGCAAACCGCCGTTATCTTTACTTTGCACGTCATGCCGATATCGAAGGCTACCCCGATGTCGCCGGCGTATTTCGCGACACGGCCGAAGGCGAAACCGGACATGCTTTCGGACATTTCGATTTCCTGAAGGAGGTCGGTGATCCCGTTACTAACCTGCCCGTCGGCGATACAAAAGCTAACTTGAAATCTGCGGTCGCAGGCGAAACATACGAGTATACTGAAATGTACCCGGGCTTCGCAAAGACTGCACGTACGGAAGGCTTCGACGAAATCGCCGAATGGTTCGAGACGCTTGCGCGCGCTGAAAAGTCGCACGCAGCGAGATTCACAAAAGCTCTCGATACTCTCGGAAAGTAATCCAAGGCGGGCGGAGTCCGCATCAACGGACCCGCCCCTCAAAATAAGAGGCGAAAAATGGTTTTTGACATCAACTCACCGGATTTCTACAGCAAAGAAGCATTTGAAAAAGAAACTCAGCGCATCTACGAAATCTGCAATGGCTGCAGGCTCTGTTACAACCTCTGCCCTTCTTTCGAAGTTCTATTCCAACGAATCGATGAACTTGACGGCGAAGTCAACAAACTCGAGAGTGGAGATACAAAGAAAATGGTGGAATTGTGTTACGACTGCAAACTCTGTTTCCCGAAATGCCCATACACTCCGCCTCATCAGTACATGCTCGACTTTCCTCGCCTAATGCTGAGAGGAAAAGCGATCGAAGCAAAGACAAACAACGTAAAATTTCAGGACCAGGTTCTCAGCAGGACGGATCTTCTCGGAACCGTCTCGACAAAAGTGGCTCCAATTGTCAACTGGACTCTGGAGAACAAGCCGTTCAGATTCCTGATGGAAAAGACCATCGGGATACACAGAGACAGAAATCTACCGAAATATTCGAGCACAACTTTCGTATCATGGTATGGAAAACACAAGAAGCCAGAAGTTAGGAAGCAAGAGGCACCTAAGGTTGTGTTATTTCACACATGCTCAGTGAATTACAATGATACCGACACTGGCAAAGCGGTGATACAAGTTCTTGAGAAGAATGGGGTTCAAATCGAAGTCCCGCCCCAGAAGTGCTGCGGAATGCCTTATTTCGACGGGGGCGGCATTGACAATGCGAAGAAGAATGTCGAATACAATTTGAGCCAGCTCGGAGACTATGTCAGGAAGGGCTATGACGTTGTTACTCCGGGACCAACTTGCACTTACATGTTGAAGCAAGAATACGCGCTGCTTTCGAAAAATCCGGACGCAAAGTTGGTTGCTTCTCATACTTTTGATATGATGGAATACCTCGCGAAACTCAACAAAGAGAATAAACTATCAAAAGATTTTAAGAAGTCCCAGGGAAGTATCACGTACCACCTTCCCTGTCATCTGAAAGCGCAAAACATCGGCTACAAGTCGCGCGATGTTCTTGAGCTGATCCCCGATACGAAAGTTGATATTGTTGCAAAATGCACAGGACATGATGGAACATGGAGTTTAAAAAAGGAATACTTTGAATTGTCTTTAGAGGTTGGGAAACCTGCCTTTGAAAAATTCAAAGAAAATAACGGCGCCGCGGCGGCATCCGATTGCCCGTTGGCGCAGCTTCAAATCGAAAAAGGTTCCGGTAAAAAGCCTAAACACCCAATTCAAATACTTCGAGATGCTTACGGTCTGCCGGAAAATCCAAAATCATGACATGAAAGGAAAAACTATGAAACCAAACATTGGAATAACTGACAACAACCGCGAGTCGGTGGCTGCAATTCTCAACACTTTGCTCGCCGACGAGTACCTGCTCTACACCCAAACCCGCAAATATCACTGGAACGTAACCGGACCGCACTTCAATGATCTGCACAAGTTCTTTCAAAGTCAATATGAGGAACTGAACGATATCGTGGACGACGTTGCCGAAAGAGCCCGTTCATTGGGCGAAGTGTCGGACGGCACAATGACCGAATTCCTCAAAAAGACGCGTCTTAGCGAACAGCCTGGCAAAGTTCCCGATGCAAACGGGATGCTTCAGAATCTTCTAAAACAGCACGAGAGCATAATTAAATCTTCGCGTACAGATATCGAAACCTGCGATAAAAAGTACGGCGATGCCGGCACCACAGACTTTCTCACACAGGTAATGGAAAAACATGAGAAGATGGCGTGGATGCTGAGAGCGGCTGTACAGGAATGAGGGAAACAGACTAAGAAACGAACACATTCCGTGCTCCAAGAGAATCAATGCTGGGAAAAAAGGAACCGCCTTACAGCTGCAGCGGTTCCTCGACCCAGCACTTATAAACTAAAAACGTTTTGAGCAAGACCAATTGTGGAGATGATTAAGTGAAGAAGATTGAGTTATCAGATATCAAGAATATCGCAGAATACGAAAAGATCAGACAGAACTTTCGAAGTAAAATTATCAGCATGAAAAAAGATCGCAGGCTGAAAGTCGGCGACAAAATCACTTTGACATTCGAAAACAGGTACACTGTCACCTTTCAGATAGAAGAGATGATGCGTATCGAGAGAATCGTAGACGACACGAAGATCAATGAAGAGATAGAAACGTATAACGAGCTAATCCCCAGGGAGAATGAATTGAGTGCGACTCTTTTTGTCGAAGTCGACGAGCAATCCGAAATAAAACCCGTGCTCGATTCGCTCGTCGGTTTGAATAAAGATTCCTTTTATATGCAAATCGAGGGACGAATGATTCCCGCGGTTTTCGAAGAAGGACATTCAACGGATGACCGGATAAGCGCCGTGCAATATGTGCGGTTCAAGCTGCTGCCCGATGAAGTGAAGGCATTTGCGAAGCCGTCCGTCCCCATCCGTATAGTCGTAAAGCACAAAAACTACAAAACAGAAGTCGATCTGCCAGAAGCAATGCGCGAGGCGCTCCAAAATGATTTTGAGCAGGGTAATTCTATGAACGTTTGGAATTAGATTGGTGTTTTCAAATAGAGGTTAACGAACATGTTAAGCAATACACAGCGGAGAAAAGGAAGCAAGCAGCGCGAGAAGGTGCTGGACATCGTCCGCTCCACGAAATCCCACCCGACCGCAGATTGGGTGTTCCACGAAGTGCGCAAGGAACTTCCGAATATCAGTCTTGCCACAGTTTACAGAAACCTAAACCTGCTCGTAGAGTCGGAAGAGATAAATGAGGTCCTTTGCGACGGACAACTCAGGTTCGATGCAAACAAAGGTGAACATTTCCATTTTATCTGCAAATCCTGCAAGGGAATTTTTGATATAGAGGAGACCAGGGTTTCATCGCCGGACTTCAAGCTTCCGCGCGGTTACGTCGTAAAAGACGTGAAGATAGATTTCTACGGTTTGTGCCCTAATTGCCAGTCCAAGAAATAGCCGTTCCCTCAGCGCTGTTTACAGTTGCAAAAGACACACTAAAATCTAAAACGGATTTATTGGTGAAGAGAAAAGAAAAACACATAGGCACATAGTTGCAAAAGACACACTGAAATCTAAAACAGATTTATTCCGAGCGACAGGGTGATAACGTCGTCGGTAAAGTTGTAGAATTCGTCGTTCGATGAATTATCAATATGGTCGTAATTCAGTCCCAGCGTCAAACCACTTGCAACACCCTTTATTGAATATTCTTTTGACAACGCAATTGAAATGTCGGTGCAAATGTCGTGTCGTTGTTTTGCAATAACTTTAGTCTGAGTATAATCGAAAGCCGGCCTATTATAATCTTTGTTTGCTCTGTCTAACCCTACAGAGACGTTAATTCCTGAAAGAAGAGAATCTTTCCGCACCCCGAGGTTAATTTCATTCCCTTGGTAGGAGTAAGGATCATCGTAGATTGCCGAAACGCGGCTTGAAAACTTTGCGACAGCATTGATATACCGTGCGTTTCCCGACACATCTTTCCGCAAGAGCAGACTTCCGTTTGCTTTCCACTGACCAAACCTCAATATAAGTCCGCCGCCGTAAGTCGCTTGAGTAGCAAAAGGCGAATTCAAAACGTAAGTCTTGACAGAACTCGATGGCGGTGGCGTTCCACCATTACCTTTTCCTTTGCCCTTGTAACTGCCGTTCGAGTGCATCTTTATTAGATTTTTTACGCTGGTACTGACGGTATCAACTCCATAGTACTTTTTATTGCCGTAGCTCCCATCCAGATAAAAAACAACATTCTGACTTGGATAGAACGACAAATTTGCAAAACCGATATTTTCAAGGTTAGAAAGCGATGAAATATAATCGTACTCGGTGTAGTTGATTCCGTAAGCTACTCTTAGCACCGATGTTTGTCCAAAAGGATAACGCAAGTTCGCATTACCGGAGGCGATGTAATTCTGATACGCCGAAAAATCGCCGGAGTGTGGGACCGTTTTCGCAATCGCACCTGCGAGCGTCAAGTAAGTTTCGAGAGAATCTACAGGAACCAGCAATGAGCCGCCGGATTCAGAAGTGCTGTCGTCGCCATTACCCATATTGTCACCTACGCGGCTCAACTGAATCCTGTAAGTGGCATCAACATTATGCACCCAGTTGTCTTGTTCAGGATAAGAATTATAGCTCGCCAAAGCGCCATTATAAGACAGATCCAAATCCGAATAATCCCAACCTGTGTAATTATCGAGACTCAAATTGACCGTGAGGTAATTGTCGGGGATATCAGCAAAACTTCCGAAGACGTTTGAATCATGAGTGTAAGCAAATTGAAGCGAAGAAGTGAACTGCGCAAAAGTTGTTGACGTTACGAAGAACAGCGACGCAGTGAAAGCCCTTTTCATTTTGTTGACTCCGCAGATGATTCTTCAAGATCGAACCGTACAGTTTTGGACCACGTGCGCTTTTCACGCTTTATATAATCGAGATAAATAGCTCTGCCTACTACATAGATCCAGAATTGGCAGTAAGTGAAATACATCAGGAGAACCAGCAGAAAATTCTTGGGAGTATCCATACCTTCATAGGAAAGCACAAGAAAAATTTCAAAGATGAACAAAATGACTGCGAGTATCCAGACTGTCGTGTAAGGTCCGGGCAAAGGCACTGCAATGATTTTTGTTACGCTTAGAATAAAGATGAGATCGCTGACGCCGATCGCAAATAGAAAGACATAATAAAGCGACAACAGATACAACACTTCAAACGCCAGAAATTTATTCTGGAACTGCGGTATCTCCTTGAAAAATTTTGTCACTACATAATTATTCCCACGCACCCATCTGGTCCGCTGTTTAGACCAGACAGAAAACGTTTCCGGCTCCTGTTCGAGAGTAACGGCAAAAGGGATGTACTTTATCTTGTAGCCTTTCATGTAAACTCTTATACTCAATTCGGAATCTTCCGTTATCGCTCCTTCATCCCAGCCGTTCAGATCGTCCAACAGATGTTTCCAAATAACAAAATTAGTCCCCGGAAGAGTCGAGACTTTAAACATTGCCCATCTGCCTGCTTGAAGTATTGCCTGAAAGCTCATTGTCTCGATGCTGATAAAGCGGGTGAGCCAAGTCCTGTCTTTGTTTATCGTTCTGAAATTCCCAAGCACCGCGCCCAAGTCCGGATGCAGGAGAAGCTCCGCCACGAGATATTCAAGCGCGTCGGGCAAAGGCTGATTGTCTGCATCGTAAACAGCAATGACCTCTGCGTCCGTTTGTTTCAGACCGAGGTTCAAAGCACGCGACTTCCCTTTTCCACCTTCTCCTTTTGGAACATTATAGCAGCGAACTCTTCTGTCCAGCTTTCCCAATTCCTCGACGATCCCGCCCGTCCTGTCCGAGGATCCATCATTGATTACAAGAATATCGAACTTGTCGGCGGGATAATCGAACTTCAACATCGCTTCGATAGTTTTGCGAATGACCTTCTCTTCGTTATGAGCCGGAATCAAAACGCAGACTCTCGGACTTTCGAAGTGAGTCATCGCATCGATCGCCTTTTTCTCCTTCGTAGATCTCCAGTTATGGAAGAACCCCGCGATCGTCAGTATAAGCTGATACGCGATCATGAACCAGATGAAAATTACTGATAGAACGAAAAACGCGCCTAAGAGAGTAGTGATAAAGTCAAACACTCGCGAGAGTTCTCCTTCTTCTCAATTTAAATACAAAATAGAGTACAACCAGAATTCCACCGGCGATAAATCCAAATATCGTGATCAGCGCAGACGACCATAGACTCGTCAAATCGATTCCATAGGAAACGGTGCTCTCCAATACGACCAGGACTTTGTGCTGTCCCGACGGCAAGACAATTCCGTAGTGCTGTTCTTCGCGGGCGACAGTGAAACCGACTTCGTGGTCATCGATGAAAACCGCGTACGGGGCTTTTCCGAACGAAACCGCGCATCTTGCAGGTGAATCGTAAGTAAATTCGACCCCGCGTTGAAAAGTGTGCTCGCTTAGGATATTGCACGATGCCGCTTCGATGTGCGACTGCATCAATTCACTCTGAAAAGGATTGACCTCTGCCTTCGCTATCTTCACTAAGTGTTCACCTGCGGGAATCGAGAAATATCCAGGTTGAAATGGATAGACAATTTTTCCATCAACTGAAACATCCTTAATGTCATCACTGAGTCTTATCGAAGTGGAATAAGGCGCGTCAATTTTGTATCCGCCGTCAACCATTTCAATGCCAGCTTGTGGAGCAAGTGCATACGGAAGATCCGCGATATCCTGTGGAAAGACGGTAGCTTCGGAATAAATTGTCATGCGTGGAGCCGCCTGAGCTGCAGAATTAACTAGAAGATAAGTTTCAATTCCCGTCGGCGTTTGGGTCGGGAAATTGCCGATGTAATTCAATTTGCGGAATGCAAGGATGTTTAAGTCTATCATTAAATTCGATGAGTCCGGCCCCAGCAAGCGTTTGTATGTGTTGCCAATCGCAATATACCTGCGCGGATCGGAATTCCAGTTTGTCTCAGGGTCTTCCACCTGAACGGCGAAGTTATATTGGTTACGCAACTGCAAAAGCTGATCGGCATCAACGCCGATGGAAGTTCTCAGATCAGGGAAGGTTTTTTGATCTAAGATTGTCAACACGATTTGCGCGCCAGGTTTATTCTTGAAAGCGTCGGTCGCAAGTGAAAGGAAATGAGATGTGAACTTTGTAACAAGCGAAGCGCGGAAGTCGACAAAGTTATTCCAGTCCTGCGGTGAAGTTTTATAAAAGTGCGGAGAATTCTGCTGGAATAATTGTACCGGATCGAAGCCGTATTTTTTCCTGAACAGATTACGCGCGCTCGGGTCAAACGGCGTCAACATCTGCGGGTCATTTGGCGCGCCGTCGCCGCCGAAGTAAAGCTCCGCAATGTTCACTCCGTCCCAATCGTGCGATGTCAGGAAATTGTAAGTCCAATTTGAAGCTGCATTCAAGCAGGCAGTGTCGGTCAAAGCAACCGGATAACGCCAATCCGGACGAACATCTTCACCTTTGTAATTCTTCTCATGCCATTGCGGATGATCGTCGTAAAACTTTTTGCTTATTTGCGGCGGCTCAAGCCACGCATAAACGGTTATACCGTATGCGTGACACAATCTTATCAATCTGTCGTAATCGTAAGTGAACTTCGGATATTCATGCCAACCCGCAGCATGAATGACTCTGATTCCCCTGCTTGCCCACTGTTTCACTAAAGTTTCGATGCTCGTATTCCGATGTAATCCGGGATCAAAATACATTTCCATGTAATCGCGGCGGAGTGTCGGATATAATTCGAAGTAGCTTTTGAGCCACTCTATCAAATATGGAAATCTTGAATAACCTCCATCGGTAATCGGATCGAAGCGAGCGCTGATCGCAATGAATCTCCCTTTGCCATATTTACGCTCGACCACAATCGGCGCATCGTTGACGTCGTTTGTGCAAACGATCTCATCGCCCTCTTGCACATCGATTCGATGCACGGCTTCAAATGTCCCCCAACTAAGGAGTTCTTCAGGAAAAAGCCTATCCCTCACTTTTTCGAGCCGCATTACATTCTTGCTGAATTTAATTCCTAGATCTTCGGCAACAGGATTCTTCGCGTCGGTGATCAGACTGCCGCCATCCGACACAAATTTTTGTATGACCTCGTAAAGCGAATCGGAAAGGTGCTCCGCAGCCGAGTATGGAACCACAATCAAATTGTAATTCTTAATCGTGCTTAGGTCACTCACCGAAAGAGTGTCCGTCGGAATGCCGACGCTTCCCAACGCCATTACAAAACTTGCTTCATCGAGTCTCGCGCCTCCGGTTGCCGTTGAGTCCCAAACGACTGCAGCCACAGCCGGAGTAATAGTCTTCTTTTCCGGGAACAGTTTCTTCCAAAAATTCTTTGCCGCAATTCCCATTTTGTCGACAAAGCTCAATTCTTTCTCGCGATACTCAACAGGTTCTGCGGCGTAAATCCAACCGGGTTTGAGGTCTATTTGTCGTGAAACGTCGCCGGTTATCCGGCGCGATGTTATATCTCTCTTTACCCGCTCGCCTTGTTCGTCCAGATAAACTTCTTTCAGATATTGATCTTCAATCGAGATTGTGAACGATCCCTTGCCTGTAACTATTGCCCTGTCCGGAAGCTTAACAAGGTTATTTCCATCTTTTAGATCGACGTAAGTATAACCCAAATCACGAATTCCATCGACAATTTCCTTGAGAAGATGAAGCGGCATGAACGGATGGAAAAATGCGGTTGCATAGCCGTCTCGAACATAAAGATTTGCCTTAGCCGCTTCGAGTATATCGTGCACGGCTTGTTCTTCCTCTTGAGGCGAACCAAGCGGCACGTAGCCAAGGTTTTCCGGAATGATCTTCTCGCCATACATGTCCTGCCTGATCACATAAGGGAAAAACTGGCTGTAGTCCAAATCATTCAACACAATCCTCTGCTCAACCGCAGTTGAGAACACCTTAGCGATTGCCGCATAATCAATCGTGGAGGCGCCGTAGTGAGGAGTCTCCCACGCAACAGGATAAATTCCGTTTCTCATTAATTCCTCGACGCCTGTCTCCAATTTTTGCTGGACATAAGCGGCATTGTCATTCTTTATCGGTCCGTTGTTGGTTTCGTCCCAAAATTCGTAATCGCTTGCGGTTACTCCGTGATATTGGTGCGTATCGCCGTGCATCACAATTGTTCCACCATGCGCCTCGGCATATCGAAGCGCGTCGACCATATCAGGTTTGTCGGAAAGCGATACACGTATATTGTTTGACGGGTCGATATAGAACGGAACTACCGCGATAAGGAACGGCACCCCTTCGCTGTAGAGTAAGTCTGAGATTTTCCTGATGCTGTTCGGATCTTCCATCGGATGGACATCTTCGATGCGAATCAGCGCTGCATGGAATTCCTTGTGCGGCTGATTAAGTATGTCGTGTAGCTTTTCGGCAAAGAAAATGTACCTGTCCGTCGGACCTACATAAGAAAATGGTGAGTCGCCAAACAAATACAAATTCCCGGATCGAATTGCATAGGGAGCAACTATGTGGTGCGGCGCAACGGCGTTCGCAAGAACCTGAACTTTGCTGCGATTGGCGATAGATATGATAGTCAAGTAGTTATCGCCTTTCGTAAATTTGAAATTCCTGTCGAGCGCGACGACGGCGTCAAAACCGGTAGTGGAGTCATAACGTTCCGGCACGAATCCGTATTTATCCTGCAAGTTGTGCCGGGCATTGTAAGCAATGATTCCGGTATTCAACCAAACTAAAGTTTTCTTATAGTTAAATGCATCGTCGAGAAAGTTAGCCGGGGGTTGGCAATTATTCGTAAATCCCGTAAAGAAAACATAATCGTACCTGCTGCACTCGCCTGTTTTGTAGTCGTTTGCAGCAACGATTTTTTTCTGCAGGTCGAAATGGCCAAGAAGTTGGTACAGCTGAAGTCCATCACCTTTCGCGGGATTGGCAGCCGAGTCTTTCCCTTCATAAACTATAAGCACGCGATTGTCCCGACCTTGGTCTGGATCCTTCGGACCTGCAAACGCTTCGCCGGCAAATAGCATTAGAACCGATAACAACAATCTCTTTATCATCAAAATACCTATTTATAAAATTGATTCTCTTAGTTGTATTGCGAAGTGCGATCCGGAAATGTGTAAAACGAGCCTTGGTGCAGGATCGTTTGCCAACCAGCCCCGGTCCTCTCGAAAACATTTGTAACAACAACGTTAGAGTTCCCCGACCCTTCCGCACTATCCGATGTTATTCCCTCGACCTTGGAAATGTCCACTTGAATATAATGAAGGTCAAATTTCATCATCGTTGGATTTGAAAAAATCGCTTCCCAGCTTTGCTTTATTTCGTCCCATCCGATGAGTGTGTTCCACCCTGGATGTACACAGCGAACGTACTCCGCTCCTGACCAGACTTCTTCCACCATCTTGATATCGTAATCTTCAAACGCTTTGCAGAAAAATTGATTTATCTGTAAGACTTCCATTGTCCCATTTTCCATACGGTTCAATCTTTACCATCCCAGTTGTTATACTTCTCATAAGCATCAATAATATCTTTAACCAACTTGTGCCGAACAACATCAATTTTTTCAAGATAAACGAAGCTCACGCCCTGCACATTCTTGAGAACTTTTTGTATCTCCACAAGTCCACTCAAACTTTTCTGCGGCAAATCGATCTGTGTAATATCGCCGGTGACAATGGCTTTGGAATTGACGCCAAGCCTTGTCAAAAACATTTTCATTTGCATGCTGGAAGCATTTTGAGCTTCATCTAAGATCACAAACGAATTGCCCAGCGTCCTTCCTCTCATGTACGCAAGAGGCGCAATCTCTATGATATTTTTTTCAACATACAGTTTCAGTTTGTCCTGCGGAAGCATATCATCGAGAGCATCGTAAAGCGGCCGCAAATACGGTATAACTTTTTCCTTCAAGTCGCCGGGAAGAAAGCCAAGGCTTTCACCTGCTTCGACTGCAGGACGTGTAAGGACAATTTTCTGAACTTCTCTATTCCTCAGAGCCGCAACCGCCATTGCAACCGCGAGATAAGTCTTTCCTGTTCCAGCCGGTCCAACGGCAAAGACGACATCGTTTTTCTGAACTGCTCGTACCAGTTGACGCTGTCCGGGAGTTTTCGGCTTAATAAGGTCGTTCTTTGCAGAAAGCACGACGATATCTTTTGAATCGCCAGATTCTTGCTTCTCACTTTCTCCTGAAACAAGCTCGATAACGGTAATTACATCGTCGGTTTTCAAAACTCCGGTCCTGTTGAGAACATACATCAGCTCTTTAAATACTTTCTCTACTCGATTAGTCTCGCCCTCTTCTCCCTTTATCAATATGCTGTCTCCGCGAACTATAATATTCGCGTCGAATCTATCGGAGATAATTTGGAGGTTTGAATCATTGATGCCGAGCAGCGAGAGTGCATCGACACCTGACATTTTTATGCGTTTCTCAACAATATCCATCTAAAACTTGAAGTGGTTTATGGTGGGAAAAACAAAAACGCTCCTGCCATTTAAAGGTATAGACAGGAGCGGTTGTAAAACTAATCAAACTTCTCGTCGAAATCCTTATTTCGAAGGCTTAGACGTCTCTCCGGCATTTGCTTTCATCATATGAGCCTTCTTTGCATAGTAAGCTCTTGCTGCTGCCTTCTCTTCTTTATTGAGAGGCGCATTCTCCGGTATCTTCAAAACTTCCTTCGGATAAATCAAATCAGGATTCTTGATCTGATCACGGTTTGCAACATAAATCTTGGGCCACTTCCAAGGGTCATCGTAGATTGTCTTCTTCTTGGAAATATTCCAGAGGCAATCTCGATTCCGCGCCCATGTGCCGACTGTGTAAGTCTTCATGGTAACTTCGGAACATTTCGCAATTCTAGCTTTGAGATCCGCGTAGTTGTTTTCAATTGATTGGACCTTTGAATAGAACTCTATGGAAAGCGAAAGACGACTCGCCTTCAAGCCGTTAATCTGGCTTGCAAGCGAATCAACATCCGCTCTGTGGGCGCAGAGGTCCTGGTCGGACATCTTCATATAATTGTCGATTGTTCCAGCAAGTTGGTCAACCTTCTGACCGAAGGCATTCATTTCCTGCTGATTTGTCTGGAGCATACCATAATACTTCTGCATCTCGCTCTGGTATTGCTGATCCAGGCTAGCTAGTTCGCTCTTTAAATTTGCGATGTCAGTATTAAGTTTGTCTAGAACATTCTTAAGTGAATCACGCTTGGCAGTATACATCGCAATTTGCTGCTGCCACTCGTCATATTTCATCTTCTGTTCCTCTTGTGCGGAGGCCACAGAGGAAATCGCGAAAAACATCGCGACTACTGCCAGTATGGTTATTCTTTTCATCTATGGCTCCTTCTCAATTTGACTTAGTACTGTCTTGATGCGTTTCTTGTAATTTCTGTTGCAAGAATTGTTCGTTGCTCTGCAACTTTTTGATCTGGTCTTGCTTGTCAGCGACCTGCTTTTGTAGATCAGCTTTCTGCTGTTCTGCTGTCTTGATCTGCTGATCAAGTGTGGCAACTTCACTCTTTAAATCACTCAGTTGCTGCGTCTGACTCTTGTCAGCGTACTTGGTACAGCCTGCAAGTAAAATTGACGCAACTATGAGGCTCAGGATTGCACCCGGCAATTTTCTCATTTTTTACCTCCTTTGCATATTTTCATCGGTTAAGTTTAATGGAATCAGGTGTTTTTGTCAAGCATTTGACATTAAAAATATCTTAATTTTTTTTCACTGATAATACTAATTCTCCTTCTCATTTAGTAAATTTCCATTCCAAAACAGGAGAAATGAATTGTCCAACGTAAAAAAAGTAGTGCTCGCCTATTCGGGCGGACTTGATACCTCAATAATCATACCATATTTGAAAGAGACTTACAACTGCCAGGTAATTGCCTACGCTGCCAATATTGGGCAAGGAGATGATGAACTTGAAGGATTGGAGCAAAAGGCAAAGAAAACCGGCGCCGATAAATTTTACTTGCTAGATCTTAGAAAAGAATTCGTTGAGAACTTCCTCTTTAAAATAGTTAAAGCTAATGCTGTCTACGAACGGAAATATTTGCTTGGAACCTCCGTGGCGAGGCCATTGATAGCCAAATACCAGACAAGGATTGCAGAGCAAGAAGGTGCCGATGCTCTCGCACACGGATGTACAGGCAAAGGAAACGATCAGGTCAGGTTCGAACTCACTTATAAAGTCTTCGCGCCTCATCTAAAAGTGATCGCCCCATGGCGGGAATGGAAAATACGTTCTCGTGAGGACGCCATAAAATATGCCGAGGAACACAATGTTCCCATCAAAGCAACTTTGAAAAAAATCTATAGCAGAGATGGAAATTTATGGCATTTGAGTCACGAAGGCGGCGACCTCGAAGATCCGTGGAACGAACCGAAGTCCGATATGTTCATCCGGACGAAATCTCCGGAAGAAGCTCCAAACATTCCGACCTATGTCGAAATTGAATTCCAGAACGGCCTGCCGACTGCAATGGACGGCAAAAAGTACGATCCGTTAAGCCTTGTCGAAAAGTTAAACGAGATCGGTGCAGCAAATGCAATTGGAAGATCTGATCTCGTTGAGAACAGACTTGTCGGAATGAAATCGCGCGGCGTTTACGAAACTCCGGGCGGAGAGATCCTCTACACAGCGCACAGCGAACTTGAACACATAGTTCTCGACAAAGACACACTCCATTACAAAGACTTAGTTGCGCAGCGATATGCAGAATTGGTTTATAATGGATTATGGTACACTCCTCTGCGTGAAGCGCTAGATGCTTTCATGGATTCCACACAGCGTTTCGTCACCGGAACCGTCAAGCTGAAACTTTACAAAGGCAGCATCATCATTGCGGGAAGAAAAAGTCCTTACTCGCTCTATCAGGAAGAACTCGCGACATTTTCGCAGGATGAAGTTTACGACCAGAAGAAAGCAGAAGGGTTCATCGATCTTTTCGGTCTCTCCATGAAAGTGGACTCGATGGTTCACGGGAAGCCAAAAGAATGAAGCTGAAATTTCGGGAGGTAAAAATCTCTGAGGCGCAAGAGAAACTTTCGCGCGAAAACGATTTTTACCTTTTCTACTCGACTTATCTCGGCGGCTTTACACGCGACCGCTTACTGATGTCGGTTCCTATTGATGACCACATCGTTCACCGCGGCGACGGCGTGTTCGACAACGCGCTTTGCATAGAAGGAAACTACTATTTGCTCGACCAGCACATAGATAGATTTTTCTTTTCGGCAAATGCCATCGGAATTCTGCCGCCCTTCTCGCGAGCCGACCTCAAACAGCTTCTAATAAGACTTGGAACCGCCTCGGGCAAGAAGAATTTCATAGCGAGATTTTTTCTTTCGCGCGGGCACGGCAGCATGAGCGTTTATCCGCATGAGGCGATTTCACCAAATCTTTATGTGCTGATCGGTAAATCTTCTCCTCCGCCGGAACGTTACTTCAAGTCCGGCATGATTGCGGCTACGAGTCCGTTCGGAATGCGTCCGCCGATTTCCCCGCAAGTCAAGTCCGTCAATTATCTCTCGAATGCATTGATGGAACTCGCGGCGAAAAACAGCGGCGCCGATGCCGCCATCGCCGTCGATCAAAACGGCAATATTACTGAAGGTTCGAACAAAAACGTTGCGGTTGTGGGAAAAGATGGTGTTATGCGTGTCCCGCCTTTCGATAAAATTCTGCGCGGGACAACTCTCGCGCGTGCGTTGGAATTAGCAGAACAGCTCAAGAAGAAGAACATTATCGCGGGAGTAAGCATTGAAAACATTCCGATATCCGAAGCTTACAATGCAAGCGAAGTACTTTTCTTCAGCACTTCGTTATTTGCCGCATCTGTAGTAAAATATGACGGACGAACAATCTCTGATGGTAAACCCGGAAAAGTCTGGAAGAATTTTTACGACCTATTCCAAAAAGACATCAAGTCAAACAAAAAACTTTTGACACCACTCAAATAAAATAAAAAATGCCAAAACTCTGGGGCGGAAGATTTACAAAAAGTGCGTCGAAGTTAATGGAGGAGTTCAACGACTCTCTCTCATTCGACAAAAGACTCTGGAAGGAAGAAATCCAGGCAAGCCTTGCCTACTCGGTTGCCCTGACAAAAGCAGGTATCTTCTCAAAACTTGAGAGCCCGAAAATAAAAAGCGCTTTCCGCGATATTGAAAGAGAATTTGAATCGAAAAAATTCAAATTCAAACCCGAAGACGAAGACATACACACGGCAATCGAAAGAAGATTGGTTGAAAAAGTCGGTGAAATTGGAAAGAAGATCCATACAGGCAGGAGCAGAAATGAACAAGTCGTGACCGATGAGCGAATTTTCCTCAAGAGGACAAATCTTGAAATTGAAGACTTAGTCAGCGATCTCCAAAAATCTGTCAGAGATTTAGCCGAAAAGACAGTGAACGACATCGTTCCATCTTACACACACTTGCAGCAGGCGCAGCTTGTCAGACTCGGACATTATTTTATGTCGCTGTTTTTTATGCTCGAGAACGACCGCCAGCGGTTTGACGATCTTCAGAAGAGAATTGACGTACTGCCGCTTGGCTCCGGCGCAGTCGCAGGATCGACACTAAAGCTCGACAGAAATACCCTAAAGCATGAGCTTGGATTTAATGAGTTGTCGCCAAATAGCATCGCGGCGGTTAGCGACAGGGATTTCATAAACGAATTTCTTTTCGATGCCGCGCAAACGCTTATTCACTTGAGCAGATTTGCGGAAGACCTGATAATGTGGAGTTCAACAGAGTTTGGATTTGTAGAGCTTGACGATCTTTACTCAACCGGCAGCAGTATGATGCCTCAGAAGAAAAATCCCGATTCACTCGAACTCATCAGAGGGAAAGTCTCGCGCACGATCGCGAACCTGAATTCCCTCCTGATATTACAGAAAGGTTTGCCGCTTACTTATTCGAAAGATTTGCAGGAAGACAAGGAACCGCTGTTCGATTCGGTGGATACCCTGACTTCTGCGCTAAAAGTATTCACCGGCGTTATCTCAACTTTGGAAATACGCCGACGGAACTTGATGCGAAATGTTGACGACTCAATTTACGCCACCGATGTTGCAGACTACTTGGTAGAACGCGGTGTCCCGTTTCGCAATGCGCACAGAATTGTCGGCAAGCTTGTCTTGACCGGCATAGACAACGGAAAACGAATCAGAGATTTTTCAATTTCAGAGTTGAAAAAGATTTCGAAATATTTTGATCACGAATATTACAGAGTTTTCGATCCTGTACGATCAGTTGAAAGACACGATGTTTACGGAGGGACAAGCCTCAAGAGAGTGAACGAACAGATAAAGCTTGCCAATAATCTTCTGGTAAAAGGGCGGCTTCAAAACAGATGAATGCAGATTTTCTGAAAGAGCTGAATCCGGCGCAACTTGAAGCGGTCAAGTCGGTGGAAGGTCCGGAGCTTGTGCTTGCGGGGGCCGGCAGTGGAAAAACAAAAGTCCTCACTTACCGCGTCGCATATTTAGTTTCGATCGGAGTCCCATTTTATAACATTCTCTGTCTGACTTTCACAAACAAAGCTGCAAACGAGATGCGAAGCAGAATCGAGAACATGCTTGGTTTGAAAGATGAAAAGTCAAACAGATTCAGCGGATGGATCGGGACTTTTCATTCTTTGTTTGGAAGGATTCTGCGCATGGAAGCGGAGAAATTGGGCTACACTTCCAATTTCACCATCTACGACGAGGAAGACTCTTTGAAAACAATAAAGCAGATTCTCCGTGAGCAGAATCTTTCCGAAGAGGTGTTCGCGCCGGCTGGAATCCGCTGGCAGATCAGCAAATTGAAAAATGGTCTCGTGCTCCCCTCGCAAGCGAAACAATTAGCCAAGAGTCGGCTTGAAGTTGTTACGGCGGAGATGTACGGAACATACGACGATCGCCTCAAAAAAAACAACGCGATGGACTTCGACGATCTCCTGATAAAACCGATTTTGCTCTTCAATCGCGACCGCGCGGCGCTCGAAAGATATCAGAACAAATTCAGGTTCATCCTCGTCGACGAATATCAGGACACAAACCGCGCGCAATATATTCTCCTCAAAATTCTGGCGGAAAGACATAGAAACCTGTGTGTGGTCGGAGACGATGCGCAAAGTATCTACTCGTGGCGCGGCGCGGAGTTAAAGAACATACTAGACTTTCAGACGGATTATCCCAATTGTAAAGTCTTCAGGCTCGAACAGAATTACCGATCAACAGGAAAAATACTTAAAGCCGCGAATTCCGTAATTGTTCACAACAAGAGGAAATTCGACAAAGAACTCTGGACAGAAAATCATGAGGGCGAGCAGCTAACCGTGCTTGAGTGCGAGAGCGACCGCGACGAAAGTTATAAAATTGTTCAGAAGATCAGAGATGAAAGTATAAAGGACAAACTCCAGCTCAAAGATTTCGTCGTGCTGTTCAGGACAAATTATCAATCGCGCGCGCTTGAAGAAGCCTTCAACCGCGGCGGGATACCGTATATCATTGTCGGCGGTTTGGCATTCTACAAAAGAAAAGAGATCAAAGACCTGCTCGCATACTTGAAATTGATTTTGAATCCGCTCGACGATGAATCTTTCTTGCGGATAGTGAACTTCCCTGCCCGCGGCATCGGGGATGTTACTATCGACTATGTGCGGAGTTACGCATCGAAGCAGCAAGTCTCGCTTCTTCAAGTTTTGGATCAGCTTGATGACATTTCAGAGATCCAGCCGAGACAACGGAACCAGTTGAAGCAGTTCGGCAAACTGATGAACAAATATTCAAGACTTAAAGACGAATTGTCCGTCAGCGAATTGACCCGCTCGTTGACTGATGAAATCCAAATTATCCGGCTATTGAAAGAAGAAAACACCGTCGAATCTCAGAACAGGATGGACAACATTCAAGAATTCCTGGCAGGAATAGCGGAATTCCAGAACGACAATCCGGAGGGCACACTCCAGGACTTTCTGGCGGAGGTCTCGCTCGTCGCCGATGTTGACCGCTGGGACACGAAACGAAACTCCGTGACTCTAATGACAGTTCATGCCGCAAAAGGGCTCGAGTTTCCAGTCGTGTTTGTCAGCGGACTCGAAGAAGGACTGTTCCCCCTTTCATCGAAGGAACAGGACGAGCTTGAAGAAGAACGGCGACTCTTCTATGTGGCAATCACTCGCGCAAAAAGAAAGGTCTACCTTTCTCACTCAAAACAGCGTTATCGTTTTGGCAAATTGTCTTTTCAAGTTCCGTCGCGATTCTTATCAGAGATCGAATCTCAACTATTAGAACAAGAACACAGTGGACGGCTTTCTTCGCAGCGTACACTTTGGGAATCGCCGAGCTCATTCGAATCTCTGCTGCCTTCTTTGAAACATCTTGAGCATCCCGACGGTGAAGAACATGCACCGCAATCTGAGGAAAAGCAAAATCGCATGTCGGATCGGCTGAAAGTCGGTGCAACTGTTGAACATCAATTCTTCGGAGAAGGAAAAGTTATCGAAATGTCCGGCAAGGGAGACAACGAACGGGTTGTCGTACTATTCGGCGCGAATCAGAAAAAGCAATTGATGGTTCGATACGCAAACTTGCGCATCGTTAGGTGACGACACGGCTCGTTAAGTTATTTCATTCAGCAAAATTCCAACCAATAACATGAAATTAAAACTACTGATAATCGGTCCCGAGACAGCAGATTTTTTGTATGGAATTCTGCTTAAATTATTGATATAATTTATTTATGAGTAGAACGATGGAATGCGGGCTCGATTTAGACATACGAGAGTATCTTACGGACTTTGTTTTTGCTGATGCCGCTGACATCTTTGACGTCGGCAGCAAAACCAAGCAGGAATATATTTTTGTGCATAATCACAAAATCCCCAAGTATATCAATGAGTTTTGGACAGCAAAACAACGCCAGGCGAATTCTTTACATGAAATATCATACAGAGCTTGTTTTGAGCCTCCTGTTTTCCTCAATGGGACACCCTAGAAAGTTTTCTGGACGATCCGGTAGAGTTCGGCTTGCTGGTCGTCCATCTTGAGAAGTTGGGTTTTAGTATGCATTGATTCGGGGAAAGTGTATGTGATA
>JAMCQL010000011.1 GCA_023381615.1 Bacteroidota bacterium
GTTATGTATGCCCAGTAACCGCCGATGATAACTCCAGCGCCAAGTGTCAACACACTTAATAGAAGCCACGGCTGAAGGTATCCTGCCCAGTTGACGTAATCCTTCTTGATGAGTCCCGCAGCGGCGTAAGCGAACGGAACAATAGCAGATGCAAAACCCAAGAACAAAATTGGTGGGTGAATCACCATCCAGAAATTCTGAAGGAGTGGATTCAATCCGCGTCCGTCCTGCGGCGTGGTTCCCACAGGAACATTCGCAAACGACTCCCACACTTTCGCGAACGGACTCTTGATGGTCAAGATTGTCAGGACGAAAACTTCAAACAAAAGTACGATTGGAATTACAATCGATTCGTATCGATGCTTCCTCGAATACCTCAGGAGGAAAATACTGATGATTGCGCTGTAAAAAATCCAGAGGAAGAAACTTCCTTCCTGTCCGGCATAAGAAGTTGAAAGCAGGAGCGGCCACGAAAGATTGTTGGCACTGTAGCTCCAGACGTAAGTATACTGATATTGGTGAGAAAAAATCAGATAGAGAAAGTATCCGTAGAGAATTACGATCGAGTAAACATTGATCAAGAAAAACGAACGCGCCGGCCGAAGATAACCTTCTCTTCTATTTGTAAGACTGTAATATACGATGCTCGCAATCGCGGCAATCAAGGGTATTAATGTCAGATAACGTTCCATCACTGCTTCTCCTGTTTATTTAAAAACTGCTCCATTGTCCTCTTTATCTTCAATGGTTATGCCAGCAGCGAGACTTCAAAACAGTTCGTTTAGGCACTCATGGCGGCACGAAAAAGCCATTGCGGTGGCAATTAGGAACAAAAGATCGGATAAATTGCCACGAAAGGTGTAGAGTTTAGCAAATCTCTTCTATTTTTCGACCTTCGGGGTTATATTTTTTCAAAAAGAGGAAAACCGCTGGAAACGCTGAATGTTCTTTTTGTTGGAGATATCGTTGGAAATCCCGGAATCGGGATGGTTACCAACTTCCTGAGGAGTTTTGTTGAGAAGCATAAGATAGATTTCGTCGTCGCCAATGGCGAAAACGCCGCAGACGGCAAGGGCATCACCGAAAAGATCGCCCAGAAATTTTTCGGCGCCGGTATAAATGTAATCACGAGTGGAAACCACATCTGGGATAAATTCCAAATCCACGAATATATGATGCAGGAGAAAAACCTCCTGCGTCCTCTGAATTTTCCCAGGGGTTCTTACGGCTTCGGCTATGTCATTTATGAACTCGGACAAAAGGGAAAGATCGGCGTGCTGAATTTGCAGGGCAGGACTTTTATGTACCCGATCGATTGCCCGTTCCGCACGTCGGATTGGGCGCTGGAAAAGATCAAAGCCGAGACAAATATCGTGATCGTTGACATGCACGCCGAGGCAACCGCGGAGAAAGTTGCGATGGGCTGGTACTTAGACGGGAAAGTCAGCGCAGTTATCGGAACACATTCACATGTCCAAACTGCGGACGAGAGGATCTTGCCGGGAGGAACGGCTTACATCACCGACGTCGGAATGACCGGACCATACGATTCGGTTATCGGAATGAAAAAAGAAAACGCGCTGAAAAGATTTGTTTATGTAACTCCCTCGCGTTACGAAGCAGCTGAGAACGAAGCCAAGTTCGCCGCGGTCGTGATCACACTTGATAAGTCAACTGGAAAAGCCGTAAGCATAGAGAGGATTCTTTATCCACCATTTGAACAAACTCTAAATCCGAAATCCTAAATAAATTCTAATGTTCAAAGATCAAAGCAGAAAACAAGTCGACCTGAAAACAATAGCCCTAAAAACCATACGATTTGATTCCTGAATGCAAAAGGCTGCATTAAGGTACACAACAGACGGTTCGACCGGCAGACAACTTTGTGTATCTTTAGTTCAGATTTGGATTTGGGATTTAGAATTTGTTTAGAGTTTAGTATTTAGAACTTAGGATTTATCAAAGTCATGACAGCAATAATCATAGATGGCAAAGCCGTATCGCAGGAGATCAAGGACGAAGTAAAATCTTTCACGCAGAAGCTGAAACAGGAGCGCGGGATAACACCCGGGCTTGCTTTCATACTCATCGGCGACAACCCCGCGTCGCAGGTCTACGTGAAGAACAAAGCGAAAGCGTGTGAGTTACTCGGATTCTATTCCGTAACGGAGAAGATGCCCGTGGATACTCCGGAGGAAAAGGTGCTCGCGAAAATAGACGAGTTCAACCACGACAAGAGAGTTCACGGTATACTTGTCCAGATGCCTCTCCCAAAACAGATCGACGAGTACAGAGTAATAGAAGCCATTCATCCTTCAAAAGACGTAGATGGGCTTCATCCGTTCAATATAGGACAGTTTACACAGGCAAAGTCATGGGACGAAATAATCAGGAAAAATCTCTTGCTGCCATGTACACCTTATGGAATGATGATCCTTCTGGAAAGGTACGGTATCGAAGTATCGGGAAAGCGGGCGGTCGTTGTCGGACGATCAAATCTTGGAGGCAAGCCCACGGCAGCGCTTCTCCTTTCCAAGAACGCGACAGTTACAGTTGCACATTCCAAAACAGAGAATCTTCCGGAAGTCTGCAGAGAAGCTGACATACTCGTGGCGGTGATTGGAAAGGCAAATTTCATCAGGAAGAATTTCATAAAGCCGGGTGCTGTCGTGCTGGATGTCGGAATAAACCGGACATCGGACGGACTCGTGGGCGATGTGGATTTCGAAGAGGCAAGAGAAGTCGCCGGATGGATAACGCCGGTGCCCGGCGGCGTCGGAGCGATGACTATTTCGATGCTAATGCGCAATACGTACGTGGCGGCATCGAGGACGTCCGAAAAGACAGAAAGCTTCAAATCTCAAACACCAAGTTCCAAACCACCTGCAGCAAACTCTAAGCACGAAACTCTAAATTCTAAACAAATCCAAAACACAAATGATCTAAGCACAAGAAAATTCGATTTAGAGGATAGAACATTTCTCTTCTCCAAACGTGTTCTTGAGTTTGTAAATGCAGTACCCAAAGACTTCGCTAACAACGAGATTATAAAACAAGTTGTCAGATCGGCAGGATCAATTGGTGCGAATTACATAGAAGCCAATGAATCACTGAGTAAGAAAGATTTCATTATGAGAGCCAAAATTTCACGCAAAGAGGCAAAAGAGGCCCGCTACTGGTTGAGGCTGATAAAATGCTCGTCAGCCCAAGAAGAGGAACGGAATGCCCTGATACAGGAGGCGACGGAACTAATGAAAATATTCGGTGCAATAATCACGAAATCAACGAAGGAATGAACAAGAAAATTCTAGATGCCACCTTAGCTCTAAATTCTAAATGCCGCTCTACGGCATCCCGCATATTCCTTTTCTGGTAATAATGAGCGGGATAAATATTCTTGACGGGACAATTTCAAATGACAGAAATTCAAAACACGAATTTCTTACCACTTTGGTTTGCGCCTTGTATAGGATTTGGGATTTTGAATTCTGTATTTGTTTAGAATTTAGGATTTAGGATTTACTATTGGAAGACGACACAAAACTCATCGAGGCATCGAAAGCTGGTGACAAGCGTGCCTTCGGCAAGCTCGTGAAAAAATACGAGCAGCTTGTTTACAGTTTCTCGTTCAAGATTTGCCGCGACAAAGACAAAGCGGACGAGGTATTGCAGGAGACTTTCGTCAACGCTTACCGCGGGCTAAAATCTTTCTCCGGCAATTCGAAATTCTCAACATGGCTTTACCGCATCGTGACCAACAATTGTCTGATGATGCACCGGAAAGAGTCGCGCGAGCCTGTTGTCTCGCTCGATGAAGCAAACTTGTTTCACGGAACCGACGAGCTTCAAATTCCGCATTGGGGCGAAACCCCGCAGGATTCCGTCCTCAATAAAGAACTGAAAGAAATACTCGACGAAGCGATCCAGAAACTTCCTTTGGATTATCGCATCGTATTTGTGATGAGAGACGTTGAGGGACTTTCGACAGAAGAGGTCGGAAAAGCCTTGAAATTGTCGGTTCCTGCGGTAAAATCGCGCCTCCATCGCGCACGATTGTTTCTGAGAGAAGAATTAAACCCATATTTTGCGAAGTGAAAGCAACCGAACATAAAAAATATTTATTCGAGATTTGCGAGAAGATCGATCTCGATCTGAATTCGCCGACATGCAAAAAGCTGAGAGACCACCTCGCTCAGTGTCCGAACTGCGCAGCTTATTACGATTCCCTAAAAAAGACAATTGTGCTTTACAGAGATTACAACATAGAGATGAATGGGTCCCGAGTCAAAGAAATTTTGACACGCCTCGACTTATCCGAAGGATCTCGCCAAAGCGAATCGTCCGCCTTTGACGGAGAGACCTTAGGAGACGAGCCGTTGAAGATTAATATTCCTAAAAAGCACCGCCACTGAATCTTCCCGCTGCGGTTTGCATCATATCAACTGACAAAACAACAAGGAGGAAGTCATGAAGAAGAATGTCGGAAGCGCTGACAAGTGGATCCGAATAGTCGTCGGATTGGTATTGATAAGCCTCGTTTTCTGGGGCCCAAAGACGGCATGGGGATGGATCGGAATAGTGCCGCTCCTGACGGCTTTTATGAATTTCTGCCCTCTTTACACCGTTTTGGGTATCTCGACGAAAAAGGCAGACGAGAAGGCTTCGTAATCCGAGTGCAAATCCGGGGTGATGCATGGCTGGTGCGTCACCTCATTTAGTTTTAGGAGAAGAAAATGTTTTTAGATCAACAAGCACAAAATGAAATCAAAAAAAGATTTGCAAATCTTGTAAATCCGGTGAAGATAATAAACTTCACGCAATCGCTCGAGTGCCAGTATTGCAAAGAGACGCGACAAGTTCTCGAAGAGCTGTCCACGCTTTCAGACAAGATCACTCTCGAAGTTTACAACTTTGTGAGCGACAAGGACAAAGTCGACTTCTACAACATCGACAAGATTCCCGCGACGGTCATCGCCTCGCCCGACAAAGACTATGGAATCAGATATTATGGCATCCCTTCCGGTTACGAGTTCGCCTCATTGCTCGAAGACATAGAAATGGTTTCCACCGGAAAGCACGATCTCAGCGATGAGACAGTGGAAAAGCTGAAGCTCATCAGCGAGCCGGTCCACATTCAGGTTTTTGTCACGCCGACCTGTCCATATTGCCCGCGAGCGGTGTATACCGGACACCAGTTTGCATTCGTCAACGAGAACATAAAAGCAGACATGGTAGAGGCGACGGAGTTTCCGCATCTGTCAATGAAGTACAACGTACGAGGCGTGCCGAGAGTCGTGATAAATGAGACGCATCATTTCGAAGGAGCGCTGCCGGATGAGATGTATGCCGATGAGGTGTTGAAAGCGCTCGGCGAAAAACAGAGCAGTCTGATTAACTAACTAATTTTACCAAGAAAAGTCCCCCTCCTTCCCTCTCTCGAATATTTGGGGGAGGGATTTTTTTGCTCCATGGTCAGAGGAGTGAAATTAAAATCTTTAGCAATGACTCGATCACCTGACCATATCGCCGACTACTTATCCCTGATATTAAGTGCCCAAACACCGCTTGTGTCCGGTTCATCCTCTTGCTGAAACCGTTCGTAACTTCAGCCATAGGCTTGAGCCTGAGGCTCATCCGCTCTACTCCGTATTATCTGTTACCTGTCCACCAACCTTGCTAATCAAAGTCAAGCTTACAGCCTGCAACTTTTTGTAAAATCTCCATTCCAAAGATATATTCTATAAAAGGAGTTTTGAACTGAAAACTATTGTTCCAGCTTCAACATCGAATCTTGGTCCGGGTTTCGACACGCTCGGACTCGCATTGAACCGGTTCCTGACTATCTACGCTGAACAGTCAAGTTCGTTCTCGCTGGAAATTTCAGGAGAAGGTGCGGGTGGGATTCCTATAGATGAACGAAACCTGATCGTTGTCGGGCTGAAGAGGATACTCGGCAGCGTCCCGAATTTGAAGATAAAAGCTCACAACGGAATCCCGGCGTGCGGTGGCTTCGGAGCGAGCGGCGCGGCAATAATCGGCGGCATGCTTCTTGGCAATGAAATTTCCGAAAAGAAATTGGGCGTTGAAGACATTTATAATATCGCGATAAAGATCGAAGGACATCCCGACAACGTCAGTGCCGCGCTTTACGGCGGACTCATCGTAAACGCGCGCATTGGCAACGGCAGCTATTCGCATATCAGGATACCCGTCGATGGAAAATTGAAGTTCGTTGCGGTTCTTCCGGACGAAAGAGTCGAGACGGAAGCCGCGCGAAAGATTTTGCCTGATTCGGTTGCGCTTCGTGACGCAGTGTCAAACATTCAGCATAGTTCGCTTTTGGTTGCAGCATTTGCCTCGGGCAATTATGAAAAAATACGCTATGCTGTGCACGACGAGCTGCATGAAAAACACAGGAAGAAACTTATACCTCATTACGACGAATTTGAACGGACGGCTTTGGAAAACGGCGCTCTCGCCTTTGCGGTCAGCGGTGCGGGATCGGGTTGTGTCGCTTTCTGTATCGGCGACCAAAATAAAGTCCGCAGGGCTTTTTCAGACTTAATCGACGAGCTGAAGCTAAACTGGCGGACGGAAATACTCGAGCCGGCAAACAGGGGCGCGGAGATTTTAACAGACTGATATGGCAACGATCGCAATTGTCGGAAGACCGAACGTTGGAAAGTCAACTTTATTCAACCGTCTCATCGGCGGGAGGCGCGCAATTGTCGATGACAAGCCGGGCGTTACACGCGACAGGATTTACGGCTCGTTTGATTGGCGCGGAAGGCAATTCACTGTCATCGACACCGGCGGATTCGTCCCCGATTCACAGAACGTTTTCGAGCGCGCGATCAGAGAACAGGCGCAGTACGCAGTCGACGAAGCTGATGCGATAGTTCTGGTCGTCGACGGAACGGCAGGCCCGCACCCGATCGATAAAGAACTTGCAAATGTTTTGCGGAAGAAAAGCAAAAAGGTCTTACTCGCTGTAAATAAGATCGACGATGTGAAACACGAAAGAAGCATTGGGCAATTCTTCGAACTTGGTTTTGAAAATGTGATGGGAATTTCCGCTCAGTTGGGGAGAAGCATCGGAGATTTCATCGACGAAGTAATCAAACTTATGCCTGAAGGAAAAAGCGTGGAGGAGACTTCCGGAAAGAAACGAATCGCAATTGTCGGCAAACCGAACGTCGGGAAATCTTCTCTTGTGAATTTCCTATTGGGTGAGAACCGTTCCATTGTGACCGATGTGCCGGGGACGACGCGGGATTCGATTGACTCGCTGATGAAATTTCAGGACGAAGAAATAATTCTCATCGACACTGCCGGTTTAAGGAGGAAGAGCAAAATAAAGGAATCGGTTGAGTTCTTCAGCACGCTGCGGACGTTTCAGGCGGTGGAACGCTGCGACACCGCAATAGTTCTTTTTGACGCCTCAATTGGAGTTGAAAAGCAGGATCTGCAGATTGTCGAGTACGCACTTGAGCAGGGAAAACCGGTGATCATCGGCGTGAATAAATGGGATCTTGTCGACCAAAAAGAGGTGAGCGCGAACGATTACGAGCAGGCGATAAAAGCCAGGCTGCGCATATACGACTTCGTTCCTATCATCTTCATGTCAGTCTTGAAAGAGCAGCGTGTGCAGAAGCTGCTGTCGAGAGCATTGGAAGTTCTGGAGACCGCAAAGATCAAGGTGAAGACGAGCGAGCTCAACGATTATTTACTGCCGCTCATTGAGACAACTCCGCCGTTCTCGAAGACAGGAAAAGAAATAAAGATCAAATACGTGACGCAGGTCGATAGCAAACTTCCCACTTTTGCTTTCTTCACCAATCTGCCGGAAGAAGTTACCATCACATACAAGAGATTCCTCGAAAACAAACTGCGTGAGAGGTTCGAGTTTGAGGGAGTGCCGATAAGACTCGTATTCAAACAGAAGTGAGAAGAAATTCGGCTGCGTTTTACAAGTGGATGACACGCTAAATGCTTGAATTAACTTCGCTGACAAAGAAATTCGGATCGTTTACCGCCGTCGACGATCTTTCACTCAGAGTTGAAGCCGGCGAAGTGTATGGTTTCCTCGGGCCAAATGGGGCAGGCAAGACCACGACGATAAAGATGATCGCGACGCTTCTCAAGCCGACTTCCGGCAGCGTGAAGATAAACGGCATCGACGCGCATTTATCCCCAGAAGAGGCAAAGAAATTTCTGTCCTACGTTCCTGACCAGCCGTTCCTTTACGAGAAACTGAGCGGGAGAGAATTCTTGCTTTTTGTAGCGAAGATGTATCGGATGAGCGAAAATGAAACGGCTGAAGGAATAACGGAAGCGTCCGAGATTTTTGAAGTGAAGCCGTGGCTCAACAAACGGATCGAGGATTATTCACAGGGAATGAGACAAAGGCTCGTGCTTGCCGCCGCGATAATGCACAGACCAAAACTCATCGTCATCGACGAGCCGATGGTGGGGCTTGACCCGCGGGGCGCAGAAACATTCAAGTCGCAGGTCAGACTCGCGACAAAAAATGGAACGGCGTTTTTTCTGACGACCCATCAGCTTTTGTTAGCGCGGGATATTTGCACGAAAGTCGGGATAATACGCGCAAGCAAACTTGTCTATGAAGGATCCATGAGCCAGATTACCGGCGACGGAGTCGAACAGATCGAGAAGAGATACATCGAACTTACTTCGTGATCCGGAAATGCTTCGGGAATTAATAAAGACCAAACTGCGCCAACTTTACCTCGAGGGCGGAGAACGCGTCAGCCGCCATCTTATCAGATCAATTTTCTCGGTCGTGACTTTTTCGGTTTTCGCGTATCTGACTTACACAGTCGTGAGATTCGCAACGAGTTATCTGATCACCGAGGCAAAAATCGGTTTATTCCTTTATCACAGATTACTCGCACTTGCGTTGTTTGTGTTTTTCGTCATCGTCAGCGTTGCCAATATACTTGTTGCGTTTGCTACTATATTCAGAAACACGGAAACGGAATATCTTCACACTTTACCGATCAAACCCGTGGAAATTTTCGCGGCAAAATTTCTCGATTCTTTTCTGTACAGCTCCACACTTATGCTGATTCTGATCTTGGCGGCGGTTGCGGGCTATGCGAGCTTTTTCGGAAGCGGATTGATCGCGGCGCTTGGAATTGTTCTCGCAATTTTGCCGCTCATACTTTCTGCGGCGTGTATCGGAGCGATCGTTCTTTTGCTCGTTCTGAAATTTTCCAAGAAGGTTTCGGTAAAAACCGCAGTCGGCATCGTTGCGCTTCTCTACGCGGGAAGCGCCTATTCGTATATTTCGCTCAACAATCCGTTCAGACTTTTCAACGACGTAATGAAATACTATCCGCACATTGACAGGTACCTCGGCGTGCTCGATCCGAAGCTCGATTACTTCGCACCGAGCTTTTGGTCCGCGAACTTTTTCTACTTCGCGACGACCGGTAATGTTCTCGGCGCCGCTGCGTCGGTTTTGATCGTCGGTGGTACGGCGTTGATATTATTTTTGCTGATGATAAGGCTTGCGGGCAAGTTCTATCAGGAAGCGTTCTGGACAGCGCGCCACAAGTTGTTCGAGAGGAAAGTGAAAGACACCGGTGAAATGGGAGAGTCGTCGGCGAGAGGTAATATTAAACCGGTTTCGTTGATGAAAAGAGACTTTTTGTTGTTTGTCCGCGAGCCGAGTCAGACTTTTCATTTCGTTGTGCTGATCGTACTGATCGGAATTTTTCTGTTCAATCTATTTGCGATGAGGATATATCTTCCGGATACGTTCATAATCTCTTCCGCATTCACGCTGATCTTTGCCTTCAACAGTTTTTTGATCGTGTCGCTTGCCGTGAGATTTGTATACCCCATGCTGAGTCTGGAAGGGCAAAGCATTTGGCTGGTGCGCTCTTCGCCGGTCAAGTTGAAGAGAGTTTTCTACTCGAAACTTCTGCCGAGCGTCGTCTTTTCAGCGGTGCTGGGTACCTTGCTTGGATATGCGGCACCTTCTCCGTTCAGGAGTTTTCACGGTTTGATATCGACAAGTATGGTATACGGATTTGTCGGGGGAATAATTTATCCGGCTCTCGTCATGATATTCGGCAGCGCTTTCGTTGATTACAGGGAAAAGAACCCCGTGCGGATATCGTCTTCTCACGGAGCGACAGTCTCGCTCTTGGTCTCGCTCGGAGTGGTTGTCATCTTGAGTTCTGCCGTTTTTAACCAGACGTTTGAGTATTTTTCATCGAAAGGTTTACTCCGTCCGAGCATGTCCGCCGTTTGGCTAACAGGGACGATTGCACTCACAAGTCTGCTCCTATCAAGGTTTTTCGGAGTGAAGGCGCTGCAGACAGATATGTGAGCTTGATAATTCCCCGGCTGCAGCTTAAATTTATTTTGACATTGAGGGGTTGTAGCTCAGTTTGGTTAGAGCGCCTGCCTGTCACGCAGGAGGTCGCGAGTTCGAGCCTCGTCAACCCCGCTCCAAATTCCCGCAAGACGATCTGATTGGCGGGATTTTTTGTTGCCCTGTTCGACGTGGATTTTGTCTGAGAGGTTCCATTCCACGAATATGGCACTATGGTTTGCATCTTTTTTCTCATTCGCCGCTCTTTACCGCCTTCTCCGAGATCCTGGTAATCCCAACCCGTGGCATGGATGTCAGCTTAGTTACCAACATAGTTACTACTTAGTTACCAACTTAGTTACTCCATCAGGGCAATAGAGTCTCAATCGTCGCTGACTATCCCAACAGCCTAAACAGAAGCCTGTTCACCCCTTTAACGCTTCCTGCCCTTTCGCTGTGATCACATAGTTCTGCTTCATGCTGCGAGGCTTATCAGGTATGGTAAATTGCAGCAGACCCTCTTTGAGCAAGGGCTCAATATGAGCCTCGTAGTTCTTCGCTTGGTTTGTCAGGCCAAGGAAATCAAGAATGTCCTTCCTGCTTCTTGGCTTCGAACAAAATTCCAATACTCTTCTTGCGGAATCTCCCATATCACCGCCCGCAATTTCAGCCGGTAACTTTGAAACAACCTTAGGATGCATTGGAAGAACGGTCAGAAAATAAGTCCTACCTCTGTCTGTCTCAAATTTTGGAACTGGCGACCCGTTCCTTCTCATTGCATTCCTAATCTTTGGAATCCCGGTTCCTCTTCCTTCAGTCAATCCGAGTTCCTTCAAGAAGTCTCCAACTCTGCGATTCCGATAATAACGGGCAATTACCCTGGCCTTCATCAACTGTTTGTTATCAACAGGAGGTATGGGACCTGGATAGCTCAGGACTTCAATGCGATCACTCCACACGTTCACTTCGATTGAATTGAGATCTTCGTAGCTTCTATGGTAAACCGCATTTGCAAGAGCTTCCTCTATCGCCTCGTATGGGTAGTTGAAAAAGCGTTCCGCTTTTGCTTCATTTGGAATTTTGCGCACCTCTTCTTTTAGAACGCTCGCCTTTATATACTGGAGAGCTTCTTTTAGTTGTTGATTTATCGGCCCGGTAAAACTCTTTTCAGAGAAATCGTCTCCAACAGTATCCCGATATTCCACAACTTCAATCTTTGCTCCCCTAAAGAATCGTTCAGGCTTCTCACAGAAGAAAAGCAATCCAACGTTTAAAGGTTTCAAATCCTCAGATGGACCACGCACTATGTTCATTTGTCTAAACAAGTCAATATTTGGGATGGCTCCCACATGACGAGAGAGATTGCTGTTTACTTCCTGAAGAAACGATTGAATCAGCGGGATGCTTAGTTGGTCGATATCAGCGCCGTGATTGATCCTGTCGTCAAATGGTATCTTCGCCGCTAGCTCGATGAGTTGGTTCTCCTCCGCATGGTTAGCCTTCTTCGTGTTTGAGTACCTGCGTACCCAGTAAACCCTTTGCGTCCTTTTCCCCAGTGTTTCAGGAGCCTTGTAGGGCCTATTGTCTCCTCCTGGAGCCCATATGACCAGGACTCTCTTTCCCATGAAATCGACGGGTTCAGCGACTGGATAGTAAGGCGGAGTCAGTTTATTGCAAATTTCCAGTAGTTTTCTTTGAATCGGGTCGAGTTGATTGTCCTCCAAGCCTGCTGGTGGTAGGACAGGTTGCCCGTTTCTAGATGACACGCCAACAATGATATATCCGCACGGAGCCTTGACCATCGTGCTCTCCACCCCGCCAATTACTTTTCATGGTTCAGAGGAATATCTCGAATTTCTTATATTAAACAATAGCAAGCTCCAATGACAACTATAAGAAATGACCAGATAGGTCCATGAGAAAACATGGAGAAGACATATCCAAGAGAATCAGGGCAGTGGATCTCTTTTGCGGCGTAGGGGGCCTTACGCGCGGATTACTGAATAGCGGAATCCAAGTGATCGCTGGATTTGACATTGATACCGCGTGCCGCTACGCTTATGAACACAACAACAAGCCTGCAGTCTTTAAAGAAGAGAGCGTATCCGATATCAAAGGCTCAGACCTCGCTGGCCTTTATCCCGATGATAGCATTCGAGTATTGGCGGGATGTGCTCCCTGCCAGCCTTTTTCCAGATACACTCAAGGGAGCGATCATTCACAAGACGAAAAGTGGGGCCTACTTTATCAGTTCGGCAGATTGATCCAGGAAATGAAACCTGAAATTGTCAGCATGGAAAATGTCCCCGAGTTGAGACGACACGATGTGTACCATGATTTCGTGACGCTGCTAGAAAAGAATGGGTACAATGTTTCTGCAAGTGACGTTTACTGCCCTGATTATGGAATCCCGCAAAGCAGAACCCGTCTCGTATTGTTCGGCTCGCTACTCGGACCGATCGCAATTATACCGAAAAGCCACTCGGAAAAAAATTATAGAACTGTCAGGGATGCTATCGGCAGTTTACCAGCGATCGAATCGGGACAGACTGATCGGAAAGACAAATTGCATCGGAGCGTCGGTTTAAGCGACACGAATATGAAACGCATCATGACATCGATCCCAGGTGGTACGTGGAGAGATTGGCCCGAGGACTTGGTTGCTGCGTGCCACAAAGAGAAATCAGGAAGTCACTATGCGAGCGTCTATGGGCGAATGAAGTGGGACGAACCTTCCCCGACAATCACCACGCAATTCTACGGCTTCGGAAACGGGAGATTCGGTCACCCTGAACAAGATAGAGCGATATCTTTAAGAGAAGGAGCAATTTTGCAGTCGTTTCCGAGAAGTTATCGGTTTGTCGAACCCAGAGCACAGATTTCCTTCAAAGAGGTCGGTAAGCTGATCGGAAATGCTGTACCAGTACGTCTTGGGAAAATAGTCGGCATGACCATAATCAAACATTTGGGGGAATATGCCTAGCCAGAATCGGTTCACATTCGAGATATCTTTAAGTGTCCTTAACCATTTAGGGAGAAATTTGTACAGGACATTTGCGACAGTCCTTGGCGAAGCAATTTCCAATTCATGGGATGCCAACGCCCACAATGTTAGAATATACATCGACAGGCAGTTGAACAGCTTTTTTATAAAGGATGACGGCGACGGGATGTCTAAAGATGATTTTCAAAACAAGTTTTTGAAGATAGGATACTCGAAAAGAAAGGATGAAAATGCTGTTCCTCCTGCTGGAAGGTCCTTTATTGGGAGAAAAGGTATCGGAAAATTGGCTTTGTTGTCATGTGCAGAGAAAATCAGCGTAATATCAAAAACTGAAACGAGCGATTACATAGGAGGTGTCATAGACAACTCTGGTCTAGACGATGCTATTGAGAATGATTTAACTCCAGACAGATATGAGTTGGGCATTTGGAAGATGGAGATGTTCGAAAGATTTACCAAGGATCATAACAAAGGCACGATCATCTATTTTGAAAGCATAAAGGATACCATTAAGAATAGTTTAACTTTTCTGAAAAAAACTATTGCTCTATATTTTAGATTTTCCCTCCTTGACTCCACATTTAATATTTTTGTCAATGACGAAAAAGTTGCTCAGAGCGATCTCACTGACCTCGGACAGAAAACCGAGTTTCTGTGGAATATCAACGGACTTGATGACCCCTACATAAGGGATGTACTGACCAAACTTAAAGAAAATAAATCTTTAAATGTTCCAAATGTTAACTATAAAGGTTTTATAGCATCCGTTGAAAAACCCAGAGATCTTAAAATAATGAATATTGAAGAGCGAGTTGGCGTCGACCTTTTCGTAAATGGTAGGATAAGAGAAAGAGATATTTTGAGACATATTCCTTCATCACGAATTGTCGAAAACTATCTTTACGGCCAAATTCATTGCGATATTCTGGATGACGATGTTGACAGGTTTACAAGTAGTCGAGAAGATATCGTTGCGGATGATCCTAAGTTCAAAGAGATGCTGGAAAATCTCAATTCAAATGTAATCCGAGTAGTCATCGAAGACTGGGATACTTGGAGAAGGAAACATAGAAAGCCAGGCGACCCTGATAATTTAAGCATATCTCGTAAGGAACGAAGAGCAAGCGAACTATTCAACGAAGTTTCTGAGGATTTCGTTATACCTGAAAATTCAGCGAATAAGCAAAAGGTGGAAGCATGGGTTGCAAGTCTAGGTAACGATGCCGTCCACAACTTTACTTCTTATGCAGAATGTTTCATCTCAGAAAATCTGATGAGGAAATATATTGCCGAGAAGAGCATCGCATTGGCTCCAGTTCAAACAGAGATTGATGAAATGAAGAGACGAGAAGCGAGAAATAAAGCCGATGGTAACATTAACATCGATTTGAGGCAAAGCAATTTAGACTCTTCTTATTTGGATATGGCTTCACTTGCGAAGGTTTCCGACAATCCAGGAGTTCAAAATACATTGCATAATGACGCCAAACAGTACAGACCTATTAGAGACGCTCTTATGCACACAGCTCTTTTGACGCAGGAAGCGAAAGAAAAATTGAAGACCATAAGGGACAACATAAAAGGACGTATTAGAACTTTGTTGTCATAATAAGATCACCATCTATTTCGTTATTTTGGACACTGTATCTAGAAGGAAACGTTCATGGATCATGTCTCGTGTTTCGAGAGAGGACACTCCTCAAGAAAGAATAGTGTACTCATTTCTGCGAGCCAACAGAATCCGCTTCCGCAGAAACCTCAAACGGCTTCCTGGTTCACCCGACATAGTTTTGCCTGACCATCGTACCGTGATCTTTGTACATGGTTGTTTTTGGCACGGCCACAAGAATTGCAGACTCGCTAGGAGGCCGAAAACCAATAAGGAGTACTGGTACAGGAAAATCGACGAGAACATTGAGAGGGACAAGAAGAAATCAAGAGAACTTCGAAAGCTTGGCTGGAGAGTCTTTACCGTTTGGCAGTGTCAGATTACCAGCGCGAAATCAGAAAAGACACTGAAGCGTTTAGTCACGCGAATCGACAAAGCCCAGCCGCGTGACCTTCCTTCTGCTGGACGCGATCGGTCAACCCTTTTATATTACTAAATGATGATATTAGTCCATGCCTAATCATTACGAGCTTTCCAATTTCATTTGGCAGATAGCAGACCTTCTCAGGGGCCCCTATCGCCCCCCGCAGTACGAACGCGTCATGCTGCCGATGACAGTTCTTCGCCGCTTCGACTGCGTGCTTGCTCCGACCAAAGACAAAGTTCTCAAGGAGTACGACAGGAAGAAAGATAAGTTCAAAGACGAGGCACTCGACCGCCTCCTCGACAAAGCCTCTGGACAGAACTTTCATAATCGCTCTCCTCTTACTTTTGAAAAACTCAAAGGCGATCCAGACCGCATCGACAGACATCTGGTTTCATACATCAAGGGTTTCTCCAAAAACGTCCAGACCATCTTCGAGTACTTCGAGTTTGAAAAAGAAATTGAGAAGATGAACGAGGAGAACATCCTGTTTCTCGTCGTCGAAAAGTTCAGCAAGATGGACCTGCACCCCGATAAAGTCGATAACATTCAAATGGGTCTTCTCTTCGAGGACTTAATCCGGAGATTCAACGAAGCTGCAAACGAAACTGCTGGTGACCACTTTACACCGCGCGAAGTGATAAGACTCATGGTCAACATTCTCTTCATCAACGATGACGATCTTCTCTCGAAGGCTGGTACAGTTCGGACTCTTCTGGATCCGGCATCGGGAACGGGCGGGATGTTGGCTGAGGCACAGAACTATATGAGAGAGCATCACTCTGAAGCGAAGCTCTATGTTTACGGCCAAGATTATAACAAGCGAGCATTCGCGACTGCAGCTTCTGACATGCTCATAAAACAGGTTGACCACAATGGTACAGGCGATAACATTCGGTTCGGTGATTCATTCACGGATGATCGCTTCGAAGAAGAGCGCTTCGATTATCTCTTGACAAACCCACCGTTCGGCGTAAATTGGAAGAAGCAGCAGAAGGAGATCGAACGTGAGCACGACAAGCAGGGCTTCGCTGGAAGATTTGGAGCAGGCTTGCCTCGCGTGAATGATGGATCGCTCCTTTTTCTTCAGCACATGATCAGCAAGTTTGAGCCAGTACTGGTCGAGAAACAGAAGTACGGTTCGCGACTCGCAATAGTTTTCAACGGCTCACCGCTTTTCACTGGTGGAGCTGGATCGGGCGAGAGCGATATCAGAAAGTGGGTCATCGAGAACGACTGGCTCGAAGCGATCATTGCGCTGCCAGAACAGATGTTCTACAATACTGGAATCGGTACTTATGTCTGGATCGTGACTAATCGGAAACAGAAATCCAGGAAAGGCAAGATTCAGCTCATCGATGCGCGGGAATTCTACGTTCCCATGAGGCGAAGCCTTGGTGATAAGCGAAGGAAGATCGGCGAAGGCAAAGACGGAGAACCCGATCAGGTTCGCGAAATCGTCAGGGAGTATGGCAATTTCAAGAACAACGACCACAGCAAGATTTTCGACAATGCAGATTTCGGATACACGCGAGTTACAGTGGAACGACCTCTGAGATTGAAGTTTCAGATGACCGAGGAAAGGAAAGCTGAGTTCCTCGATGACTTTCCTGAATTGAGCGATGATATTGAAATGATCGAAACGAAATTTGTGTCTGAGCCGCAGTATGATTGGCATGAGACGCTCCAAAGAATCGCCGTCATCATCAAAGAAAGTAAATCTAAGGTGAAATGGACGGCCAAAGCACATAAAGCATTCCGAGATACTTTTACCGAAAGAGATCCCGCCGCTCAGCCAGTTGAGGCATCAACCAAAGGAAATCACATGTGTGAACCCAACGCAGATTTGCGCGACTACGAGAACATTCCATTGAAGGAACACATTGACGAGTATTTCAAGCGTGAGGTACTGCCGCACGTCCCTGATGCATGGATGGACCGAACCAAAGATAAAATCGGATATGAGATCAATTTCAATCAATACTTCTATAAGTATGTGCCGCCACGATCTCTCAAAGAAATCGACGCTGATTTGAAAAAAGCTGAAGAAGAAATTATGCGGTTGCTCAGCAACGTCGCAAAATGAAGATCTCCGATCGAAATCTTACCGAGTCTTTGTTTCCCAGCCTTCCAGATGGTTGGACTCTTAAGAAATTCAAATACTTGGCTTCTGTCGAGAAAGGGCACCTGCCAAAAGTGACCACCGAAATGGCTGTTGACGGGTATTATGTTCCGTATCTGACCATGGAATACCTGCGGAACGGTTGCAACCCTCAGGCCTACGTTTCGGATGATGATGACGTTGTCTTTGCCAACGATGGTGACATCTTGCTCTTGTGGGATGGTTCCAACGCTGGAGAGTTTTTAATTGCTAAATCTGGAGTGGTATCTTCCACCGCCGCTCTTGTGCGCCCAAGAATTATCAAGCCTAGATACTTTTTCTATGCTTGCCAAGCGACAGAAGCAATTCTTCGCGAGGAAACGGTGGGAATGGGCATTCCTCATGTCAATCCAGAATTTCTGAGTTCCTTGAGAATGCCTCTACCGCCCGAAAGAACTCAGGAGCAGATTTCCGACTTTCTCGACCGCGAGACCGCCCGCATCGATGCTTTCATAACAGCCAAAGAAAGATTGCTCGAGCTGCTGGAGGAGAAACGGCGTGCATTCATAACCCAAGCCGTGACGAAGGGCCTCGATCCAAACGCGCCAATGCGAGATAGCAGTGTACCATGGATTGGAGAGATACCGAAGCACTGGGAAATCAAACGGGCGAAATGGCTGTTCAAGGAGCGCGACCAACGCACAGAAAATGACGAGGGCGAGTTGCTCACCGTTTCACATATAACTGGAGTGACACCTCGTTCTGAAAAAGAAGTATATATGTTTGAAGCCGAGACTACCGAGGGCTACAAGATATGCAAACCCAACGACCTGGTTATCAATACGATGTGGGCATGGATGGGTGCAATGGGTGTTTCCCGTGTAGAGGGCATAGTGAGTCCTTCCTATAATGTGTACTCTCCATTTGACGAGTTATTGCCTGAGTATGTGGATCTTATTGTAAAAACTCCGCCTTTCAAGTCTGAGGTTATTCGCTATTCCAAGGGTGTTTGGTCATCGCGGCTGCGGTTGTACCCAGAAGGATTATTTGAAATTTTGTTTCCAGTCCCGCCACTCCAGGAGCAATATTCCATTGTTGATTTTGTAAAATCGGAAACTGATAAGATGGATTCACTTTTAAAGGCGACGCAACAAACGATTTCATTGCTGAAGGAGCGACGTGCTTCGTTGATTGCTGAGGCTGTGACGGGAAAATTGGCGGATTGCCTTTAAGCGCAGAAATGTGATTGATGGTCTTACTGTGAACGTTTTCTTACATTGTCTGACAATATACGGTTCCATATATTACCAACGTTATAATGCCTCAAGTTTTCATTCAGGGAACCGATATTAAAGGTGGCTTGTTGTCCCTGTATGCGAATGAATGTTTGTGCTGAGAATCGCTTGATTCAAAAAGGGAAGGCAGTTAAAATGAAATCGCATTCGCATGAAAATACTATTTCAGGTGGCAGACCCAGAAGGGGCACAGGTTGCGTGTGAAGAGAGTAGATGGCAAGAACACGTCCTTCGTAATAGGCCGTTCATGGAGAAATATCAGGACTTTGTCAAGAAAACGATTCAAGACCCAGATTTCATAAATCTCGATAAAGATTTTCCTAACCGTCAGTTGTATTATAAGTACAAGAGAAAAGAGAAAGACAAAAAGGTTTACATGAAAGTAGTCGTACAAACGGGAACCAATCCCTACTTTGTCGTCACAGCTTTTCTTGCAAATATTCGTAAAGGCGATCCTTTAAAATGGCAAAAGGGAACAAAACCATGAAGCTAAAATGGAAACTCCTTAACGAATATGCAGCGAAGACGCTTCCTCGCTTTGAGTACGATCCAGACTTCGACGCAGTTACTTTGACATTCGCTGCACCTCATCAGGAAACTATCGTTCATTATGTGGATGAACACGTCGCATTATTGTACCTCCCCAAAACTCATGAGATTGTCGGTTTACAGATCGAAGCGTTCGTGCGTAGTTTTCTTCCTCAACACGCCGCGTTACGTGATGTTTGGAGCCTGCGTGAACATATCGACACGAATGAAATTGAAAATATCGGCGAACTCATACTAAAGGTGGATCGTGTGAAGCCGATCATCACTAAAGAAATAATCAAAGCTTCCGAAAGTTCACTTGGCACTCATGCGAAGAAACTGGAACAGGCGTTTGAATCTCAGCCATGTTACGCGTGAGCAACTATTCTCTCTCCTCAGTAATCCACTAGATCAATCTAACTCTCTCACCTCTCGTCATTTGGGTGCCAATCCGTGGCTGCCCTCGAAGCTAATCAAAAAATAGTTTATCTTTAACCATGGCAACGGTTGCTGTAAAACCTGAATTAATTGTTTGGGCGCGAGACCGGGCTGGTCTGACAGATGACGCACTCACGAGAAGATTTCCAAGATTCAGCGCTTGGTTGACAGGCGAGGTGCAGCCGACGCTTCGTCAGGTCGAGGCTTTAGCGAGAATGACCTTTACGCCTTTAGGTTATTTCTTCCTTTCTGAGCCTCCCGAAGACCATTTGACAATACCCGATTTCCGCACAGTTAGAGATCAACCTGTACGCCGTCCGAGTCCGAATTTATTGGAGACCGTCGAGATGATGCAACGGCGTCAAAGCTGGATGCGAGATTTCCTTCTTGAAGAAAGAGAAGACCCTCTGCCTTTTGTCGGTTCCTTTAACCTTGGTTCCGATGTAGTTGAGGTTGCTGCCAACATCCGAAGCGTCCTTGGAATTGACGGAGGCTGGGCACGCAACCAGCGTACCTGGACTGACGCCCTTGCTGCGCTGAGAGAGATGGTCGAGCAGGCAGGAATAATGATGGTTGTCAGCGGAGTCGTTGGAAACGATACTCACCGCAAGCTCGACACTGATGAATTCCGCGGCTTTGTTTTGCACGATCAGTATGCACCATTGATTTTTACAAATGGCGCAGACTTCAAGTCTGCTCAAATGTTCACCATGGCACACGAATTAGCTCACGTTTGGATTGGACAAAGCGGCGTATTCAATCTCCGTGCGACCGAGGCTTCCGACAATGAGGTCGAGATATTCTGCAACCGCATCGCTGCAGAGTTCTTGATTCCCCAGTCCGAAGCGCGAGCTGCGTGGCAGTCCGCTCAGCTTGATAGAGATCCGTTTCAAGCCATGGCAAGAACATTCAAAGTGAGCACGATCGTTGCTGCACGGCGCTTGCGTGACCTCGGATTGATTACACCTCAGAGGTTCTTTGAATTTTACGAAGCGTATCAACGAGACGAACGCCGCAAAGCTCAGAAAAAATCTGATGGCGGAGATTTCTACAATACTCAAAATGTCAGAGTTGGGAAGCGGTTCGCTTCCTTTGTCATTCGTGCTGCAAGAGAAGGGCGAATATTATACAAAGATGCCTACGCACTGACTGGCTTGTACGGAAAGACATTTGACCGCTATGCGCAGTCCCTTGGATTCAGGACGGCTGCATGACGGGTTCGTTACCGAA
This sequence comes from Bacteroidota bacterium, assembly GCA_023381615.1. Lineage (GTDB taxonomy): Bacteria > Bacteroidota > Ignavibacteria > Kryptoniales > JAKASW01 > JAKASW01. The sequence goes on from JAMCQL010000011.1 coordinate 20,975, forward strand.
GAAACAACCCAAGTATCTTCTCGACTCTAACGTATTCATCGAAGCAAACCGCAGATATTATGCGTTTGATCTTTGTCCTGGATTCTGGGAGTCGTTATCTATCTACCATTCTAAGGAATTGGTTTGCAGCATAGATCGGGTCAAGACTATCGAGTTTGCCAAGGGTCACGATGACCTGAAGAAATGGGCCGACACCAAAATCCCGAATAAGTTCTTCGCTGCATCTGATGAAGAAGATGTTCAGGCAGGTTATGCCGAAGCAATGCAGTGGGTTCAGGATCAAGCACGATTCTACCCGTTTGCGAAGACGGAATATGCCGAGAGCGTCGATGGATGGCTTATCGCATACGCCAAGGCAAAGGGTATGATTCTGGTGACGCATGAAGAACCTGCCCCAGAATCTAAGAAACAAGTGAAAATTCCAGATGTCTGCAACGCCATCGGGGTACAGTACGTCAACTCATTCGATATGCTGAGGGCGTTGGGAACGAAGTTCATTCTCAAGAAAGCCAAATGAGCATTGTTGCAGAAAAATCTTTTGAATCAGTAATTGAGGATCATCTTCTGCATAACGGTTACTGTTCCATTGACGTTCAGGATTTCGATAAGGCTCTTTCGATTTTTCCGCGGACGGTTCTCTCATTCATTCACGAAACCCAACCCAAAGATTGGAGGAAACTCGAAGCTCTCCACGGTGAAAACACAGGCGACCAAATCATTTCTGATCTCTGCAAATGGATGGACACCTACGGTTCTCTCGCGACCCTTCGTCATGGATTCAAGTGCTATGGCCACACGCTTCGCGTCGCTTACTTCAAACCTGCCCACGGCTTAAACCAGGAGCTTGAGGCGCTCTACCAGTCGAACAAAGTTGGAATAACCCGACAGCTTCACTTCAGTCCAAAGAATGAAAAATCTCTCGACGTCGTTCTGAGCCTCAATGGAATTCCTGTCGTAACGATTGAGCTAAAGAATCCTTTCACAGGCCAGACCGTTGACGACGCGATGCGGCAATATCGAATTGACCGCGATCCCCGAGAACCGATTTTTGAATTCAAACGGCGAACGCTCGTTCATTTCGCTGTCGATACCGAGGTAGTTTTCATGACTACTCGATTGGCAGCGGAGGCAACTCATTTTCTTCCATTCAACAAGGGTCTCAACGATGGCGCAGGAAATCCACCCGATCCCAGCGGCAGAACTTATCGAACTGCCTATCTCTGGGAAGAAATCCTGCAACGTGACAGCTTCCTCGATCTGTTCGCACGATTCCTTCATCTCCAAATAGAGACGAAGTTTTCAGATGAAGGTCGGAAGATCAAGAAAGAGACGATGATTTTTCCTCGTTACCACCAGCTTCAGACTGTTCGTAAGCTGGTAGACGCTGCGAGGGCTGAAGGCCCAGGGAACAATTACTTAATCGAACATTCCATGGGAAGCGGAAAGAGTAATACAATAGGTTGGCTTGCGCATCGACTTTCTTCGCTCCATGATAACCAGGACAATCGAGTGTTTGACAGCGTTGTCGTCACCACTGATCGATTGGTTCTCGACCAGCAGCTTCAGGATACGATTTACCAATTCGAACACAAGCAAGGTGTCGTACATAAGATCGACGAGGACTCCCGTCAGCTTGCAGAAGCACTTGAAAGCGGAGTTCCCATAATCGTTACAACCATGCAAAAGTTTCCCTTTGTCTCAAAACAGCTTGTGAAATTGGCAGAGGAGAGGGGCGAACAGGCGACTGGAGTTCTGCAAACTCGCAGACGTGCAGTGATAATAGATGAGGCGCACAGCTCACAGTCGGGTGAGACGTCTACAGAGGTGAAGAAAGTACTCGGAGGTGAGGCCTTGGAGGAAGCTGCCAGGAATCGGGCTCAAGAAGAGGCTGTCGAAAATATGGAAGAACTTTTTCGCAGTATGGCGAAGCGAAGCAGACAGGCAAACATAAGCTTCTTCGCATTCACCGGTACACCGAAACACAAGACGCTTGCAATCTTCGGACGGAACGGCGAACCCTTCCATCGTTACACTATGAAGCAGGCAATCGAAGAACATTTTATCATGGATGTGCTAAAGAGCTACGTCTCGTACAAAACTTACTTCAGACTCCTGCAGGCGACGAAAGATGATCCAAATGTCGAACGAAAGAAAGCTGCCCGTGCGCTTGCTCGATTTATGCGTTTGCATCCGCATAACATTGCCCAAAAAACAGAAGTTATGGTGGAACATTTCAACAGTTTTACTCGCCACAAGATCGGCGGCAAAGCAAAAGCGATGGTCGTGACGAACTCCCGGCTTGAGGCAGTCAGATACAAACAGAGCTTCGATCGCTACATAGCCGAGAAAGGCTATCCTATAAAGACTCTCGTTGCCTTTTCGGGCACAGTCATGGACGACAGGATTCCCGATACTTCTTATACCGAAGAACACATGAACAAAGGAATCAGAGAAAAAGAACTTCCTGAGAAGTTTGCAACCAGCGAGTATCAACTGCTCCTTGTTGCTGAGAAATATCAAACAGGTTTTGATCAACCGCTTCTTCACACGATGTACGTTGACAAGCGGCTCGCTGGTTTGCAGGCAGTGCAGACGCTATCCCGTTTGAACAGGATTCATCCATTGAAAGAAGATACTTTCGTGCTCGACTTCGTCAATGATCGCCAGGAGATTCAGGAAGCATTCAAACAGTACTATGAAGGCGCACAGATGGGCGAGGAAGTCGAGCCATCCCGCATGTACGAATTGAAAGCCGAGCTAGACAGTTCAGGAATATATCTCCCCGAAGAAGTGGAACGATTCTGCCAGATCTTTTTCAAACCTAAGCGCCAGCAGAGTCCTTCCGATCACCAGGCAATGAATGCCGCAATTGACCCAGCGATAGACCGTTTCAAAAAGCTTCTTGAGAAGGACGAAGAAGAAGCTGAGAATTGGAGAACCAAGCTGGTGGCATTCAGAAACCTTTACGCCTTTCTGAGCCAGATTATTCCCTATCAGGATTCCGATTTGGAGAAGATATACACTTTCCTAAGATATCTTTCTCCAAAACTTCCGAAGAGACGCAATGGAGAAAGGTATCATTTCGATGACGAGGTACGCCTGAAGTACTACAGGCTACAGAAAATAGCCGAGGGTTCGATAAGCCTCAAAGAGGGCGAAGCCAAACCGTTGGATGGGCCAACAGAAGTCGGCAGCGCCGTTGTTCGAGAAGAGATTGTTGCACTATCCAAATTGATTGACCTTGTCAACGAGACTTTCGGTACCGATTTCACCGACGCTGATCAGCTATTCTTCGACCAGCTTGTCGAGGCTGCCTCGCTGGACGACAACTTGAAGCAAGCTGCCATTGTCAACCCCGAAGACAAATTCTCTCTCGTATTCAACAACCTCCTGGAAACTCTCTTCGTGGAACGCATGGATCAGAACGAAGAGATCTTTGCGCGCTATATGAATGACCGAGCGTTCCAAAAAGTCGTTGCTTCGTGGTTAGCCTCAGAAGTGTACCATAAACTTAGAGGCGAGAAGAAAATCTCGGGGGGATACG
>JAMCQL010000021.1 GCA_023381615.1 Bacteroidota bacterium
ATCATAGCCATTTCTCACCACCCCTTCACCCCTCCTCAAAGAGGAGGGGAAACAAATTTCAATCGCACCCATGTGATTCATCAAATCTTTCATTCTTTCTTTTTGGCCTGTAGCTAATCACTCTATTTTTCAAGTGCAATCCCGAGTGCAGTTGTTACTTTCAGTAAATCGTTATTGGTCTTGTTGAGCCTGTCGCTGAGAACCCACGCGATGTTCAGCAGAGTTCTGTAGCCGATCTCGTAATCTGATTCGGCGAGCTTTACAAAATCGACAAGATTTATTACGGCAAACTTGCACGGAGTGGCGGTTCGGACCGTGGCGCTTCTGGCGCTTTGCTTATCGAACAGCGACATCTCTCCGAAGAATGGATAACTTTTCGACGACAGTCTTGTCAGGGATTTGTCGCGGGGATCGACGGATGCGCCTGCCCAGCGAAGCACGAGCGATTTAGAAACCTCGACTTCGCCGCTCAACAAAATGAAAACACTGTCTCCGCTCTCGCCTTCTTTTATGACGATCTGATCCGAGGGGAATTCCCTGACTTTGACGATTGACGCGATCTTCTCGAGCTTCTCTTCTCCGAGTCCCGAAAAAATCGGCGTCCTGCCCAGGTCGACAACTGCAGTAGGAGTCTTCATCCTATTACGATCGCATCTTCTTTTTCTTGAATGACATAATCGAGCGGCGGGTTCAAGTTCAAACGCAGACCGCCCTTCTCAAGCATGTCGAGTCCCGCCGCTTTAAACTTTCGTTCTATAAATGAATCAATGGCGCTGTAATCCGAAGAAAGAATGTCCGAAAGTTTCACCGATTCTTCTTCGGTTACAAAACCGATCGCGATGCTGTTGCGCTGACTCTTAAAGTATTCCTGCAATTCCTGAAATTTCTTTCCCACAAATTCCTTTGGCACTTCGACTCTTTGCAGGCTCGTTCCGGTTTCCGTACTCAAAAGCGTTGCAACGGTCTGTGCTATCCCAGGGGAAGAAATGTCCGATGCAAGCAGATAACCGACATGGTCATCACTGACTATTACATCGTCAACGTTCGCGCGTTTCAAATGGGAAAGATTTTCCCTGTTGATAATGTGAGCGTAAACTTTTATATCCCGCTTCATGGATTTCACTGCAAGAGCCGCAGGCAAAGTTTTATCGTCGCGAGGCACTGAACCCAACGACATGTCCGGCAAAATTATCACCGTGCGAGCTTCCTTCACATTCGCCCGCGAGAGAGTAGGCTCTTTCGTGTAATCACCATGCACATATTTCAAATTGAGATTTGAATAACCCGACAAGATCTCTTCCATTCTCTCCGGCAGCATTTCATTTATAAGCACAACGTTTTCTCTGCGGCTTTGAGCAATTTTGTCTAAAGTCTCCAAGAGATTGTCTAACCTTTGATTCCACCCGCAGATGATCGTGTGTCCTTTAAGTTTAATTTGCTGCAAGCCCTGATTCTCCCTTATTCTTTGCGCGACAAAGACCGAAGAAATTGTCGCCGTCAACAACGAGATAACCGAAATGCCGGACAGCATCACGAAAATTCCGACCACGCGCCCGAGCACCGTTTTTGGGACTACGTCTCCGTAGCCGACCGTCGTTATCGTTACGACTGCCCACCATGTCGCATCCCACAGCGAGTGAATGTCTCCACCGTGCAGCTCCGCAAAATAGACCAGCAGCGCGCCGACTATAACTAATCCGACGAGCGCCGACAAGACAGGAAGCAGACTTACGCTTACTCCGCTGCCCTGAGTCTTCCAAAATTTTCGCATTAAAATCTTGCTCTTGAAACAACGCTTCTTTCATTTCCAGCATGGTCACGCACGACAACTTCCACTTTCTTTTCGCGCCGCAGCAAGCCGGCATCGACCTTACAAATTGCCGCGTGCTTGTCGACATCATATTCGCATAAATATTTTCGTCTGCCAACTTTCAGCAAGATGTCGTCCGTATCAATGCCCGACAATCTGTCTGCAACCTTAAAATATACAAAAACTCTGTTAAACTCGTTTGGAGCAACTGAGCGATAAAAGGGATTCTTCTTCGAAACCCTGATTTTGCCGACTGTCGGGGGGTCATTATCGCGAAGCAGCGCAAATTCCCCCGTTTTGTAACCGATTTCGCCGGTCAAAACCTTTCCGTCGTTGTCGCAAGGAATGTAACTCCAGCGACTCTTCAGCTTTCTAAAGAGCTGCAATTTCGGATCGTTCACCTTCCATGTAACCTGAATCTTCTTCCTTAAAGGTTTCCCTGTCGGCTCAATGACAAACGAATCCGCAGAGAGCCGCTTCGCATCGACACCGATATATTTTACAAAACAATTCGCAGGAAACTTGAGCGTCAAAGACGGCGACGGCTTGATAATCTTCTCTTCGAACGGTGCGATCGTAACGGAAGTATGTTCGAGAGAGCCTTTCGCGGTAATATTAGATCGCGGGATGTCCAAAACGAATTTGCCCGTGACGCTGGCGTAGTCACCGTTCTCATCTGCGACACTAATCTCATAAGTGTGAATTCCATTCGAGAAGTTTCGATCGACAAGTCCGCTCATAGGAAAACTCGGTGTGAAAACCGAAAATGGAATCGCCCGGTCGACGCATAAGTCATAATAAGTTTTGTATCCCCGCGAGAGGTCGAGGTCTACCAGCGAACTCACATCAAGATAATCGCCAATATCGATGTGCGTCAAGTTGACCGAGATAAAATCCTTGCCATCGATCCTGAGCTGAATATGTTTCGGAGGACGCTTGAACTTTCCGCGTCCGTACGAATCGGCGGCGTGGACGATGAAATAGAAAGGCTGATTGAGATGAAAGACTCTGCTCGCTTCATATTCACCCTTGGCTTTTTGCACGCGGCTCATCTGGACACTTCCCGTCTGAAACCCGCGAACCGCGACATCGAATATCCGCGGCTGCTTGTAATGAGGAACATCAAGCGACTTGTAAATAAGCGGATCGATTGGCGAAAAGTTCTCGTCGCGGATTTCAAAATGAAGATGCGGGCCGCCGACGCCGGTGGCGCCGGTGAATGCAACGATCTCTCCGCGATTCACTTTGATTTCTGCCGGCTGAAACTTTAGGTTCACTCCGTATTTTTCCTCGCTCTCCTGCGCCGCTTTGACTCTATCCTGAATTTCTTTTGAGAATCCGGAAAGATGTCCGTAGAGAGTGAAAGTGGAATCGTCATGCCTGAGTACAACCATCTTACCGTAACCGAACGGCGAAACGGATACGCGATAGACGTAACCGGATTTTGCCGCATAAACCGGGTAACCGATCTTTCCGTTCGTGGAAATATCTATGCCCGCGTGAAAATGCGTAGCGCGGTAATCAGCGAAACCGGAATTTATCTGCCGCGACGCATCGGTCGGAAAAAGATAGGAGCTGTTCGAAGCGCCGGTAGAATTGCCGTTGATACTTTTTCCCTGACAGACACCAAAAGCAAAAATGAATGCCGCGATGAACCGAAGTGTTAACCTCATCAGAACTGGTCTGTTCTCGGAGCATTCCCCGCGGAACCGGAGACTTGTCCGTAGGCCGAAGGCTCCGTAAGCGGAGATCCTTCTGACATTGCGTTGAATCCGCCTGCGGCGGATTCCCGCGAGATTATTTCGGTAGCAAGCTCGAAATACGCTTGCGCTCCTTTTGAATTTATGTTATAAAGAAGCACAGGCCTTCCGTAGAATGCCGCTTCGGCAAGAGTCGAGTTTTTCGGAATGACTACTTTGAAAAGAAACTTGGAATAACGCGAGCGGAGTTCGCGGCCGGTGATTTCGGCGATCTTTGTGTTCGGCTCGAACATCGTCATTAAGATTCCTTCGACGTAGATCTGCGGATTCGCGACTTCGCGTATCCATTTCAGGTAGCGCATAAGCCGCATCACGGCATCCAGCGAGAAGTGGCTCGCCCGCATCGGAATTATCACGGAGTTCGAAGCGCAGAGAGCGTTGGTCGTGATCCCGCGAAGCATTGGCGGACAATCTATTATGACGTAATCATATTGGTTCTCGACATCGCGCAACGCCATTCTCATCACCGTCCGATTCTCGCTCAACCTCAGGAGCCGTTCTTCCATTTGAACGGTTGAGATATTCGACGGAATGAAATCGAGATATGTCAGCTCCGTCTTACAAATGACTCTGTTGAGTGCGTGCGTGTAATTAAAAACATCGTAGAGTCCGCTCTTGACCTGATCTGCCGTATATCCGAGCGAGATTCCGCTCGCGCCGAGCGTGTCGGCGTCGATGAGAAGCGTTTTCTTTTCGGCTGCCGCGAGGCTCGCGGCGAGATTAACGGCAGTTGTGGTCTTGCCCTCTCCACCCTTCGGAATAGCAATCGAAATGACGCGCATCGTCAGGCAATCTCAACGTCGAGGGAAGTGAAGCCAATGAGTTCGGCGTGAAGTTTATCTCCCGGCTTGAGCTGAGCCACGCCTTCAGGAGTACCTGTGAAAATCAGATCGCCGCGCTCGAGCGTGAAAAGTTCCGATATGAAGGCAATCACCTCTTCAATTTTGAAGACCGTGTTCTTATAACTTCCCTGCTGGCGAAGCTGGCCGTTCACGGTAAGCTTGAGTTCGAGTGAATTGAAATCGATGCTGTCAACAGGCACCGCGTTCGATATCGGCGCAGAGCCGTCGAAGCCCTTCGAGATCAGCCATGGATTCCCTTTGTTCTTCAGCTCCGTTTGCAGATCCCTGAGAGTCAAATCAAGCCCGATGCCCATTGCCGATATATATGATCGAGCATCTTCCTTACGGATATTCTTCCCTTCCTTGCCGATGACGAAAAAGATTTCCGTTTCGTGGTGCATGTCTTTCGTCATGGGTGGGATTTTCACTTTCGCTCCGCCGTGGACTATTGCGCTCGACGGTTTCATAAAGACAATCGGCTTCTCAGGCACGTCCGATTTCATTTCAACGGCGTGTTTCGCGTAATTCTTGCCGAGACAAAAAATCTTTGGAACGATAATGTCTTCGTTCGACTTGGATAGATGTATAGTTTTCATACGTGAATATAAAAGTGAGTGGAGTTTTATTCAAGAAAGGTGAAACGAAAGCGAAAGAGGATACGCTCTAATTCAGCAAGATCATCCTTCTACACTTTGCTCCCAAGCTTGGACACCAAACTCGCGCAAATAATAACGGGTGTCGGTAAATATTATTTTAACAACGGCTTGTTTAAGACTTGTGCCTGCCTTTTTAAGACATACGACAGAACGAGATCCCTTACAGGATCCTCATCAATAGAGCCTGCGTAAACGACAACCGCAACAAAATAACTGGTGAGTGAAAGATCAACTATTTTGATTGAAGGCGCAGGAAATTTTTCGATTAAATCACTGTTTAAAAGATATTGAGTAAGACCATCTCTGAAGTTTTCAAAATCAATACTTTTGTCAAGCTCAAACCTTACCCTTACCGTTCTTTTATTGACCTCAGAATAGTTTGTAATTAAAGCCTGCATTAAAATATTATTTGGTGCCTTTATCAAAAGCCCGTTATCTTCTTCGATGGTCGTAAACAGTATATTAATATCCCTAATTATTCCGGTGTAACCTGGTTTTACAGCTTCATGTTGATATGTTGACATCAAAAGACCCCACTGCCATGTCACAATAGTTATCCTGTCGCCAATCCTGAAAGGACTGGCAAGAAAGATCACAAATCCGGCAAACAGATTAGAAAGAAGTGCCTGCGAAGCAATACCGAATATGACGCCAAAAAAGGTAGCACCGAGTAGTATCTTGGTTATGTCTATACCAAGGGCAGAAAGGATAAATAAAAAGAGGGTAAAATATGCGATAAAATTTAAAATAAACTTTAAAAATCCGGCTTTATCTTCTGATATACGGCTATGAAGCAGTCTAAACAGGCCGTTTTGAAGAAGTCTTATCGCAATTATTCCGAAAATAAGTACCAAAACCGCTTCAATAACGGGGAAAAGACCTTTTGGCAGACGATTGGCATAAAAAGAAAGAAAGTATAACATGCCGGACAACAGAACCCCAACTGCCAGAATTCCACTTACCAAAATAAGCAGATGCCTGTATTTATGACTGTTTTTGTCCGACCTTTCGCTCATGTTATAATATCATACTATCTATCTTCGGTAGCCAGCCAATATTTTGCCTCACAGAAATCAAATGCAGGATTCTTATCTTTTCGAGGTGACCTTTATTCAACCGTCAACTCTTTTTTATAGCATCTTCTTCTCTTGTGCTGCCGCTTGTCAAAAAATTTCCATTGTGCCTGGACTTTTGCGTTTCCTTCCAATTCTCTGTTCGTCTCAACCTTTTCAATTTTGTTTTTTACAAATACCTTATTTACTTCGTTCATCAGAATTGCGTTTATGCCTTTGTTCTGCATGTTGGGATGTACGGCAGTAAGATAAAGATCCACATTCCTGTTATTCTTCATTGCTTTTAACACGTGGATAAATCCGAATGGAAATAGTCTGCCTTTGTTCTTCTGAAGCGCCCGCGACAAAGAAGGCATGGTAATTCCAAAAGCAACAACTTTGTTATTAGAATCCAATACCACCGGCACGTACTCCGGAAGAATAAAACCAAAATACTGCTTCACATACATATCTATTTGTTTATCGGATAATTCAACAAAGCCATATAAATCTTTATACGCATCGTTAAGTACGTGAAATATTTCTTTGGCATAAGGGAGCATCTCTTTGGCTTTCTTGACTTTCAAGATCTTAAGATTGTTCCTCTTCAACGCAATCTCGGCTATTCTCCCTATCTCTTCATTCACCTCTGAATTCATTATCACTTGATATTCAATCCAGTCAGCATCTTTTGAATAACCCGCCTTCTCAATGTGTTCCGGGTAATATGGATAATTGTAAAGCGCGCCCAAAGTACTGACTTCTTCAAAGCCTTCGACGAGCGCTCCTTCACCGTCCATATCCGTAAATCCTAAAGGGCCATGAATGGATGTCATGCCGTTTTCTCTTGCCCAATTTTCAACAGCGCCCAGAAGTGCGGAAGAGACTTCCTTATCGTCAATGAAATCAAACCAACCGAAGCGAGCTGCTTTCGCATTCCACTTTTCATTGTACTTCTTGTTAATTATCCCAGCGATCCGGCCGACTATCTTTCCGTCTTTGAAAGCCAGCCAATATTTTGCTTCACAGAAATCAAATGCGGGATTCTTATCTTTTCGAAGTGATTTTAATTCATCGCCACGAAGAGGGGGTACCCAATATTTGTTATCGTTATACAATGAATATTGAAACGATACAAATTGTCTTAACTCGCGCAATGTGTTTACTTCTTTGATCTGCATCTCCAAACATTTCCTTTCACTCCAGCGACGGAGAATTTGAGACTATCACTATAAAGTTAAGTGGATTTATAATAAAAATCTTTTGGAAGACTATAACTTTCTCAGGACAACACAACGAGATGTGAAGTGAGGAATGAAGAATTTTAGGCAGGCAAGCGCGTGGAAGTAAGCTTCGCCAAAACATCGCGCAATCCCGGTTCCTCACTCAATATCGTCACGACGAGCGAAACGCTGTAATACATGAACTCGTGAAGCAAAGTCTTCCCGACAAAAGTATTTCGGTCCGAAGCACCGAGCGCTGTGTATAACGGGTTCAACTTCCCTTCCGGCGCCGCGGCCTGGAAAAGAGCTGGATATTCCTCGCGGATCTTTAAAATTCTTTCGAAGTCTCCCGACGCGACGACTTCAATTAGCTTCTCGCCGAAGCGCGCGGCCGGTTCAAATTTCTCGCCGCCATAATAACCGTACTTAATAAGATCGAGCCGGTGCACCGGCGAACCCGTGCCAATAACGGCAACTGCCCCATCAATCTTATCTACCGCAGATTTGATCGCCTCACCGAAACGGAAATGCTCTTTCGCATCTGCGGAAGTCATCGACACCGGAACCACTTTCACGTCGCGCTTTGGAAACATGAAATACAAAGGCAGCCACGCACCGTGATCCAAACCCCACGCTGTGGATTCGGAAACAGGCAAACCTTTTTCTTCTGATGCCTCCACAATTTCTGAAACAAGTTTCGTGTTGTTCTTCGCTTCATAGGAAAACTTGTATAGCTCTTCTGGAAAACCGTAGTAGTCCTGAATGCAGGGAATGTCTTCGCGCGACTCGACTTCGAACTTGCCACGGCTGAAAAAGTGCGGGGAAGAAACAACAATTGTATCGACGCCGCGAGCAGTTAAAACCTTTCCGAGGCTTTCATATATGTCATGTATTTTCGTTCTCTCGACGAGCGAAGTCGGCGCGCCGTGAGAGATGTATAAGGTAAGTATAATGTTACCCATTCTCTTCAAAGACCATTCTTAATTGTTCTCAGCGTCCGCCATGAATGTGACCGTCACCTGCAAGGTGACGGTCACATTTCCGCCGAGGGAAAAATCTCCTCTGTCTGCAGGAAGCGATATTTCGCCCGTCGAAGCCTTAGTGTAAGCCATAAGTAAAATACATCATCATCAGAGCCGCACCTGCAAGAGAAATGTTCTTCATGAACATGATCTGCTGCATCTGTTTCATTCCGGGATCCTTCAGCTTCCAGAACGCATGCATCATAAACGAAGTCGGCAGCAGAAATAACAAGATCAGCAGCGCTCCGTAGAACATTTCAAAATTAAAAATAATCATGAGCCCGCCGACAATTATCATGATGCCGGTCAGGATCGTCATGAATCCCGCGGCCGGGACGCCCATGCTTTTCGCGTAGCCGCTCATGTCTTTCACTTTTGCGATGTGCCCGTATCCGCTGCTGATGAACAGGCCCGCGAATAGGATTCTGCCAATTACATAAATGACTTCCATGTTTTCTCCTTTAGTGTTTTAAATGTGTTTTAGTGAAATTGGGGACGAATCGTTCGAGCAGTTTCAGATTGGCTTTCATGTAGGAATGCAAGCCTTCCTTCCGCACGTCGATCAATCCGGCGTTTTCCAGAGTCCGGTAATGATGAGACATTGCCGGCTTTGAAAGTTTGAATTTGTCGTCAAAGTCCGCGCAGGACAGTTCGCCCTTCTCGACAAGCAATCTCAGAATACCATAGCGATTCGCGTCGCCGAGCGCCTTGAAGACCTTGACCGCTTGTTTATCGAAATCGTCTTTCATTCGAATCTCCAAAAAGTGTCACATTAACTAACGCGACCTTTACTTTAATAGTTCCAAAACTTTAAAACTACTTAAAGATGATAAAAGTTCCAGAGATGGCGGTATGAAGTTCTCTGATGTCTTCTGCCTTCGCGTTGGGCATGGAATCGAGAAAGAGTCCCGGCGGGGCAAAACGATGAAAAAAATATCACCATCCGTCCATGAATCACGGACGGACACAGAGAATAAATCTTTTTGGCGCTCAGCATTCGAAGAATTAGAATGCGCCATGGTGCAAGTCGAATATCCCGCTTGCGGGGGCACCACTCGGTGTAACTCCTCTAATTTCTCCGTGTCCCTCTGTGAAATTCTTCTTTGCACAGGACTTTTCGACCAGGTCCTAGAAGAACGCCCTTACTTCGGCGGTCATTGTATGGATCGGTGCCCCGCCTGCCTGGCTTCTTCCTGTGTAATCCGCGTTCGCTTGAATGAACGAATTGATCCGGTAGTCAAATCCGATTTCCCATATATATGTCTGACCAGGTAAAAATCCCTGCGTCAACTCGAACGGCAGGTAAACGTTTGGCAACTGATTCTCGATCGTGACTTCATCGCGTTCGAGCTGGAATCTTAATCGTCCCTTCGTAAGAATCGAATAGGCAGCCTTGAGCACTTCGGTATTCATCGAGGCGGTTAAGCCGGAACGCAAGGCATCAACAGCCTTCGAGAGCTGAATCTTGAGCGACGACTCGACGTTCATGTTTGGCCTGTATGAGAGTTCCGAAGCGGCGCTTGTCGAACTAATTTCATGCGCGCGGTAGGAATACTTCGTGTCGACATTTTCATCGTTCAAAGAAAGATCGAGCTGTTCATAGAAGATGTCCGTGAGTTTAGTCCGAAGCCTTGCACTTTGCTCGCGGCGGTATCCGCGCTCGGTCGCAATCGAATACTGGTTCAGCGACTTGCTCTGCAGGAACCTCAGCCTCAAAGAGAAATCGCGGTTGTTCTGGAGAACGTAAAAGTTCTGCTGGAACAATTGCGAGCCGCTTATCGTGAGACTATCGTTAAGGAATTTCGAGAGATGGAGAAGATAGATGTCACTCACGTTGGAAGTCTGATTGTTCTCAGCAATTTGCCACAATGTTTCCGACGAAAGCGCGCGGAGAACCGTATTCGTCAAAGTCCCATTGTTCTTCAGAAACCTTTCCGGTCTCAACCCGACCCGCAGATTAGTTTTCAGGTCGATAACCGGATAGAGCGTCGTTGTCGGCCTCGTCAGCAAAATGTAATCGCCGTTGAAGTTGACCTGCTGGAAGTCCGCAGGATTGGTAACGTCAACCTGCCCGTTCTTATTTCCGTCAACCCAGATATATTGACCCTGTCCCGTGGCGACTTTCCAGAAAATTTGTTCGAGACGCGCGGCTCGCTGTGTCGTTACCTGATAGAATACATTTGTCTCAAGTCCGCGGTCAAGAGGTGCGTAGTTCGCTTCCCATTTCGACAGAAAAGCTTCGTTGTCCGCATTGCCCAAATTCCTGAAACTATCAGTGTATGTTTTCTTTCTGTAGGTGAGCGTCAAGTTCGAGTTAAAATCATTCCACTCGTTGAACCGTAGTGATAGCTGGTCGGTGAGCGAACTCGACGACGGCAACATTTCCCCGCCGATTATCCCGCTCTGGTCGCGTACATAGACTTCGGCAGTAACGTCAACATTGTAGAGGCGCGCGATTGAAAGACTCGGGCCGTATTCGAGATAACGGTAAGAATTCGCCCAGAGCGAATCTGTGCCTGTCGTTGCAAGGCGGCGGTCTTCCGATTGAAACCGGAATCCCGGAGTGAATTTCCCAAACCTGAGCTGGACAGAACCGTTCTGTCTGAACCATTTTCCGAAATTCGAGAACGCTGCATCCTTGCTGTCGACAAGTGTCGCGCGATAATCAACCGAAGGAATCCAGCTCGAGTCGCCGCCGAGAGTCACGAAGCCGGAATATCTTCCCGAACTAAAATCCGAACCGCGAGTTATTCTGCCGATGTCGCCGCCGAATGTGAGCCGCGTCTTTTTCATCGACGGCGAAAAGTCAATGTGAGCTTGATTGATAAGTTCGTCCGCCGTCTGCAAGGTGTCTATTCCCCACTCGCGGTTGAACTCGACGCCGTTCGTCCGGTCCATCGGATTGAAATTCCTGTTCACGAATCGAGTCATCTCATTCAGCGTGAGTGCGCCGACGTCTGCACTGCCGATCATGAGGTGCTTCGGCGAATAATCGAAACCGAATTTCATTCCGTATCCGTTCGAAGTAACACCCGGAAGCGACGATAATCTGTTTGCGTCGAAACTGCTCGCGGCGTACTCGAGACTTACGGCGCCGTCTCTGCTGAACTTGTAACTCGTGTTGATGTCGGCGAGCTGCTGGAACTGAGGCATCGGAAGTACCACGATTGGTGCATAATCGCCCTGACCGATCCCGACGAAATTGTATTGCCCGAAACCAATGGACTGATAATCGCCTTTTCCGCTTCCGACTTCGGAGAATGTCACGCTGTAGACGGCGTTCGCCAGATTTGCAGTGTCGGTCGGCTGGACAAATCTGTAAATGTAATACGGCTTGCCGTTAACCATCATCGAGTCGAGCCGGTATTGTCCCTTGCCGACTCCGGTGATCGAGTCGCGTCCGACATAAGTCACGCCGCTCCGTGACGCCGCAAGTCTGTTGCTGCCGGCGGCGCTGAGGAGCGTCTTGTCGGAATCTGCAAGCGTAATTCCAAACGAACTGCTCGGATCGTCGCCCTCCTGATAATAAGAGGCTCTAAGTTCGACTTTGTTGTCCGCAAGCCTTGTCTGTGCGGCGCCTCCGGCAAAAGTTCTTTGGAATTGTCCGTTGGAATATTCGAAGTCTACAAATACTCGGCTCAGGTTCGTGATCAGATGTTTCGGCGTAAATGTGACTTGAGCATTCGAATAATCTATGACGTAATCGTTCGTCTCTCCGCGAACCATTTGTATTCCGTCGAGGTAAACCTTTTCAGTCCCGGCGATGACAATGATGTTCGGACTTCCGTCGTCGGCAAGAAGCTGATACGGCCCCTGGCTTCCGTCAATCGGAGTTACTTCCTGAATCCGAAATTTTCCTCTGCTGACTGCACCGCTCAGCATAACGGACGATTCGCCGTAGTCCGCCGTTCCCATAGCGCCTTGGAGCTTGCGGCTGATTCGTCCGAACTCCGTTCCCTTTTGCGAGAGTTCGAAGTCCCCGAGCGTGGCGGCAATGTGCGAAGACTTTATGTTGACGAAAACCTTATCGAACTCCTGAAGCGTTCTCGTATTTCCTTCCGGCTGGATCGGGGTGGATTCGTCAGTTAGTGCGGCGGTTACGTCGACGTCGTTTGTAAGTTTACCGGCGAGCTGCATTCGAAAACCGGAGTTCAAGGTCATGTCCTGATTCGAGCCGATCGTGAAGCCGCGGACAATGCTTCCACTTTTTTGAATGTTACTGCCGAAAAAGTCCGCCGGGCTAATCGGCGCGATTTGTTCAATTAAGGTAACGTTTCGCTTTATTGAAGTGTCGTACTTGGCAATGACAACGTGGCGCGTGTACTCGGTTGGAATGTCGAACGGAAAATTGCGGTAACTGATTCTCACGACATAAACCGAATCTTTTCTATTGCGGAAAAAACTGCCTCCCTTTATGAACTTGACAGTGCCTTGAGTGTAATCAATTGTATAATCTATGCCGCGGGCGAGCAGAACGGAATCGCAGACAACGCTTTCCGAGTTTTGAATAATGAATTTGTGCGGAAGGTGGACGAGGGTGTCCGGAGAAGAAATGTGAACGACGATGGAGTTGTCCCGACAAGTCGGGATCCCTTCGGGAGAAGTTACCTGCCCGTAGGACCCTTCTGGAGCAAAGACTTCAGACGCGGCGATGACGCATAACAAAATAAATAAAACGCGCTTGGCATTAGACATCGTGTCAGTGGAGCAGGCATCACCTCATGCTGATTTACTGAGCCGATCCTTTCACATTCCCACGTGCGGGATCTTCGACCTGTGGGATTCGGTTTCCCCCCGCAATGCGGGGTGAACTCCCGTCTTGTTCGGAAAACGGGCAGCTTTTCACGATCTTTGCGAACGAATCGGCCGACAGGCTCGCCCCGCCGACAAGCGCGCCGTCAACGTCGGGTTCGGACAAAAGCTGCGACGTATTGTCAGGTTTCACGCTTCCACCATATTGAATTGTCAACGCAAGTGCGGCGTCCTTGTTGAAAATTCTTGCGATAGTAAACCTGATGAACGCATGAGCGTCCTCTGCTTGCTGCGGAGTTGCATTGCGTCCCGTGCCTATTGCCCAAATTGGTTCGTAAGCAACAACAAGCGCCGACAACTCCTGTTCGTTCAATCCGCCGAACGCCGCTTTCACCTGCCGCTCCAAAACTTTCTCCATTATTCCGCCGTCCCGCTCGCTCAAAGTCTCGCCGACGCAGAGAATGACTTTCAAATCGGAACTCAGCGCTTTCTTCACTTTCTTCGCGACGATCTCATCGGTCTCACCGAAATACTGTCGTCGTTCCGAATGCCCGACGATAACGTAAGTGACTCCGAGCGACTTCAGCATCTTCGCGGAAATCTCGCCGGTGTATGCACCGTCGTTTTCGTAATGCAAATTCTGGGCTCCAAGCTTAACCGCACTTCCTTGTAAGCTTCTTGCGGCGGCATGGAGCGCGGTGAATGGCGGGCAGATCACGACTTCCGCCTGACAATCGTAGTCCTCCATTTGCTTTTTAAATGCGGAAATGAATTCGGAAGTCTCGTTAACGTCTTTGTTCATCTTCCAGTTTGCGGCGATAATTTTCTTTCTCATAATTCCTCAGTTATTCAATAGTAATTAAATGATTGTTCAAGTTAAACGATTTTGGGTTGAAGGGTAATGAAAATAAATGGCACACGGACAACACTGATGTTACCGATTTCCACCGATGAGATCAGATGCGACAATTAATCTGTGTGCCACCTTTTCTGAACTTAACAGTGATCATTCCTCATACTGAAATGCTTCCTCGAACAAACGTAACTGGACTTCTTTTTCAGCAAATGGAATGTATTTATGGCCTCGATCTTTCCGAGCCTGGGTAACAAAATGCTCAAACTTGGTGAGAATATTAGAAAACCACTCATAATCTATTTGTTCATCAGGTTTTGCAGAGCTCGCCGTTTTTAATAACTCTCCCATGAAGTGAAGAAAGAGTTTATTATCGCTATTATTAGAGATATAGGGTGATAGATCACCAAGAACTCTGCTAAAAATGTCTGTTGGCAAAGACGATAAGGGCTCAAATCTTAAACTTTTTTTCTGGCAGACTAAAACCAAATCCATATCCATTGCTTGCTTGTTGCGGATGTGTGGATTAACCTTATATTCACTCATCACTGGGAAATAATCTGTGACCCGGAAGCCACTATTCGTGATTACGTTAAGCAACATCCACCATACTTCCCACCTCGTATGATGAAACGTGAAGATGAGGTTGCCTTCATCCTTCAGAGTACGACAACACTCCTTGAATACCGATGAAAGCAAATCGGCGAATTCTTGCTCCCCCTTGTTCATTTCATTATTTACTATGGCTTCTCTTTCCGTTGGAACTTCCTGAGTCTTGAAATAAGGATGATCAACGAGAGCGGATAACCAAACATAAAAGAAGTTTGATAATTCAGAGTAGTGAATGCTATCGTAGTACGGAGGGTCCGTGATGACAAAATCGACGGATTTATCTGGTATTTCTGAGAGATGAGCGGAATCTTTGCACAGGAGCATCGTCCCTCGCTCTGTGTATTTTAATTCATCAAAAGCACTAACAAAGTTGGCAGAAACTTTCTCTGACTTTGCCCAAATAGTTCTTATTTTGTTGTGCAAATCTTTGAATTTATCAAATGGCTTATCGCAATATTCCTTTGCTTTGATATATCGTCTGTAACAATTTGTGAATGTGCCAGCACCTTCTTCTCCTAACCCCCAAACAGCATTTTCAACCGGGGTCGTCGTGAGAGGCATGGCATGGTAATTAAACAAATGATGCAACTTCCGATGAGGGTAGTTGTAAGGAGTCATCATGTTGTTGTACTCTAAGGAATTGGAAAACGCTGTGAAGAATGAGTATTGGTACTCTTCCTCTGGAATTTTCTTAATTCCGCGAACCAAATATTCAAAAGCCAAAAGTTGTCTTGCATTAAAGATTTCGTAATAATATTCATAGTTATGGTGACGCCAACGAACAGAAGAATCACCCTCAAGAATTTTCTGTCGCGGAAATAGCATCTGCTCTCTTTGTTGATTGTATTCCTTCTCGATGTTCCCCATCTTCTTCAAATCATGATCATCGGGAGATTTGTACAATCTGGCCTGGCAAATTGGGCACCAATATTCTATTGCTAGTAATCTTTCATTTAACTTCTGCTGCGTTTCTAAGGTTTGAATGAGGGAAATTCGATCCGTATGACAATTTGAACAAGAATAATACCCCTTGTCGAAAGTTATTTCTTTCTGCGGGTCAAAGATGTGACCACAGCCTTCACATTTAGTGTTTTTGCCACCAGTCCATTTATTTAACCGAAAACACTTCGGACAAAACACAGTCGCAGGGTTAGACGGACCAAGCGGCACAGTCCGCATTTCACCTTCATTTAAAAGAGTTCTCTTAAACAGGTGAACCCTCTCGCCACAACTCAGGCAACTGATATAACGTAGCCAAAAGATATAGATACTATCCGCCTCTGTGCCACATCGAGTACAAGTGGTCTTATAAAGCGACTTAATTTTTTCACCAGCAGTTTCCTCTAATTCTTTGAAATAATCGCCTAACTTCTTCAAGTCTATTGGCTTCAGTGTCTCACGAACAACCCAAAAGGAAACCGGATTAAGATCGCAACCAATGACCTTAGCTCCCAGCCTATTAGCCTCGGCAAGTGTAGTGCCTCCCCCCATAAATGGGTCAAGTATTACCACATCTTTTAAATCATGACTCAAGAAATAGTCACTGTTGACGGATAGTGAATTATTTATTTTTGAAAAGAGATAACTATTAGCATTACCTACTGCACTCAGGATAATTGAGCGAAATAGTGCGCCTGGACGACGTGCCCACCACTTGTGTAAAGAATAAACAGGACGATAATACTGCCTTTTACCTGTTTCATCTTGGGCCAGTTGACTGATTACTTCTTCTGTATCTGAATCTACGAATTTGCTACTCACGATCAATCTTCCATCCAAAAAGGCGAATTTGATTTCGAAATTTTATCATATCCTCTCTTTTTATAGAAAGGCTCAAATGTTTCACTAAATGGAAACTCATTGCGAAATTCTTGGCGCAAGCTCGTTAATAAATCTGTCCCCAATCGATCGGAGAACTTCCCATGCAAAGCATAATCGTACCAGGTTTCTAATTGACTCTGAACAATAATGCCCTGAATCTTATGACCTAATTGCTTGCTCACACGTTCGATAGTCTCCTTCTCGCTGTCTAAGCAGACAATCACAATACGATCAGCAGCCACGCCGTCAGAAATATCTTCAGCCAATTCTTCCGTAAGAGTAAGGTGCTTAACTTGAACTATCGGACCAAAATTTCCCCAAATGTCTAAACCTCTATCTGCCGCATTCGTTGAACCAGCACGATATAACCTTGCTGGTAAATTGATTACTGGATTGTCGACATCGATCCCAATTAACAAACGTGCAAACTCCTCAAACTCTCTTAATAGCTCGCTTTCTTTAACGTCCGCTGAAACTGCGATTGTAACCTTGAGATTTTTTACAAGAGTATTGAACAAAGCATACACAACAATTTCAAATGCCTTGTCTATACTTCGTTTTATACCTTTATCGTTAATAAATTCTCGAAGGAACCAGCTTAACTTGAAACTTTCCGGTTTCGCATCATGAAGTAGTTTACCAATTTGGAGAATTCGCCGTTGCTTTTCTCTGAATTTCTGATAAATGTATCGCTCAATCACACCATCTTTATTGAATTCTGCCAGCACCGCAAGATCTTTTGGCGGCATTGCATTATCTTCAAAAAGATTGTCCTGATACCGAGAGCTTGAAGTTGAAACCTGATCCAGTAGTTCAGTGGTAACAATGTCCCCCCAATTTTTGGATTGACTCCTGTAACTTTCAAGTTGATTCCTTACCTCATCGATTTTCAAGTCACTCTTGCGAACACGGTAGAGAATTTCGGCAACTTGAATTGGTTTGTACATGTGAACTCGTTGTATCTCAATCAAGTTGTCAAGTTTTTCTTTGGCATGGGTGAGATTCTTCGGTGACATTAAATTCTCCAGGGAAAGGTTATAGAATTAGACTGAATCACTTGAGATCCCTGTTTAGTCTTGTACCATCAAACTGACAAAAGAATCTCAATTTCTTAATCTATCCAATTTTTGCTTGAGAAGGTCGTTCAAAATTTTCGGGTTCGCCTTGCCGCGGGTTTTCTTCATTATTTCGCCGACGAAAAACCCAAAAAGCTTATCCTTGCCTCCCAAGTAACGCTGAACCTCGTCGGGATTCGACTGCAGAATCTCCTCGACGACTTTCTCGATAGCGGACTCGTCGGAAACCTGACGCAGCCCCTTCTTCTCGACTATCGAATCGGGATTCTGCCCGGACTGCAGCATTTCCTCAAAGATTTCTTTCGCAATCTTTGTCGAGATCGTTCCTTCATTTATCAGGTCGATCATCCGCGAAAGATTTTGCGGTGGAATTGAAAACTCATTTATTTTAATGAGCCGCTCGTTGACGACGCGAAGCACATCCGTCATTACATAGTTGCTCGCCTGCTTAAACGCATCTTTTGTTTTCAGTTTCAGATTCGTGACGACACCCTCGTAATAGTCGGCGATCTCTTTATCCCCGGTGAGAATTTCCGCGTCGTATTTCGGCAAAGAAAATTCCCGCATGTACCTATCGCGGCGCTCCATCGGGAGTTCGGGCTGAGCCGATCTGACTCTTTCGATCCAAGCCTCACCGACAGTTACCGGAACGAGATCAGGCTCGGGAAAATATCGGTAGTCGTTCGCTTCCTCTTTCGAGCGCATCGGCCTGACGGCATTTCCCGCAGCGTCGTAAAGGAGCGTCTCCTGCAAGATTCTTCCGCCGGATTCGAGAATCAAATACTGTCTTTCGACTTCCACCTCAAGCGCACGCTCGACGTTGCGGAAGGAATTCATATTCTTGATTTCAGTTTTCGTCCCTAACTTTTCGGTGTCGCGCAGTCTCAGTGAAGCGTTCGCATCGCATCGGAGTGAACCTTCTTCCATGTTTCCGTCGCAGACGCCGAGATAAGTCACGATCTGCTTTATCTGCTGGAGATAAAGATAAGCTTCTTCGCCTGAGCGGATGTCCGGCTGGCTGACGATCTCAAGAAGCGGAACGCCGCAACGATTCAGATCGACAAGTGTGTCGGCGTCCTGGTCGTGGATCGACTTCCCCGCGTCCTCTTCCATGTGAATCCTGACAAGGCCGATCCGTTTCTTTGTTCCGTCGCTTTTTTCAATTTCCACATGGCCGCCGACGCAAATCGGTTCCTCGAACTGGGAAATCTGGAAGCCTTTCGGAAGATCGGGATAGAAATAATTCTTGCGGGCAAAAATCGAGTAGGGCGCGATCTTGCAGTGGGTGGCGAGTCCTAACTTGATAGCGAACTCGACAAGTTGTTTGTTCAACACCGGAAGAACTCCGGGCATTCCGAGACAGACCGGGCAGACATTGAAGTTGGGAGGATTCCCGAATTTCGTAGAGCAGCTGCAGAATGCTTTCGTCTCCGTCAGCATCTGCGCGTGAACTTCCAAGCCGATTACTACTTCGTATTTATTCCAGTCCATTTTCCATCAAAAGATTAGCCGTTAGCAATTAGCTGCGTTTAGCTGGCGGCCAAAAGCTAACCGCTAATCGCTGTTTTACTGTTCATCAATTCCTGAGCGCCGAGACGACTTTTTCAGCAGCGTCTTTCAATCCGGATGCAACTGCGAAATTCAGTCCGGAATTCCTCAGGATCTCCGAGCCTTCCTTCGCGTTAGTTCCTTCAAGCCTGACGACAACGGGCAGGTTTACCGACGTGCGCTTCGCCGCTTCGATCACGCCTTGCGCAACGCGGTCGCAGCGAACAATTCCGCCGAATATGTTTATCAAAATTGCTTTTACATTTGGGTCCGAGAGAATGATCCTGAATCCGCTCGAGACGGTCTCGACATTTGCGCCGCCGCCGACATCAAGGAAGTTCGCGGGTTCGCCGCCGGTAAGCTTGATGATGTCCATTGTTGCCATTGCGAGTCCGGCGCCGTTGACCATGCAGCCGACGTTTCCGTCAAGCTTGATGTAATTCAAATGCGACTTCGACGCCTCGACTTCCAGCGGAGATTCTTCATCGAGATCTCTGAGTTCAAGGATGTCGGGATGACGATAAAGCGCACTGTCATCGAAATTCATCTTGGCGTCGAGAGCCATGACGAAACCTTCTTTCGTCAGCACGAGCGGATTAATCTCCGCAAGGCTTGCGTCGGAAGCTTCGTAGGCTTTGTAAAGCGCCGTCAAAAACTTCACGCCGTTCTTGAATGCATCCCCGTCGAGGCCGAGGCCGAACGTGAGTTTCTTAGCCTGAAACGGCATTAAGCCGAGTCCCGGATCGACAGTCTCCTTCAATATTTTTTCTGGAGATTCCGCGGCAACCTTCTCGATTTCGACTCCGCCTTCGGTGGATACCATAAAGACATTTTTCGAAGTCGATCTGTCGAGGACTATTCCGGCATAAAGTTCTTTTGCGATATTTATTCCCTGTTCGATCAGGAGACGCTTGACGGTTTTTCCTTCCGGTCCCGTCTGATGCGTGACGAGATTCATTCCCAATATTTGGGATGCGAGTTGTCTTACCTCGTCAATACTTTTTGCGAGTTTAACGCCGCCGCCTTTTCCTCGGCCGCCGGCATGGATTTGCGCTTTGACAACCCAAACGCTCCCGCCGATTTCCTGCGCGGCATTCACTGCCTCATCGACGCTGAAGGCGACTTTTCCTTTGGGAATTGCAACATTGAATTTCTTGAGAATCTCTTTGGCTTGGTATTCGTGAATTTTCATGTCGACACCTAAAATATTTGAATTAAATCATACGCAATATATGAAACGGGCGTTTGTAACTCAAGAAACGAGCGAATAGGCGCATTGACTTCCACAAAGTTACTTTTTTGTGAGTCAATGCGGTATCCTGGTAATGATGCACTGCGTATTGCGGAGAAGAATTTCCTGTCGTAGATTGGAAGAAAGCTTCGAAGATTCCAAATGATATCAAAATCAGATCCCAGCGATCACCGTCAGGTATTCCGCGCCGGACTCGTGCGGGTCTTGAACGGTAAGATTGTTCATCGAGCAACCTTTGGGGATCGGAAAATTTTATTGTAGAGTGAAGTGTACAGTACAAGAAGACTCAGAGAGTCGAAAAGTCAAGACGGAAGTTCGAAAGCGGAAGGAATTTGCGGGGTTGACGAGGCTCGAACTCGCGACCTCCTGCGTGACAGGCAGGCGCTCTAACCAAACTGAGCTACAACCCCTCGCTAAAACATCGATTTCAAATTGATTTGGCGGTTCTCATGATACTCGGAGATACGGTCTGATACCGAAATGTGTCAGACATGTGGCATATTTGTGGCATCAGAATCTTCGTCAAACTTGTTCACAAGAACGATTCACAACCACAAAAATATATGAACTGGCGGCTTAAAAGTAGATCCCATTCAGATGTGATTCCGCCTCCGCGCAGCGAGGGTTAAGATCGGCGTTTGCGGGCCTTGAAGGTGCGGCTGCCCGACACGGAGGGAACATTTTATTGAGGATAGCCACTTGATTCCTTTCCGATCAGCAATCTTCTAGATGAAAAGTTGGTACGGATAGTACCATCTCCGAGGCAGCTAGGCTTCGACCAGCTCCTTCTTGATCTCGGGATGTTTCTTGAGAACCTTAACAAGAAGTATTACAGGCTCGGGCACAAGGCTTCGTCCGATTTCCCAGCCCTGGAGAGTTCTGACACTTACGTGTATGGCTTGAGCTAGCTCGGCTTGAGACATCTTAAGTTCTTTGGATCGTAATACTCGGAGTGTTTCCGCTCTCTTCTTCCGCAGGTCTTCGATCCCAGTGTAGGAAAGTGTTCTCTCACCAGTCTTCTTGTTAACAGTCCAGGTGCGGAGCTTCACCCGACCGGCTTTAAAATTCTCCCACCCCTTCAAAATGTCGTCCCCTTTATGGTTACTCTTCATAGCTTGAACCCTTTATTTCATCAATGACCTTGGCAATCTGCTTTTTTTCTTTTGCTGTTAATTCTGCCGCAACGCTCTTTGCATAGGCTTTAATAAGCCAGATAACGCCTTCCTCATCCTGCCAGTAGTATATGACTCGAGCACCACCACTCTTTCCCCTTCCTGGTCTGCGCATCCTGACCTTCCGTGCACCTCCTGTTCCTTTAACGAGATCACCCTTCTGGGGATTTTCACATAGTTCCAGCTGCAATTCAAGCAACTCCTCGTCCGTAGCTATATCAGAAAACGTATTTGTGAAAGAGGGAAGTTCGCAAAATTCTATCAGATCCACGAATCAATATACGCGAATTGCGTATAGAGTGCAAGTGCGATCGGTTCTCCGTGGACTTTCTCGAGTGCCGTCCCGCCTTGAACGGAATCATTGGAGGCGGGGTGGCATTTCGGGTGTGGCGGACACCTACTTAGGAGGGGACGATTCTCACAACGAGGTACGGAGTCTGATGTATGATGACTCCTGCCTTTTTGGCCTGGCTCAACTGTTCATCGAGATCTTTGACCTTCTGAAGTTGGTCCGCGTCGTACTCACGTTGTGGGCGGTAAGAGACGTAGACGTCGGCTGTGATGTCGTTGGCGACAAAGCGACCACAAGTAGTATGGGCAACTCCGGTGAGGTAATCGAAGGCATCGTCCTTAATCAGCTGTTCTTCCGCGTCGAGAAGCGTCCTCTGATGCTTGATTTCAATTAACCGCTCAAATGCTCTTTGAAGCTTGGTCTCGGTGCCTGCTTCCTGTGTGATTGTTTCGACTTCCATGATGATTTCTCCTTATGATTCCCGAACCTAATTACACATCGTGTGTGTTCGGGATGCCGAACGTCCTGTTCGGCATTCGGGGTACGCGAATGAGATCCGACGTACCCCAAGTTCTCTAATTGATCCCGCCAATTTATCACATGGCGGGATGCTCATTCCAAATCAGACTTAGCTTCACTTCGTTCGCTAAGTTCGGTTGGAATGGCACTACGCTGTCCGGTGGATGAAGAGCGTCAAAGCGAGCTTGATGATGTCCTGTGTTGAGAACCTTGCCGAATCGATCTGTTCCGTGATGTGAACAGCATCCTTGAGGCACTTCAAGAGTTCATCGCGATCACCTTGACCGTGGTCGGTACCTCCGGCCGGCTCGTCCTTCCTCGGAGGGTCCTTCGGAGAAGGTGGAGCACTTGACGTTCCCGGCTTGTCCGGCTTGCTCTCGGCTTTCAGGGTTTCCTTGGCCTCGGGAGTCTTCGGTGCCGCGGCAGCCACGGACTTAGCGGAGCCGTTTGCCGGAATGACTTTCGAAACTTCGTTGATGAAGTTCTTCGAGGACTTGAACTCAATCAGGTCACCTTCGCGGAGAACCGGAACATTCGACATGAACTTGCTGAAGTTGAACCACTCACCGTTGACCTTGATGCCTTTCTCGTTCACTCTCTCGATTGTTCCACTCATCGGAACATTCGATGTCTTTCCGCCTGTGGCGGACTTCTCGATTTGCTGTAGCATGACAGCCTCCTTTGTTTTTGTTGAATCGTGGACGGGAACGATTCCCATCCTACCATATTATGCAGACAATCAGACGAGATGTTTTCCGGCCTTCACTCGGAGACCAGCACGGACCTTTTCGAAAGTTTTTGAGGAGATGCGGAGATCCTTACATATGTCCCTAACGGAGTAACCGGCTGTCAGTTCGGAAAGGACCTGCCGCTCCCGCTGGTTCAGAGAACACACGAATTCCTGCGAGATGTAATCATCAAAAGGATCAGTTGAATTCGATGCGATCAAATCCTCAAGTGTAGAATCATCCGAGATAGGGGCGGACAAGTAGCATTTTTCGTTGTTGAACGCATCAAGTCTACTTTTCCCCGCCTCATCAAGTGCAAGAATGCTCCTGTCACAGATGCTTTTCGCACACAGACGCATGTAATTGATCAGCAATCCGAACGTAGATTTCGGACCCAGGCGGAGGCTTTCCTGGTATGCCAGCAAGAGGAGCTCGTCTGCATCATCTTCAGTGCGTGCGAAAAATCGCGCATAACTCTTCAGCGTAACAAATTCCTGCGTAGTCATTTTGGCTTCCCCTTTTCCAAATCCATCAGCCTGAGAGCAACTTCCTTATCCGTCGTTACGAAAGTAGCGACGAGGTCGAAGATGCCCGCCGGAGGGAAATCCTTGCAGAACCGGTAAAGCTGAACAAACCACTTCCCGGTGAGGACCGCCTGATGGACTCTGATCTGGATTCTTCCATATTCCTTCCTGAGTTGAGCAGCAAGCTGCCTGAACTCGTCTTCTGAATTGATTCTGATGTCACACATTGTCTCTTCTCCTTTCCAGCCGCGCAAAAAAAGATGAATGACCGAACGTAATTGTAATTCTAAGCGCCGGAGCGCAGCTGCGAAGGCGACGGTACTATCCTCGAAGAAGAGTGATATCAGATGAAAGGAATCTTTACCGCAGGCGTGCGACTCCGTATAGCCTTGACAGTCCCGCAGAAGTGCGGGCTGTCAAGGCTCGCACGCTGCTGAATACTTTCAATGACCACAAGTGCCTTCGCAGCAAGCGGAGGCGCTTATCTTGTTCACGTTCGGGCATTCAATCGGGGGTGGAACGCGAAAGCGTTCCTCTTGGGAGGTCTTGTCTTGGAAGGCTTTTCTTAGGGGTAGTTCCGGCGAATGGGTGGTGGGTGGGCTTCGGT
>JAMCQL010000018.1 GCA_023381615.1 Bacteroidota bacterium
AATAGAGTGATTAGCTACAGGCCAAAAAGAAAGAATGAAAGATTTGATGAATCACATGGGTGCGATTGAAATTTGTTTCCCCTCCTCTTTGAGGAGGGGTGAAGGGGTGGTGAGAAATGGCTATGATATTTAATAGAAAAAACTTGAAACACAGAAGAAAATTTCTTCGGAATAATATGACATCGGCTGAAATTCTCTTGTGGTCACGACTCAAGAATAGCCAACTTGGCGGTCTGAAGTTCAGAAGGCAGGAGAGCATCAACGAGTACATCGTCGACTTTTATTGCCCGGCGAGAAAGCTCACTATTGAAATTGATGGCGACGTGCATGGATATGACTCTCGTATTTCTGCCGACCTTAAGAGGCAAAAAGAAATCGAGGAAATCGGAATCAAAGTCATACGCTATACGAACTCAGATGTGAAAGAAAATCTTGATGGAGTTTTGCAGAACATCTTGCAAGAAGCCATAAGTGATTCGAACGAGCCACCCCTTAGTCCCCTCCTTTGCAAGGAGGGGAAAGAAGGCCAAACGCAGACGGGAACGTATTGCTGAAATGAGAACATTTGGATAACAATTGTGAGATCCAAGAGCTGGTCGCTAGCAGCTGAAAGCTAACGACTAATGGCTGCATCCATAATTAAAGTAACGCTACAGAGAAATCTTGGTCAGATGAATAATGAATAGAGAAATACCAAAAACATATTTGCCCTCAGAAATCGAGGAGAAGTGGTACAAATTCTGGCTCGATAATAAACTCTTCGAAGCGAAAGTAGATAAAGAAAAGAAGCCGTACACCGTTGTCATTCCGCCGCCGAATATCACCGGCATTTTGACGATGGGACATGTCTTGAACAATTCGATCCAGGATGCTTTTGTGCGCTGGAAAAGGATGAAGGGCTACGAAGCTTGCTGGGTTCCCGGCACCGACCACGCGGGAATTGCGACGCAGAATGTTGTCGAGAAGAGTTTGCTCAAAGAGGGAAAAGACCGGCACGCGCTGGGCAGAGAAAAATTTCTTGAGCTTGTTTGGAGGTGGCGAGAAGAATACGGCGGAGCGATAATCAAGCAGTTGAAGAAGATTGGAGTCTCGTGCGACTGGACGCGCGAAAGATTTACGATGGACGAAGGACTGTCCCACGCCGTGCAGGAAGTGTTTGTCCGGCTTTACGAAAAGGGCTTGATCTACCGCGGGAAGTATATCGTCAACTGGTGCCCGAAAGACCACACGGCGATTAGCGACGACGAAGTCGAATATCAGGAGCGAAACGGGAAGCTCTATTTCTTGAAATATCCCCTCGAGGACGGAACGGGTTTCATCACGGTTGCGACGACGAGGCCTGAGACGATGCTTGGAGACGTGGCGGTTGCGGTCAATCCTGCCGATGAACGTTTTAAGCACCTGGTAGGAAAAAATCTCATTCTTCCGCTTGTTGGAAGAAAGATGAAAGTCATCGCCGACGACTATGTGGACAGAGAGTTCGGGACCGGAGCCGTGAAGATCACCCCGGCACACGACCCGAATGATTTCAGGATCGCCGAGCGGCATAATCTTGAGAAGATAATCGTTCTCGATATTTCCGCGAAGATCAACGAGAACGCGCCGGAAAAATACCGCGGCCTCGACAGGTTCAAGGCGCGAAAACAAATCATCGAGGACCTGAGAGCATTGGGTCTGGTGGAGAAAATAACCGACTATGCTTTGAGCGTCGGCGAATGTTATCGCTGCCACACGGTGATCGAGCCGTATCTTTCCGACCAGTGGTTCGTGAAAATGAAACCGCTCGCGGAGCCGGCGTTGAAAGCGGTGCGTGAAGGGCAAATTCATTTCCATCCCGAACGCTGGGTGAAGACTTACGAGCACTGGATGGAGAACATCCGCGACTGGTGCATCAGCAGGCAGTTGTGGTGGGGACATAGGATACCTGTATGGTACTGCAATTCGCCGCAGGCGGACGGCGAGTACGTTGTCAGCACAGAGCAGCCGTCGAAGCCCTGCCCCAAATGCGGCGGCACTTCTTACCGTCAGGACGAAGATGTGCTCGACACGTGGTTCTCGTCGTGGCTCTGGCCATTTTCTGTTTTCGGCTGGCCGGAAGAAACTAAAGACGTGAAATATTTTTATCCTACGGACACGCTCGTCACTGCCCCCGACATAATTTTCTTCTGGGTTGCAAGGATGGTGATGTCCGGACTGGAATTCAGGAAGGAGATCCCGTTCAGGGACGTCTACTTCACCAGCATTATCCGCGACATGCAGGGAAGAAAAATGTCAAAGTCGCTCGGCAATTCTCCCGATCCACTGGACGTGATTGAACAGTACGGCGCAGATGCACTGCGTTTCACGATCTTATATTTAGCGCCGCTCGGTCAGGACGTTCTTTTCGCGAGCGAAAAATGCGAGATCGGAAGGAATTTCGCGAACAAAATCTGGAATGCCGGAAGATTCCTTCAGATGAACCGCGAGAAGAT
The DNA here is from genome assembly GCA_023381615.1 of Bacteroidota bacterium. GTDB lineage: Bacteria > Bacteroidota > Ignavibacteria > Kryptoniales > JAKASW01 > JAKASW01. The sequence goes on from JAMCQL010000018.1 coordinate 2,472, forward strand.
CGGCGTCTCCGCGGCGCCGGATAATTCGATTTTCGATTTCGCTGACAAATGGATTGTCAGCAGACTCCACCGCACGATCCGCGATCTAAACGCAGCGCTTGACAACTTCCGCATCAATGACGCGGCGAAAATTATTTATGATTTCGTCTGGCACGATTACTGCGACTGGTACGTGGAAATGGTGAAGGAACGGCTGAATCAGTCCCGCGAAGCGGAATCCTTCGGAGAAAGCGTTGAGATGACACACGCCATAATAACGGCAAATGCCATTTCGATTTTCGAGGTCGCAATCAAGCTGCTTCATCCATTCATGCCTTTTATCACGGAGGAACTTTACAGCGTCATAAAGTCTGGTCATGACGGCGAGAGCATAACTGTCGCGGAATTTCCGGAAGCCGAGCCGCGCTTTATCAGCGACGGCATCGAAGCGGAGATGGATCTCGTTCAGGAAGTCATCTCTTCGATCAGGGCAATGAGAAAAGAAGCCAACGTTCCGCCAGGTGTTCTGGTAAACATTGTCGTGAAGCCGAAGGATGAGAACACTCTCGAGATACTGTCTGCTAATCAGGCGTACATCAGACGTCTTGCGAAAGTAGATACATTCAGCATCGGCTTCGATCTGCACAAACCCGAAACATCCGCGAGCAACGTTGTGCGCGGCACTGAAATTTTTGTGTCGCTCGAAGGATTGGTCAACGTTGAAGCAGAACGGAGCCGTTTGGAAAAAGAGATCGCGCGCTTGAAAGGCGCGGTTGCCGGAATCGAGTCGAAACTGAACAATGAGCAGTTTATACAGCGGGCGCCCCAGCAGGTCATCGAGAAGGAAAAAACGAAGCTCGATTCAATGAAGCTGACCCTGGCGAAGCTTGAAGGGAATTACCTGACAATAAAATGATAAAGCTCGAAGCTCCAACTCTCAAGCTCCAAATGCCGCTTCACGGCATCCCGACATACAGATATTTTGACGGGACAAGTTCCAATTACCAAGAGGATAACTCACAACTTGGTGAGATTTTATCTCTTTTACTATTTGGAATTTTGGTTTTATTTGGAACTTGGCGTTTGGAACTTGGAACTTACTCAAGGAGCAATCATGCCGTCATTTGATATCGTCAATCGCGTCGAAATGCAGGAAATTGACAACGCGATCAATAACACGAAAAAAGAAATTGCAACACGCTACGACTTCCGCGGTTCCGCCACAGAAGTCAATTTCGACAGGAAAGAAAAAGTCATACATGTCGTAACCGAGCACGAGATGAAAATGGAGTCCGTTATGGACATGCTTCTGACGAACTTGATTAAGCGGAAGGTCGATCCGAAATCCGTGAAAGCTAAGGAGATGGAGCCGACTTCGCATGGGATGGTTAAGCGCGATATAACCATTCAAGAGGGAATTGAGACCGAAATAGCCAAAAAAATCGTGAAGCTGATAAAAGATCAGAAGCTGAAGGTACAAGCGGCGATACAGGAAGAGCAGGTTCGCGTTACAGGAAAGAAGATAGACGATCTGCAGGAAGTCATCAAGATGCTTCGCACGCAGGATTTGGGAATACCACTGCAATTCATAAACATGAAAAGTTGATCATTATATGTCATTTAATTTTACCAGAATCAAAAATCCAGAGGGATTGATTATCGTCGAGCCTTATACGTTTGGTGATGAGCGCGGTTTTTTCATGGAGACCTACCGCGCGGATGAGTTCGAGAAGGGCGGAATCAAAGACGAGTTTGTCCAGGATAACCAATCGAGATCTGTCAAGGGAGTAATCCGCGGACTCCACTTCCAGATTGATCCGCATGAGCAGTCGAAACTCGTAAGATGCATCAAAGGCGAGATGTTCGACGTCGCAGTCGACCTCAGGAAAAAGTCGTCGACTTTCGGAAAGTGGTACGGCATAGTTCTGTCGGAAGAGAATAAGAAGATGCTCTACATTCCGAAAGGTTTCGCGCACGGATTCTCCACGCTCTCGGAAGTCGCAGAGGTCATATACAAAGTTGACGAACTCTATTCACGGGAAGACGAACGCGGAATAATATTCAATGATCCGCAGCTTGCGATCAACTGGAAGGTTGACAAGCCGGTCGTTTCGACGAAGGATAGGGCTTTACCTAAGTTTGACAAATCAGAAGATTATTTCTGATTTAGTCTTTCCTGTCACAATTCGTAGGGGCAAATGCTGAATCGGGCGTAGGGAAATTTGTGCAGCCTCACCATGACCGAGGCTGTTTAGAAAGAAAGCACAAACTGCAGCCGCGGACTTTACGTCCGCGAAAATACAACTTTTTGCGGGGCTTCGGAGATTTGCACGCCGGAAGTTTTGAAAGGTTTGTGGGAAGAAAAAAGTGTTCGCCAGAAGAAATAAGTTGTCCGCGGGTTGCAAAAAATCGATTTCGGGAGGGGAAAAGTGGCTTGTAGGTTGTTTCGAGCAGCTTGCAGGAAAAGAAGGATTGGATTTTGGTTACCGGAAACCATTATTCTATCAACAGGAAAAAGTGTTATGCGGCATGTTATAATCCCGAAAGGTGAGTTCAGCAGAAACTAAAAAGTTCTTGTAAGCTCTTTACTCACAAGGACTGATACTGCGGGGTTGACGAGGCTTCCCGATCTTAATCGGGACGACCTCCTGCGTGACAGGAATAATATCACGGCTCTTTCGAGTTGGTTTGGCTCATTTCAATAAGTTTTCGCAGATTTTCTGATACTGAGAAGTCTGTTGTGATACAAAAGTGTATGAGCATCGTGCCATATTCGTGCCACGGAAAATCTCTCATGTCGCGTATGGAGTTTCGTCACACCGCTATGATTCGAATCGATCTCGACAAGTATAGATAATTCTATCATGCTTTTGGTGGAAAGAAAACCAATTTCTCGACAGTTATGGATTGAAAGAACTCTGCTGACCACAAGTCCAATGCAGAGTGATCGTTGATGTATGGAAAAACGTCTTGCTTCGCCTGATCATAATCGATCTCTCGAAATCTCTTAGCGAGAAGATCTCGGAGGGCCTGCTCTGTAAGTGCTATTCCTTTCTTGCAATGTCCAGTCTGTACCATCCTCTCTTGCAGGTGTTTCATATCAACAGGAATAGAGTGCGCCAAGTACCATATATAGTCATAAAGATCTCGCCCTTTCGTTCGCCCGCTCCTCCATTTTCTACAGAGGATCGCGTGCAGCTTTCCTGCGAAAAGTGAAGATTGAGAATAGAGGCGAACGGTATACGGAATCGGCATTAGCTGGTGTTTCAGTTCAAACGTTGCTCCCGGAGGGGGATCAATATCCACCTCGAGCTTTAGTAGCTGACCAATGCTGTAAGGATCTTCTTTTGATAAAGCTGGGCAAGAAATTCGATGTCGGCTATGTTCATCGAGTGAATGTCATCCTCTTCCATCCGGAGATCCTCGAACAACAAAGATTGCAGCGAGTCCCGGCTTATATTCCCTCTGAGCTTACTCAATGTATCACAGAGCGCCTTTTCCTTTGTGGCAATAAGAAACGGGCTGCCATTTTCCTCTTCCCTGACTACGCCGTAGGGATACACCGCGGGACTCACACTATGATAGACAAATGTTCCAATGGAAGTTCTGAATTCCTTTCGCCTGTTCTTCCCTAGACTGGCAGAGGTTATGGTCGTTGCTCTTTCAGGAATCAAGTTGTAATATGACAGCGCATATTCAAAAGATATATATGACGGTCCGTAGATTCTGTTGGCAAGAGTCTTTAATGAATAAGAGGCATCGTTTCCTGGAACGTAGAGGTCCCTCCGCACTCTGATGATCTCGCCTGAACGGATCATGGTGGTGATCTTAGCCTTTGGTGACCGGTAATCCTTCACATGCTCCATTAAATACGCATAATCCATATATCGCGGTAATGTCGTTTCCATCTCTCCTCCAGTAAGTATGAAAATATCATACTTTCTGGAGAAAACCAAGTCATGTCCTTTCACGCGTTGAGAGTAATCGTTTGCGCAGGGTAACACAAAGTAATACTTAACGCAAACGATCACTCATTTTATTATGAGGTAACACACCTTCGAGCCTTTGCAATTAAAGTAAAGTTGGGCGGGCGGCTGGGGATTCGATTTTATGCCGTGAGGTGGATCGCCGCGCCTCAGTCTGGTTGACTGAGGCGGGATTTACAATCGCTGAATGATGCTTGCGGTCTAAGTAGTGTCGCCATTCAGGATGCGGACAACAAGGAAAGGCGTTTGGTTTAGAATGATGCCCGCTTTCTTAGCGACACGAAGTTATTCCTCAAGGCCCTTGATTTTCTTAAGCCCCTCGCTGTTCTACCGCGAGCCGCTCCGAGCACGTTGCGTAATATATGGCTTCCCGAATGTCCTGTTCGGGACTGAGAGCGGTGCGGAAATTGCGCCGGGTTTATTTTGGAGTTTTCGGCCGCGGTTAGTCAACCCTTTTGCAGCCACTGTCATTTCTTCATACTTTTGAAAAAGGAATCAATCGATGAAAGGCATCTCTTGACATCAACATCACGGCGGTGCAGATCGTAATTGTTGTCTATTAGTACGTCTGCCTTGGACCGGTAGTCCACCCCTTTCGGTATGTACCCTTTCGATTTCCACGCAAGGCTGTACTTTTTGATCTCTGGGATCCCGGAGTACAAATAGACATCGTGGTTGGCAATGAGCTCCTTAAGTCTTGGATGCTCGTGCCACGACTTACCGTTCGAGATGTGAAGGTGGCTGAAGCATTGTGAAATAAATTCGTCTGTGCGATAGCTAGATCTAGTTCTGTCGGCTGAAAAGGCTTTAATGTGTGGCCCCACAAAGCAAACCACTTCAGTATGGCCCGCTTGGAATTTATCATCGTTCTTGCAATGGGAAAAGTAAGGTGTCCAGCCATCGGAAGGTTGAGTGTCCGAGTCAACTTCAGTTGACTGCGATAAGCCTTCATTAAGACCACAAACCAACATCCCTCCTCTTAGAAACCGGAAGTACTCTGAGCTCTTTTCATTCGTTAACCAGCATCGAACACTATCCATGTTCAACCTCCATTTTTATTTACTGCTTTAATCAAGAATCGTAATTCTTACTCGGACTCGAAGCTCAGGATTCAGAATAGTCTGATCAGTTCATTTATCTCTCCCTGAATTCTGTTGACTTCAGATTGCTTTTCTTTTGTCAAGATTGCCTGCTCTAGGAGGGACTCACAAAGAAAACCACGCTTCCTTATTTCATCGAGCAAGCCGGCCGCACAGTATATCACCGCACCATCAACTCTAGCTTCACCTTTCTCGTCCCACTGCAGCGTATTTACGATCCTGGAAATGCTGTCGATATCTGAATTCATGATTTTCAGGAATTCGTCTTTTCGCTGAAGGACAAGGAGGATTCTCAATTCGAGTTCCCTCAGGCCATAATCGTCAGCATGTGAAGTATTCTTAGATTCATCCAATGCGCGGTCAATGGTTGACAAAGCACTCTCTGGGTCATGCAGATGTTCCAGATAGCAAACTGCAAGGTCGTTAAAATACCACAGCCTTCGCATAAGAGACTCGGTCACGTCCTCAATCGCTCGCCGGTAATCCTCGATCGCTTTACGATGCTGGTTACGACCACAGTATGCCAGGGCTCGACGGTGAAACTCAGGGGGCGCTAAGAGGATGAAAACTGTCGGGATCGGGGTCATCGAAGATCCCGGCCTTAACATCATGGTCGTATGCCACAAGTTCTACAGTGTCGAGAATCTCCTTGACCAATTCAACGGTAAGCCTTGTGAGCTTCCCAGAATACTTATTCTGTAACTGACGCATTCCACAACATCGTTTACAGTTAATCTCTTTTAGTTTATAACACCTCGGACTACATCTTTTCCGGTGCGCTGATGCCCAAGATCTTGAATCCGTTCGCAAGAACTGTTTTCGTGGCAAGGCATAAAGCGAGTCTCGATTCGGAAAGTTGTCGATCAGGAATTACAACACGGTGAGCGTGATAGAATCTGTGGAACGCCTCCGCAATTTCCTGCAGATAGTTGATTATCCTGTGCGGCTCGAAAGTGAACGCCGCAGCTTCGACAACTTCAGGGAATGTTCCGAGAATCTTCGACAGCTCGATCTCTTCTTTCTCTTTCAGTAAAGTAATGTCGAAATTTTTCTTTCCGCCGGCGAACAAATCCTTCGTGGAAATTCCTTCGCCCTCGGCGAAGCGAATGATGCTTGCGATTCGGGCATGTGCATACTGCAAATAGAAAACCGGGTTCTCTTCGCTCTGCTTTTTCGCGAGGTCGATGTCAAAGTTCAGATGCGTGCCGATGCTTCTCATCAAAAAGAAAAATCTCACCGCGTCGGCTCCTACCCAGTCGATCAGCTCGTCGAGCGTAATGAAGTTCGCTTTTCTCGTCGACATCTTTACGACTTCGCCGTTCTGGAAAATCGTGACGAACTGATGGATGAGAACTTTTACTTTGTCGGTGTCGTAGCCGAGCGACTTCAGCGCGAGCAAAACATCAGGATAGGTGGCGATATGATCTGAACCGAAAATATCCACGACAAGCTGAAATCCGCGCCGGAATTTCTCGATGTGATATGCGATGTCGGGAAGACGGTACGTCGGCTCGCCTGTACTTTTCACTATCACCTTGTCCTGATCGCCTCCGACAGCGGTTGCCTTGAACCACTTCGCGCCGTCCTTGTCGTAGGCAAGTTCCGCTGATTCAAGCGCCGCTATGACTTCCTTTATTTTTCCGGTTTCGTAGAGCGAGTTTTCATTGTAGAAAACGTCGAACTTTATCAGTAGCCGGTCCAGCGTCCTTTTTATGTCGTCAAAAATTTCCTGCTCGGCTCTCTCTTTGAAAATCCCTTCAGCCGGTTCATCTTTAAGCTTGTCGCCGCGCTCGTCATATAAGTGCTGCGCGATGTCGCGTATGTATTCGCCCTGATAGTAATCATCAGGGAAATCAATTTTCTCGCCCAAGATTTCTTTGTATCTCAGTCTGATCGAGTCGCCGAGCACGCGCATCTGTCGGCCGGCATTGTTGAAGTAGTATTCGCGTGTTACGTCGTTTCCCGTCCATTGAAGAATGCTTGCAACTGTATCTCCGAAAACGGCGCCTCTGCCGTGCCCAACGGTGAGAGGTCCCGTCGGATTTGCGCTGACGAACTCGACTTGGGTCTTCTTCCCCGCTCCGGCATTCGACCTGCCGAAATTCTCGCCTTTGTCGAGAACCTCATCTATAAATGAAAGGAAATATTTGTTCGTGAATTTGAAATTGATGAAACCGGGCCCGGCGATTTCTGGTTTCTCAACGAGTGAAGGATCGAGTTCCAGCGCATCGAGAACTTTTTGGGCGACGTCCCGCGGCTTCATTTTGAGTTCCTTCGCAGCAAGAAGCGCAAAGTTCGTGGAGAGGTCACCGTGTGACTCTATTTTGGGTCTATCGAACAAAATATCGACGGAAATCCCTAGTCCTGATTTTTCAAGTGCGGATAAAATTTTTGATTTAAGATAATCTTTCATTTCTCGGTCTGTTTCTTCGGCTTTGTCGTTGTTCTTGGTTTTCTGTCGGCAACTTTCTGGATCTTCGCGTCGCCCCAGAGTTTTTCAAGCCCGTAAAAAGTCCTCGCATCTTTATGGAACACGTGTACCACGACGTCAACGTAGTCGAGCAAGACCCACTGAAGGTTCTGAAGTCCTTCGGTGTGCCAGACTCTCTCTCCAAGCTCCTCCATTCCCGACATGATCGCGTCGGCAATAGCTTTGACCTGCGTTTCCGAATCGCCGCTGCATATCACAAAATAATCTGTCATGGAAGTCAGCTTGTGCAAGTCGAGGATCGCGACATCTTTTGCCTTCTTCGTCAAAGCGAGTTCGGCAATCTGACGGTGGAGAGTTTTCTTTTGTACCATGTTATTCGATGCTCTTATTTGGTTTCAAATTTGGGTAGTCCTTTCCGATGAGCACTTTGACATCGACGTAGCTCTGCGGATCTAGTTTGGTGATCACGTTTTCCTTTTTCACTCCGAGCGCCTCGGCGACTCTCAGTGCGTTTTGAAAATTTCCCGCCGCATCGACAACCTCCGTGGCTTGCCGGTCGAAGACGGAACCGTTGGTCGTCTCGACAACATCGAATCCTCTTTTTCTCAGATAGTAAGTGAAGGTCATCGCGACATTCTGTGTTCCGCACTCGTTGCGCACGCTGACCTGAATACGCTTCTCGATTTTAGTCGGCGCATTCGCTTCGGCTCGGTCGAACTTTACGGGCGGATGAATGAAGAAACGGTCGAGAAGAGAATAGACGAGAACGGCGGCGAGCAGCAGAGCCAGAACTTGAGCCGCAGCGGTTACGAATCTCTTTGGGCTTCCGGAAAATTTTTTCTTACCCCTATGCCTCTTCATCAACAACAGAGAACATGCGGAGTGAAATTGCTACAGCGGAGAATTGCTGAGTCTCGAATCGCCCCGCCGCACACGAGACGGGAAATGATCGCTGATAGACTCCAGTCAAATTACCTTGGTGCCCCGTACCATCCCCAGGGATTATAGTAATAATAAGGATTGTAATATCTGTACATCGGGTTCTGGTTGAACTGAACATCTATCTGGAAGTTGCTCGACGGATGATAATTGAGTTCCGCGCGAGTCAGATAAATACCATTTATATTTTTTGCAAATTGATTTCCGAGCGAGCTGTACGGCGAGTTCATCAAGCTGACATCCGCGCTCAACGTCAGCGGATCACTGATCCTGTAAGTCATGCTGTTCGTGTACATTCCGAGCGACACCGATTGGCTTCCGAGTGTCATGTAGCTCATCGAGACGGATTGGTGCATCGAGAAATTAGCGGGGTTGATAAATCCAAAGAGCAACCCATCGTTGGCCTTGACGAGAGAATTTTCCACGCTCGGCCTGTCCGAAAGTTGACTCCTGAATTGTGCATAGCTGACCGAGCTTAGAACGAGCATCAGAGCCAATAAACCTGCGATTTTCTTCATCGTTTCCTCCACATTCTAAACAGATTTTAAACAAAACTAGAGTAAATGTCAAATCATTAAAGTTAGACGCTTCACAATCTCAACGGTTCAATGGCAAGAGCAAGTAAAAATTCCAAATCTCAATATCCAAATTTCAAACAAATCCAAATGGCCAAAAATCTAAACCCTCAAAGTCTCGCTGTTTCGTCATCCTTTACTTGGTATTTGGATCTTGAACATTGAGATTTGTTTGGGTTTTGGAGCTTTGGATTTGGAATTTGTTTTCTGGATTAGGAGTTTCAAGAAAAACGGTTAACTTGAATAGACATAAAAACGGAGGGTTTATGATGGAAGACAGGAGTAATTCGCTCGGTATTTTTCATCGTGCTTTTCCGGTTCAACTGCCTGAAGAACCGATCCGGTTCATGACGGCACAGGTCAAGAATGTAGCAAACATAGACAATCTGAAATATCAAAAGTGGCTCTCGAAATCGGAAAGCTCGGTGTTTACACTTGGAGAGCAGGCGTTCGGATACGGAACGGGAATGGAAAAATTTGCGGACGACGGCTTCTCGGAGACGCAGTTAATTCTGAAAGATTCGCCGCAGCTCGCGGAAGGATTGATAATCGAAGGATTAGTTGACGACGCAAGGACAAGAGGGCGGCATTATTTCGGGATATACCGCAATAGCTGCAAGATGATTCCGGACGATGACTGCATCGTTCGCGGAGATTTCATGATCCGCATCGGCTACGACGTGAGCGCGATTCACTGGAACTATGAGGAATCGACCATGTTCGGCTTGATAATCGAACCCGCGTGGATAATCCAGCGCGGCAAAGAGAATGGACAATCGATGAGCGGCTATTTGGGAAATGCCGAGAGAGAGCTTATGAAAATCCACGGCGTCGAACCGGCGGAAGATTACATAATGTCTTTCGTGGATTCACACCGGGAGTTTCTGCTCCCGTGCGGAGGAAAGGCTAAGTTGGGAAGCGAAGCGGTGACGATATTTACTGAGATGGCGGAGTAAAAAATTGAAAGCACTGGCTGATATTGTCTGCAGACATGAAGCCTGTTCCTGCCAATTAGTGCCCGGATCGTTATGGCCCGTTACGCACCTGCGCGAGAGACCACTTTAATGCGTTCACCACTCGACATGCTGCATACGCTGCGGAAAATCCGCTGTTGATGTTCGTTACCGCGATCCCCGGCGCGCATGACGACAACATGCTCAGCAATGCGGTCAGTCCTTGGAAGTTTGCGCCGTATCCAATGTCGGTCGGAACTGCAAAGATTGGTTTCGACACCAGTCCGCCAATGACGCTCGGCAATGCTCCCTCCATTCCCGCGATCACAACAAGTGCAGATGCGTTCTGCATGACATCTATTTTCTTTATGACTCGATGAACCCCCGCAACGCCGATATCATTCAACTTGACGAACGCAACCCCCATCGCTCCGCAAACATCCGCCGCTTCTTCCGCCACCGGTATATCGCTCGTCCCAGCGGTTATGATGCAGACATACGGCTCATCTTTAACATTCTCTTTGAGCGGAACCGGATTGACTGTGAATGTGTGCGAAAGAGAATTTGTTCTGCCTTTTGGAAATCGCTTCTTCAACGATTTTATCTTATCATCGGACAATCTCGTGATCAAGATCGGCTCTTTCGACTTGGAAAGTTTTTCGGCAATTCCGACGATCTGTTTTATCGTCTTGTGTTCCCCGTAAATAACTTCTCCCAATCCGAGCCGGAGCTTGCGCCCGTGGTCAACGGTAGCATATCCCATTTCTTCGAGATCGAACGTTCCCGACAAAGGTCGGGATCCTGTGGACAGATACCTGATCTTCTCGTACGCGTCGGAAATGCTCAGCTTTCCCTTCTGAACATCGAGCAGAATTTTCTTAACGGTCTCTTGACTCACGATGTCGTCCCGCCGCCGGTTTTGTAGCCTTCCAGATCCAGAGTGACCCAGAGATAACCGCGCTTTTTCGCTTCCTCGGCCAGCTTCTCTCTTAATTGCAAAGCCAGCGTCATTTCCTCCGGAGCGGTTTCCAATCGAAGGAAATATCTGCCCTTCAGTTCATGCACACGCAGACGGAAAATCTTCATGCCGCCCCTGCGCAGCAAAGTCTCCAGATCGTCTACGTCCCTCAATTCTGTTTTCGTGATTTGGACTCCTCTCATGATTCGGGAACTCAGGCACGGACTCGAAGGCTTGTCGTGTAACTCCAGCCCGTTTACGCGCATGAGATCCCTTATTTCTGATTTAGTAAATTCATTGTCAGCGAGCGGAAACAAGATATCGTTTTCCAGCGCGGCCCGGTGGCCGGGACGTACGTCGGATTTATCGGATGCACTGTAGCCGTATACGATCCGCCTGCAATCATATTCATCCGCAACTTGCTTAGCTATGCTGAACAATTCTGTTTTGCAATAATAGCATCTGAGGGAATCGTTCTTAGCATATTCAGGATCGTCAACTTCGCTGCTGTTTCTCCAGACATGTCTTACGCCGACGTGTTTCAAGAATTTCTCGACGTCATCTTTATCGTGGCGGGGCATGCTATCGCTGTTTGCCGTGAGTGCGACGAGCTTGCCGCCATATTCCCTTCTCGCTTCCTCAGCTGCCCAGAGCAGGAAGCCGCTGTCAACGCCGCCGGAAAAAGCGATGACTAATCCCTCGGCCGTATATTTGCCCAGGCTTTCTTTCAGCGATTCGTACTTATTCAATAATTCATTCATGTCGGTCTCTATATTTAAACGTTCGCAGGAAGAATAGGTTTGCGGTTTAAATTTAACATTTCGCATGGCTATATGGAAAGGGCGCTGTGAGTGATTGTCTCACAGATTGGCGCTTGTTCAAGTAAATTGAAACACGGCGGCGGCGAAATTATATTATCAAACAAAATGAAGAAATTGAAAGGCTTCCGCAGATGAAAGTTCTCGTAGTTATTCCTGTTTACAATGAAGAAAAAATCCTTGCGCAGAGTGTTACAGAACTGCATGAATATCTAACGGACAAGAATCTGGATTTCCAGTGGGAAATAAGAATAGCCGATAACGCCTCGAAAGACAAAACATTAGAAGTCGCAACTCAGCTTTCAAGACGTTTTAATTCTGTTGCAGTAAGCCATCTCGACGAAAAAGGGCGCGGCAGAGCCTTGAAGAAAGTATGGACGGAAAGCGACGCCGACATAATGGCCTATATGGATGTCGACCTTTCCACAAACCTAGATTCATTTCTCCCGATGGTCAATGCCCTGAAGGAAGAAGGATATGACATAGTGATCGGATCGAGATTAATGCGAGGAGCCAACACGACACGCAGTCTCAAACGGGAAACGATTTCAAGAGCCTACAATCTTCTCGTCAGGCTCTTTTTCTTAAGCGGATTTTCGGACGCGCAATGCGGTTTCAAAGGTGTCACTCGCAGAGTTGTCAGAGAAGTGCTGCCGTTCATCGAAAACACAAATTGGTTTTTTGATACGGAGCTCTTGATAATCGCGGAAAAGAAAGGCTACAAAATAAAAGATGTCCCCGTGAAATGGATCGAAGACCTTGATACGCGAGTTAAGATAGCGAAGACCGCGGTGGAAGATATCCGAGGGCTCATACGCGTTAGATTGAACTTCTGGAAAGGCGTCTACAGATAAATTGGAACCGTTCCTCTACGACAAGTTTTTCGAAATCGAAGACAAACACTGGTGGTTCAAAGCGAGATCTGATATTATTCTAGAAATCATCTCGAGCAAGCTTGCGATACCGGACGGAAGCAAGATTCTCGATATCGGTTGCGGGACCGGCGGACCGTTGATGAGGCTGGCCGCACGGTTCGACGCATGGGGAATCGACAACTCGGAGCGCGCCGTTGAATACTGCGAGAGACGTGGTTTGAAAAACGTTTTCAGATGCGATCTGGGAGAGTTCGTGCAAAAACACACCGATTTTCGTCTCGCGACGCTGCTGGATGTTGTCGAACACGTCGATGACGACGTCTCTTTTTTGAGTCTAGCCGCGAAGTCTCTCACGAAAGGCGGAATGGTCCTCATAACAGTACCGGCGTATCCGTTCCTATGGTCACAACACGACGTGGTAAACCATCACAAGAGAAGATACACGCGAAGAACCTTAGAGGCCTTAATCTCAAATTCCGGATTGGAACTTGAATTCATCAGCTACTACAACACGATTCTTTTTCCCGCAGTGGTCGCTCAAAGATATTTGGAGAATGTCCTGGGAAGAAATTCAGACAGAGAACTTAACATGCCCGGCGGTCTCGTCAATGGAATCCTTTACAGAGTGTTCTCTTCGGAAAAGAACCTTCTCAAGTCAATTCCGTTCCCATTCGGCGTTTCATTGATAGCCATTGCAAGAAAAAGAGATTCGTCAACGTAATTGTTTCACCCGAAAAACAATAGTATCTTTTCATATTGGTTCGCAATATAGACACAGGAATGCATTTACCACTTTTTCAGCTCCTACACATTTTGAATAGTCGTGACAAATGAATGACAGACAAATCAGTGTACTTATAATTAACGGACCACTTCCTCCTCCCTTCGGCGGTGTCGCAACTTATTTGGCACATGCGTTACCATATCTTTCAAAGCATGGATTCATTATACACACCTTGATCGACCATAAACCCAAAGACGAAAAAGAATACAGGGATTACGAGAACACTGGCATACATATTCACTACGGAGGCGGAAAAAAATTTCTGCGACTGGTGAGTATTCTCAAGCATATGCCGTTGTGGATTACCACTTACAGAAAATCGAAACTCGGAATTAAACTTTTCGTGTTGAATCTCAAGTCAATTGTTGGCTGGCTTGACGCGGCAGAGAAGATTTTGAAGTCAAACAACATCGATATAATTCATGCATACGACTATCCTTGGGCTCAGGGATTCGTCGCGGCTTATCTTTCCAATAAGTACAACAAGAAATATGTTCAAACCACATTCGGTGAGCTTGTCCCGCACAAAGAAGAGCTTGTTCATCATGACGCCTTCGGCGAAAGATACAAACACTTTGTAAAAAGTGTGTTAAGACAATCGGATTTGATGATTTCACTCAGCGAACACTGCCAGCGGGAGATGGAATTTGTCGATATGCCCAAAGACCGGGTCAAGGTTACGTATTGGGGTACCGACACAAACCATTTCTCTACCGAGATAAGCGGAGATAAGATACGCTCCGAATACGGCCTCGGTGATTCGCCCGTTGTTCTCTTCGTAGGACAGGTGCGATTGAGAAAAGGTCCGCAGGTCTTAGTGGAAGCAGCAAGTGAAGTCATGAAATCATTTCCCGCCGCGAAATTCCTCATCGTCGGACCCGACTATGAGATAATCGAGAGATTGAAGAACAGGGCTAAGGAACTCAAGATTGTCGACAACTTGTTTTTTCCCGGTGGGAAGTCTCATGCCGAGCTCCCCCAGTATTATGCCGCGTGTGACGCTTTCGTCTTCCCAACTTGCACACCAATAGAATGCCTCGGTTTGTCTATGATCCAAGCCATGGCCTGCGGAAAGCCAGTGATCGGCTCAAGAGTCAATGGCATCCCTGAAGTGATAGTCGATTCGTCAACGGGATTCCTTGTCGAGCCAAATGACCCAAGAGAACTTGCAGAAAAAATCTGCGTGGTTTTAGGCGACCGTTCGCTGAGAGAGCAAATGGGAAAGGAGGCTCGCCGGCGAGCATTTGAACATTTCAATCAAGACACTTTGGTTGTCGAACTGGAAAACTTGTACCGAACTCTTGTTAAACGATAAAGGAAATCAGAAGATGAACATCGTGGTTATCGGTGGTGCCGGATTCATAGGGTGTAACGTAGCCGATCATTATCTGCAGGCTGGGGATAATGTAACCTTGCTCGACAACTTCTCACGCAGGGGAACAATCCGTAACCTGCAGTGGCTTCAGGCTAATCACAAGGACAAGCTTCGGGTCGTCCAAGGCGACATCAGAATAGACCGCAAGCGAATACAGGAGGTCGTAAACTCCGCGGATGTTGTATTCCACTTCGCCGCACAGGTGGCGGTAACCACATCTGTCGTTGATCCGAGAGAAGACTTTGAAATAAATGCGCTCGGCACCTTCAACGTTCTGGAGGCAGTTCGCAATTCCGACGATCATCCAACAATCCTCTTTTCGTCGACGAACAAAGTCTACGGCGGCATGGAAGATGTTATGATCGTCGAACGCAACGGGCGATACGAGTACGCTGATAGGCCGGCTGGGATTTCGGAAGAGCAACCTCTTGATTTCCATTCACCATATGGCTGCAGCAAAGGAACTGCCGACCAGTACGTTCGCGATTATGCAAGAATATATGGGCTGAAAACCGTCGTCTTCAGGCAGTCATGCATCTATGGTTATCGACAATTCGGTGTCGAAGACCAAGGATGGGTTGCTCACTTCACGATTTCGGCCTCGTTCGACAGATCTCTTACAATCTACGGTAATGGGAAGCAGATACGCGATTTGCTTTTCATCACTGATCTAGTGAATGCTTACGACTTAGCCGTCAAAAACATAAACGTTACTTCTGGCAAGGTGTATAATATAGGAGGCGGCCCTCGTAACACGCTTTCGTTGCTGGAATTGCTCGAGATGCTGCAAACTAACCTTGGCAAGAAAATCAAGTACAAATTCAGCGACTGGCGTCCTGGGGACCAGCCAGTGTTTATATGTAATATTGACAAGGCAAAGAAGGACTTTAACTGGGAGCCAAAGGTTGGGGTTGACGAGGGTGTGAAAGCACTATCCGCTTGGGTATTAGAAAACAGGCAAGAATTTCATACGTTTTTTTTCTGACATTGAAGACCACCGCAATCTCAATAAAAGGTCCCTGTGTACAATAGTTCATCGAAATGGGCAATCTTCTACGACCGGCTGGGCGAAAAAGCCAGAAGTCTCGTTGATCCTTCCACAGGTATGCTCTCCCCCAGATACTCAGAGGACCGCAGGTGCCCGGTATGCGAGTCAGGCTCGTTTGTTGCACGTTTTGTTAAGGATGGATTCAGATACGTTACGTGCGATTCCTGCGGCCTTGTTTACATCAACCCCCAACTTACCCAGGATGCTCTTAATCGCGTTTATAATGATAAAGAACTCAGATTGTTTTTCATGAACGAGATACTCCTCGCCTCAGGAGAATCCGATCAGCGAAAAGAATTCGAATCGCGCATAAAGACAATAGCTACTTACACATCAAATTCCTATCCCAGACTCATAGATATCGGATGTGCTGCCGGCAACTTCATGATGATCGCGAACGATCATGGATTCGCTGTTGAAGGAATTGAGCTGGACAAACTCTATGTCGACTATGCCACCGCGACACGCGGTCTTGTTGTCCATAAGCAACCCTTGTGGGAACTCGATATTCATGAGGGGGCATTCGACGTCGTGACTATGTGGGACATACTGGAACACCTACCTGACCCAATGAGAACATTGTCAGAAGCAGCGAGAGTGCTATCTCATGGAGGAATATTGGCGTTTACCACAATCAACCATGAGTGCATAAACCAAAGGATGCTTAAGGATCGGTGGAGATACTGGATGCCGCCGGACCACATCTGCTCCTTCACACCTGAAATCTTGAAATCCATGCTCGGCAAGGCGGGTTTTTCGATAGTCCATGTAAAGCATACTTACATGTTCGAGATAATTGAGGAGAACTATCTGCGATTCCTTTCATTATCTGCCGACAACGATACCGCCGCAAAAGTATCGAACAAGGTAAAAAAAGGTGCATCTTTTGTATTAGGTAGGATCGCACAGGGAATTTTCGAGACATTAAAAAGCGGTGACATAATCATGGTAATCGCCAGGAAGATATGACTAGAGGTGAGTGCCCAAGTCACCGCAATTGGTCATCCCTGAAGTGAACAGACGAAATTACTTGATTAGGACATAATCTCTGCATGAGAAGAAAAGACAGGAGCTGACAGAGTAATGAGTCTTTTCCACAACATTAGGAAAAGAAACGTATTTCAATTTGCCGTTAAGATTTGCAGACTTGCCATCACTGTCTTCAAATACCCGCTGGCCCTGTTTTTCTCGCGAGAAGAGATATCGGAGAAGCACGCACCACATTACCAGCAAATGGATGTCTGGAGAAAGGAATATCTCGCCTGGGAGAGCCATAAGGACTACTTGCTTGGGAAGGCCCAACCGCGTGATTGTCCATTATGTCACTCGAAACAGAATGCACATCTCTGGAATTCGGAGGACGGGTATGAATACGTCCGCTGCCTCGAATGCGATTTTGTATTTGTCACTCCGTTCATTACTTACGACCAATGGAGGGATTACTACCGCAAATTCCAGACGGACACGGATGGAATAAACTCGGAGTTATCAGAGTCCAGGGCTGCCGAGGACTATTTGAAAGACGACTTTGAGCGTTTCTCCTACTATGTGAATCTACTGCGAAAATATAAAAGATCTGGAAATGTCCTTGACATCGGCTGTCTTACTGGCAATTTCCTGAAGATTGCGAAGGACAATGGATTCAGCCCGTTTGGTGTTGAATTCAGACCTGTCGCAATCGAAACCGCGAAGTCTCTCTATGGAATCCAGAACATTTGGAACGGATATTTTGAGGAAATAGCTCCCCAACTCATCGCTGCAGATACACGATACGATATCATCTCTCTTTGGGAGACACTGGAACACGTACTTTACCCGGAAGAAGTAATAAGAAATGCCCGCAGGTTGCTGGCGCCCGGCGGAGGTGGACGCCTTGATTGGAAAAGCGGAGAAGGCTGCAAAGAAACTCGAATGGCGGCCCAAAACGACTTTCGCGGATTTAGTCGCTCTGATGGTCGAAGCCGATATGAAGCGTGTGAAACTAGAATTGTCCTCTTCGAGATAAGGGATGTATAACGCTTCCGAACGGTTGGACATTTTCTACGAGCTTTCCGAAAATTGAAGGAATAAGACTATGAATCTTGATCCCGTAGACATCGAAATGTACTCGCGAAACCAAAGCATTGTGTTCGGCGTGAAGAAGGGGAGATTGAATAGATGGATTCATAAAATAGGGATCAGGTTGTTAAACGCGGCAGCTCTTCGAGACGATACTGTTTTCTCAGAGCGCATTGTCGAATATCCTCTTCTTTTTATGCACTTAGAAAGAGAATGGAAAGAAGTTTTGGACTTTGGCTGTGTAGAGAATTTGCTCCCAATTCATCTTGCTTCACTCGGATACAAGACAACTGGGCTGGACTACAGATCATATCCATTCACGCATCCTAACTTCAAATTTGTGCAGGCGGATATCCTTAGTTGGGAACCACCGAGAGAACAATACGACTCTGTCATCTCACTCTCCACCATAGAGCACGTCGGCCTTGGTGGATATGAAGACCCGATTGCAACCGATGGCGACAAGATTGCCATAAGCAAACTGTTCGATGCATTAAAGACAGGAGGGAAACTCATAGTGACTGTCCCTTTTGGTAAACCCATGATCCAGAGGAATATGAGAATCTATAATCGCGATCTACTTATTGATCTCATCCCAAACATTGAAACGGAGAGATATTTCTTTAAAGCAAGCCGCCGGGAAGGATGGGTGGAGACAACCTCGGAACAGATCGGTAACCTTGAATATGATGATTATAACGCCTCTGCGCCGGCACAAGGAGTTGCCTTCGTAATCGCCGAGAAGCGATAGTTATACTTGTCCCCCAGCCTCTTCCTCTGCAAGCAAAATTGTGAAAGTAATTCTGTTGGCATTTCCTCGCGCTTGATCAAATGGAGAACCAATATTGTCGTTCTTGCGAGTAAGGCAGAGTAAGGTGAGTGATCCAAGCCTAATTCGGAGCATCTAACTTCTCCCCCGATTTATTTTCTCCTGCACCACGATTTGCTTAAATTTATACACGATGAAACGCTTTCGTAGAAAGTCCAGAAGATACTAGTTGAAGCGCAAAGTATTATCGTAATGTCAGATCTGTTGGAAGACCATATTTCCCTGAATCAACTGGGAGCGCCCGCAAGTATTATCCTTATTGCATTCGAGGATCCCGATATCATTCTGGAATTGAAAAAACGATTTCCCGATTCAGAGATAAACCTCGTGACGAAAAAACAAATTGCCGGCAAGTCGGTCTCGAAATTGGCACGCGAACTCAGAGCAAGAAAATACGACGCCGTGGTAGTGTCAGATTGTAATGCCACAGTATTCCGTAGCAAAACCTCGCTGCAGCTTCTGGCATCCTCAATCCGCGCTCGGAGAATCATAATTCTTTACTCTGACAATACCTTCGTCATGTCCTGCAGAGCAAAACTCGTGATGACTGTCTTCCTCCGATTATTCCCCGGAGTAATCGCGTCGCTTTTCCTTCTTGCCAGGGCATGGCTTAGCATCTTTCGGTGGGGAATCGGACCCGGGAAGCGCACGGTCCCCGCGCCAGGCAATCAACCTCATAACATCGCCTATTTCCGGACTGATCTATCCGGAGGAGTAAAGGCCGGCGGCTCGATCAGCCACATGCTCGGTTTTCTGGACGGGGCCAGGGCCTTGGGGAGCAGAGTGTTTCTGGTTGCAGACGCTGAGATCGCCGGTTGCCGTGAAAGAAATATTCCTGTCAACATCGTGCAGCCATCAGCGCTGTTCGATTTCCTCGATGAGCTTCAGATAATGAGTTACCATTTCAGGATGATAAAAGCGGCCTCGAAAATATTCAGCAGAGAAAAACCGGATATGATTTATCACCGGCATTCCATCTTCAATTTTTCCTCAATCGTTCTCGGACACAAGTTCAACATTCCTGTCGTTCTTGAGGTAAATTACTCAGAAGTGTGGGCCAAGAAGAACTGGAGCCGGCTAATTTTCGAGAGAATCGCGGTTGCCTTCGAGAGAGTCGCATTTAAATACGCCGACTTGATAGTTGTCGTTTCAGAAGTCGTCAAACAGGACATCATAGCATTGGGTGCCGGTGAACCAAAAATTATCGTTAATCCAAATGCGGCGGATCCAGAAACTTTCAGTCCGAAGGTGAATGGTGCGGCTATCAGAGAAAAGCTCGGACTAGATGACGCAAAAAATACAATTGTAGGCTTCATAGGGACTTTTACTCGCTGGCATGGTGTGGAGATTCTTATGGACGCCATCAAAGATGTCTGCAGTTCTCGCAAAGATATTTGTTTCCTCCTGATCGGAGATGGAAATCTGAAATCGAACCTCGAGTTGGAGGTCACCTCCAGTCATCTCGAAGGGCAAGTAATATTTACGGGGCTCATTCCGCATGTGGAAGCACCAAAATATCTTGCCGCGTGCGATATCCTGGTTTCCCCGCATCTCGGTTTTGAAGATGGTACACGTTTTTTTGGCTCACCAACGAAACTCTTTGAGTACATGGCTATGGGCAAGGCAATTATCGCCAGCGACCTCGAACAAATCGGCTCGATAATAAAAGACGGCGTCAACGGTATTCTGACGAAACCCGGTGACGCCGAGGAGCTGGCGGAGAAGATTCAACGCCTCGCAGACGATCCGGAACTTCGCAGGAAACTCGGGGCGCAAGCCAGGCAGGATGCGATGGACAAGTACACATGGAAGCAAAACGCGCTTCGCGTTTTCGACGCTCTGAGGAACATTTCCGGGACGGGAAACTGACCCCTCTCATAATTCCTCTCAACCGACCGGGATATTTTCCGTACCACATCCACATTGGTCTATGAAGAAGATTCCGTAATGATTATATTTTTTTACAACCGTTGAAAATGCAAACGACTTCCGACATACAGCTGAAGAATGCCGTAAGGGATTATTGGAACTCACATCCCTGCGGCACGCAGTTTACAGATCTAAAATGGGGATCAAAAGAATTCTTCGACGAGGTCGAACGATTCAGGTACGCGACGCAGCCGTTCATGAATGAAATTGTCGGCTTTGACAAATTCAAAGGGAAAAAAATCATTGAAATCGGATGTGGGCTAGGAACCGATCTTCTGCAATTTGCAAGAGGCGGCGCAAATGTAACCGGTGTCGATCTGACGGCGCAGAGCATC
>JAMCQL010000060.1 GCA_023381615.1 Bacteroidota bacterium
TCCAGAAATACTGTATTTCCCGCACTCGATCTCCTCTACTACCTTTCGTCTGAATGCCTCGCTGTATCGTATACATCTCGTTCTCTCCATAGGTTATTAACTCCTTATGTGGATAACTCCTCCACATTCTTTGAAGTGTCAACCTATTTCAGGACAAGACATGAATGGCCGTACGGATTCACCGCGCTTGTCAGTAGTATGAGCAATAAATTTAAGTACGATTGTTATGCAGACGGGGTATACAAGTTCTCATTTTGGATTAATCTGCCGCTGACGGGATGCCCGGCCTCATCTACATGGCAAATAGATTGGGCTGCCGGCACTGTAACGCGTATCAATTGACACCGTGAGAAAGGAAAGGGCATGCTGTTATGAAAAGAATCTACTGTTTCGCATTTTTCGTTTCTTTACTATGCATAGGTAAGACGGGCTTGATGGCGCAAACGCCAATCTTGCAAACACAAGCGCCGGTTATCAACCAGACTTATGTTTACGACAGCTTATCTACCGCTACCTTTGGTGCGAACGTTACTTTTAACGGCTCGGTAAATCCCAACGGACTGCAGTGTTCAGTCTATTTTGAATACGGACCAACAAAGGATTATCATAAGGGAAATTGTACAACGACGTTTCGGAACTGGCAATTCATAGTCGGGAGGTCTGAAACAGTCGAGCAATATCAGACCTAATGGATTTTCACTGCGGATAGTAGTATCGTTTTTTATACAGGGTTGGCCATCTCAAACTCAAAAAATTGCATTCGGCCATTGAGAGGTTGATAGAAATTATCAGAAAATAAATAGCAGCTTCTGATTGCTGCGATGTCAAACAACAAGGGTATTCAACGTTTGCTTACACTTGGGAGAAGCTTGGGGATGACGGTGACAAACTCTCCTGAGCAGACTGGTTCTCCATGAATTCCTGTCCCGAAGAGATCCATTCGGAAAACGCCTTCTTTATTTCGGGGAGTGTTTCAAGCCTGACAAGTTTTGATCTCAATGCCGATCCGTTCCTGATGCCGTGGAAATATCCGTGATAATATTTCCTGAACTCCATCAAACCGCGCCGTTCGCCTTTTAATTCGATCTCCATTTCTAAATGACGAAGGCACGTATCGATTCGCTCTTGGAAAGTTTGCGCGGGTGGAAGCGTGCCGTGTTGCATTAGAAATTTTATGTCCTTGAAGATCCACGGGTTGCTGATTGCACCTCTGGCAACCATGACGCCATCGCATTTCGTGTATTCGAACATTTCGATTGCGTCTTCGGCAATCTTAATGTCGCCGTTCCCGATGATCGGCAATTCCGAGACTTCCTTGACCCGTCTTATCCAATCCCAGTTTGCCTCACCGTCGTGGTGCTGGTCTCTCGTCCGTGCATGGATGGTAAGTGCCGATAGTCCCGCATCAGCACAGATTTTTGCTACTTCGAAAATGGTTATCGAGTTTGAGTCCCAGCCGAGACGAGTTTTTAGAGTGACAGGAATTGACACGGCATTCTTCACCGACCGAATGATCGATTCCATTTGCTTTAGGTCTTTCAGAAGTCCAGCACCGGCGCCTCGCGACGCAACTTTTGGCACCCAGCAGCCAGCATTGATGTCTATGAAATCCGGTCCGGAATCCTCGGCAATTTTCGCCGCCTCTGCCATCACATTCGGATCGCCGCCAAAGATTTGTATCCCGACAGGACGCTCTTTCTCGTTCGTCAGAAGTTTATTGACACTCTTGCGGGCGGAGCGGATTAGTCCCTCGGAGCTTACGAACTCGGTGTAAACAATGTCGGCGCCAAACTCTTTGCAGATGAGACGGAAGCCGAGATCGGTCACATCCTCCATCGGAGCGAGCGCAACGGGCTTCTCTAATTCGTATTTACCGAGTTTGATCTTCACGCCTCAATTTGGTTTGAAAAATTCACTCTTACAAGTATTCTATCTGGACAACGAGTCCGGAAAAGCAATAGCACACAGATTACACTGATGACACGAATTCGCACGGATTATTTTATGTGTTTTGTCTTGGTCCGTATAGATCCGCGTTATCTGTGTCATCCGCGGTCTATTCTAACGTTATGGCACAATCTTGTTCAGCGGGTACTCAATGATTCCTTCCGCGCCGTTTCGTTTGAGCTCCGGTACAAGAATCCGGACAATCCGTTCTTCAATTATCGTTTCGATTGCGACCCACTCGTCATCGGAAAGGGGAGAGACTGTTGGTTTCCTCAGCGCCGGAATTATTCCGATTATTTTCGGGAGATCGGCTTTTTTAATGTTCATCTTCAAACCAACTTTTCCCTCGGCGGTGATTGCCGCTTTGAGCAGCAGCGCGATCGTGTCGATCTTTTCTCTTTTCCACCTGTCCTGGTAGGCGTCTTTATTTGCAATGAGTCGCGTCGAAGATTCAAGAACCGTGTCGATTATTCTGAGATGATTCGCACGTATGGAATTGCCCGTCTCGGTTACTTCAACAATCGCATCAGCAAGCTCCGGAACTTTGACTTCTGTTGCGCCCCACGAAAATTCTACAGAAGCTCTGACGTTATGTTTTTCTAGATATTTCCTTGTGATATTTATGACTTCGGTAGAAATTCTTTTTCCGTTTAAGTCAAAGACGGTTTTGAAAGGGGAGTCTTCCTGAACGGCGAGCACCCATTTCACAGGGCGCATACTCTGTTTCGCGTACACAAGCTCGGCAACTTCAACGACGTCGCTGCTTGTTTCTATGATCCAATCCTTGCCGGTTAATCCCGCATCGAAAGTCCCAAGCTCGACATATCGCGCCATCTCTTGCGCGCGGACGAGCATCAATTTTATTTCTTCATCATCGACGTTCGGGAAGTAACTTCTCGATGACACCGAGATATTGTATCCGGCTTTTTGGAACAATGAAAATGTTGATTCCTGCAAACTTCCTTTTGGCAAACCGAGTTTGAGGACTTTATCGTTAGGCATTTTGTGCTGCTCCTCTTTGAAAACTTTTATTTATTCGGGAAATGGCGAGCGCTACTTTCTTTTAATGAACTCTACGCTGTCGGGCTGAATGGAAATGACCTGTAAGGTCGGCGGGGCCGCGACGTCAGGTTGGAAATGTGTGGCAGTGGAATGGATGAGATTATTGTAGTTTACGGTTACGCTCAAAGAATCTGCGGTCATCTCAGACACCGTCTTGATTCCGCCTCTGACTGTTACATCGACCGTCGGCGGAAGAAGTAATATCTGAACTGAATCGGTGTTGTTCAGAATTCTGACGGGGATATTCCTGTAAGTGTTCTCGGTGATTTGCTGAACGTTTATCGCGGCGTTTACGCGTCGAATATCAAGTTTTATTATTCCATCGAGCGTGTCAGCAAGCGGGATCGCCGCGTTTATTTCATTGTTGACGTCCTTAAATTTCCTAGACTTTGTATACCAAACGTTGATGCTGCTGACAAGTCTTCTCGCGCCGGAAATTGTGACCGAATCCGGCGAAATCTCAGGCGAACCTACGAGCGTAAAATTCTTGCGCGGCTCTACTTCAATTCTTGGCACAATTGGCACCCGCTTAGTGATGATCGTGTCTACTGTTATCACAACTGTGTCGGGAGTGAAGCTCAGCACCTCCGCAGATGAACCGAGGTCGAGCGAATAACCGAGGTCACGGCTCGTCAGAATAATTCTTCTCCTCTCGAAATTTGACGCATCCAAATCGATGCTTGATGATGTTGAGAAATAAGCGGTAGCAAGCTGCCAGCCGGTTCCTCGGGCACGAACGAGTATGGTACGCGGGATCGGACTTGCGAGTGCGAGACCGTTGGGAAGGTCGTTGACTCTGAAAGGAACACGAATCGTTACAGAATATTCATTGTTCATAGATACGGACAGCCAAACGAGGATTGAAAGTATCAGAGAGGCGATTATTACGTGAGTTTTCTTTTCCATTCCCGATCAAAAAGTGACTTGACTTTCCGGATTTTATTTGGAGGCGGTGCTTGCCGCAAAAAATTATTGAAAATATTTGGATTCAACATTCAAACGCGTCCGTAGAAGACCAGCTTCACCTGAGATTGGTCTCTCGCTTTTGTTCTTTCACATGAAAATTTAAACCCGCAGTCGTTAATTTCCAAAGGAGTGAAGTTAGTCGAGACCACGTGACAATTTAGTTGAGTTGCAGCAAGAAAAATCCCCATTTTTCAAGAAAATAATTGCTATTTGTCCAACCGATTGGTAACTTTTCGACGAATGAAACTCGCGGTATTTGTGTCTGGCAAGGGCACAAACCTTCTTAACATTATCAAAAAACACGAAGAGGGATTTCTTAAGTCGGAAGTCGGATTGGTGATTTCCAATCATGATTGTGAAGCAATTGAGAGTTCGACACGTGCCGGCATTCAGACCAAGGTTGCAGATCCAAAAAGCTTTGCGAGCGAAGTCGAATTTGGAAATTCAATTCTAGATGCTCTAAAAAAGAGTGAAGTCGATTTTGTAGTGCTTGCAGGTTTTCTCAAGAAGGTCCCAGAAGTCGTCGTCAAGAATTTTGAAAATAGAGTTATCAACATACATCCGGCGCTCCTTCCTTCTTTCGGGGGAAAAGGAATGTACGGAATGAAAGTTCATCAGGCAGTCATAGACGCCGGATGCAAGGTCAGCGGCGCGACAGTTCATATTGTTGATGCCGAATATGACCACGGTCCGATTGTGCTTCAGAGATGTGTGCCGGTGAGCGGCGATGACACGCCGGAAAGTCTTGCCTCCAAAATCCATCAACTTGAATACGAACTTTTGCCTGAAGCGATAAAACTATTTGAGGAGAATCGAGTGAAGGTGGAAGGAAGAAAGGCGCGGTTTTTTCTTTCGTGAAAGTAAAACGTGTACTGATTAGTGTTACAGATAAAACGGGGCTTGTTGAATTTGCGAACGTCCTGGCGAAAAAAGGCGCGGAGATTTTTAGTACCGGTGGAACCCTGAAAGTTCTTCAAGGTGCCAGCATAAACGCGAAGAGCATCAGCGACGTTACAAATTTCCCTGAAATTCTCGACGGAAGAGTGAAGACGCTTCACCCTGCGGTCTTTGCCGGAATACTTGCAAAACGCGATATGAAGAGCCATCTCGACCAACTCGACAAACTCAAACTCTCTCTCTTCGACATGGTTGTCGTGAATCTCTATCGGTTCGAGGAAACAGTTGCTTCAGGTGCAGGTCTTGAGACGATCGTCGAGAATATTGACATCGGTGGACCATCGCTCATAAGGGCGGCAGCGAAAAATTATGAAGGCTGCGCCGTTGTTGTAGAGCCGTCTCAGTACAATGAAGTTGCGGCTGAGATCAATAACAAAGGAGAAGTCAGCCTCGACTTGATGAAGAGACTTGCTGCCAAAGCTTTTGAGAAAGTGGCAGAGTACGATGTAGCAATCGCCGGATTTTATATGGAGAAATTCGGCGATGGTCGTTCGCTCGGCGATTCGATCTTCGTCGCCGAACACAAAGATATGGATCTGCGTTACGGCGAGAATCCCCATCAATCAGCAGGTTATTACGGAAGCTTCGAAAAATATTTCGAGAAGCTTCACGGCAAAGAATTGTCATACAACAACCTTGTGGACATTGACGCGGCTCAAAGGCTTGTCCATGAATTTGACGAACCGACTGCCGTGATCATAAAGCACACAAATCCGTGCGGCGTTGCGGCAGCTCAAGATGTTTTCAAAGCTTACACGAAGGCTTTGAGAACCGATTCTAAAAGCGCGTTTGGCGGGATAGTCGCTTTCAATAGAAAAGTTGATGGGATGCTTGCCGAACAACTGAACCAGATTTTTTTAGAAGTTGTTATTGCGCCGGAATTTTCCCACGAAGCCCTTGAATTGCTGAAGAAGAAAAAAGACAGAAGGTTGATGCTCAGCAAGAGCAAGCTGCCTGACGATATTCAAATGCGTTCCTCCTGCGGCGGAGTACTCGCACAGACGGCGGATAATATCGTTCTGAATGACAACGATTTGAGAGTCGTTACGAGCCGTAAGCCTTCCGAGTCAGAGTTGCGGGATTTGAAATTTGCTTACATAGTTTGCAAGCACGTTAAGTCAAACGCTATTGTCTTTGTCAAAGACGGCATGACGCTCGGTTCAGGCGCCGGACAGATGTCGAGAATTGACTCCGTTAAAATTGCCCGTATGAAAGCGGATGAGGCCGGTCTCGATTTGAAAGGAAGTGTTGTCGCCTCGGACGCTTTCTTCCCGTTTGCAGATAATGTGGAAGAAATAGCGAAAGCGGGCGCGGCGGCGATAATTCAGCCCGGCGGTTCGGTAAGGGATTCTGAATCGATCGAAGCCGCGGACAAGCTCAACATTGCAATGGTTTTCACAGGTATAAGACATTTTAAACATTAAAAGAGTAGAGTAATGGGATTCTTCGGAATTTTATCGAACGATCTGGCAATCGATCTCGGGACAGCAAACACTCTGATCTGGATGCGATCCAAAGGTGTGGTTCTGAGAGAGCCTTCTATCGTAGCATTTGATAAAAACACAAAACGCATTGTCGCAATCGGACATGAAGCACGAGAAATGCTCGGGAGAACTCACAGGGATATTCAAGTTATCCGCCCGATGCGCGACGGTGTTATTGCGGATTTTGAAATTGCCGAGGGGATGCTTCGTGCTTTCATAAAAAAAGTTCATGCAGGGATGCTTCCAAGCAGGAGAATTGTAATAAGCGTTCCAAGTGGAATCACAGAAGTTGAGAAGCGCGCGGTGCGTGATGCGTCGGAACATGCCGGCGCAAAGGAAGTGCACTTGATCGCAGAACCGATGGCGGCAGCAATCGGAATTGGACTCGACGTCGACGCGCCTGTGGGAAACATGGTTATCGATGTTGGCGGCGGTACGACAGAAATTGCAGTGATCGCACTTTCCGGGATTGTAAATGAAGAATCAATTCGCATCGCCGGCGACGAGATGAACAACGCGATCATACAATTCTTCAAAAAGAACCACAACATTTTGATCGGCGAGCGGACTGCGGAAGCGATAAAGTGCGAGGTCGGCTCGGCAATGCCGTTGAAGGAAGAGATAACAATCGCAGTCAAAGGCCGCGATCTCGTGGCAGGAATTCCGAAGACGACGGAAGTTAGTTCGGCTGAAATCCGCGAGGCGCTGAACGAGCCAGTGGGTGCGATAGTTGACGCGGTGAAAATTTCACTCGAACGGACTCCTCCGGAACTTTCCGCGGATATTCTCGATCGCGGAATAATGTTGTCCGGCGGCGGAGCTCTTCTCAAAGGGCTGGATGAGCGAATAAGAATGGAAACAAACCTCTCTGTGCATGTGGCGGAAGACCCTCTTACTGCGGTTGTGCGCGGTGTCGGTAAAGTACTCGACAAAATGAACGAATATTCTAAGGTGCTGATCAAGAGCAGGCGATACTGACAGGAATCCGAATGTTTAAATGGATTTCTGAATTTTTTAGTCTGGCGAAAAACTATATCGTTTTCGCGCTGCTTCTCTCGTTGTCTCTCTTCATGATCTCGACCAACAACAACGTTCACACTCGCGGTTTGCAGGTTATCGGTTTAGTTACCACTTCTTATCTTGAAGCAGGCGTGAACGACGTTCTGAGTTATTTCTCTTTGGCTTCAAAGAACAAAGAGCTTCAGGAAGAAAATGCGCATCTCATAGACATGACTGCGAGAATTCGCCGCGCTCTAATCGAGAACCAACAGCTTAGATCGATGCTCGCGCTGAAAAGCCAAAGCACAACGGTGCTTATCCCTGCGAACGTTATCGGTCGCACATCCGAGGGGGGGAAGTATTTCGTCACGCTCGATGCGGGCTCGAATGATGGTGTGCACATCAGTGACCCTGTAATTACCGGAAGCGGCTTGGTCGGAATTGTAATCGCTGTGAGCAGCGACTTTTCACTGGTTAGAACTCTGTTAGACAGCGACAGCAGGATCGCCGCGCGATTAGTCAATGCGTCTGCGGACGGACTGATTGTTGCGGGCGGATTCGGTGAACTCGCTATGAAAAATGTCTCACGAAGATACTCGGTCAAGACTGGGGACATCGTTGAAACGTCTACATTGAGCAGCCTCGTCCCGCCGGGAATAGTAATCGGCGTGGTTTCTAAAGCGACAGAAGAGACAGGTGATATTTTTAAACACATTGAAGTCCAACCCGCGGTTGATTTCACTTCTATCTCCGCGGCGTTCGTCATGCAATACAGCCGTCCGGCTGAAGCTGTCAAGCTCGAAACAAAGAACCTTCCGAAGCACAAATGACAAAGCGGCTGATCGGTTACGTCGTCCTTGGCGTCGCTGCTATTTTGGTCCAAAAATTCTTGGACGACTTCGCTTCGATAAATTTGGTTTCGCCTCAGGTCGTAATTCTGTTCGTAATTTTCCTTGCGCTTCGCGAAGGGCAGCTCTTTGGAATGGGCGGAGGGTTTGTCGTCGGTTTATTGCACGATTTGCTGACGACACATTTTCTCGGTTACACCTCTTTCGTGGGAGTGATAGCGGGATTTATTGCCGGATTCTTCTACAAGGAAAGCGACGCAGAACTGGCGGGAAAAACATTTAATTTTGCCTGGATCTCCGCGATTACACTCTTCTTCTCTGAACTTCTTGCACTACCAATAATCGCCGCCGGCGAATTGAATTATTTCTACGTTTTCTTGAAATTCACTCTTGGAACGACTGTCTATACTTCGGTATTTGCTATGATAATTGTTTTCGTAAACGGGAAGAAAAGCCGCTATGTTTGATGTCGATTTTGGCTCGCGCGCAAGATCGGTGATGATGAGGGGTGTGGTTGTCTTAGCTCTGCTGGCAATCATGATAAAGTTAGGCGACATGCAGTTGATGAATGAAGTGGTTTACGGGAAGAAGTCCGAACAGATCACGACAAGGGTGTTTGTTCAGCAGCCGCTTCGGGGAGAAATCTTCGACCGCAACGGGAATGTTATGGTGGAAAACGATCCGGCTTACGAAGTCTCCATTATTCCACACGAGTTTAGGGAAAGCCAAATACCTGCGCTTGCATCGCTTCTCCAGACGGACAGCTCAGACATCATGAAACGAATTCAGATAGGAGAAAACATATCTCCGTACTTTCCCGTCAGATTGAAGCGCGATATTTCTTTCGCGACGCTGTCTTCGATTGAGGAACATCTCAAGGAATTCGCCGGAGTGTATTTTGATATCGAGCCGAAAAGAGTTTACGTTGGAAAAGCGCGGGCGGCGCATATTCTTGGATTTACAAAAGAGATTTCTGAGCAGCAGCTTGCGACATTGGGAGACTATTATAAGCCGGGCGACATCGTGGGATATACGGGACTCGAAGCAAGCTATGAGACGATTCTTCGCGGTCAAAAGGGACTGAAGTACCTGGCGGTGAATGCGCGAGGACAAGTTGTCGGGAGCTATGACGACGGCAAGATTGATGTTCCTGCGCAGGACGGTTCCGATCTGTATCTTACGATCGATGAAGGCTTGCAGGCATTAGCGGAGTCTCTTCTCGTCGGCAGGCGCGGCGCTGTAGTTGCTCTAGACCCTAACAACGGCGAAGTCCTGGCAATGGCGAGCGCTCCGGACTTTGATCCGTCGGTTTTTTCGGGTTACACTTCAAAAACGGAATGGAATGATCTGAGCAATAATCCCGACCATCCTCTTTTCAACCGTGCAACATTGGCAGCGCTTCCGCCGGGTTCCACATTCAAAATGGTGCTCGCGAGCGCGGCGCTCGAGGGCGGAGTTGTCGATGACAACTGGACGATTCATTGCACGGGATCATTTTACTATGGCGGAAGGATTTTTAAAGATCATGAAGTGCATGGAACTGTAAACATTATTCAAGCCATTGAAAAGTCTTGTAACGTATTCTTTTACAACTTGATTCTTAAAGTCGGGTTCGATGCGTGGACAAAATACGGTCAGCTTTTCGGGTTTGGACAAAAGACCGGTATCGATTTGAAAGAAGAAAGCCCCGGTATCATGCCGTCTAGAGATTACTTCAATCAAATTTTCGGCAAGAACAGGTGGACGAACGGTTATTTGGTAAGTTTGGCAATCGGGCAAGGTGAGGTCAGCGCAACACCCTTGCAAATGGCTGCGTACACAACGGCGCTTGCGAATTACGGCAAATATTTTCAGCCTCATCTCGTCAGATATATGCGTGACCGAAAAACAGGCAAGATCTATTACACGCAATACAGCGAGCGCACGATTCCTGTGAGTAAAGAAGTATTCGATCAAATTCGAGAAGGAATGTATTTGGTCGTCAACGGTCCCGGCGGAACGGGGCATGGAGCGCAAATTCCGGGAATTATCGTTGCCGGAAAAACAGGAACTGCCCAGAACCCGCGAGGCAAGGATCACGCATGGTTCATAGCTTTCGCGCCGTTCGACCATCCAAAAATTGCTCTGGCAGTTCTCGTGGAGAATGCGGGATTCGGCGGATCGGTGTCCGCACCAATAGCAAAGAAACTCATTGAGTATTATCTGAACAAACAGGGTGTCCAGCAGCAGGAAGAACCGAAGGGGATCGTGGCGACCGCCGCGCTGCGCTGATGTTTGATTTCTTCAAAGACTCGTTCGATTATAAAACTTTCTTTCTCGCCGTAATATTAGGATGCATCGGAGCGCTTGCGGTCAACAGCGCTACTTACAATTCCGGGATGCACGATTTCTTTGTGAGAGATGTTGTGTGGCAGGTGAGCGGAATTATCATCGCGTTCATCATCATGTTTTCCTCGAACAGATTTCTGCAGGGCGGCGCGTACTTTTTTTATGCGATCACGATTCTGCTCTTGCTATTCGTACTTGTCGCAGGCAAACGCGTCGCAAGCCATACAAGCTGGTTGGGTCTTCTTGGCGTTGGCGGACAGCCTTCCGAACTTGCAAAGGTCGCCTCGATTCTGGCGCTTTCCAAGTTTCTTTCTGAGAAAGGAAACGAACGGACTGAGTGGCAAATAATCGGCATTTCAGCGGGAATTGTCGGCTTGCCGATGATCCTCACCATGCTTCAGCCCGACCTCGGCACAACGATAGTTTACCTTGCGATCTTTTTCCCGATTCTATTCTGGGCTGGTTTGCAGCCGATAGTCATTGTTGCTTTGATCGCACCGATCGCGATCGTCTTCGCTGAATTTACCGGTACGGTTACACTTCTCTTGACGGTGCTTGTCTTCGGCATCCTCTTTTTCTTGTTAAGCAGAAAAAAACTTTTCGCCGTTACACTGAGTTTTGTTGCGGTATCATTCGGATTGTTCATGGAATATTTTTACAGGAAGCTTCTTCAACCGCATCAACAGAAGCGCATACAAATATTTCTGAATCCTAATCTTGATCCGCAGGGAGCGGGTTACAATGCGCTTCAGGCGCGTGTCGCTATCGGCAGCGGCGGATTATTTGGGAAGGGTTATCTTCACGGCGCGCAGACACAGCTTCGTTTTGTTCCAGCGCGCTGGACAGATTTCATATTCACCGTCATAGGTGAAGAGTTCGGCTTTTTCGGCGCCGCGGTTACGCTGCTCGCCTTCGGCGCGCTCTTTTTCAGAGGCGTGAGGATCGCTGAACTTGTGAAAACAAAATTTGCAAGTCTTGCTTCAATCGGGATCACTTCGGTTCTGCTTTTTCACGTTTTCATAAATATTGGAATGAACATAAACCTCGCACCTATCGTCGGAATTCCGCTTCCGTTCATCAGCTACGGCGGCTCCTCCATATTGTCCGATTGGATGATGGTTGGGATTCTTCTAAATTTCTATGCACACAGGAAGGAACATTAAAGGATGATTCTCACCGACAAGCGCATTCTCGAGGAAATAGAAAAAGGAAATATTGTCATTGAGCCTTTCGATAGAAAATTCCTTGGGTCGAACTCCTACGACGTTCATCTCGCGGATATAATGTCAATTTACAAAGACGATATACTCGATGCGCGGAAGCACAACAAACTGAATTCTTTCAAGATAAATGACGACGGCTTTTTGCTCCTGCCCGGCAGACTTTATCTCGCAGTGACTCAGGAATATACGGAGACGCATACCTTTGTGCCCTTCCTCGAGGGAAAGTCGAGTATCGGAAGACTCGGAATCGACATTCACTCGACCGCGGGGAAAGGCGATATAGGTTATTGCAATACATGGACTCTCGAGATAAGTGTGAAACAGCCGGTCAGGATTTATCCAGGGATGCCGATAGGACAGCTCATCTATTTCGAAGTCAGCGGAGAAGTTCTCGTGCCTTACAACAAAAAGAAGACGGCAAAGTACAACCGTAGGACAAAACGTCCGGTGGAATCTATGATGTGGAAAAATTTCGGTAACAAAGTTCTTAATTCGAAATGAGTTTCAAGAAACTTTCAGCTTCAATTGAAAAACGTGCGAGCAATCTTTGCATCGGGCTTGATCCGTCTGTAGAAAAAATTCCGGAGTTTTTATCGGAGTATGAAGATGCCGTTCTCGAATTCAACACGAGAATAATTGAAGCGACGGAGGATGTCGTCTGTGCTTACAAATTGAATACGGCATTCTACGAAGTTCTCGGAGAAAAAGGCTGGTCAACTTTCGGAGAAACGATTGCGAGGATTCCTGACGATGTTTACGTCATCGCGGACTGCAAGCGCAGTGACGTTGGGAATAGTGCAAAACATTATGCCCAGACGTTCTTCGACTATTTTGGAGTCGACGCCGTGACTGTGAATCCTTACATGGGCTACGATTCTCTCGAGCCGTTTTTGAATTACAAGGACAAGGACATCTTTGCGCTTGTCGTCACATCGAACCAGGGTGCAAAAGACTTTCAGCTCCGTGAGTTCGGCGGCAAGAAATTTTATGAGCTTGTGCTTGAGAAACTTTCCGAATGGAACAAAGACGGAAACATCGGCGCTGTGGTTGGCGCGACCAAAGCCGAGCAGTTGTCGGCAATAAGAAACAGTTATCCTCAAATACCGCTTCTTGTTCCCGGGATCGGAGCGCAAGGAGGTTCCATCGAGGATGTCGCGCAAGTTGCGAACAGCAGCGGCGCGCCGGTGATAATCAACGTCGGCCGCGATATAATTTTTGCGGGATATGACGAAAACTTTGCAGAAAAAGTCAGGGAAAAGGCGTTTTATTATAACGCTTTGCTGAAGCGGTGATGAAATTTTTTCTCAAAAAAGTCTTAAAGTGGTCGGCGTTTCTCCTGCTCACCGTATTGTTTTTTGCGCTGCCGGTATTCCTGCAGAAGGAAGATGGCAAGAATGACTTTTTGCAGAAGATGGCGGAGAGACAAACGGCGCAGAAACAGGAAGTGTCAGAACTTTATTTTGAGTTTGAGCCGGCTTCGGTAAAAGAAAAAATCTTTGGTGACTCGACAGCGTTAAAGATGTTGGTCAAGTCTGACACTTCAGAAAAATCTGTTTATCTGTACGTAAATGGCGAGAAGCAGGATATGGCAGTTGTTTCGGACAGCATGCAGATTTTATTTCCAAGAGTGTACCTGAAGCAGGGAACAAACGAGATAACGGCCGTCTTTCAAAAATCTACCGGAGAAACTTTAGCAGTCAGAAGAGTGACGATCTTTTCATCTGAGCCGAAGGCTCATCTCCCCCAGAGGCGGATGCGCCTGGGGAACAAGCCTCAGGCCGAAAAAAAAATGTAAAATGTCCTCAAATCTCTCGGAGTCTCAGCTCAAGGAGCTTTTCAAGAATCGGAAATTCGATCCGTCGCTGAGATCTGTGTCGGGGAAGCGGGTGGAAATTATCCAGACCGGAGAAGCCAACTCGGACACGGGTCCGGATTTCAAACATGCATTGGTAAAGATCGACGGCGTTACAATGCGCGGTGACGTTGAATTGCACAGGAAGAGCTCGGATTGGTATTCGCATAACCACCACTCCGACCGAAATTATAATTCGGTCGTTCTTCACGTCGTTGTGGAATGCGACGGAACTCACGACTGTGCCACGGAGTCGGGGAGAAGAATAGAGACACTGGAGCTGTCGAAATTTCTTTCCGCTGAGGCGACCAAATTTCTGACGGGTTTGAATTCCGAAGAGCGGATCATTGCTTTGAAATGTGCGGATGAAAATTCTCAGGTATCTTTTAAAGAGAAGATGGATTACCTGAACTTCCTCGGCGAAAAGCGATTTATGCACAAGGTGAATAAGTTTGAAGAACGACTGAAGGACATCATCGACGAGAATCGTCCGGTTGTCTTCGAAGCGAAACAGAAGTATTTCAGAGATTTTTCGGAACTCTTGATCGAACATAAGACGTACGAAAAGTCGGAGCTGCAGGGGGAAGCTTACTGGGATCAGCTTTTGTACGAGGGAATTTTCGAGGGGCTTGGCTACAGCAAGAACACCGCAGCTTTTAGAAAACTTGCCCGAAATGTTTCTCTTTCATTTCTGAGCGAGCACTCGAACGGCGACAGATCGACAGTTGAAGCGATACTTTTTGGCGCCGCTAATCTCTTGCCGCAAGATGTGCACGGCTTTGATGAAGAATCAAAGATATACTGTGAAAAGTTAGATTCGATCTGGCTGCAGGCAAGAAAGAAATATAAGCATGAATACGTCGATGGATCTGAGTGGTTTTTCTTCAAACTCCGTCCGCAAAACTTCCCGTCGCTGAGAATAGCCGGCGCGAGCTATATGCTGACTAATAAGCGAAGCGAATTTTCAGCTAAAGAGTTGATTAGCTCAGCCGCTTCCAAGGACGACCGCGGATTGCTATTGACATGGAGAAAGTTTCTAGTTGTTCCGTCGCAAGATTATTGGACGCGGCATTTTGTTTTCGGAGCAGCTGCCGTCACAAAAGTGAAGATGCTTATTGGTGCCGGACGCGCGGAAGAAATAATAATAAACACCGTTCTGCCGTTGACATATTTACGCGGAAAAATTTTCGACCAGCCCGCTTTGCAAGAACAATCGCTGAGAATCTACAGCGACCATCGTCCGACCACCGACAACAACATCACCTTGCTGGTAAAAGAGAGCTTCTTTGGGGGAGATAACGTGTTCAGTACAGTTTTGGCCCAGCAAGGCGCACTTCACCTTTACCGCACGCTTTGTTCCGAGAGGCGATGTGCAAGGTGCAAAATTGGAAAGGCCATTTACGGGAAGCCAGCTGCCTGACTTTCCTTGCCAACCCTGTCGAGTTCAAGACCTTGTCAAGGTTCCTTTCCATCCTTGACAAGGTTAGCAAGAGACAGAGTTGCATCTGCGATCAAGAACCTTGTCAAGGTCAAGAGCATTTCAACCTTGACAAGGTTTAACGGGTTTGTCCCGCTACTTGTTCTTAATGTTCTGAAGGAGTTTTGCTGCTTCGGTCTTCAAAGAATCGTCCTCCTGATCGCGTATCGGGATAGTCGGGATCGCTTGCAGTTGTTCCTTCGCCTTTTGGTATTCGTCTTCTCTGACATAAGCCTTTGCGAGACCGTATCGGAACATCACAAAATTCGGATCGAGTGAAATGGCTTTCTGGTAAAACTTTATCGCATCCTTTAGGTTCCCCCATGCTAAACCAAGGGGCCAACGAAACAACATCGGCTTCTCGGCAAGCTTAGCGTATGTCCTCCCCAAAATGTAGTAAGCAATTGCATTGTTGGGATCGAGTGCGATGGCACGCTCGCAATCATCGCGAACCTGTTTTACTATCGGGGCAACGCTGAACACTCCTTTGAAGAGCGCAATTTTCCCGTTTGTTGCCGCACGATATGTGTAAGCCATCGAGCTTTTGGGATTCGCCGTAACGGCGCTGTCGGCATAGTCATACGCCACCTTGTAGGTCGCAAGTTGAGCATCCTTTTGCTGGTTTGTCACAATTGGCATATAATCAGCGATGTGCATCTCGACCCGGGACAATCTCCACAAGACTTCGGCATTATTCGGATAGTCTTTGTTTGCACTCAGCAAGACCTCGTAAGCCCCTTTGTTGTCAAACTTGTTGAAGAGGTCGTCGCTTTGTTTGAGCATCTCTTGAAGGCTTGGATTTGAAAAGGCAGTCAACCACATCATTGCAATCGCTAATGCAGCAGATTTCATTTGGACCTCCGTTTTGTTTGGTGAGAATCAGTCGCCGAGCTGAAGCCGCCTGATTTCATCGCGAAGCCTGGCAGCCCTTTCGTAATCCTCTCGGCTAATAGCGTCAGTCAATTCTTTCTGAAGTTGTTCCATCTTCGATTCTTTGGTGAACGCAGGCGAGCGCTCGCGATTCTTTTTTGGTCGCTCGGTATTCGATTCGATTTGCTGTTCGCCTTCGTCCGCTTCCGGAACGGCAGCGGCTTCATCCATCACCGTTTCCGAAACATAAATAGGAACGCCAAATCTTATTGCGATTGCAATCGCATCGCTCGGCCTTGCATCTATTTCGCGGCTTACAGCATTTGCTTCGACATTGAGACGCGCGAAGAAAGTGCCTTCGCGCAATTCACTGATTATGACGTCTGAAAGAGTGGTGCCGAGGGTATCGAGAACATTTTTTACGAGGTCATGCGTGAGAGGTCTCGGCGGTTTTATTCCTTCGAGTTCGAGCGCGATCGCCTGCGCCTCGAATTGCCCGATGATTATCGGAAGCCGCCGTTCGCCTTCTGTTTCCTTCAATATCAATGCGTAGGCTCCGGGACTCGATGGACTCGGTGAAAGTCCGAGTATGTCTACCATTACCTTATCCAATTATCTCTCTCTTCCTTCACCGTCAATTTGCAGAATCACTTAATCTTTTCCAAGAGCCTTTTTCATCTGCGCCGTCAATTCCGGGACTACTTCGAATGCGTCGCCGACAATTCCGTAATCGGCAATTTGAAAGATCGGAGCATCTTTGTCTTTGTTGATCGCGACAATGTACTTCGACGAGGACATTCCCGCCAGATGCTGTATCGCGCCGGAAATTGCAACCGCGACGTAAAGCGACGGAGAAACCGTCTTTCCTGTTTGGCCGACCTGATCATCGTGAGGTCTCCAGCCCGCGTCGACGACCGCTCTCGATGCACCGACAGCCGCGCCGAACACATCCGCAAGTTCTTCGATCATCTTGAAATTTTCAGGTGCGCCCAATCCTCTTCCGCCGGAGACAATTATGTCAGCTTCCGTGAGGTCGGGGCGTCCCGCTTTAGCAATCGAGACTGCCGTAACTTTGGAAGAAAAATCCGAATCTTGAAGATTCAGCGATAGTTTTTCTACCGACGCAGGCAAACCGTTTGCGCTGCCGGGACTGAAGACATTTGGTCTCAATGTGAACACTTTTTTGGGAGAATTCACTTTCAAATCTATTAAGGCTTTGCCTGCATAAACTGGTCTTGTCGCCAGAATGGAACCGCCTTCTCCTCTTAACGCAATGCAATCGGCGGCAAGTCCGGCTTTCAATTTAGCGGCGACTCTTGCGCCGAGGTCTTTGCCCATTGCGCTTGCCGGCAAGAGTATGACATCTAGCGACAAAGATTCCGCCGCGTTAGCGAGAACTTTTCCGTAAGCCGTGGAGGAGTAAAGAGCAAGTCTGTCGTCGTCTGCGGCATAGACTTTTTGAATTCCGTAGCCGCCTAATTCCGGCGCGATTTTCTCGACACCTTTTCCAATTACGACCGCGACCGCTTCCGCTCCCAATTGTCCTGCGAGCTGCGCTGCGGCATGCGCTACTTCGAATGCAACTTTTTTGAATTTACCATCGTGTTGTTCTGCAAATGCAAGAATTTTCATTTTAACGCCTCAAATTTTAGATGACTTTTGCTTCTTCGTGAAGGAGTCTGACGAGTTCAGGAACCGCAGTTTTGTCGGTGCCGAGAATTTTTCCCGCTTGTTTGGCAGGCGGCTTTCGCATCTCAGTTACTTCGACAAGCGAATCTACGGCAGACGGCGTAACTTCTTGAATTGGTTTTGATTTTGCAGCCATTATTCCTTTCAACGAAGGATAGCGCGGTTCGTTCAAACCCTTTTGCGCGGTAATGACGCAAGGAATTGTCATCTCGACGGTTTCTTTACCGCCTTCGATTTCTCTTTCACAGACAACTTTTTTCGCGCCTTCATCGACATCTAATTTTACGACAACGGATGCAGACGGCAGTCCGAGCATTTCGGCTACCATAGTTCCGATTGCAGAATCATCATAGTCGATCGACTGCTTACCGAAGAAAATCATGTCGGCGCCGGAATCTTTGAGCGCAGAAGCGATCATTGACGCGACGGAATAAGAATCTCCGACACTATCGGTTTTCACAAGGATTCCTTTGTCGCCGCCCATCGCGAGAGCTTTTCGGAGCACTTCTTTGTTTGAATCTCTGCCGACTGACACGTAAGTAACTTCGCCGCCGTTTTTGTCTTTTAGTTGCAGAGCGGCTTCAACTGCAAATTCATCATAGGGATTAAGGATAAGATTGATCTCGGAGCGATCAATGGTTTTACCGTCTTGACCGACTTTGACTCTTGTTTCTGTGTCCGGGACTTGGTTGACGCAAACGAAAAGTTTCATTTGTCACCTCATTCAAGGATTTAGTGATAAAATTTTAAAAATTTAGTGCCACAAGCGAAGAACTTCAAGGGGAAGAGAAAGTAAATGACGCGAGTGAGACTGAAATAACAAGGCAACTCGAGAGTATAGGTTCGTGAGCTGAGGTGACCGTCACTTCAAAAGTGACGGTCATTTCTTGAATCTCAAATAGCGGCTATGCGTTTCTTAGTTTACCACAACCCCCGCGAGAGAGCGGCGGCATTTTCCGATCAAGCGGCAAGATCACTTCATCAGGATCATTCTCTTTACCTGCACGAAGCTGCCGGCAGACAACTTGTAAATATAAACGCCACTTGAGACATTCCTCGCGTTCCATGTTACCGAATGATAACCGGCATCCATTTCTTCGTCGGCAAGTCTTGCGACCTCTCTGCCAAGCATGTCATAGACAGCGAGTTTCACATGAGATGGCTTGGATAAGCTGAATCGTATTTGAGTGGAAGGATTAAATGGGTTGGGATAATTCTGTTCAATTGTGACGCATATCCGCCCGGCAATTACACAGCTCACTTTGGAGGAACCTCCGCAGCTTGCCCGCAAGTGTCCGGTGCAGCAGCACTGATGCTGACCATAAACCCCAATCTGGCACCCTCACAGGTAAAAACCATAGTACAAAACACCGCTGGTTACATCTGCACGTAGATCAAGATAGCCGTCAGAACTATGCATTGTGGTAGAATAGGAATTAGTGGTACTCAACGGTCCGATCCATTGTCCACCAGTCGAATTAGCTCTTAGGAACCATGCATAGGTGTAGCTGTCTGTGCTCCCTGTTGCCGACACCGTCCATGTCCCCTGCTGATTGATCGCAAGCTCTCTAGGTCCGGAAATTGGAGCCATCAACGGTCTTGCGATATACACAGCCGTTCCAGCGTTCAATCGGCCGTAACCAAAATCGGTGTCGTAACCGGACGCGCCCATGTCAGCAGCAGTGTTTTGTACTATGGTTTTTACCTGTGAGGGTGCCAGATTGGGGTTTATGGTCAGCATCAGTGCTGCTGCACCGGACACTTGCGGGCAAGCTGCGGAGGTTCCTCCAAAGTGAGCTGTGTAATTGCCGGGCGGATATGCGTCACCTCCCGGAGCACCCCATGTGTAATGGGTGTAGTACGTCGGTGCTCCCGTTCCGTAATTACCGTCGTTCCAGCCCGGTTGTCCGCCAATGTCTGTTGACCAGACGTCTCCCCTGAGCTGAACACTTCCATCTGGTTGTAAATAACCAAGATCACCACTTGGCGTGACTACCGATAATTGCGTCCCTGTCCCCCGAGGACTGTAGTATTGAATGTTGTTCGATTTGTCTGTCGCGCCCACTGCTATAACTCCCGGAACCGTGGCTGGAAAAGTTACGAAGCCATAATTTCCGTTGTTACGATTGGCACTGTTGCTTGCAGCAAAAACGACGACTGAGCCTCTGCCTCCCCTGCCTTGAGTTAGTGCCCGATTGATCGCAGCGGCAATGTTATCATACCATATTCCCTGGGGATAGATTCCCCAACTATTGCTCAGAACGTCGGCTCCATGTTGCCAAGCAAAATCAATGGCGTTAGTAAAGCCATTATTTGTGGTCCCCTGTCCGTAGCTGTTAAATACTCGCAAGAACATTATTCTGCAGTTTGGGGCTACGCCCGATATTCCTGTGCTATTATTCTGAGTCGCGCCGACTACACCTGCACATGCCATTCCATGGGCTTCATTCCCACCTGCGCTTGGATCCGAGTCGATATCGTAATAATCGTAACCGGCAACAATCCTACTGGAAGGAATATCTTCCTGAGCCATCCCACCTTCATCGATGACTGCAATGGTTATTGACGATGACCCTGTTGTGATGTCCCATGCGGGCGTCACATTGATGTCTGCGCCATTTACTCCACCAGTCTGACCTGTGTTACGAAGATAATACTGGTTTGAGAAATAGGTGTCGTTCGGGATGCTCAAGAGACGAACATCAGTTAGGAAATCAGGAAGGGAATACACTACACGAGGATATTCGTGGTACAGATTTGCCATGTCGAGCACCGACAAGTCTGATGAATGTGTGACTCTCAAAGTATTAGAGATTCGGTGAAGCCGTGCTGGTGTCAACGACCTCGACATGGTGCACTGCATTCAAAGAACCGATTTCAGTCCAGTCAACCAGCGGCGAAAACTGAACAACAAATCGATCACTTATCTGGACTTTCGTTTGTCCGCCCACGAGAAAGACGGGGTTGACTATGTCAACTTCTGTTTTTGTCTTAAGTCGGGCAACAAGTTGCTTAATATCTGTTTTTGGCTTCAATTTGTAATTGAAGAAACCCCCGCATGCCGCAGGGCCGAGCGGAGAGGGTTCTTGAAGTGACGATTCCGCCGACATCAGGGACTGTATCTCTGAAGAGGTTACGCCGGGCTTGAACTTGAGCGTTATTTCCTGGTCTGATGGAGTTAGGGCAATTTTCTCGCCGTGTGAGTAGTAGAAGTAATTCTGTGCGTAAACCGCCGATGAAGAAGATATAACAGCCAAGAAAAGAAAAGCCAAAAAAAAGATGCACTTTTTCATGATTTCTCCTTTTCAATTAATTGTGTAACCGGCCAAATAATATTACTCTAACCGAAAATGAAAATGGCGCCACCTGAAACAGGCGGACCGTCTTGTAAAAACCTGGCCGGGTTTTCAAGGAGTGTCTGATTGCCCAAGGGCGCCAGTTCTGTATCATGGCGGCGAATGGTTATGTAAAAATGATACTATCATGTTTGGCTACTTGCTCAGACTTCTCACCTCACCTTAGACCTAAGGCAAGAGACTGTATCCTGACGTTACGCGGTTCGAATTTTATCACGTCAACCGCACTGTTAGCAGCAAGATCAATTACAAAGATGTCTAAAAAATTGCCGCTAACATACGCTTTTCCACCATCGGCACTAATAACTATTCTGTCAGTCATAGTATTAGCTTGCCCGCTAGCATTGTTAACATCTATGAAGCCAATGGGGGAATTTGTGCTTGTTTGGAAGATTCTTATCTTTCCGCTTGGCACGGGCTCCAGTAAGAAAGGTTTTCCTGGATCTGTCAGATATAAATATTGGCCGTTCATGCCTAATGCGAGCGAGCCGAGAGTGCTTTCA
This sequence comes from Bacteroidota bacterium, assembly GCA_023381615.1. Classification (GTDB taxonomy): domain Bacteria; phylum Bacteroidota; class Ignavibacteria; order Kryptoniales; family JAKASW01; genus JAKASW01. Next base: position 21,562 of record JAMCQL010000060.1, read on the forward strand.
TTGTATGCCGGTATCTCTCCAACAATTGAATCACGAGCAACGTCGATAACGGGACCATTTGCGAAGTAAATATATTTGCCGTCCTGAGAGATCACCATATTGATGAGCGGAAAGCCAACGGAGTTATAGTACCGAATAATCTTCTTGCTCTGGTAGTCATAAGCAAAAAGATGACTTCGGTTTGTCCATGAATAGAAAATCTTTCTCACCGGATCAAAAACCAATGACTCATAGTTGTGTCCAGTATCCAGAATGTTTAAGGTATCAAAGAATGAGATCGCATCAGTTACCGTGTCAATTGTTCCTACTTGTCGCACAGTATCATAAGGCGTGGATGCGATGATGATTGGAGTCCCATTCGGTTCGAGGTAGATATCTGCTGCCTTTGCTAGAATTTGTTTCTTGGATTTTGTAACGGGGTCCACAGAATACACAGCGCCTGGCCAATTAACAGGTCCTTGCCTTGTGGTAACGTAGAGTTTCTTACCACTCTTCGTAGCCGTTACATCCCATACCGATCCAAACCCATGAAGTGTATCGACAACACTGTCGTCATCTGTATCGATTACGTAGACTTGATCATATCCGCAATTGCCCGCGTATAGATAGTAGGATTGTGTCGGCTGGATTATTGGCCCAGTTCCATTGTCCTTGCAGCTTGCCAAAAGGAGACTCAATACCCCGAAGAGGCATGACATTCCCCTAAAGGATTTCGTTGCGTCGAAGAGAGAGGTCTTCATTTCTTTCCCCTTTCTTTCAATCCTAGCACTTATCGAGAGGCACTGACATCTCCATATGTCTTCAAGCTCAACTCCGTCCCTCGGGTTTACCGTGTTTGAGGATCAGATTTGCATTATCTGGAAATCAATTCCTGCTGGGAAAAGCGATGTGCATAAGCCGCGGCTCGATGCTTATAGAGTTCCATCGTGGCCGGCAAGAAGCATTAATACCCATTCATCAGTCTCGCTTGAGAGGCGCAATATTTCTCTGATGAAAGACTAACGTTGGTCATTCTAACCTGCACTAGGCACGCCCGCATTCCTGCAAACAGTAAAGACGCTCCCATCTTTCTCCTTGTAGTCCCTCGATTCTAGTCTTCGAGGCGACGAGCTAGTTACAGACACCGTGAGAGCTATTGAAAAAGCCACCTTATGCCCTTGGCACCTGACGAGAGGAATATAAAACGGGGATGCAGTCTTGTCAAGTCATCGAGTCACTTCATCAGGATCATTCTCTTTACCTGCACGAAGCTGCCGGCAGACAACTTGTAGATGTACACTCCGCTTGCCATACCGTTCGCGCTCCACGTAACACCATGGTAACCAGCGGGCATTTGTTCATCTGCGAGCCTCGCTACTTCTCTGCCGAGCATGTCGTAGATAAGGAGTTTAACATAAGCTGGCCTGAAGAGTTTGAAGCGGATCTCGGTTGTTGGGTTGAATGGGTTGGGATAATTCTGTTCAATTGTGACGCGGTAATGTAATGCCTCACTTATGGTTTCTCGCCAAGCCGCAAAGCGAACCGCTCGTCAACATTTCTTTGCGTTCTTGGCGCCTTTGCGAGAGAAATAACCCCGTCAGTAAGGCATTACTTTGACTTTTCTCCTGATTTATTGCTTAAAAACATATCTTTAGGTATATTTTTTATACAATGTCTGAGGACGATGGACATAGTGCTTACGAACTATTCGAGAAGAGACTTAAAAAGTCCCTGAGGGTTGATACTCGCCATTCAGTTCTAGATTTCAAACCCGTCAAGAACTATCTCTATATTTTTACCGATTCAATTTCAAATGCTGTTCATATTTCGCAGGTTTACGCGAAAGGATCACTGGATTTCAGGATAAAAGTTGTCCTTCTGCCTGACAAGAGCGTCGGTAAACATGCAAAGGGAATTTGTCATGTCGGCGTTGTGCCTGTCAGAAGGTCGGACAACTCTTCGAGCGAACAAATCACTCAGGTCTTGTATGGCGAAACTTTCGATACTCTTCAGCTTACCGATAGTTGGGCGAGAATTAAATTGCATGCGGACGGTTACATTGGCTGGGTGTCGCTAAATCAGATTACACTTTTTGATAAAAATGTGTTTTTCGAATTTCAATCCCTGCCGAAAGTTTACGTTGTCGAAAAAGTTTTGAACCTTTTCGAGAAACCGAACAGAAACTCACCTGCTCTCCGCGAGGCAGTCTACGGGACCGCTCTCAGCGTTGTCGGACGGCGCGGGAATTTCTTGGAGGTTAAACTTCCCGATGGTTTAATTGCTTATGCTGAAAGATCAGGAGTTAAGAATTCTCCTCCCGTCAAAGACTTCTCGTTGAAAGGATTGTTCAACACAGCACAAAGTTTTCAGGGAACTTCCTACGTCTGGGGCGGAAGAAGCGCGAAGGGTTTTGATTGCTCCGGATTTGTCCAGACGGTTTTCAGATACAACGGCATCGAATTGCCGCGCGATTCGTCTGTTCAGTTTTCGGCGGGCAAGCCTGTCGGAAAGAATTTGAAGAATCTTAAAGCGGGAGATTTATTGTTTTTTTCTTATGATGGCAAGAAGATTTCTCATGTTGCGCTTTACATGGGGAACAATAAAAAATTCATCCATTCTTCGGGATTTGTCAGAGTCAACAGCTTTGATCCGAAAAGGAGAGATTTCAACAAAAAACTGTTATCTTCTTTTGTTGGCGCTTGCAGAATAATCGATGAAAGGAAGGTGTAGTAGTCTTCAGCTATCATGAACATCAGATCGAAAGAGACGATCACGACAGGACTTACGGAAAGGTATTACTTTTAAATCAAAACTACGAACCGCTGACAATTTGCAGCTGGAAAAAAGCGGTCATCCTTCTTTATTTGGGGAAAGCCGAGTTAATCGAAAGATATGACGGCAGAGTACTGAGGTCTGTCTCGACTTCTTTACCGATGCCGAGTATCCTGAGGCTCTCGGTTTTCTATAGAGTCCCACATAAGCGGGTGATTCTCTCCCGGAAAAATATTTTGCGGCGCGATGGCAACCGATGCCAGTATTGCGGACGAGGAGATCTGCCTCTTACTATCGATCACATAATTCCGAAGACTCGCGGCGGAGAAGAGACGTGGGAAAACCTCACTTGCGCCTGCATGCGCTGCAATAACAAGAAGGGAGACCGGACTCCTGAAGAAGCGGGAATGAAATTGCTCTCCGTCCCTCGCAGACCGAACCACGTGACTTTCATCAGACATTTCGTCGGAAGAATCGACGAAAAGTGGAAGCCGTACCTTTTTATGAAGTAGAAATATTTCGTAAATTAGGCGCACAATGCCTAATCCGAAGGATCCTGTGGACAAGAAAATTATTCTGAGTGGGATGCGCCCAACAGGTAAACTGCACCTCGGTCACTGGACCGGCGCACTTGAGAATTGGGTCGCACTTCAAAATGATGGTGGTTATTCTAATTTCCATCTCATCGCTGATTATCATGCTCTGACGACGAATCTCGACACGTCTCATATTTATGAATACTCGATAGACATGGTGCTTGATTGGCTTGCGGCAGGAATCGATCCCGAGCATAGTCCTGTTTTCAGACAGTCTCAAGTAAAAGAGCACACGGAATTGCATCTGATTTTTTCGATGCTGATTACGAAATCGAGGCTCGAAAGAAATCCGACGTTGAAGGAGCAAGTGCGCGACCTGGATCTCGGACCAATCAGCTACGGTTATCTCGGTTATCCTGTGCTGCAAGCTGCCGACATACTTTTATACAAAGGAGAAATTGTTCCTGTCGGAGATGACCAGTTGTCTCACATCGAGATAACCCGTGAGATTGCGCGCGACTTCAATCGCCAGTACGGCAATGTTTTTCCTGAGCCGGAACCGAAGCTTACAAAGTTCGCCCGCTTGCCGGGACTTGACGGAAAAAAGATGAGCAAGTCGTTGAACAACGCGATTCTTCTTTCCGATTCGCCTGAAGACGTTAAGAAGAAAATGAAAAAAGCGGTAACCGACCCGCAAAAGATACGCAAAGGCGATCCGGGAAGACCGGATGTTTGTCTGGTCTTCACGTATCATAAGAAATTCAATGCCGCGGAAGAGCAGGAAATAAGGCGCGGCTGCGAGAGCGGTCAACTCGGATGTGTAGATTGTAAAATGCGAGCCGCAGAAAGAATAAACGAGTTCCTCGATCCGTTCAGGGAGCGCCGCAAGCATTACGAAGGCAAGCCCGAAGAGGTGAAGAAAATTTTGAAGAACGGAGAAGAGCATGCGAGAACCGTGGCGCAGCGCACCATGAATGAAGTTCACCAAACGATGAAGATTGGATGACGTACAGAGTAAAGTTAAACGACTTCGAAGGTCCTCTCGATCTTCTGCTGTTCTTCATCAAGCGCGATCAGCTTGACATTTATGACATTCCCATAGCCCGCATTACGCAGGAGTTTCTCGATTACGTGCGGTACATCCAGATGCTCGACCTGGAAATTGCCGGCGACTTCATCGTGATGGCGGCGACGCTGATGCAAATAAAAGTAAGAATGCTTCTGCCGCATGAAGAAGGAATCGAAGACCTGATCGAAGAAGATCCAAGAAGGGGACTTGCCGACAGGCTTGCGGAGTATGCGCGGTTCAAAGAGGCTGCACGGAACTTCGGATATCTCGAAGAAGAAGGGAGCAAACTTTTTTATCGCACTTACTTTAAGCAGGACGAGAGACAGTATGTTTCACCTGAAGATGATCAGCTAAAGAACGTAACCCTGATCGATCTGATTACGGCATTCAAGCGCGCGATGGACAAATTAGAAGCCACACCTTACCACAATGTCCAAAGATCGAACGTCACCATTGACGAACAAATGGACTTCTTGATAAGTTCGTTGCAAGAGAAAACGGCGCTGCATTTTTTGGAATTGGCTGCAAAAATTCACGAACGCGTGAGACTTGTCGTAACATTCGTGGCATTGCTCGAGCTCATAAAAAGAAACGTGCTGCGAGTTCAAACCAGCGGCGGGTTCAATGATTTTATAATTTCAAAATATGAAGAGGTAGAGGAGGATAATGTCGGAGCAGCACTCTCCTGAAGAAAATAAAGACTTTGAAGGAAACGAGATTCCGCAACAGCCTGGCGATAACCAGCAGCTTCCCGAAGAAAATATAACTCAACCGGCGGAAGAAGAAACGGCTTCATCTCAAATTGAGAATGAAGAAAAGGCCGCAGAGAATTCAAATGTGGAAAGCGAGAACGAAACTTCAGCGGTTGAAGAAAAGAGCGGAACGGACTTGACTCCGGAACCGGAGTTAGTGAACGAGAACAGAAGCAAAGAAGCGGCGGATGAAAATGCTCGGAATCCCGAGGAGCAGGTTGATTCCACGCTCGACGGATTGGAAGAGATAGTCAAGCCTGATGATGAAAGTGAGAATGAAGAAACCCTTCTAAAAGAGGAAGTCGTTGACGATTTGGCGCATATAATTGAGTCGATAATCTTTGCATCCGACGAACCGCTCACAATCGGCACAATAAAATCCGTTCTGGATGCCGCCCACACATTCGGGCGAGTCAACGCCGATATGATAACTGCGCGCATTCATGCGTTGAACGTGAAATACGAATCCGACGGAAATGGATTTTACATAATCGAAATCGCAAATGGTTTTCAGTTTGCCACGCGCAAGGACATGGCTCAGTGGGTGTCTTTCCTTTTTAAAGAGAGGTCGAGGCGAAGACTTTCTCATTCAGCGCTTGAGACAGCTGCGATCATTGCTTACAAGCAGCCGATAACGAAACCGGAAATTGAATCGATCCGCGGCGTGAATGTCGATTATGTTCTTCACAGTCTGCTCGAAAAGGAAATTGTAACAGTTGTCGGCCGAGCCGAGACTGTCGGTAGACCGCTGCTGTATGGAACGACGCAAAGATTCCTGAAAATTTTCGGGCTTAAAAATCTTGAGGACTTGCCGAAGCTGCGTGAGATAGAAGAAATCATAAAAGAGATTAAGAGCAAAGGCGCGGAAGAGTCGATCCAGCTTGAGATAACGGCGTTCAGTGAACTGCCGGCCGCGGAAGTTAAAACCGAAAACGAAGTTAAACCGGAGGTCCCGTCAGATAATGCCACAGAACAAGCCTAATCCCGGCAGCGCATTAATTAGAATCAATAAGTATCTTTCATCTTCAGGAGTTGCTTCGCGGCGAAAAGCGGATGAGTTGATTTCTGCGGGAAGAGTGAAGATAAACGGACAAGTTGTCAAAGAGCTTGGCACGAAGATCAATCCGCGCAAAGATAAAGTATTGGTCGACGGCAGAGGTGTCAGACTCGAAACGCACTTAGTTTACATTTTGCTGAATAAGCCGAAGGATGCCGTAACGACTTCGCGTGACGAAAAAGGAAGGCGGAGCGTACTTGATCTCGTAAAAGTGAGGGAGCGTGTTTATCCGGTAGGAAGGCTCGACCGCAACACGACGGGCGCTCTGCTGCTAACCAACGACGGCGAACTTGCAAATCGCCTGATGCATCCGCGGCATTTGGTGCTGAAAGTTTACAAGGCAACTCTCGACAGGCCGATAAGAGAGCGGGAACTCGCAAAGCTGAAAAAAGGCGTGATGATCGATGGCTCGGTGACGGTTCCGGATGAACTCTATGTCCTGCCGGAAAGCGGAGCAACCGAAATCGGTATTGCCGTCCATGAAGGGAAGCATCATCTTATCAAACGGATTTTTGAGTCGCTGGAAATTCGGGTTCTTCAGCTTGACAGGTATTCATACGCCGGGTTGAATCATCATGGACTTCAGCGAGGAGAATGGCGTAATATTTCAAAGAAAGAGATTGCCGCTCTGCGGAAACTTGTTGAATTGCCAGATTCTTAATGAAGAGCAAGGTTCTATTCTGGGTAACTTTTTTCATAGTCAGTGTTTCATCCGCTCAAGAAACCAGGTCGCTCCGCGAACTAAGAGCGGACCTGGAGTCTTTCGTTTTCGACACTACTTTCTCAAACGCCTTCATCGGAATCGAAGTAAAAAGTTTGAAGACCGGAGAGGTTATTTTCAGACACAATGCCGAAAAAGATTTCGTTCCGGCATCTAATATGAAATTGCTTACAACTTCGACAGCGTTATCCGTCCTTGGGCCCTCTTACACTTACCAAACGCGATTGATGGCTGATGGGTATATTCTGAGTGACACATTATTCGGGGATTTGTATATCGTGGGAAGCGGCGACCCGACAATTTCCGGCCGATTCACAAATGGCGATGCAATAAAGACTTTTAAAGATTGGGCAGACACGTTGAAGCTGCTCGACATCAAAGTCATAAAAGGAAATGTGATTGGCGATGATAGATGCTTTGACAACGTGCCGGTCGGCGGCGGCTGGGGCCTCGACTGGCATGAGGATGTTTACTGGTACGCTGCGTACATCAGCGGTTTGACTTTCAACGACAATTGTGTTGACCTGACGATCAAACCCGGACAAATCGGCAAGCCGGTGAATTTCACTGTGGATCCTAACACGCACTACGCTTCTTTCGTGAATACATCTGTGACCGTCAATGATACGGTGAGCACGCTCGATTTCTATCGTGATCTCGCCACAAGTAGAATTTATATATACGGAAAATTTCCGGCTTCGCTCGACAGCATGAAAGTCTCACTTACGATTTACGACCCCCCAAAGTACGCGGCGACAGTTTTGAAAGAGTCGTTGGATTCCGACAGTATTACTGTGGTTGGCGCCGCCGATGATGTGCGCGATTACCAACGCACGCACAGGATCCCGCCATACTCGCTGATGTGGGAAGTAGCCAGCTACACTTCTCCTCCGCTTTCGGAAATCGTCAAAGTGATAAACAAACGAAGTCAGAATCTTTATGCCGAGCAGGTCTTCAGGACACTCGGAAAAGAAAAGTACGGACTCGGTTCTTACAGCAACGCTCATCAAGTGGAAACAAAATTCCTGAGCACAATCGGAATCGATACGAACAAAACTGAAATTCTCGACGGCTCAGGTTTGTCGTGCTGGGATCTTGTGAGCCCCGATGCTATTGTTAAGATTTTAACTGCGATGTACAAAAGCAGCGCGTGGCAATATTTTTACGATTCGCTTCCGATTGCGGGGGTCGACGGCACACTCGAATTCAGGATGCGGGACACGAAGGCGCAAGGAAATGTACACGGCAAGACAGGTTTCGTGGAGAATGTTCGTTCGCTCTCGGGATACTTGATAACTGCCGACGGCGAGCCGATGGCATTTTCAATTTTTGTAAATCATTACACGGTTCCGACGAATGCTGTGAACAATCTGCAGGATATAATTTGTACTCGCCTTTGCAACTTCTCGCGTAAATGAGAGGCATCTCGTGGTTTATATCGATCTGCACCGGTAATGGTTTGACGCTCACGGAAAAACAGGCGGAAAAGTTTGAGCAATACCGGCAGCTTCTTCTCTTCCGGAACCAACAACTAAATCTCATCTCCCGGAAAGACGAAGAAAATTTCTATTCTAACCACGCATTGAATTCCATTTCATTCCTATTCAAAAAGAAGTTGAAAGCGGACGCAGAAATTATTGACCTTGGGACTGGCGGCGGTTTGCCGGGAATACCCATAAAAATCTTGTATCCGAATTTAAAATTGGTCATGCTCGATTCGATTGCCAAGAAAACCGGCGCTTTGTCGGAAATTGTAAATGAAATGGCGCTGGAAAATGCCAGAGTTGTAACCGGCAGGGCAGAAGAACTTGCAAAAACACGTGAATTTGAAGCACGTTTTGATTATGTTATTAGCCGTGCCGCAGGAAAACTTGATGATGTGGTGAAATGGTCGCGAAGATTTCTTGGAGAATTTGAGTCGTACGGCAGCGAGACAGTCCCATCGGGGACATTGATAGTTTTGAAGGGCGGCAAGTTTGAGGACGAACTGAAACATACTAAGAGCTCGGAGTTCGTTGATGCGGTTGAGGTGGATGAAATTACTTTCAACGGGATGGACGAAATTGATAACAAAGAAAAGAAATTGGTTTTGGTAAAATATAAAGACGCAACCCAGCCGATCAGGAGGAAGAATTGAGCGAACACGAGGAATATCTTTCCCAAGGGGAATCATTCGAACAAGAGCAAAATGAACTGACTAAGAGAAGGCTTGAAGAACTTGAAGAGTTGAAAAAAGGAAATATAAATCCTTATACCTACAGCTTCGAGGTTAGCAATTATTCTTCCGAAATCCTGAAGTCGTTCAAAGATGATGTTCCTTTCGAGAACGTGGCAATTGCCGGCAGAATAATGTCGCTGAGAAGAATGGGAAAGGCATCGTTCTGTCATGTGCAAGATTCGAGGGGACGAATTCAGGTTTACATAAGGCGGGATGATCTTAGCGAGGCATATGATCAGTTCAAATTAATGGACATCGGAGACATCGTTGGCGTCAAAGGTTTCGTGTTCCGCACCAAGACGGGTGAAGTCTCGATTCATGCGAAGCATCTTGAGCTGTTGTCGAAATCAATAAGGTCGCTTCCCATTGTCAAAGAGAAAGTCGATGAACAGGGCAACAAAGTTGTCTATGATCCATTTGCCGACAAAGAGCTTCGATATAGACAGCGATATGTTGACCTTGTGGTGAACCCGGAAGTGCGCGATGTGTTTGTGAAGCGTGCGAAGGTTGTCAGCTCGGTCCGTAAATTCCTGGATGATAAAGGATATTTAGAAGTTGAGACTCCGATTCTCCAGCCGCTTTACGGCGGAGCATCTGCCCGGCCTTTCGTAACACATCATAATGCCTTAGACATTGAACTTTACCTGCGCATTTCGGATGAATTGTATTTGAAGCGGCTTATCGTCGGAGGGTTCGAAGGGGTTTATGAAATCGGCAAAGACTTCCGCAACGAGGGAATGGATAAGTCGCATAATCCCGAATTTACGATGATGGAATTATATGTCGCTTACAAGGATTACGACTGGATGATGAGTCTGGTGGAGGAACTCGTCCATTTTGTTTGCGTGAGCGTTACAGGCGGTTCAAGAGTAAAAGTGGGAGAAAATGAAATTGATTTTACTCCGCCGTGGAAGAGAGTAACAATGCTTGACTCGATCCGCGAGTTTACAGCCGAAGACCTTAACGGGAAATCGGAATTGGAATTAGCTAATGCGGCGAAGAGGCTTCATGTCGAAGTCGAGCCCTCCATGGGCGCGGGAAAAATCATTGATGCGATCTTCTCGGAGCGAGTGGAAGCAAAATTAATCCAGCCGACTTTCATCACCGATTATCCCATTGAGATGTCTCCGCTTGCGAAGCGCCACCGTTCGAAGCAAGGCTTGGTCGAGAGATTCGAACTCATGTGCAACGGACAGGAACTCGCGAATGCGTTCAGCGAGCTGAACGATCCGCTCGACCAGCGCTCACGTTTTGAAGATCAGGCGCGGCTGCGGGCGCGCGGCGACGAGGAGGCGATGGTCATTGACGAAGATTTCCTTCGAGCGCTCGAGTACGGAATGCCTCCAACCGCCGGCCTTGGAATAGGTATAGACAGGCTGACAATGCTTTTGACAAACCAAGAGTCTATCCGGGATGTGATTTTCTTCCCGCAAATGAAACCGGAAAAACAATAATCTGAGAGTATCTGGATGAAAACGATCAATCTTGTCCTCGGCATTCATAATCATCAACCGATTGGGAACTTCGATCATGTTTTGGAGGATGCCTATCAGAAATCCTACAAGCCATTTTTAGATATTTTAAAAAGGTATCCCAAAATCAAAGTCTCGCAGCATTATACCGGTTTTCTTTTCGAATGGCTGAGGAAGAACCATCCGGAAATTTTCACGGAATTGAGAGCCTTTGTGAAATCCGGGCAAGTGCATTTGATGACAGGTGGTTTCTACGAACCGATCCTTGCGATCATTCCCAACAAAGACAAATTGGGACAGATACGCAAGCTGAACGATTACATAAAAAAGAATTTTAATTTCAAGCCCACCGGTATGTGGCTCGCCGAGCGGGTATGGGAACAGCACATCGTGAAGCCGATCGCCGAAGCGGGAGTGCATTCCGTTGTCATAGACGACACGCATTTTAAATACGTCGGATTGAAAGACGAAGACTTGCTCGGCTACTACGTCACCGAAGAACAGGGAAAGACGGTAAATATTTTTCCAATCAGCAAAATGCTGAGGTACACGATTCCGTTTCAGCCTGTAGAGAAAACGATCGAGTACTTGCGTTCAATCTCAAGTGAAGACGGATCGAGAATCGCCGTCTACGCGGACGACGGAGAAAAATTTGGCGTCTGGCCGAACACTTACAAGCACGTTTATCTGGATGGATGGCTCGAAAAGTTTTTCGCGGCGCTTGAAGAGAATTCTGATTGGATAAGGATCGTCCATTTCTCCGAAGTGATGGAGAAGGTAAAACCGATCGGCCGGGTTTATTTGCAGAATGCTTCTTACGCAGAGATGCTCCATTGGGCTTTGCCGCCGGAATTGTTCCTGAAGTACGAAGAGTTTGAGCACAAGTTGAAGGGTGCGAGGCTCTTCGATCATTATGAGGAATTCGTTCGCGGCGGATACTGGAGAAACTTTCTTGCAAAGTATCCTGAGTCGAACAACATCCACAAGAAAATGATCAGGCTTTCCGAACGGGCGCACGCGCTGGAACACAAAGGCATTAAAGTCGACCGGGTTCTCGACAGGGTATGGGCATCGCAATGTAACGATCCGTACTGGCATGGGATTTTCGGCGGGCTATACCTGCCGAATCTCCGTTATCCCGTGTACAAAAGTTTGATCCATGCAGAAGTCGAGCTTGACAAATTAGAACGCAAGCCCAAGCTTGTCGTTACGCATGAAGATTTTGACAGGGACGGCTCGGAAGAAGTTCTCGTCGAATCAAATATTCTCGACGCGTATTTCAGACCCGAAGAAGGAGCTGCACTCTTCGAGCTGGATTATAAACCCATACCGTTTAATCTTCTCGACATTTTGAGCCGCCGCCCGGAGGGATATCACAACAAACTAAAACATCCGGTAACCGCCGAGTCGAACGGCGACGGAATTCAGAGCATACATGATCTGGTGGTGTCGAAAGAATCTGGTTTGGAAAAACTTCTGAATTACGATTGGTACAGACGCGGGTCCTTCATAGACCACTTCATCGGAGCGACCACGTTGGAGGAATTTGCCGCCGCGAAGTATCCCGAGCTTGGCGATTTTGTGAAGCAGCCTTACACGAGAAAAATTTCTCAGAAGAAAGATAAAGCCAATGTGCAATTTTCGCGCGACGGTTTGGTAAAGGTGAACGGGAATGTTCACATGCGAGTTACTAAAACCTTTGAGTTTGCTGCAAGCTCAGGGACGATAAGATGTAAGTACAATATTGAAAATTTAAGTTCGCAACCTGTCGAAGCGGACTTCGGAATCGAGTTCAACTTCGGTCTCATGGCAGGAGATGCGCATGACAGATATTACAAAATCAACGGCTCAAAGCCGGCCGATTCGCGATTGAGAAGCGCTGGTTCGACAGACGAAGTCAGAACTGTCTCCCTCACTGATGAGTGGCAAGGTTTGCTGGTGAAGGTTGAAGTCGATAAGCCGCTGACATTGTGGAGATTCCCGATTGAGACGGTCTCGCTTTCCGAAGCAGGTTTTGAGAGAGTTTACCAAAGCTCCGTCGTATTCCTTCATTCCATAGTGAAAATCGACAAAGAGTATGTCCTCAAATTTAGGCTTACAGTTGGTAAATCGAAATAGAATTAGGCGGTTTGCGGATTGTTATTCAAAAAATCATTCATAGCTTTGGGTGTAATACTCACTCCTTGTTGGGTCGACTGGGGTATTTTATATTCAATTGGTCGGATTTAGAGTAGGTTCGGCGAATTTTGTACGAACTTCAGTGAACACTAGCGAGAAGTTATTTGTTGATAAGGCGAGAGTAATTCTTGAAAGGAAAATCAAATGAAGTTGTTTAAGAACAAAATTTCTACTGCCGTTGCAATGTTTCTGGTGGTTGTGGGGATACTGATAGGCACCCAAATACAGAATGTGTTGAGTGATGATAATATTTATGAGCAGTTGGAGAAATTCAAAGATGTACTCAGCCTTGCCGACAAGTATTATGTCGATAATGTAGATACGCAGAAGTTGGTAGATGCAGCAATCAACGGTTTGCTCGGACAACTTGATCCACATTCCGTTTACATTCCAAGAAAAGAAGTTCAACAGATTGCCGAAGATTTTCGCGGCTCGTTCGATGGAATAGGAATTGAGTACGACGTTGTCAATGACACACTTCTTGTCGTTTCACCGATCGCCGGCGGCCCAAGCGAAATGGTCGGCATACAGGCGGGGGATAAGATTGTAGAGATAGACGGCAAGTCCGCGATTGGGATTACCCGCGATGAGGTAATGAAGAAGCTCCGCGGTCCGAAAGGGACGAAAGTGGATGTCACTGTGGTTCGCGCTGGTGTTGATAAACCGCTGGCATTCGAAATTACACGCGACAAGATACCTCTTTATTCCGTTACAGCTTCCTTTATGGCGAACAAAGAAGTCGGCTATGTTTATGTAAACAGGTTTGCCGAGACAACCAGCAAGGAGCTCGAAGCGGCACTGGAGAAATTAAAATCACAGGGGATGAAAGAACTCGTTCTCGATCTGCGCGGCAATCCGGGCGGACTCTTGAACCAGGCGGTCGATGTTGCCAGCGAATTCATTCCTAAAGGAAAGACCATAGTCTATACAAAGGGCAGAATTCCGGAGGCGAACGAAATTTTCACTTCCAGCGGCGGAAACTACACCAAGATTCCGTTGATCGTTCTGATAAATGGCGGCTCTGCATCTGCGAGCGAAATAGTTTCCGGCGCGATTCAAGATTTGGATAGAGGATTGATCGTCGGCGAGACAAGTTTTGGCAAAGGACTTGTTCAAAGACAATTCAGCTTGAACGACGGCTCGGCTGTGAGAATCACGATCGCCCGCTACTACACACCGAGCGGACGCTTGATTCAACGGCCTTACGGAAAAGATCGCATGAAATATTTCACGGCGCCAGAGCGGATCGACAGCACGGAGAAATCCGGTGCTAACCTGACGCACACGCTCGAAAGCGATTCGACACGGCCCGTCTACAAGACAGCATCCGGCAGAACGGTTTACGGAGGCGGAGGAATTACTCCGGATTATATTGTGAAAATGGCGAAGATCCCCGATTTCATTTATGAATTTCAAATTAAGGGAATCATTCTCGCGTACGTAGACGGTCACTTCAGCCAGTCTCAGGATAAACTGAAGAAAGAATATGGAAGCGCGGAGAAGTTTAACGAGAATTTCCAGGTCAGCGATAAGATACTGAGCGAAGTTCTCGCTCAGGCTGGAAAAGCCGGAATTAAGGTCAGCAAGAAAGAATACGAAGACAATAACAAATATATAGCGATGCTCGTGAAGGCGCAGATCGCTCGGAACATTTGGGGAAGCGAAGGGTGGTACAGGGTCGTTCTGACTTTTGACAACCAGTTCCAAAAAGCATTAACGCTTTTTCCTGAGGCTAAACAAATTGCCGGACTAAATTAATGACCAAATATCGTTGTCAATTCGGATTTTAGTCGGACATAGAGACCCACTGCCTAAGGCAGTGGTAATGGACGAATGGCTTTGGCTGTGTCGAACTCACCCCTTCACTCCCCCTCTCTTTGCGAAAGAGAGGGGGATGGGGGGTGAGTTAGGATGCAGGACTACATGAAGGAAATCCAGCTCATCGTTTTCTACGAAGCCACCATCTTTGCCGGTTTATTGACCCCTACTGTCCTCTCGACAAAGTCGGGAGGAGACATCTCCCTCTTGAGAACAAGGGGGAGAAAAAGAGGGGGTTGTCCGACCCGAAGGGTTTCTTCGGGAAGGATCTCCGCTTACGGAGCCTACGGCCTGCGGAAAAGAAAGCCATCGCCTATGGCGGTGGTCGTTTAGCGTATAGTACAATTGCGCAAAACTTCCAGATTATGATCCCTTTGGAGCGATCTGCAGCCGAGAGCTTATTTTGCAACAATGATCTGCGCAATGAGTGCGACGTGTGTCATAGTTTACAATCTGTTTGCTTACGAAATTGACAAAGCTTGATGGAAGTGTCTTTGTACGACGACGCGATTTGTGAGCAGCGATGTGAGGTCACCTTAGAACCTTTTTGAACCAAAAATAACTTTGAGCGGTCATTTAATTGGATAATGAGAATTACTTATGAACGATGACAAGAAAACTCCTTTTAGAAGAATCATGAAAATCTCTCTGCTAGCCTTTTCGGTAATAGCCGCTTTGCTTTTCGTGCTCAGGTCGGTTTATGCGATTTCATTGTTCGAAGGTCTGACAAAAGAAATGCAAGCTTCCGGCTGGGTTAGCGCAGGCGGGGATTTGCTGATGCAGCCGAACGAAGAGTTGACATACGAAGCGAGTTATCTTTTTGTAAAATTCGGAACCGTGAAGTTACAGATTGTTGGCAAGACTAACTACGATAACACTCCAGCCTATCGAGTCCGAGCTTACATAGATTCATACAGCGGCATTCCGTTTGTAAATCTTCATGCGGTTTACGAGGCTGTGGCGGACGCGAAAACTTTCTTTTGCCTGCTCTCGACGAACAGCCAGAAGGAAGGAGATAGTTGGGTCTTTACAAGTTACAGATTTGACTTTGCTAAGAAGATGATTTTCATAGAGCAGTGGAAAGAGGGAAAGCTTCTTAAGCAATTCAGTATTCCATTGGGCAAGGGTTATACTGACGGTTTGAGCTTTTTCTATTATCTCCGTGCAGCCGTGCAAAATGCAAATGGGAAGGAAACAAATCTGAGCGTTCCGATTATTGTCGCTGACAGTACTCGTTCGTCGGTTGTTCTAACCATCAATGAAGAACGTGAGCCATGTAAAGTTACGGCGTACAATTTCCCGATTGATTCTTACCGGATGTCCGGCTACATCAACTTTAAAGGTTTCTTCGGAGTTACTGGGGATTTCGTTGGATGGATAAGCACGGATTCGGCAGCGGTTCCGTTGAAAGCTGATGTGAAAGTCATACTCGGAAGTATCGTCGTGAAATTGAAAGAGGTGAAACGAAACAACTGGATCCCGCCAAGGAGCAAGAGTTGATGATTCTGAATTATCTTGGCAAGACCCCAAAGTTGGATGAAAGCGTATTTCTTGCCGAGGGAACGCAAGTTATCGGCGATGTTACCATTGGTAAAGATTCGAGCATCTGGTTCAATGTCGTCGTTCGCGGGGATGTGAATTATATAAGAATTGGGGAACGCACAAACGTCCAGGATAACACTGTGATCCACGTTACGTACGAAAAATCTCCGACTGTTATAGCTTCCAATGTGACAATAGGACATGCTGCGATTATACACGGTTGCACAATTGAGGATTTTTGCTTGATCGGAATGGGCGCAATACTTCTCGACGGAAGTAAAATCGGAGACCACAGTCTTGTCGCGGCAGGTTCTCTTGTTCGCGAAGGATTTGTCGTACCTCCGAAAAGTTTGGCAGCAGGTGTACCCGCAAGAGTTGTGAGGAAATTGAAAGGCGATGAAATAAAACGGTTGGAAGATTCCGCTCAGCATTATGTTGATTACGCTTTAAATTATAGAAAATCGTTCACCTGAAATGAAGGGGCTTAAATGAAAATCAAGTTCTGGGGAGTCCGAGGCTCCATTGCAACGCCCGGCGAATCCACGGTGCGTTATGGCGGCAACACATCATGCACTGAGCTGCATCTTGATGACGGCAGCTTGATAATACTCGATGCAGGAACAGGCATAAGAAACCTGGGCAACGAACTGGCGAACAGTGGTGAAAAAGTTCAAGCATGTATTTTGATCACTCATCCTCATTGGGATCACATTCAAGGTTTTCCTTTTTTCAGACCGGCATTCATGGCGGGAAACCAAATAACGATAGTCGGGCCCGAAGCGAAAGGAGTGGCGCTTGACAAATTGATCGCGGAACAAATGAACAAGATTTATTTTCCCGTGAGACTTTCGGAGCTTCAGGCTAAGATAAAGTTCATGCCTTTGAAGGAAGATACGATCGAAGTTTACGGCGCAAAAGTGCAGACGATTTTTGTCAATCATCCCGGATTCACGCTCGGTTACAAGATAACCTGCAACAACAAGACGCTTGTTTACATCAGCGATGATGAGCCGTATAGCCGGGAAAGCGCACGCCTCTTCACCAACAGCGAGCCTGAGGTACTGAAACTCTTTGAGAATTACCCCGGCAATCCTAATCAGCGGATCGTTGACTTTGTGAAAGGCGCCGATGTACTCATACATGACTCGACGTATACGCCTGAGCAATACCAGGAGCATATTGGCTGGGGACATTCACATTATCTTTTTACTCTCCAGCTTGCCGAAGAGGCGAAAGTGAAAAACGTTTTTCTCTTCCATTACGATCCGTCTTTGGATGACGACACTATCGACGAAATTATCGGGAAATGCGAGCGTGAAATGAAAAGAAAGAAATATTCTCTCAAGTTGTGCGCCGCTAAAGAGGGATTAGAATTTCAATTCTGAAGCTAAGCCAAATTTTGTTTTTCTTCGTCTGATTTGTGTGTACGACCGAGTGGAGGCAATTGAGTGTCCACCTATCGGTCTCTTCAACTCACAAAATCACGGGACTTTGAAATCTTGAATTTAATTGCAAACATTGGTATGTTTTTGCAGAACGAGGATCTTTGAAGGCGATGAAAAAGACAATATTCCTGACAATTCTTTTTATCACGGGTGCGAGCTTTGCGCAGAGCGACGATTTTGGAAAAAATAAAGTGCAGTACCGCTCCTTCAATTGGTATTTTATCCAATCCAAACATTTCGACGTCTATTTTTACCCTCAGGAATATTATTTGGCGGAATTCGCGGCGGAGACCGCCGAGTCCGCTTACTCATCTATAAGCAGGCATATCCACTACGATATTACCAACCGCATTCCGATAATCGTTTACGATTCGCATAACGACTGGCAGCAAACAAACGTGGTTTCCGAATATCTTGAAGAAGGCGTCGGCGGAGTCACCGAAATGTTCAAGAACAGAGTCGTTGTGCCGTTCGAAGGCTCGTATCAATTATTCCGACATGTTATTCATCATGAGCTTGTGCACGCCGTGTTGAACGACATGTTTTACGGCGGATCGGTGCAGTCTATGATTGCGAATAACGTTACACTCCAGCTCCCAATGTGGTTCAACGAGGGTCTGGCGGAGTATGAATCACTGAGATGGAATACCCAGTCGGACATGTACATGTTGGATGCGACTGTGAACGAATATCTTGTTCCAATTGACAGGCTTTATGGCTATTTCGCTTATCGCGGCGGACAATCCGTATGGTGGTACATCGCGAACAAGTATGGTGATGAGAAGATCGCGGAAATCTTAAGCCGCATCAGGAGCACGCGCAGCGTGGAGCAGGGTTTTAAGAGTGCATTGGGAATAAGCATCAAAGAATTATCGAAGCGCTGGGAGCACGAACAGAAAGTGCTTTACTGGCCGGAAGTCGCAATCAGAAAACGCCCCGAAGATTTTGCCAAACGCTTGACCGACCACAAAGAGATTGGCGACTTCTATAATACAAGCCCGGCGATTTCTCCGCAGGGAGACAAGATTGCTTTTGTTTCCGACCGCGACGATTACTTCGGCATCTACCTCATGAGTGCAACGGATGGGAAGGTCATCAAGAAGTTGATCGACGGACAGGCGACGAAGAACTTTGAGGAGCTTCATCTGCTGACACCGGGACTTAGCTGGTCTCCGGACGGAAAAAAGGTTGTGATCGCCGTGAAAAGCGGTTCGCACGATGCGATATTCCTGATAAATGTTCAGACCGACGATATGCAGAAAATTGAATTCGACAACCTCAACGGAGTGTTTTCCGTTTCATGGTCGCCGGACGGCAACAGACTTGCGTTCGTCGGCGATAAAGCCCAGCAATCCGACATCTATATTTACGATTTGAAAAACAAAGTCCTCGCGAATCTCACCGATGACATCTTCAGCGATTCCGATCCGACATGGTCGCCTGACGGGACGAAGATATATTTTGTAAGCGACAGAGGAAACTATCTCAGCAAAAGAGAGCTTCCCAAAAACTTCAAGATATGGAATTACAATTTCAATCAGGCGCACATTTACTCCGTTGATGTCGCGTCAGGGATGATAGAGAAGATCACAAATTCCGAAATCGGGGAAGACACGTACCCGGTCGCGGCTCCCGACGGAAAACATCTTTATTACGTTTCCGACAAGACGGGAATCGCCAATCTTTATTACATGGATTTGACGACAGGCAAAAGCCAGCCGATGACCAACTCGATCAGCGGAATCTATCAATTCTCCATTTCGAAGGACGGATCGAAATTGGCATTCTCAAGTCTCGACAATGGCGGATTTGATATTTTTGTTCTGAGAGCGCCGAGTGACCACTTGTTGACAAACGACCATGTCCCGCTTACGGTGTTCATGAAACAAAAGGTGAGCGAGCTTGAAGCGTCAAAGAAAGCTGAGGAAGCCAACCAAAAGGCGGAAGCTGCCCGCTCATCAACGGTCGATTCCACTCAAGTAAGAGATCTTTACGGCAAAGACATTCAAGTTGATTTGAGTAATTACGTCTTCGGGAAGAACGCAAATAGCGACAGCTTGTTCACCGTTCCTAACTTCAACGATAATTTTAATGTAAAGGGAAATGTCGACAGCGCCGGCAACTTCCTTGCTCAAAAGTATAAAGTGAATTTCACTCCAGATATCATCTACGGTAATGCCGGCTACAATACTTTCTTTGGCGTGCAGGGAAGCACCATCATGGCGTTCAGCGACATGCTCGGTAATCATCAGATTTTCCTTCTTACAGATTTGATGGTCGATCTCAAGAATAGCGATTATGCATTCGCATACAGTTATCTGCCTTCGCGAATCAACTACACGATTTACGGCTCGCACATCGCTCGGTTTCTTTATCTTAGTTCTCCTTACAGCGGGTACTTTGATCTCTACCGGTTCCAGACCTACGGAATTTCTCTCGGCGCCTCGTATCCTTTAGATAGATTCAATCGATTGGAAACCGGTTTCAGCTGGATGAGCCTCACGCGGGAAAATCTTGATGAGACATACGAGCCTGTGCAAAATAGGACTTTGTTTGTGCCGTCGCTTCGCTACGTGCATGACAATTCTCTCTTCGGATATATCGCGCCAATAAACGGCTCGCGCTATTATGCCTATCTTTACGGAACTCCGAAAGTCGGCAGTCAGGGAATAAGTTTTATAACCGGCATGGTTGACTATCGCGACTACATCAGGTTGTTCGGCACATTTTATACTTTCGCATGGCGAGTATTCGCGGGAACTTCAACCGGGTCAAATCCGCAGAAGTTTTTCATCGGAGGAGAGGACAACTGGATCAATGCGCAGTTCGACGGCGGCTTCATTCCTATCAGAAACGCGGAAGACCTCGAATTCCTGACCCCGGTTGTTCCGATGCGCGGTTACGATTACAACGCTAGATTTGGAAACAACTTTGCTTTGGTGAATATGGAATTCAGGTTCCCGATGTTTGGGTTCCTCGCCGCCGGGCCCATTCCGCTTTTCCAAACTTTCTTCGGTGCGGCGTTCGTCGATGTCGGTTCGGCGTGGGGATTCGATTGGAACAACAATTACGTGAAGTTCCAGGCATTTGACCACGACCTCAATGGGAACCTCGAGACGCGGGACTTACTTGTCGGCACAGGAGTCGGAACGAGATTTGTGATACTCTACTTCCTTGTGAAGCTTGATGTAGCTTGGAGTTTCAATCTCCAAAACTTCTCTCCGCCGAAATATTATTTCTCGCTCGGGTATGATTTTTAAATAACGTTTTTCCCAATTCTGTGAGAAGAAATGCTTCATCACAAAAACAAGGAGGATCAATCATGAAGCTTATTACAATTGCCCTTTTGCTGACTGTGGCGCTTGTGGGTGCTTCGGCGTTCGCACAAGTGTCGAGCGGTAACTGTCACGGCAATTGACTTGTGCCCTGTTTTTTCGCCGGGCACATCGACTCCGGTTGTGAGCCTATCTTTCAGCTCAATCACTCTACTTCCCAACGATTGCCAGCCTTTTCTCATACATTAGTCTGGATGCTTTCAGGTCATCGTTGGTCAATCTCAAGAGTATTTCAACCAGTTCACTGTCATCCACCGCTCTTTCCCTCCACAATCTTTATCTCTTCCTCCGTCAGCCCGTACAATTCGTACACGAGCGCATCAATCTTCTTGTCTGTGGCGGTGATTTGGCGCTCGATTGGCTCACGCTCGCTGTCGAATTGCTTTGATTGCAGTTCTTTATGAAGTGAGAGCATGCGTTCGACGAGATTCACAAGGTCGTCGTGCATCTTCTTCTCTGCTGGATTGTTGAACTCGATATTCGGAATGGGAATACGATCTGTAACCACGGAGTCGAAATGCATAGTCCGAATTGCTTTGGCAAAAATAAATCGATAGACAAACCAGTTGATTAGAGTAGACGATAAGATTCCGAGAACGAATTTATGAGAAAATGGCTCTTTGCACCAAAGTTGGTTTATTGTATCAACAATGAGATAATTATTTCGTTCATTTTCAGGTATGATCGTCCCAATAATCTGAATGTGATCCGTTGGATTCTGAATGTGTGCAACAATATTTTGAACAAGCAGAGAATTTTCGTGAACGAATGCATTCTCAGGCATTTCAATGACTTCACTCTTAGGCAAATAACCTTTTGGTTTTCTGTCGACTGCAAAACGGCCGAGTTGTTTTCCACCAAGGACTAAAATTCTTCCAGTTTTACCTAATGAGTTTTGGAACATTCCTCCTCGGCGGTTTACGGCAATATTCCCGAGCATTAGTTTTGTCGAAGTAATTTTTATGCCGATTTTTATTTCGGGTTCATCTAAACCGTTTATGAGAAAGCCAAATTGACTACACGCTTCCTTCCGAACAATCGCATTTAACCGGAAATCTTTTTCTTCGCGAGTTAGCGAGAGGTAGTTGCTCCGCTTTGCATCTTTTTGTGCAGCAAGTATTACTTGCTCAAGTTTTACTTCCTTCCAGACTTTTGAGACATCTACTATTGCTTCAATATCATCTAAAAGGAATTGCCGGACCCTTTCCCAATTAGAGGCATAGGTGAACGGCTTGGGAATAATGAATCCAATCCGTCCATTCGATTTCAAAACTTTTCGTGCCTGCTTCATCATTAAGGCGGCGGTATCAGTTGTTCCCAATGCGAATTTCTTTTCAAGGTAATTTCTTTGCTCATCGAGCAATTCTGCCCCGTATGGCGGATTTCCAATTACAACATCGAATCCTTGAACCCCTTCTGCCCTGCGGACATCTCCCCATATAGGAGGAGACTGAGTGGGGGTTCTGAGAATTTCCGGAAACTCCGCCTCCCAATCAAACGGATTCACTTTATGCCGTATCTCTTCATCGAACAACTCGCCTTGTGCCATGAAGTCCGTTCCGATAAGAGAGTTACCGCATTTGATGTTGTTGGTGAGCGACGGAAGGTAAACCTCTTTAAGCGCGAGCGTCATTTGTGGGTTGAGCGTTCCGGCGTTCTCACCTTCAAGCACTTTCAGGTATAGCGACATTTGCGTTACTTCCACCGCCTGACGGTCTATGTCAACGCCGTAAATGTTGTTGACTAAAATATCCCGCTTCTTCCTCGCTGAAAGATGCAGGTTGCCGTTCGCATCTTTGTATGCATCCGGCACGTGCTGAACGGTTTGTATATCTTTCGGGTGCTGTGTGTACCACTCAATATGATAGTCGATTAGTTTTTGGAAGGCGCCGAGGAGGAACGATCCGCTGCCGCATGCGATGTCGATGATTTTTAATTTTGCGACTTGCTTAGGCGAGAGCTTGAGCTTGTGCGAATTGCCCCTTCCCCTATCAGGGGAAGTGAGCACCTCTGGCGCCATGCCGCTTTGCGGCAGTTGGGGTAAGGTTTGCTTGTTGGCAACCTCACCTTGTCCCTTCTCCTTCGGCAAGCTCAGGACAGGCTCTAAAAGGGGAGGGGAACCCGTTTCTTTGTACAGCAGCTTTCCGAGTGTATTATCCACGATATAATTGACAATGTACTGCGGTGTGTAATAAACGCCTCCCGCTTTCCGAACCTCCGGCTTCTCCTCAATCCGTGTTGTCTTGGCGGTAAGATGAATTGTTTTGCCCAAAAACCTTTCGTAGATGCTCCCTAAGATCTCGACACCGATTTCATTGAAATGATATGGCGAGAACGGATAGTTGAGATTTTGGAGAATTTTGATCAGCACCTCGTCGCCTACTTCCAACTCTTCGCACTCGTGGGGAGAAAAGAGCAGTCCGTTATACAGTGAACGTCTTTGCTTGAAGAGATTAGTGAGCAGCGAATATAGAGAGATGCCGGGACGATCTTTCCACATTTGCAGAATGGCAAGGAGTGTGTTCTCCACTTCTATCTCGCGGTCTTCGCACACACGGAAGAATACGATGCGGTCAAGAATACGCTGGACGGATTCGTTGAGCGTGTAATCATTCAGCATTCGGCGGTTTTTCGGATGTTTGGCAATATCGCGCGCCAGCTCTTCGCGCCACTTGGAAAGATCTTCGAGAAATGTTTTATCCAACTCAAAATCACCCGTGCGCTTTTGCAGCAGCTTGCTGGCGAGCGTGTCGAGCGAGCCGGCTTGGACAGCATCACGGGAGAACGTATCGAATAGGCGGTCGAACTCGTCAAGATAATGTTGATAGACAAGATCAAAATCCTTGATGATGCCTATTTTGGGTTTTCCATATTCGGGTTTATGTGTGCAATCGAAGACACGGAACTGTTCAAAGTCGGTGAGGATTGAAACCGGCACACGACCGGAAAAACCATACCGTTTCACCTGAAAGATTGCATCCTGGCTTTTCGATAGATCAACAAACGGCTTTTTGGCTTCGACAAAGAATTTTGTTTGTCCGTTGATGCGGAAACGGTAATCCGGTTTCTTGATCGCTTCTTTTGCGCTCGACTTGTATGCATCCTCTGCGATATAATCCAGAATAGTCGCGTAATCTTTATATTTCGGGTCAAGCGTATCTTCAGATTCAAAAAGCTGTTGTTGTTCCAGTACCGCTTTTTCAACCGACGTTTTCACGCGTCCTTCGGGAACGACTTCCTGCAGAAAGAGTGGCTGCATGGCGCGGTTATGAACATCCCAACCTAATGCCTCAAAGAACGGGTCTATGAGCTGCTGACGTGCCTGCGTTTCGTTGAATGCGGGTGATTTAAGTTGGTAGATGTTTTCATTGAAGAAAGTAATGAGCTTTTCGATTTGTGCCCTAGCATCCTGTCTCTTCATGCCGTTGGTATTGCCTCTTGGCGGATTGTGTTCGTCCGGCGTTTCCTTTGCCGTACCATTTTATGTGAATATAGATGGGGATTGTTGAAAAGTCGAAAAGGAGGAAGGTCGGGAGAGCGCAACCTGAAGAGCCTGCCCCGCCTTAGCGGGGTTGCGGCTACCGTTATCCTCAGACTGTTCAAGGAGCTTGAGGGATTGGTAACAAGTGCAAAAAGAACTACGCTTCTTTTGCCATTCGTGCCCGGCTCTTTCGCCAGTAGAGGTAAGCAGGCAAACCAAGCAGAACTAATCCCAAACCGAAAAGTGAATCGCGCGGATCGGTAATGATCGTGTTGTAAACAAACCACACCGCCACGATAACAAAAACTGCCGGGACGAACGGATAGCCGATTGTTTTGTAAGGCCGCGGAGCATCTGGACGTTTCTTTCTAAGAATAAAAATTCCAAAAGTACCCAGAGCGTAGAAAAGCCATGAGGCGAAAATAACGTAAGTAAAAAGCTGATCGTAAGTGCCTGTAAGTGTCAGAACAGACGCCCAGAATCCCTGAACGATTAGAGAGAAATAAGGCGTTTTGTATTTAGGATGGACCAGAGAAATCCGTTTGAAGAACAGCCGGTCATTTGCCATCGCGAAGTAAACTCGCGCTGTCGTCATTGTGGTCGCGTTCACCGTGCCGAAGGTTGATATCATGACCACAACTGCAATCAGAGCCGCACCGTTGTTTCCGAAGAATTGTGAGATCGCGTCGGCCGCAACGAGGTTCGAGTGGGCGATGCGCTGAACGGGGAGGATATACATGTAAGCGAGGTTCGTAAACACGTAGATCAGGATCACGGCGATTGTTCCGGTGATAAGCGCAATTGGAATATTTCTCTTTGCATCTTTCACTTCGCCCGCGAGATAGGTAACGCTGTTCCAGCCATCGTATGCCCAGAGAACTGAGACAAGGGCGATTCCGAATGCGCTCAAAAGGGAAGCACTCTGGAACGTGCCAAAGAACGGGGTGTAAATGTGTGAGCCTTGCGTGCCGAAGACAAAGCAGCTCACGACTATTCCTGCGATTGCCAAGACTTTCAGTGAAGTGAAAAGTTGTTGAATGAATCCGCCGAATTGAACTCCGAAATAATTCACAGTCGTTATAAAAGTAATCACGCCGATTGCTACGAGCTTAATTCCGACTTCGGGCATTATGAATAAGCCGAAGTTGATCTGGAGATTGTTCAGTGCCGGGAAAAAGAAGCCGAGGTATTTTGCAAATGCGACCGCAATCGCTGCGATAGAACCGGTCTGATAAACTATAAATGTGGTCCAACCGTAAAGAAAGGCAATGAAGTCGTTGTAGATTTCTCTGAAGTAAACGTACTGTCCGCCGGCGGCGGGGATCATCCCGGCAATTTCGGCGCTCGTCAGCGCACCGGCCAGTGAAAGCAACCCGCCGAAAATCCAGACCGCAATGATCCAGCCTGCATCGCCGAGCGTCATTGCGATTTTTTGTGGGACGAGAAAAATTCCCGAGCCGATAATTGAGCCGATGACGACAGCAATCGCTGTCCAAAGGCCGAGTCGTTTGGCAAGTTTAGGTTGTTCTGCTTCGCTCATGTGGTTCTTCCTTTAAATGAAAAAGATGTAAAAGCGTTTCTCGCGAAGGGCGCAAAGGAGGACAATGTTTTCGCCAAGAGCGCAAAAAATAGATGGAACGTTATCTTGTCGGCGGGCTTTTTGAAAAACGCAACCAACTTCGACTTGGCTCACTCCTCCTTTTTGTTTTGAGAATATAGATTGAGTGGCGGCAAAAGGCAACAAATGTTGCCGACACCCAACACCATGCCATACTTTGATTTTTACGTCCATGTTATTTAGATTTTTTAAAATGAGATTGACATGTTGACTAATTACATCCCGATTTTTCTCCTTCTCGCCGTAGCGGCTCTTCTCGGCATCGTTATGGCTAACATCAATCGTTTTCTTGGTCCGCGTCGCCCAACTTCCGAAAAACTATCAACTTATGAAAGCGGAATGGAGCCGATTAGAACAGCCCGCGAAAGATTCACTGTGCGGTTTTATCTCATCGCCATTCTTTTCATCTTGTTCGATGTGGAAATTGTTTTCATGTACCCGTGGGCGGTGAACTTTATGTCGCTAGGATGGTTTGGATTTATAGAGATGTTGATATTCGTTGTCATACTTTTGATTGGATATTATTACGCGATTAAGAAAGGAGCTTTGCAGTGGCAGTAAATAGATCGAATGAGAATGAAGGTTTCATAACTACTCGTGTCGATGCTTTGTTTAATTGGTCGCTGAAGAATTCTCTTTGGCCGATGCCTCTCGGACTTTCATGCTGTGCAATCGAGATGATGGCTTTTGCCGGTCCGCGCTTCGATGTAAGCCGTTTTGGGGCGGAAGTTTTCCGAATGTCTCCGCGTCAAAGCGACCTCATGATTGTTGCCGGAACGGTTACATATAAAATGGCGAAAGTTGTTCGAAAAATTTACGATCAGATGCCGGATCCCAAGTGGGTGATTTCAATGGGCGTTTGCGCTTCGAGCGGTGGAATGTATCGTTCTTATTCCGTCGTCCAGGGAATCGACCAGTTCGTTCCTGTCGATGTGTATGTTGCAGGATGTCCTCCGCGTCCGGATTCACTCATAAAGGCGCTGATGGAAATTCAGAAGAAAATTCAGAACGGTGGAGTGAACTCGCCGGAACGTCAACTTGAAAAAGTATTTGTGGAATAATCCGAGATGAAAGAAAAAATCGAAGAGAAACTTCGCGCAGCTTTCGGCGATGGCATCGTTTCCGTCGTCGATTTCAAAGGGGAATTGGCAGTCGAAGTGAAGAGAGATCGCATCGTCGAGGTTTGTAAGTTTTTGAAAGAGGATCCGGAATTAGATTTTAGCTATCTCTCCGATGTTTGCGGCGCAGACATGATGAATTTTGAAGACGCCTCGTCCCGCAAAGCGTATCTTGCCATCGAGCATGAGCACCGTCCGGAGCAGGTTCCGATTGAGGAAAGATTTCTCGTGGTTTATCAATTGACGTCTTTCAAGAATAAAGCGAAACTCAGACTCAAAGTAAAAGTTGACGGAGATAATCCGGTTTGTCCAAGCGTCACTTCCGTTCATAAAGCGGCAGATTGGTACGAGCGGGAATCCTATGACATGTACGGGATTACTTTTGAAGGACATCCCGATTTAAGAAGAATATATATGCCTGAGGAATTTGAGTACAGCCCTCTTCGAAAAGACTTTCCGTTGATGGGCATCCCCGGGTCAATTCCTCTTCCGAGAAAATAAAGGTTTTTAGCTCCAATTATGAATTGTGGATTTTGAATTGAGAATCAAAAATTGAAAATTAAGAATTAAAATAATGGCTACTTTGTCAGAAGAAAAACAAAACGTTTCGTCCACAGGATCCTTTGGACAGATACTGAAAGCTCTTGAAGATAAAGATACGAATGTGATCATGGAGGATCCTCTTGAAAATTATATGGTTCTCAACATGGGTCCACAGCATCCGGCTACTCACGGAGTACTTCGTCTGCTCATAAAGTTGGATGGGGAAACGGTGGTTGATTGCCTTCCGGATTTGGGTTACCTCCACCGCGGCTACGAAAAGATTGCCGAGGCAAGTACTTACTTCGAATTCATTCCGCACACCGACCGGCTCGATTATATTTCCCCGCTTGCCAATAACGTTGCTTATGTGCTTGCTGTCGAAAAAATCGCCGGCGTAGAAGCGCCTCCACGCGCACAGTATATCAGAGTCATGGCGGCGGAGCTTGCACGAATCTCTTCGCACCTCATGGCCATCGGATCGATGGCGTTGGATGTCGGCGCGATAACGGTTTTCCTGTGGGCTTTCCGTGAGCGCGAAAAGCTGTACGATGTTTTTGATTTGTTGACAGGAGTCCGCTTCACAACGAGCTATACGAGGATCGGCGGTGTAGCTCAGGACATAACTGATGAGACAAAGCAAGCGATAAAAAAATTCCTCGATGAGTTTCCGAAGAATCTCGATGAGATGAAGCGAATGCTGAACCGAAACAGAATTTTTCTCGGCAGGACGGTCGGCATTGGAGTGATTGATGGAAAGACCGCCGTCGAAATCGGTTTCAGCGGTCCTAACTTGCGTGCGTCCGGGGTCGATTACGATGTTCGCACTTTCTCGCCGTATTTGGTTTACGATCAGCTCTCGTTCGATGTGATAACGGAGAAGAACGGAGATTGCTTCTCACGTTATATGGTGAGAATGCGTGAGATGGAAGAAAGCGTGAAGCTTGTCCTGCAAGCTCTTGAAAAAATTCCGCAAGGCCCGATCAAAGTAGATATGCCAAAACAGGTTCTTCCGAAAAAAGAACGCGTTTATACAAAGATGGAAGAACTCATCCATGACTTCGTAATAGTCAACGATGGAGTTCATCCGCCGGTCGGCGATTGTTATGTCGCGACCGAGGGATCTAAAGGAGAATTAGGATTTTACATCATAAGCGACGGAAGCGGTCAGCCGTGGCGCTTGAAAATACGTTCGCCTTCATTCTGCAATTTGCAGGCGCTTCCGATTTTATTAAAAGGCCAGATGATTTCCGATATCGTTGCAATCATCGGAAGTATTGATCCTATTATGGGCGAAGCTGATAAATAAAACTTCAGAGAAAGAGTAATGTTCACAGAAGAAAATCTGCGTAAAGTCGAAGAACTCAAAAAGCGTTATCTGAAACCTCAGGCGGCGCTTCTGCAAGTGTTGTGGATAGCGCAGGAACAATTTGGCTGGATCTCCGAAGAAGTGATGCGCTATGTCGCGGATCTCCTCGGACTTCCGTTCAATCAAGTTCTTGGAGTGGTAACATTTTACACGATGTACAACAGAGAACCTGTCGGCAAGTACCACGTTCAGGTCTGTGCGAATGTCTCCTGTATGCTCCTCGGCTCCGACAACATTGTCGAACATCTTGAGAGGAAGTTAGGCGTGAAAATCGGAGAAACGACACCGGATAAAATGTTCACTCTGAGCGAAGTCGAATGTTTGGGTTCCTGCGGAACGGCGCCAATGATGCAGGTAAACGACGATTACTACGAAAATCTAACGTCCGAAAAAATTGATCGCTTATTAGAAGAATTTAAAAAGCAGGCAAATCAATAATGTCTGAAACGACCACGACGACGACGAAATTATTTGCACAAGGCGGTGAAACCGCTTTCCCGAAAATTGTTCTTCCGGAAATTCCGAATCTTGATAAGATCGAGGTATACGAAAGCCGCGGAGGTTACGTGCCTCTGAAGAAGGCTCTTGCGATGCCGCCGGACGCGGTCACGGAAGAAGTGAAGAAATCGAATTTGCGTGGACGCGGCGGTGCCGCTTTCCCGACAGGCTTGAAGTGGACTTTCATGCCGAAGTCCCGCGAAGTCCCGCTTGCGGGATCCCAAACAGCGGGACAGACGGAGAAGCCAAAGTATCTTGCCGTGAACGCGGATGAAAGCGAGCCCGGCTCGTTCAAGGACCGCCAGATTCTCGAATACAATCCTCATCAGTTGATCGAAGGAATTTTGATCGCGTCGTATGCAATGGGAGTTAAGACCGCCTACATCTACATACGCGGCGAGTATGTAAAATGGACCAGGCTTCTTCAGAAAGCGATCGACGAAGCGTATGCCCACGGATATATCGGCGAGAATATCCTAGGTTCGAATTTTTCCACGAACATTTACGTCCATCGCGGAGCAGGCGCTTATATCTGCGGCGAAGAATCTGCGTTGATGGAGTCGATTGAGGGCAAGCGCGGTTATCCGAGAGTAAAGCCGCCTTTCCCGGCGCAAAACGGTCTCTGGGGAAATCCGACGACCATCAACAATGTCGAAACTATAACAAACGTTCCGGCGATTTTGTCTAACGGCGGAGAATGGTTTGCAAAGATTGGCGCTCCGAAGCATCCGGGCACGCTCCTGTTTGGCGTCAGCGGGCACGTGAATAAACCGGGTGTCTACGAACTTCCAAGCGGCACCTTGCTGACAGATATCATTTACAATTATGCCGGCGGTGTACCGGGCAACAAAAAAATTAAGATGATCATCCCCGGCGGGAGCTCGATGCCGCCGCTCAGAGGGGATCAGTTGGATGGCGTTCGCATGGATGCTGAGTCGCTCAAGATCGTCGGCAGCGCGATTGGAACCGGCGGTATAATCGTCATTGATGAAGATACGGATCTGATAAAAGTTCTTTTGCGAATCACAAAATTCTATTGGCACGAATCGTGCGGACAATGTACTCCTTGCCGCGAAGGCACGGGATGGATGCGCAAAATTTTACAGCGGATGTATGAAGGGGCAGGTAAGCCTGAAGATCTCGACTTGCTCGTTCGTGTCGCCAATAATATTGAAGGCAACACGGTTTGCGCGCTTGGAGATGCCGCAGCGTGGCCCGTGAAATTTACGATCCAACGATTCAGAAAAGAGCTCGAAGAAGAAATTCTCCTGCAAGCCAAGAATGCAGCTTAATTTCCTTTTATGCCGGTGAAAATTTTGCGCTGCAGTTTGCGCATTTCATAAAAGTTTGAGTGCAAATTTAAGTAACCTGCAAGTCCGGATAACTCTTTTCGACTCGTTCTCATTAGTAGGGAGCTGGTGTGGATAAACTCTCAGTGAAAATTTTCAGGATTTCCAAAGCATTCGACGATCTTCCGCTTCCGGCTTATATGACCGACGGCTCGGCCGGAATGGATGTTTGCGCGGCAGTGAGCGAGCCGGTCGTAATTAATCCGATGGCAGCGGCGCTGGTTCCCACAAATTTGAAAATTGAATTGCCTGTGGGAGTTGAGGCGCAGATAAGACCTCGAAGTGGTCTCGCAATTCGGAACAAGATTTTCCTTTTGAATTCGCCCGGCACGATCGATTCGGATTACCGCGGGGAAATAAAGATCATCATGTTCAACATCGGAGCGGAACCTTTCGTGATCAATCGCGGCGACAGAATAGCTCAGATGGTCATCTCGGATTATGAGAGAGTAAAATGGGAAGAGTCCAATTCGCTCGGCGACACGGCGCGCGGTGAAGGCGGATTCGGCTCGACGGGAAAATAATGACTGTACTTGCATATCATAAAGTCGACAATAAGTTTGAGCTTGGCTTGACCAATGTGAAGCCGAAATCTTTTTATCGGCAAGTTTCAGAATTGATGCGATATGGATACGAGATTACTGATTCCGCAGAAGTTGCAGCGGCAACGCCCCAAAATGTCTGTCTGACTTTCGATGACGGTTACGATTGCTTCTATCGCAACGCTGTTCCTTTCCTGATTTCATTTAGAGTCAAAGCGAGTGTATTTGTAATCACCGACTTCATTGGGAAAACGAACAAATGGGATCTCCGGCTGTCATACCAGCCGTTCATTCACATGGATGCAAGTCAGCTTAAAGAAATCTCGAAACTTGGTTTTGAAGTCGGGAGCCATTCGCGTTCACATAAAGACTTGACAAGGCTCGATCCGAATTTGGCGAAAAGCGAACTCTCTGACTCCAAGAAATTTCTTGAGGACCTGCTTGGCAAGGAGGTTAGTTCGATTTCATTTCCGTACGGAAGGCATAACGCAGTCGTTGCCGATTTGGCGCGCGAGGCAGGATATACGAAACTGTTCGGGTTAGGATCGGCTGTTCATGACGGAGTCATCGGAAGAATACCGGTTTACAGGATTGACAGCCCGGCTGCTGTGAGACGAAAAGTTTCGATGAACAAATTTGAAATTTTCAAAAGTGATTTTGTTCATTCCTTTGCAAATGTTTCTGCGTTAATTTCTGTTCGGCGTGCCGAAAAAATAGTACAAAACGAAAGAGTGGATGAACATGACGTTGCAGCAAGAAGAGCTGAAATCAGGTGAAAAGCAAGATTCAGAGGTGAACTCGTTAGCCCTCCTGCTAAGAAGACGGGAGTGGCTAATTTTGATCCTTGCTTTGTTATTGATGATTGTCTTGGGGTACACCGTCCGCCAAGTTTTTGGACCGATTTTTGTCTATGCGATTTTTTTAGTCGCGACGTACCCGCTGAGGCGTGAGTCGGTAGTTCGGCATATGATTCTTGTTGCGACACTTGTCTTCGGTTTCTGGTTCTTTATTGAAGTGGCAGGCGCTGTCCTGCCGTTTGTTGTCGCGTTCGTTGTAAGTTTTATTTTTTCGCCGGTTGTGGAGCTGCTCGCACATAAGAAAATTCCGCGGGCGTTGTCCATTATTGGAATTCTTCTCGTTCTCCTGGGTGCTATCGTCACTTTATCTGTCGTGCTGCTTCCTATGGTGTTTCAGCAATTCCAAAATTTCTTGACATCGATTCCCACATTGACGACCGAGGTCAGCAATTCACTCAACAGTCTCGTCAACCGGGGATTCCTTGGGTTCACTCCGGAGAATCAGAACTTGCAGCAGGCGGTTATCTCGGAAATTTCATCGAGGATCGAAGATGTAACCCGTGCGATTCCAAACGGCATTCTGAATTTCGTGGCGCAATCTGCTTCCGCCTTGACCAAGATGCTGAACCTCGTGTTGGTGCCGTTCTTGAGTTTTTACATCATGAAAGATTTCGAGCTGATAAAATACAGGGTGAAGATGCTTTTTCCGCGGCGGTACCGCCAACGCGCGTCCGATATTTACGCAATCATCGATCGCGTTTTGGGAAGCTATTTGCGCGGAGCGCTGACCATCGCCTTTATTAACTCGGTAGTAATTTCTTCTCTTATGTCGATCTGGGGTATTAAATATCCGTTGGTGATCGGACTTATCTCCGGTCTGCTGGATATGATTCCGTATTTCGGAATCATTGTCAGTATGTCTGTCGCCGTTCTGATAGCTCTTTTCGGCGACAATCCAGGTTTTCAGGTGATCATGGTTCTCGTTTCCTTCCTCGGAATGAATTTGACAGAAACAACAATTCTCTATCCTAAGATCGTCGGTTCGAAGATCGGAGTTCATCCGGTACTGCTTATTTTAGCTTTGCTGATTTTTGGATACTTCATGGGATTCCTCGGATTATTGATCGCCGTTCCGACAACCGCGATCATCATCGGACTCAGGAAATATTACGAACAAAATCTCAGACTGTCCCATTGAGCTCGACGCTTTACATCGTATCGACTCCAATCGGAAACTACGATGACATCACATTGCGGGCGTTGAACATTTTGAAAGAAGTCGACTTCATAATTTGCGAGGAGTTTAAGATGGGGAACAGGCTTCTTCGTTATTATGGATTAGACAAGCCGCTTGAGGCTTTGAATGAGCACAACGAGGCGAGAGACGCTGAGGTAACCGTCGAGCGCATTAAGGACGGTGCAGACGCCGCCATAATTTCCGATGCTGGCACTCCTGTATTTGCTGATCCGGGCGCAAAGCTAATTCATCTCGCTTTGAAGAAGGGTGTCAAAGTTGTTCCTGTGCCCGGCGCATCTTCAATACTTGCGGCACTTGTAGTCTGTGATTTTGACATTGGTATATTTCATTATGCCGGTTTTTTGCCGCGCAAGAAAGAGGAACGCCTGCAGGCTATAAAAAATCTTTCAACACTCGGATGTGTATCAGTCATAATGGAAGCGCCGTATAGATTCAAACCGCTGATCGAAGATTGCCTCGCGACTTTTGGAAAGGATCGGCGTGCTGTAGTTGCGGTGGACCTGACAATGCCGAGCGAAAGAATAATCCGCGGGACGTTAGGCGAAATTGATAAAGAATTTAGCGACACACCTTTCAAAGCAGAATTTGTTCTGATAGTCGATGCTCCAAAGAAAAATTAAATTCTTGCTTCTCCTTGCGTTCTTAATTCCGGCTTGCTCGCAGAAGCCGCCGATTTCGCAGAAAGAGTTTGTGGAATTTTACGTTCAGCTTCATCTGATCGATGCACAGTATTCGAAGGAACCGATGCTTGAAAAAGCTAAGGTCGATTCTCTGATGCGTGCTTTCAATATTGATGACAGTCTTGTTAACTCGGCTTTGTCGTGGTACGGAAAGGAGCCGGAACGCTGGAAAATTTTCTTTGCGGATGTCCAAAAAAGGTTGGAGCAGATCAGGAAGGAGTACCTGAAACCGAAGCGCTGAGAAGTTTAGAGACAAGCACAACTTCGGCTAATTCACAATCGCCGGCAGCCTTTCGAGCGGCAACAACGTCCTTGGTTTTCGCAAGCTCCGATTTGATCAAAGCAAATTTATCTTTTTCGATAAGACTGTGAAGATCGATGTTGAAACCTCGTTCTTTCAGGTTCTCAAGAATCTCAATCACATTTTGCAGAGACGTAGAGAGCACCGCTGCAATTTCCACGGCGGTCAATTTCTCAAGAAAAAGCTCGTAGACCTTTCTCTCCATCTCCGACAATCCAACATCTTTCGCCGGCGCGAAGTCCAGACAAACCTGCAGCATTCGTTGGGCAATCGTGTTCGAATTCATCCCGTTTTGCGGCAGGTAATTCCGGATTTCGTCCTTATCCGCCGGACGTTCATTCGCTACCCTTATCAGATTTTCATCGGAGCAGACGAGGAACGGCGGGACTCGAAGTTCGCTTGCCAGTATTCGTCTTTCCTCGCGAAGAGCTTTGTAAAGAGCTTTCCTGAAAATAAAAGTTCTCTGCGCGGACTTAGAGAAACCGGTCTTCAAATAATTCTCGCCTTCTTCGGTGATCGACACCGTCGGGTAGATCGCCCTGCTTTTGGACAAGTACTTCCGGGAGAGAAGGAAATCAAATGCGGAGTAAACGATCTGAACCGGAATTTCCTTGAATG
This sequence comes from Bacteroidota bacterium, assembly GCA_023381615.1. GTDB lineage: Bacteria > Bacteroidota > Ignavibacteria > Kryptoniales > JAKASW01 > JAKASW01. The sequence goes on from JAMCQL010000060.1 coordinate 56,625, forward strand.
TCCCGGAGAATTTTTGACGCAATTCCACAGGTAGCTTTTTATCGTGACTCGAGTCGAGCAAAATCTTGCAGTATGTGGTCCTGCCATATTTGCCGTGCATTTCCTTCACAAGCGACAGGATTTTCTGGTGAATTTCCTGGGGGCTTTGGAAATTTTCTTGGTGTGAGCTCTCCTTGATGTAAGACTGCCCGAGGGTACAGTTGTCGCAATTGCCGCATCCATTGTCAATTTCTTCCGCGCCGAAGTAGTCGAGTATAAAATTCGACCGGCATGAGGTCGTCTTCGCGTAATCGACCACTTTGCTTAGACGCTGATGAGCCTTCTCGCGCAATCGCAGGATTTGTTGGAAGTCGATTTGCAGTCTGTCGGCATCTTGCCGCTTAGTCAGCATTTTGAAACTTATTCCCTCGGAAGGCGGCTTGTATTCCACAATGCCCGAGCGTTGAAGGATCGAGAGAGTGCGGCTCACAGTCGAAGCAGAGAGGTTGGACTTACGTGCAATTTCTTCAAGCGTCACCGGCTGAGCATTTGAAAAAATGGCTGTGCCGTAAAGTCTCAGCAGAGTTTCAAGTATTGATTTCGTGTCGTGCGAAGAAGTGCGCTGTATCGCCCGCTTGAAACTCTCTATGTCGACTTTCGATTGCACGTAGGCGTTTGCGGAAATGCTTGGAATAAACTGTATGAATCCGTTTTGTGACAGGATTCGAAAGACGGAATCGACTGTGCGTGTGTTCAGCTTTATGAGCTCCGCGATCTTCTGTGTTGAGACTGTTAGATATTCCGGGGCGGTCTGTCCGACCGGTATTGAAAGAGAATCGAAAATGGAATTATAGGCTTTGACGAATTCTTCCCGGTCAGGATAGAGCGTGTTTATGAAATATTCTTGAACGGACAAATCTCTTTTGTGGAATAACAAGAGGCATTCGGCAAGATTGCCGTCTCTGCCGGCCCTGCCAGCCTCTTGATAATAAGCTTCGAATGTTCCGGGGATTTCGTAATGAATCACATATCTGACATTCGGCTTGTTGATCCCCATTCCGAAAGCATTCGTAGCAACCATGACGCGGTCGGCATTCAAGAATGCCATTTGAGAATTCGTTCTTTCGGTTTCACTCAGCCCTGCATGATATCGTAGAGCTTTTATTCCTTTGGAGTTGAGTAAATCATGGATCTCATCGACGCTTTTGCGTGTGGCTGCGTAGATAATCCCTGAGCCTTTATGTCTGTTTAAGTATTTTAGTATCGACTCTGTTTTGCTGGTTTCAAATAAAACCTGTAATGAAAGATTTTCGCGGGAGAAACCTCGTATGTAGACGCGCGGACTTCTCATCTTTAGTTGTGCCACGATATCGTCTTGAACGTCCGGAGTTGCAGTCGCTGTCAATGCGAGAATTGTCGGCTTCCCGATACTTTCGGCGAAGTCTGAAATACGGGTATAATGCGGGCGGAAATCATGGCCCCATTGGCTGATGCAGTGCGCTTCATCTATTGCAAGAAGAGAAATTTTTGTGTTCGAAAGAGCTTCGGTGAATCTTTTGCTTTCCAAGCGCTCGGGAGCAACATATAGGAGCTTCACTTTTCTTGATTTTACAAGTTGAAGGCGTTCTTGTATTTCGCCCAGTTCGAGCGAACTGTCGAGCTGGGTTGCCACTACGCCGTTTCTATTCACCTGCGCCACTTGATCTCTCATCAGACTGATGAGCGGAGTGACGACAATTGTAAGCCCATCGGAAAGAAGGGCAGGGAGTTGGTAACAAATTGATTTTCCGCCGCCGGTCGGCATTACGGCGAGCGTATCAAATCCGTTCATCACGGAATTAATTATCTCGATCTGTCCCGGACGGAATTCCTTCAATCCGAAAAACTTCTCAAGTGCCTTCTGCAAACGCTCCGAGGGAATCATTGATGAAATTTAACTACGGCAGTCTAAATACTGAAGAATTATGAGAGCAGATTGGATTTTAATTTCACTCGGCTCGCCGCGCATCCTTTCTGAAAGTGCAGTGTATATTGACGGCTTGAACTTTTATGCCTAATTTCTAAGGAGCTTCTGAAGGAATCTCTTGTTTTGCCGGCAGGTGTGCGGTAATCAAAGCACAAATTTCACAATAGGGAGGAGATATGTTCTCGACTGTCAGATATTTTATCAAGACCAGTATAGTATTTCTCATCTTCGGAGTCCTCACGGGCTTTTACATGATGTTCATGCAGGACGTAATGAAAATAGGATACGGGTATAGTCTTATATCGGCGCACACGCATTTGATCTTGGTTGGGTCAGTTATGATGATGATTATGGGAGTTGCTCTTTGGTTCTTTCCAAGGCCCGAAAAGGACGACTCGAAATATAATCCCGATTTGATAAAAGTGACATACTATGTAATGACCATCAGTACGGTTCTGAGATTCATTTCGGAATTTGCGCTTGCTTACGTCGAGTTGTCGGCGCTTCTATACCTCGATGTTGTTGCATCCTTCGGACAGATAGCAGCCATGCTTCTTTTCTTTTACTCAATCTGGGGACGGGTAAGGCCGATAGGAAGCGCGCTGAGAGAAGCACAGGGAGAGAAATTTTGAATTCGTCGGAATCCATGATAAACTGATGTATAGTGTTACTTTCGACGCGTCTTCCATCAGGCGTCTTCGGAGTCAGAATCTTACTGTGAAGACCGTTTCCACATTTGGCTCAGAATGTACCCCGATAGTCGCCCGGTGTAGACTGAGTATCTGCCGCGAGAGGCTTAGGCCGATTCCGGAGCCATTCTCCTTCGTCGTAAAAAAGGGTATGAATATTTTGTCCTGAATCTCAGGCGGTATTCCAGTGCCGTTGTCAGTCACTTGAACCAAAATGCCTCCGCGATTATCAATTTTGCCTGTGAGTCTAATTCGGGGAGCAGGGGAATTAGACAATGCCGTAAGGGAATTTACAATTAAGTTTATTAGAACTTGTTCTATCAAATCAGGATCAGCAGTCACCTCCAGGTCGCTCGGTTCCACGGAGTAAGAAAAATCTATTTCCCGTTCAAGGAATTGTTCCGAAAATAGTTTTTCTATCCTTTGGAACAAGCTGAATACTTTCACCAACTGGAAATTTGGAACTGGTATGCGCGTGAGATTCCGATAATCGTCCACAAAGTGCAGCAAGCCTTCGCTTCTTTTTGATATTGTGTCCAAAGCGCCTTTGACGTCTTGTAGAATGGAAAACGGAACAGGGAACACGGATGATCGAGAAGTGCCGAAGCTTTCCTCCGACTTTTCATGGCTCGTTTCCGTTTTCCGTTCTCCCTTTTCCGTCGTCCCTTTTTCCATATCAATTCTATCCCTTTCTTCATCCATTGATCCACCCAATAACGAATTTGCTGTTGAAGACAGAGAGATAATTGGAGTCATAGAATTCATGATTTCATGAGTTAGAACTCGAATCAGATTCTGCCATGCTTCCATTTCTCGCTCTTCCAATTCACTCTGTATATTGGTTATCGAAACGAGCGTGTAATGGCTTTCCCTCAGCTTGAATTCGGTTGCGTAAATTGAAAGTTGGGAAAGTTCGTTACCGTCCGATATCTTGACCAGTACCTTCTCACCAGCCTTTATCTTGTTCAATGTTTCTACCAACGGTTTGCTTATGACGGAAAGTTCGGCGGCGTTTTTGAGACCGTTTATCTTAAAGAGTTTCTTCGCCGCAGTATTCATCAATTCAACTGTTCCGTCGGATGTGAATGCCAGAAGTCCAATGCCCACATGCTGAACGACGGTCTGCAGGTAGCGGTAGTGTTCTTCTTTTTCTGCACGCGTCTTTTTGAACTGTTCGATTACTTCTGAGAAGGCGTTGTTCAGGTCCTCAAACGAGGAGCCCTTGATATTGCTTCTGAAGCTTTGAGAAAAATCGGAATACTTAATTGAATCGAAGAATCTTGCGATGTCTCTGTTGGTCTTTTGTACGTAGTGAATCAGAGAATATATCTGGGCAATTATTAGGAGAGCGACAATGAAAGGGGTAGCGATGAATGTGGTTTTGGTCAGGAGATAAATGAGCAGAAAAACTGTCAGGCAGAGGACTACGGTTCTTGCGAACACCGCGACGCTGAATCTCTTAAAGATCATGGCAAGAGATTCATCTCAAATTGTGTAAACGGTTCAGCTGCCATTGTGTTTGAATTGGATTTCGGAGTCTATCAGGCAGTCGCCGGTTGCATATGTACGCGGTAAACTTCCTGCTCCCATCTACTTGAGACCGTTTGGTCTTCCGTAAAAAATGTCCTCGGAAATTGCCGCGAATTCCTCTTTTATATTCGAGTAGTCAAGTCCTTCTATCCAGTTGATCGAAATGAGGTACTCAAAGGGGAACGAGCGAAACAAATTGGAAACTTCCCCAGGGTCCACTGATGCTTCTTTGTATCGCGCTTCATTCAATATGTCGTCCCAGTTGAAATCGAACTTCCTGGATAGCGCCCAAACATCAACGTAATCCTTAGCCTCAAATCTGAAAAGTGCAGCGACCTTGTTGGAGAGAATGTTTCTCCAGGCATCCAATTTCCCGAGAGTGTTGTCAATCTCGAATTCTCCGAAATGGTATCGTACGTCGTTGACTAGGTCAACTTTCAACTCAGTTCCATATCCTGCGACGAAGAATCTTGCATAATGCGCCGTTACGACAATATTGGTCTGGAGCATCTCAAGTTCTGAAGGCGTCCTTTTGTCGGAGACATGAGTAATAAGCTGGTCTACATACATCGAGTATTTGTCATCCGAGTTCACGAACAGGTCGATGTCGTCGGAGAACCTATGGTGCAAGTAGTGTCTGCTAAGGGCGGTACCGCCAGTCAGATAGAACGGAAGCCCTAAGTCTCTTACGATTTTCAGGACTCCATCCTGAAGGGGATACAACTTCTCCGTGTAGAATTCCGCGGATGATTTCATATCTCTCTCTCAGCTCCCACGGCCAGAGCATCTGGACAACCTCCGGCGTTAGATTTTCTCGAAGATAATCAGTTCCAAATACATGTAGCAATTGATACCATGATAGCGTCTTGCAGAATCTGGCGAGACACCTTTCTTTGTTGAACCAGCCAATCGGTTCTTTTTTCCCAATTGCAACCAGGTACAGATCGTAGGGGTCAATGTTATAATCCCAGACCGTGCCCTTGAGCATCTTCCTTATTTCACTTTCTATCATATATTAAGTTAGCGCATCATTGGCTTCAGCTCAAGTATCACCGGTAAAGCTGAGTCTTCTAAAGACCATGGCTCGCACCGAGCCCACTGAACACACGGAACGCGCGAAAGCTAATTGCTTTTCAAGGGTAATATAAGTCTGAGCCATTTAATTCTTTCGTGTATTTAGTGTGTTTGGAGGGCTGTAAACGAATCGGAAGGCCTTCGATTTTCAACCAAAACTCCTAAAGGCCATACTTCTCCAGACGCCGATATAGCGACGCTCGTGTTATTCCCAATTCTTTGGCGGCTTTGGTGAGATTCCCGCCGTGCTTACTCACCGCTTTTATGATTAGCATCTTTTCCGCTTGTTCTAGTTGAAAACTGTTGATGCCTAAGTTCTCTTCCTTTGAATCGTGAGAAGAGAAATAGAAGTCGCCTAGCTGAAGCGTTTCCGTTTCACTCATGATGACTACTCGCTCAATTGTATGCTGCAGTTCTCTAACATTGCCGGGCCAATGATAATTTTGTAGCTTACTCAAAGCTTGCGCGCTAATCTTCTTCGATGGCTTATTGTATTTCTTGCAATACATTTGGAGGAAATGATCCGACAGCAGGGGGATATCTTCCGCTCTTTCCCTGAGTGGTGGGAGCTTAATTTCAACTGTATTGATTCTATAAAGAAGATCTTGTCTGAATCTGTTCTCAGATGTCAATTCTTCCAGGGGAAGATTTGTTGCGCAGATTAGGCGGATGTCTATCGGCTTAGGAACGCTCGAGCCCAGTCGGGTCACTTGCCTATTTTGGATGGCGGCTAAAAGTTTCACTTGAAGATTGGGAGTCAGGTTGGCTATCTCATCGAGGAACAAAGTCCCGCCGGATGCGATTTCGAACCGGCCAGGTCTATCTTCCTTCGCGTCTGTGAATGCACCCTTGACGTATCCGAAAAGCTCGCTCTCAAAGAGATTCTCGCTTAGCGCGCCCACGTCAACGCTTAAAAAGATCTGCTTGTTCCTGTGAGATTGCCTGTGAATCGCGCGCGCTACGAGTTCCTTGCCGGTCCCGTTTTCGCCGAGAATCAGCACGTTGGCGTCCGTTTTGGCAACCTTCTGAATTGTAGCGAAGACTCTCTTCATCCCTTCGGACGCACCGATGATTTCCTGGAACTGGCTGTCAAGATCGTTTGTGAGCTGTTTCTGTTTGGAGCGGAGGTCTTCGATTTCTTGTTTCGATTCGCTGAGCTTCATCGCTGAGGAAACAGTCGCCAGAAGCTTCTCGTTCTGCCATGGCTTCAGCACAAAGTCTGTCGCCCCTTCTTTGATGGCTTTGACTGCCATCTCGATGTTTCCGTAGGCGGTTATCAAAACCACTACGGCAGTCGGATCAAGCGCGAGGATTTTCTTCAGCCAGTTGAAACCCTCTGTGCCTGTTGTTGCGTCTCCTGAAAAGTTCATGTCGAGGAGGATGACATCGTAGTGCTCGTCCTTAAGAATGGAGGGTATCTGAGCCGGGTCTTTCTCTATGCGGACGATAGAGTAGTGTTGTTTGAGAAGGAGACGTGCGGAATAGAGAATATCCTCGTCGTCGTCGATGATAAGGAGCTTGTTCATCGTTCAATTCTCAATGTCCAATGATCATTGATCAATACTCATTGGCCATCATCTAATTTGATTCCGATAATTGACAGTTAATCGAGATGGAGAATGCAACGCAGTTTTCATGTGCGTGATGGCAAGTCAATTGCTATTTCCCGATTATTTCATTAAGGCCTTCAATTACTACGTCCAATTCTTCTTCCTTCAAGCGGCCAATTTTCTGCCCGAGTCTGGCGACCGATAAAGTCCTGATTTGGCTGATTTTCACCCAAGACTTTTTAGGAAGATTCTTTGAGCTGATTTCCAAAGTCAAAGGGAAAGCCGCCTTTTGTTCTTTGCTGGTCAGCGCCATGGCGATTACTGTACCTGAATTATCGTTGAAAATCTCGTGGCTCAAGACCACAACCGGGCGCCGTCCTGCTTGTTCTTTCCCGACAGTCGGGTCGAGATTAGCCCAAACTATATCGCCTCTCAGTATTCGGGCCACTCGGAAAAATCTCCGGCTGATCCCTCTTCCGATAAACTCTGTTCCTCAGATTTTCTCAGCTTGGCAGATTCTCTTGCAACGCGAGACTTATCCATCTTTGTGATTTTCTCCTCAACCGCCAATTGGATCACCTTGCTTCTGCTCGGGAAAATCCTTCTTTGAACGAGTCCGTCGAGTTTGTGCAGCAGCTTAGTGTCCATTGAAATCGCAATCTTCGTCACTGGCATTTAAACCTCCGGTATTACTCTTGGTCATACTAAGAAAATGTACATTGGGAATCAAGGCGGTGAACATTGTTCAATTTTCAATAATCAACGATCAATGGCCAATAAACAATGTTCAATGAACAATGTGAGATTGGTAAGCATTTACCATTCGTACCGCAAACTCAAAGGATTTGTCTTGGATTACATTTGCATTTTTTATCTTTCCTCCCTTTCTACTTTGTGTCTGTTGATAACCGATAATTGAACATTGAACATTGAACATTGATAATTGATCATTGAATTGCCGTTGACTTTCGAACACCACCGTCCGGTTCCAACTAACTGTAACTTTGCACCGAAAAGTGAAAGAATCAATCGTTGAATGCGATCTTATGGTACCTTAGCAGGGTCAGTCAGGGAAGAAATGTGTGTAAGATAGATAATTGTGTCAGACTCCGAATCCGGGTATGAGCCGTCGAGCCAAGGCTCGTGGCACTTTGTTGTCATTGCGCAGAAAAGGGAAGGGTCTGCTTCAAACGGATTGAGGCAATCATGCTCTGAATAAACAGTTAGGAATGAATACGCTTTTTCTTCCATTTTATCTATGATAAAGTCATTGCTTGATTTATCGGATGACGTTCACCTATCTGCATTGCCCACAATCGGCAATAAAATCCATCTATCTCCAGCAATTCTTCATGTGTCCCGCGTTCCACCAACTTGCCAGCAGATAGTACAATTATTTCGTCAGCATCTTTAATCGCCGAAATCCGATGTGCAGCTATTACCGTGGTACAGCCGCGTCTAAGGCTAATGATACTATCAAGAATTTCCCGCTCCGTCTCTAAGTCTATTTCTGAAGTTACTTCGTCCATAAGCAAAATTTTCGGTTCCCTGACCAGGGCACGCGCCAGAGCGACTCTTTGTCCTTGACCTCCAGACAGCTTAAGTCCGCGTGCACCTATATCATAGTCGGACGCCGGTATGTCCATAAATTTCGTTACTCCTGTCGCATCAAGTAGAGACTTATCAACATGTCCATTTCCATTCGTCCCTATCAAGATGTTGTAAGCAAGACTGCCGGAAAACAAATATGCGTTCTGTGGAATCAGGCAAATTTGTTTTCGAAGATTCAATTTGTCCATTTCGGATATGTCAACACCACCTATTAGTATTTTCCCTGTTTCTGGAACCAGCAAACCCGCGATCAACCTGAGTAATGTACTTTTGCCGCTTCCGCTTTCACCGACTATCGCCGTTACTTTGCCGCCATTTATGTCAAAGCTCAATTCATCAATTGTCTTCTTGGAGTCGTAAGAAAACACAATGTCCTCAATACTTATAGAGGCATTAGCCGTGATGTTAACATGTGTACCACCTTGGCGCTCTTTTGGCAACCCTGTTATTTCATCCATCCTCTCTAATGAAGCAGATGCATCTTGTACATTTGCATTTAAATTCATAAAAGTCGCGACCGGTTTGAAGACGTAGGACATGAACTTATTTATCCCAATCAATCCGCCTAGGGTCAACCCGCCATTCATTACTAAAAATCCACCGTACCACAAAACTCCAATAGGTGACAGAGAAGCTATAGCAGTGGCGACGACGCTACTTAGTGCAACAATTATCGAAAGCTTAACATTCTCTTCGACAACATCATCCCAAAGATTGATCAATTCCGCCGTCCTAGGACTCTCCAAGAACAACGTTTTTAACGTCTCGAATCCACCAACACTTTCCTCAATGAAACCTGCCAGCTTCGACCTTTTCTCCTTTGCGATCTTATTCTGTCTTTTCATTTTGGGTCCAAGAAAAAATAATGCCCATGTATAAAACGGAAGAATCATTACGACAAGCAGTCCCAATTTAAAGCTGAAAAAGAAAATGAAGAAGAGACCGACAATCAACGTAAGACCCTGTGTAACGAAGCCGAAAACACTTTTGAATAGTTGCGAAATACTTTGTGGTTCATTTTGTATTCTATTTGTCCAATAGCCAGGAGATTTGGCAATCGCCGAAGTTAACTGTGAGTCAATGAGGCTTTCAAAGCTTTTTACTCCGTATTTCATCCCAATTTTCTCCATGAGAAGCGAATTCAAATAACTGCTCAATGCCCCAATGAGAACGTATAAAAATAAGAATGATATTAATGCGACCCCAACAAGATTCAAAAGAGATACATTTTTACTTGGCAAAACCTTATCAATGAAATATACGGTCAGTAAAGGAAGTGGGAGATCGAGGACAATAGAAAATGAAACAACGCCTAAAGTAAGAAAACTCAGTTTTGGAAAAGTAAGGAATGCGATTCTGATAAGCCTATGTAGTTTTACCTTTGCAACAGTGTTTTCTTGGGGAGCTATTTTTTTTCTTATACGAAACTGGTACATGCTAATATCTTAATATCCTTATATCGCCATTAGTAGTGTAAACTCGCCATGGACTTCCGCCTTCCCCAATTTTCCCTGTAAAATTTCGCCAACTTGCCCATTCACTTAATGTTATTGAAAAATCAATTCGGATATTTCCTGTCACAGACTGTATTCCAAGGTCAACACATATTGTAGATGGACAATATATAGTAATGGAACCATTTACTGTTGATGCTGTGAGACCTTCAGAAAGAACGTCATGAGGAATGCTGACCAGAATATTCCCGTTGGTTGAAGTTAAGTTTAGTGGACCTGCTATACTATCCAGTTTTATGTTGCCATTTGTGGTACTTACATTCAGATTAGCGGACCAATCTCTCACATAAATGCTGCCGTTGATTGTGCGTAAATCCAGATTTGTAGTGGAGGGAATTGATAGGTAGTAACTTACGTCAGCATCATTTTCCCCTCCCAATTTCCCAAACAAAAAGTGAAACAGACTAAATCCGTCACTTCTCGTATTTTTTGTCCGAATGTACAAAATGCCATTGATCGAGTCTTGTTCCATTATAACCTTTACGTTATCAAGTGCTCTCTGGGCATTACTGGAATCCCAAGCCTTTGTTCGTTTGATGATTTTAATACATTCCGAACTATCTGACATAACTTCCGCAGTTATGTTTCCGTAATCATTACACGCTACAACCTTCTTCAAATTCGTAATGTGGATGATTTGTGTTTTTATTTCTCTATATTCGCTTTTAAGGGAATCGGATGAGCCCGTTGCCGAAAATGTAAAACATGCACTTATAGGGATCAGGAAAGCAATTAAGTAAAAAATTTTTGCGCCGAACTGAGGGATACCACGCTTAGAAGGGTAAAGAGTTTGCTTTCGAGGAAATTTTAAACCTAACATAACTCTTGGTATTTTCTCTTAAGCAAAGCTGAGGTGAAACTTGACCACTTGTCAGGGTCTCGTTTAATGTGTGTCAGCCTTGTCAAACAGACCTGAGCCCAAAATTCTGATTTCTTACAGAAGTCTTCGGGAGGATTCAGGCTTCCGAATTCAAGAAGCCATCTTGCTGGACATCCAGAACAGAAATAACTTGCTGAACACTCAGCGCAACGGCCTTGCCTCTTAGCTAGGTACTGATTTTCATTTAAGAATTTTTGCAGTAATGGATTCTCCATAAGGGGACCATTGTCAAAGACGTTGCCGACAACAAATTCTTTTTTCCCAACTAAAATTTGACAAGGAAAAATTTCACCCGATGGAGAAACTGCAAAGATGGAGGAACCCAATTCACAAACTCTCAACATCTTTTTCTGAATGAATTGAATGATAAATTGACTTACTATCTGATCGACGTAGATGTTACCTTCTAAATATTTTTCCCAGAGATTATCAACGTCGTTTATTATAATATCTGTGAGGTTGCATCCTTTCAGACTCCAATCTCTACTTCCTCCATTGTTGTGAACAAGTCCCATCACTGGTACAACCACTCCTTTTTCTATTCCAGTCATACCACGAACAGCTTCTCTGACATCTTGCATTTTCATTCCTCTATCTGCATGTAGTTTCGTATATGTGGCATCATATATCAATTCGCACTTTGGGCAACGACGTCTAATTTCATCTATGTTCTTCAGTATTTTTCGAAGGGAGCCTCTTCCTTTTTTTGTGAGGCGCAATTTATCGTGTATTTCCTCTGGACCATCTATGCTAAAGCAGACTGCTAGGTTGTGTTTGTTCAGCAAATTAATAATTCCATCATTCAACACAGTGCCATTCGTAGTTATTCCGAGTTCTGGCATTCGCCTGAGTATCCCTTGTTCGTGTAATTTCGTGATGTCGCTGCATACAATTTCAATTGCGCTATAATTCAATAATGGTTCGCCTCCAAAGAAATCAATTCCGATTACATCCTCGAACCCAGATACTTTTATAAAATAATCAGAAATTCGTGCTGCAATTCTGTGGCTCATTTTCAGAGGGATATTGCCATATGCTCCGCCATCTCCATAACAATATTTACAGTTTAAGTTGCAATGTGTATCAGTCAGGACAACTAACTTTCTGAGTATTTTTTCTCCAGGTTTTGTAACCAAGTCATCACTAAGGGGAGGAATTGATTCGAACCAGTTTGTCACCTTTGACACCTCTGTTTCCGGAACACCAACCGTGGAAACAATATCGCATTTAGAAGCGCCGCTCTGAACCATTTTGATAACAGAAGCTGCTATGTTATTTAGTTCAAAAATTTTCGTAAGATAAGGACTGAAGGCTAACCATTTTTCACCTGACCGAAAAAGAAATAACCTTCTATTATTCATCGCCGATCTTTCTCCTTCGAATATTCGTAATGTATGGGCCCTTGAACAGAAACACTCAAAATGCCAAGGGCCTACCAGTCAATCGTAACAAATAATCTCACGCCAGTTGTTCGGCTTTGCTGCAGCAACCGGAGAAAAACAGGAAACAGCATCCGCCATTTTGACCAGGCGGTACTTCTACCGTCTCAAAGTCAATCATTTGCAATTCACCCATGTCCAGGGCATTTATGCTAGACACTGCCACTTCTTGATTCGCCATGTTGTTCACCTCCTTTCTACGTGCACGATTGCGTCAACCGTTGTGCCACGATGGATGCTTAGATTTTTCGTTTTTATGATGACTCCTGTTGGGGTTTTCTCTTAAACGAGAAAAAATTTAACGATGAATTCTCGATTTGGCGAAAGACTAGAATCGACGCGAGAAGTCGGGAAATAGATGGCTTAAGAAGGCCTCAGCCTCTCAGTAGATTTTTTACTCGCATCTCAAAGAGACTGACGGATTCGTCGTCGCTGCTTTTAACGCTCGTATGCATACCGTCAATACAGCAATTACGAAAGACATCGTAGCTGCCAAGATAAACGGAAAGATTCCGATGCTAATCCTGTAAGCGAAGTTTTCCAGCCAACGAACCATAAAATAATAAGCCAATGGCAAGGCAACTACGTTTGCTGCCAGTATCCATTTTCCGAAATCTTCAGATAGCAAGAAAACAATTTCTGATACAGAAGCCCCAAGCGCTTTTCTTATCCCGACTTCCTTAGTTCTTTTCTCTGCAGCGTATAGAGCAAGTCCATAAAGTCCCGAGCAAGCAATCAGTATCGCGAGCGAAGAGAACCAAGTAAAAAGTATCCCGAGGTTTTCTTCTGATTTATACAGCGCATCGAGACTTTTATCTAAGAAGTTGTATTCGATCGGGTTGTTCGGGAACATCTGTTTCCAATTTTTTTCTATATATGCCATGGTGCTTGCAATGTCAGTCGAAGACATCTTCACAGCGAGCATGCGAACATTTTTCCGCATGGATAAAACAAGTGGTTGCACGCTGTTTCTTAACGACTCAATATTGAAGTCGCTTACAACGCCAATTATCCTCCCATCCAAACTTTGTTGGATAAAACTCACAGGCAAACCAATTGCCTGTTGAGGTGTTAAACCCATTTTCTTTACAGCGGTTGCATTCAAAATGAAAGCGTCCATGTTATCAGATTGAATAATCCAGGAAAAGTTGCGACCAGCGAGCAGTTTCATGCCAAAGACCGGAATATAATCTGGGTCCACCGAGACTTCATTAACCTGCATATTCTCCGTTCCCGACTTGTCTTTGAAGAACAAAGAACCTAGCCCGAACGCGCTTCCTGGCACGGCATCCGCCGTAGTTACTCCAAGGACATCACGGTTTGCCAGCAGCTTTTGTTTGAATGGCATGTAAACACCGTTGGCCGCTTGGTCGTACCTCAAAACAACAATGTTATCCTTATTAAAGCCAATATCATGGAATGTCAGAAAATTATATTCTTTTACAACGATCATAGTACAAAAAATTAGCACAATCACTGCCGAGAACTGAAGGAGGATAAAGATTTTTCTGCCCGAAGGTTTCTTAGTTGAAGATGCCGCGTTCCAGTTTATAACTGACGTAGGCTTAAACGATGAGATATATAATGCTGGAATAACACCAGCGAATAGACTTGTCGCTATCCAGATAATCATGATAAAAAGTAAGGCCGAGGTATTGTTAAGGTAGGCGACTTTCAAAGCCATTCCCAATGCTTTATTGATACTTGGAATGAAAATCTCACTGAGTGCAATGGCTGCAACGAGGGCAACAAAACTCATCAATCCTGACTCGATCATAAATTGTGCAATAAGCTGCTTACGATCACCACCGACTACTTTTCTTATACCGATTTCCTTTGCACGGGCAAGCGCGCGCGCCATGGATAAGTTGATGAAATTTGCACATGCGACTAACAATATAATAAGCGCGATTACTGAGAAAGCCATGATGCCAATTCGGCTTCCTTTCATCGGAATATCATATTGCATGCCGGTGTCCCAATATGAATCTCGAAGAAGTTCGAAGTGCACAATTGGCAGGCCGAGCATCGAAATAAGGGTTTTATCCCAATATCCATCGAGAGCCTCGTGCAATCTTTGTTCAACATCCTTAATGTTTGAAGTTTTGTTGATAAGCAAATAAGTGTAGTACTCAAACCTAATAGCAGTCGTCAGTATATCCGGCTGACCTGACATAATTGGTAAGGAATTCAATGAACCTAAATAGTCGAACTGAATAGTGGAATTTGATGGCGGATTTTGCACAACGCCGGTAACTGTGAAGTGGAATTTGTTATTGTAAAGAATATCTTTCCCAATTGGATTTTCGTCGCCAAAAAGTTCCTGTGCGGCATCTTGTGTTATTACCACCGAGAATGGCGCATCGAGAGCAGTTCTTGGATTTCCTTGCACCATCTTAAACGAAAACACGTCAAAGAAGGTTGAATCGGCGAGAACAAATTGGTGCGCGCGCAAAACATTTTGTCCATGGCTTACAGTTGGTTGCCCAAAGGAGGTGATCATATCTAGCGCATACAATCTTACAATATGTTCTATTTGAGGAAACTGACTCATAAGATATGGACCGATCGATGGTGGCACAGGAGCAAATTTGGTTTGTTTACCGTTAAGACTCGCTTCAATATTTATTCTGTAAATTTTGTTCGCATTTCGATTGAACCCATCAAAGCTGTACTCGTGCTGAACAAAAGCGAATATGGTGACGCATGCTGCCATCCCTAGCGCAAGCCCTGCCACGTTGATAAATGAATAAACTTTGAATCTTAAAAGATTCCGAAAAGCTGTCTTCAAATAGTTCCTAAACATGGTACACTCCTTTTTGTAGATAGTTCGAAATTTCAATCTTTGCATTGTAAACACTCGTGTGTTTACCCCCCCCGTTTTTTATTGACCTGTAAATTACATCTTTAGAAATTTTTAACTCAGACATGACTTTCTTGTAATCTCCGCCATAAAATTCCATGGCATTTTTTATGAGATTTTTTCTGAAACAATGTTCCATCTCCAACAGGGATCGTGAGTCATTACTTTTTATTAACCAACAACTTAATACTGAGAACTTTTCTTCAGGTAGGTGTTTTATATCAATCATTTGCTCATGGCTATCGAGCTCGGTGATGCTGCTTTCAATTACGCTCTTCAATTCCCTTAAGTTACCGGGCCAAGAATAACAAAGAAATATCTCCATTACTTCTGGTGATATTGAAACCTGTCCATACCCGAGTTCACGAAGAAAGACTTTGACAATATCCACAATCTCATCCTTTCTTTCGCGCAAAGGAGGAATTTTTATCTCAATCGTATTTACCCTGTAATACAAATCGTCTCTGAATAAATGATTCTGTACCAGCATGATTAAGTCTTTGTTTGTTGCGCATATCAATCTGAAATTAGCTTTCTTCAGTTCCACCGCTCCCACTTTTCTATATTCTTTGTTCTCGATTACTGTAAGAAGTTCAGCTTGCATATGAAAACTCATCTCGGCGATTTCGTCAAGGAATAGCGTACCACCATCAGCCATCTCGATAAGCCCCATCTTTTCACCGACTGCACCCGTGAATGCGCCTTTCACATAACCGAATAATTCACTCTCCAATAAACTTTCTGGAATCGCTCCGCAGTTGACGGCGACAAAATTACCGCTTGAGCGACCGTTAGAGTTTGCGTGTATGTCTCTTGCCAGTACCTCTTTTCCAACCCCAGTCTCTCCAAGAATTAGTACTGGGAAGTCAACTCGGGACGTCTTGAGCGCAAGATCGTAAACATGTGCCATGACGTGACCAGAAATCAAGGGCGAGCTACTTTCGCTCATCTTCTGATTACCTGTCTTGTAATTTTCATCCAAATCTCGAACTTTTGATCCCGCAAAGGCGGGATGTCGGGATTACTCGTATCGCAATGCCTCCACAGGATTAGCAGTCGCTGCCTTGATCGCCTGAAAACTAGTGGTGAACAACGCGATGAGCAAAGCTAATCCACCAGCTAAAATAAACACCCAAAGGTTGATGCTTGTTCGATAGGCAAAATCTTGTAACCACTTATTCATGAAATAATATGCAACGGGCCAGGCGATTAAGTTTGCAATCAAGACCCAACTGACAAATTCTTTTGACAGCAGATAGATGATCTCAGGAACGGAGGCGCCCAACACTTTGCGAATACCAATCTCTTTCGTCTTGACTTCTGCTGCAAAAGAAGAGAGCCCGAACAAGCCAAGACATGCGATTATTATGGCTATTACGGCAAATGACCCGAATATTCTTCCGAGCCCTTCTTCGGACGTATACATCTTCTCGAAGGTCTTATCCAAGAAATGGTAGTTGAACACAAAATTAGGATCGATGCTTTTGCAGGTTTTCTGAATGAAGCCCAGTGTCGCCGTCAAATCATTATTGTTGACTTTCGCACAAATGTATTGTGCAGAAAGGTATTGGGGCTGCGGTCTGTTGTAAAATATTGCCAGCGGGCCGATTTTATTGCGCAGGCTCGAAAAATTGAAATCGTTCACCACACCGATTGCAGTGAGAGGATAACCGCCAGACGAGAGCCGCATCCCAAGATGGAATTTGCTTCCAATAAGTTTTGCAAAGCTCTCGTTGATCACTGCCGACGCTGAGTCGTCAGCGGGGTGCTCCCTAGAGAAAAATCTACCGGCTTTCAAAGTCATGTCAAAAGTCTTCAAATAATCATAGCCAACGCCTGTAAAGGAAACCAACGGGTTCTCATTAGCCGGCTTCCCCTCCCAACTCCATTCGCCGCCATTCATGTAAATCTCAATTGGGAGGTTCGAGACGGACGTAACGCTCAAAATATTTGGATTCGCCTTCAACTCGTTCTTCAAACGATCAGTTCCATTTGCAAGAGTGGGACTCAGCCGGAAATAAACAACGTTTCTTGGATTAAGTCCGAGATCCTTGTTGTTAATGTATTTCAACTGGAAATACACTATGGACGTGCAGATTATCAGAGCGATTGAAATTACAAACTGCAAGACGACGAGGATGCTCCTCACTGAAAACCTGCTGGAAATATCTGGCATCGTTTTCTTGAGTATCGATGCCGGTTTGAAAGATGAAAGAAAAATGGACGGATACACTCCGGCAAGAATGCCGCTTACGACG
Source organism: Bacteroidota bacterium (assembly GCA_023381615.1). Lineage (GTDB taxonomy): Bacteria > Bacteroidota > Ignavibacteria > Kryptoniales > JAKASW01 > JAKASW01. The sequence continues at coordinate 73,978 of JAMCQL010000060.1, forward strand.
GTTACCGCTAGAATGGAAAGGACTGATGTCAGATTCATTTGTCCCAATTGTAAGGACTTGCCGACTATTTCATTGAAGTAAGGGAGGAACAGCTCCACGAGAACTAAGGCAAACCCCAACGAGATCACTGTTAGAATAATCGATTCCCCGAGAAACTGTTTTGCTATCTGAAAGCGAGTTGCACCCACCACCTTCTTCACACCTACTTCGGTGGCTCTTCGGGCTGAACGTGCAGTCGCAAGATTCATGAAGTTTATGCATGCGATTATCAGGATAAAGAAAGCCACGACCGAGAAGAGGATTACGTCTTCGATTCTTCCACCCTTGCCGGAAAACGAATAAAGATGATAGTCCTTGAATGGGAAAAGAAACAGCTTTCCGGCTGTCGGATCGTTATACTGCTTCTTGAGAAGGGCTCGAATTTCTCTTGAGAGCTCCACCGCTTGTTGTGGGTTTCGCAAAAGGACATACGTCATTATCATGTTGCCTCCCCACTCGGAGATATTAAATCCGTAGTCTTTCATCACGTCCGTTGGCACGAGTCCGTCAAATTGCAGGTCTGAATTCTTTGGGACATCTTTGATAATTCCGGTGACTTTCAAATCAACCTTAGCGTCCATGCTCAGAACCTTACCGATCGGGTCCTCTTTACCAAAAAACTTACGTGCTGTCTCCTCGGTAAGGACGATGGAATTAGGATTCGTCAGGGCAGTGTTGGGATTGCCTTCAACAAAATCGAAACTGAAAACATTAAAAAAAGATGAATCTGCAAAATTAATCTGCTCATTGAAGCGCCTTTCATTGTGCTCCAGAACTCTCTCGCCAAGCCAAGGTTCGTATCTTGTTGAATACTCTACCTGAGGATATTCCTCTTTTAGCGTTTCAGCCAGGGGCATTGGCGTGGGTGACACAGTAAAATCGCCCACTGTCTTGTAATGCTGGGTCTGAGGAACAAGAAAAATCCGGTTAAGATTCTTGTTGAAGTTATTGAAGCTCAATTCGTCAGTAACCCAAAGTAAAATAAGAATGCACGCAGCCATTCCAACTGCAAGACCCGCAATATTGATGAAAGAATAGACTTTGTTTCTCAGAATGTTCCTAATGGCGACTTTTACAAAATTCCTTAGCATAATTTTATCTCATTCATTTGTCGATCAGTGGAGACTGTCTCCCTTTCTCCTTTCCCATCACTGCAACTCCTGTTCCCAAAGGAACCCACCTTTCCCGACTATTTTGCTGTTAATGTCTACAAGGACCGTCCGCTTTCGGACACCTGTGTCCGTTAATGAACAGTCATAACTTTGGACTAGTTCGACAAATAATCAAATACCTCTTGGAAATCACGATTCCGTCCGTAATCCGGCGATGGAATTCAAGGCACGCTTGTTGCACCTTTTAGCGCAAATGACCTTTTCGGAAAATGGCAAACCAGAGCTCGTTAGACCACGGACAACGCGGATAACACTGGTATATCCCGACAAGGTCGGGATCCTCTGGACACAGATAAGGAAAACGATCCGTGAAAATCTGTCTTATCAGTGTCATCTCGACGAGTCGTCCACGACTCTATCTACGATACTGTAGGTACAAGTCCGTGGATTCGTGGAGAGTCATCGACCGTGTGCTATCCTCCGGCAAAGTGCTCATGCGTGCTGTCCGAACTATACTTTGCATCGCTTTTCTGATTGGTCCTGACATGAGTGAACACAAATAGAAATAACTCTCGTACATAACAGGTAAATGACTCTAAGGAAACAAACTTGGACAAAAGAATAGAAAAGAAACCGTTTTACAAAAGAAGAAGCTTCTGGACTTATGTCGCAGGTGGACTGTTATTCTTAGTCTTGATAATTATGATCCTTTCCGATACCGGCTCGAAGCTGAATGTTGACGCCGACAAGATTACGATCTCGACTGTGGCTGAAGGCGACTTCCAGGAATTCATACCTGTAACCGGAACCGTCCTCCCGAAAACAACTTTTTACCTTGACGCAATTCAGGGCGGAATAGTCGAGAAGAGATATGTCGAAGAGGGTGCTATGGTACATCAAGGCGAAAAGATTCTCAAGCTGTCGAATAGCAATGTTCAGTTGAGTGCGCTCCAACAGGAAACTTTCATTTACCAGCAAATCAACGATGCGCGCAACACTAGATTGCAGATTGAACAGAACAGTATAGCTCTTCAAACAGCTTTTGTCACTGCAAACTACAGCCTCGTCAATGCCAGCGAGATTTTTAACCGTCAGAAGAGAATGTGGGAAAAGAAACTCATCTCTCAGCAGGACTATGAGCAGGCAGAGAACAATTACAACCTGTCCCGTGAGCAGCAGGAGTTAGCACGACGAAACTTTGTGCAGGATTCAATTCTGAAACAAAATCAACTGGCGCAGATCGCTGCGTCAATAGACCGGTTGCAGAAGAACTTAGAGTTGATCAGAGAGACTATTGACAATCTGGTCGTAAAGGCCCCGATAAGTGGGCAGCTCACTTCATTGAATGGTGAGACCGGACAAGCGAAATCTCCGGGTGACCAGTTAGGACAAATTGACGCGCTGGATGGTTTCAAGGTGAGAGCTGACATTGATGAATTCTATATCGCCCGTGTAATGAAAGGTCTGCATGCGACAGTCGAGATCGACGGGAAGGATTACAAGTTGATTGTAACAAAAGTCTTTCCGGAGGTTAAGAGTGGGAAATTTCAAGTTGACATGAATTTTGATGGACAAGTACCCGACGGCATAAGAAGAGGACAGACTTTACAGATAAGATTGCAGTTGAGCGAGAGAACGAAAGCACTCCTTTTGCCGCGCGGCGGTTTCTATCAGAAGACAGGCGGACAGTGGGTGTTTGTTCTCAATAAGTCGGGGGACATGGCTGTCAAAAGAAACATAAGTCTGGGTCGGCAGAATCCGGATTACTTCGAAGTGCTGAGCGGTTTGAAGGCTGGAGACAGAGTTGTAACTTCGTCGTATGATAATTTTGGAAACGTGAACGAGCTGGTTATAAAACGGTGAAGGGGAACACGGAACACGCAGAACGGACAACGGAATCAGAAATAAAACTTTCGCATTTAACAACAAAATTAGGAGGCAAACCGTGAGCAAAAAGATTGAGAGTTTTGAGGACCTGGAGGTCTGGCAGGAGAGCATGAAGTTGACAACTAGCATTTACACACTTCTGAAAAATTGCAGAGACTATTCGCTGAGAGATCAAATTCATCGGGCATCTGTTTCTGTACCATCCAATATTGCCGAAGGGTTTGAACGGCAAACCAACAAAGAGTTCATTCAGTTTCTTTACATTGCAAAGGGATCATGCGGTGAACTCAGAACCCAGTTGTATCTTGCGGTTGAACTACAAATCATCAGCAATGAGGTTGGATCGGATCTAATTGACAAATGTCGAAAAGTCTCATCTATGCTGTTTAACTTGATCAAGACGAGGAGAGACAGATTTTGAACGGAACAGGAAGCACGGAGATCAGAACACACACCCACTCGTGGCGCGGAAGTTCCATGCGGTGCGTTCTCCGTTGTCCGTGTTCCGTTTTCCCTTAAACAAGAAAGGACAAAGCTATGATACGAACAGTCAACTTGAAGAAACTCTACACCACCGAGGAAGTGGAAACTACCGCTCTCGATAATGTGAACATCGAAATCAAGGAGAAGGAATTTGTCGCGATCATGGGTCCATCGGGTTGCGGCAAGTCAACGCTTCTCAACCTTTTCGGCATGCTCGATAATCCGACGGACGGTGAATACTACTTTCTCAATGAGGAAGTCTCGAAATACACTGAAAGGCAACGGGCAAACATACGCAAGAAGAACATCGGCTTCGTTTTCCAGAGTTTCAATTTGATCGACGAGCTGACTGTCTTCGAGAATGTGGAGCTGCCGCTTCTTTACCTCGGAGTTGCAGCTTCAGAAAGAAAGAAGATGGTTGAGGAGGTTCTGGAGCGGATGCAAATAATGCATCGAAGAGATCACTTTCCCCAGCAGTTATCGGGCGGTCAGCAGCAGCGTGTGGCTGTCAGTAGAGCCGTTGTGGCTAAACCGGCGCTCATTCTGGCCGACGAACCGACCGGCAACCTTGATTCAGCGAACGGTGAAGAAGTGATGAATATTTTGACACAGCTGAACGAAGGTGGAACAACGATCGTCATGGTTACTCACTCGCCGCACGACTCCGAGTTCGCACACCGGGTCATTTACCTGTTTGACGGGCATGTTGTGACGGAAAATTACAAAGAGAAATTCCACGTATAAAATGGAGAAAGGAACACGGAACATGGAACACGGAAGCGTGAGACAGTTTCCGTTCTCCGTTCTGCGTGTTCCGTTCTCCCATTCAAGAAAGGCTGAAAGATGATCAAGTTAACTGCCATCGAAAAGTACTACGAAAACCGGGTCATCAAGACCTTCGTGCTGCGAAACATTAACCTCGAAGTGAAGGAGGGCGAGTTTGTCTCTGTCATGGGTCCGTCGGGCTCTGGGAAAACGACGCTCCTCAACATCATCGGTATGCTGGACGCACCGTCGAACGGCGAATACTATTTTCTCGACGAGCCGGTACATAAGATGAGCGAGAAGAAGCTGACGGAGATCCACAAAACTTACATCGGGTTTGTTTTCCAGAGTTATCATCTCATCGACGAGCTGACGGTCTATGAGAATCTTGAGACTCCGCTCCTGTACCAGAAAGTGAATGCGAACAACCGAAAGGGAAGAGTTGCCGAAACACTCGACAGATTCGGTATCGTGGCTAAGAAGGATCTCTTTCCAAACCAGCTTTCCGGTGGACAACAACAACTAGTCGCAATTGCGAGAGCAGTTATCGCAGAGCCGAAATTGATTCTTGCAGACGAACCGACAGGGAATTTACATTCCGAGCAGGGAAAGGAAATCATGGACTTGCTCAAGAAGCTGAACGAGCAGGGAACAACGATAATTCAGGTGACGCATTCGGAGGCAAATGCAGCGTATGGGAACAGGATCATTAGGTTGAAAGATGGGTGGATCGAGAAGTAGAGGAAACGGGAGAAAGGAGACAGGAGAAAGGGTGAAACGGAGAAAGGGAGAATGGGATCACGGAGGCCGAAGGCCGGAGACGGGAGACCGGAAAAGCGAGCTTCCGGCCTGCGGCATCCTGTCTCCTTCCTCCTTTTTCCTCTCTCCTAAAAAGACATGGAGTTGAATTATGCTAAAGAATTACCTTAAGATCGCTTTCCGAAACATCCTTCGGAACAAAGTCTATTCGTTCATCAACATTGCCGGACTTGCTGTGGGTATGGCAGCATGTATAACCATATTTGTTTATGTCCAACATGAATACAGCTACGACAGCTTCAACAAGAAGGCGGATCGGATTTATCGGATCAATGAGAGAATGAATCTTAACGGCAAGAGCATAAAGGTCGCCCTCTCGCCTGCGACTTTAGGTCCCTTTCTCCTAGACGAGTTCCCTCAAATCGAAAGCATGGTAAGGCTCGACGCTTTCGATCTTATTTCATCGATTGGGAGTCCTCCACTGAGGTACCGAGAAAAGGTTCTGCGTGCAAGTCATTTCGTTCTGGCCGACTCAACCTTTCTCGATGTGTTTTCATTCAAGATGGTTCAAGGAAACCCTGAGTCGGCACTGGATGCGCCATTCTCGGTCGTGCTAACCAAGGAGGCGGCACAAAAGCTGTTCGGCGGCGAGAATCCAATTGGAAAAAGTATCATCTATGATAATAAGTTTCATTTCACCGTTACGGGCATCGTGGAAGACCCGCCTTCTAACTCAACTATCCAGTTCGACTACCTGGGTTCGCTCAATTCTTTGCCAGGCATATCTGGCAGTCCAAACGCACTGAGGTCAGGCTTTCAAAACAACTATTATACTTACCTGCTGCTCCGGAAAGGAGCTAATGTCAGACAAATCGAACAGCGACTGCAGAAGACTCTCCAAAGCTACTGGGATAAGCGTCTGCAGTCAATGTTCGCGCCAACCGCGTATTTAGAGCCACTGCGAGATATGTATTGGGACAACAGCCTGCAGTATGATATACCAATAAAGGGGAGCAGGAGCAATGCCATTGCATTCCCGGTTATAGCAATTATTGTATTGCTAATTGCGTGCGCGAATTTCATAAATTTGTCCACTGCCCGTTCGCTCGGCCGCGCAAGAGAAATCGGCATAAGAAAGGTGGTGGGCGGCCAGCGCAAACAACTCCTCGGCCAATTCATAATGGAATCTGGGCTCATGAGCCTCATCGCCCTATTGGCCGCCATCGCGTTAAGTGAACTTTTCATACCAAGCGTGAACGAACTTCTGGGACTATCTCTTCAGATTGACTACTTTCATAACCCCGCAACTGCACTTGTCATCCTTGGCATATGGGCAATAACGGGTTTGTTGTCAGGTATTCTCCCGGCTTTTTATCTCTCGTCGTTTCAACCTGTATCGACCTTGAAAGGAAACGTAAATGCGATGGCGGGTAAGGGATTTGGCAGGCAGTTCTTTATCCTTTTTCAGTTTTCTGCTGCAATTGCTCTAATCTTCTGTACCGTCGTCGTCGCAGAGCAATACAATCTTATGGGCATCTCTAAAAATGTAATCAAGGGAATTGACAAGCACAAATCTCAGAGACGGTTACAAACTGGAGCGGCATGAGCCATGTTCCAGTACTTGCCTTGTCTAATTGTGGCTCACGCTTTTGTCTTC
>JAMCQL010000035.1 GCA_023381615.1 Bacteroidota bacterium
TCTTGTCTCAAGAGGATAACATTTTGCTCCTTTCAATTTCAAATCGAAAACGACCTCTTTTCTCTCTAACTCTTTCACTACTGATAACTTATAGCGTTTCAATGTCTCAACGTTTGGACACTACTGATTAGCAATCTCAAATTACCAAAATGCGGATATACCGACTGTCAAATACGCAAAAAACGACGCTGCTGTCCTGAGGGAGTACCTGATTAAAGCACTTGGATTCAGCCCGGAAAACATACTTCCGAAAAATCCTGACGAGTTTCTGACGTACGGCCAAATACAAACATATATTAAGAAGGTGCTCCCCTCCTATCTAAAGCCTGACGGCAGTTCGGATCTGTTCGTGTACTATACTGGACATGGTGCACCAAGCACTGCTAACTATGAAGCGTACCTTGTTCCCTGGGACTGCGACCCAAACTACGTGAGCAGCGACAATGCGTACGACATGAGACAATTCTACATGGACATAGAAAAGCTGAACGCTCGTCATAAAATAATCGTAGTGGATGCTTGTTTCTCTGGGCATGCAGGCAACGGTCAGACACTCATAAAATATGCAAGTCCGGCTTTACTGAGAGTCAACAACCCGTTGGTTGCCGATTCCAACACGGTGATATTTCAGTCGTCCGGGCCAGAGCAGGTGTCAAACTGGTATGATGCAAAGAGGCACGGGATGTTCACGTACTTTTTCTTAAAGGGCTTGCAGGGTGCGGCTGACCTCAATGGAGACGGAAAGATAACAGCTGATGAACTTATCAAATACGTAGACAACTCTAACGATGGTCTACCTTACTTCTCAAATCGCTTGTACCAACGGCCACAGGAGGCACAGATTGAAGGGAATGGACAAACAATCATTGAGAGAATTGTGAAATGAATCTAATTAACAACCGTTCTACTTTATTCATTCTGATCGCTATGATTCTAATGGCTGCTTCCGTAGGTGCACAGACCACATCTCCAAGAAGCTGGTACAGCGGAACCGGAAGTGCCACTGGAAAGAGTATGGAGGAGATACGCATTGAAGCTTTAAACAACGCAAGATCTGATGCCTTGCAGAAAGCAGGGATAGAAGTGAGTGCTGGAACACTCTCGCTCAAATCGGAGGGAAATAACGGGCTCATAGACTTCTTTTCCGAGTTTGCCGAGTCGAGCACCCGTGGTTTGATACTCGACGAAAGGGACGTTCGTTTTGACCGTCCTGAACCGTTGGATTCGACTTACACGGTTTATAGAGTAATTGCACACGTCGAAGTGCAGGTCGGTGCCCCCCAAGGAAAACCCGACCCGGCGTTTAAAGTAACTCTGTCGTCTGCAAGGGAGACTTACATGGAGTACGAGCCGGCGACTCTTAATGTGAACAGCACGGAATCCGGATATCTGACAATCCTTGATATTCATGGCGACTCTATAAATGTGCTCTTTCCAAATGTTATAGATCAGAAAAACTATCTGTCGGCAAACACCGACTTTGTGTTTCCACCAAGCAAAGCTTACTCGTTGGAATTCGAAACGGATAAAGGGACCTCAAGTTCAGCGGATATAATCATAGCGATAGTTACAAAAGATGACGTACCCTTTCCCAACATCAACAAGGTTGGTCTTGAGCGGTCGCGGCTATTGCTTGGGGAGAAGACCCTTACTACTTACGCAAAATGGTTATACAGAATACCCTTGGACAGAAGAAGCTTTGATCGGAGGTTGATTCAGGTTCAGAAGAAGAGCAATTAACAAATGCTAACAAAACAAAATGGAGGCTAAAGTGAGACATCTACTTTTTGTGACGCTGCTATCCGTACTCGCTGTGGGTTGCGGAGGTTCAAAGCAATCGCTTCAATCTGCAGGACCGTGCAATATTCCAGATTGGTTCAACAAGCCGCCACAAGATCCAAATTTCCTTTATGCACCTAATACCCAGACATCGCAGGATCTCCAGCTGGCAATTGACAAAGCCACGACTGGGGGGAGAACGGAGATAGGGCGGCAGGTCGAAGTGAGATTAGGGGCATTGCAGAAAAGGTTTACCGAGGAGACAGGAACGGGTAGTGATGCGCAGCTTCTTCAAATGTTTACACAGGCTGAGAAGACAGTAGTCTCCACAACTCTTTCAGGTAGTCATACAAAATACCAGCAGGAGTGCAGGGACGGAGACATTTGGAGAGCTTATGTTCTCGTGGAGTATCCTATTGGCGCTGCAAATGAGGCTCTCATGCAGCAAATTAAAAACAACAATCAGATGTACACGCGGTTCAGGGCATCGCAGGCATTCCAGGAACTACAGAATGAAGTTGACAAATACGATAAGTACAAACAGGAACAGCAGGGAGTGCCAGAGCACTAGTCCGTTACAAGTAGAATTTCTGTAATAAAAGCAGAGAACTCTACCACGAATTTCACGAATAAAGAAATGATGATTTCAATGCGAATGAGACGAATAAACAAGTTATCTCCGGCATTATTATTCGTGCTATTCGTGTCAAGGAAAGAATTATTTTCACGTTCGTGTAATTCGTGGATTAATTCCTTTTTGGTTTCGGCTTGGCCGAGCTAGAGTTTTGGGATATCATCCAGCATTGTGTGCACAGAAACGGCGGTAACATTTTGCTGGAGGGGGAACGTTTCTTTCCCTGCGTGAACTACGTAAAGTTTTTGCAAGCCAAGATCATGCAGTGTGCTTCGCATTGAGGGAGTCATTGCTGGAGCGGTACTACGCTTTATTTCAAATCCGATTTTTCTTCTTCCCCGCACAATGAGCAAATCTAATTCTGCTCCTGTGTGAGTTCCCCAAAAAAAGATTTCCTCCCTTCGTGCGTCAAGGTGCCGTAGAAGCTGTTCGATCAGAAATCCTTCCCACGAAGCGCCAACTTTTGGATGACGTTCAAGTTCGTCGCTCGTTTCCAATCCGAGCAGTGTGTGGAGCAAACCGCTGTCGCGAACATAAACCTTCGGAGATCTTATCTGGCGCTTCTTGAGGTTTTCACTCCACGGTAGCAGTTGGCGCACGACGAAAGCGTCGGAAAGAAGATCAAGATATTTTCTTATTGTTGTGTCAGCCAATCCAAACGAACGTGCAAACTCGGAAGAGTTCCAAATTTGTCCGTGGTAATGAGCCAACATAGACCAAAACCGGTACAAGGTTGCCGCTTTTATCGAAATCCCCAGCTGCGGTATGTCGCGCTCAAGAAATGTTCTGATAAAATTCCTGCGCCATTCCGCGCTGTCGGATGCGGAGCGGGCAAGGTATGAACTTGGAAAACCGCCGCGGATCCACAAGCGTTCGAAATGCTCCGCACCGATTTCATCCAATCCGAAACCGTCAAGCTCGTAATATGCGATTCTTCCCGCTAATGACTCGGAACTTTGTTGGAGCAATGCCGGCGATGCACTTCCTAAGACAAGAAAACGTGCCGGACCCCTCTTTCGATCCGCTAGAACACGCAGCGGAGAAAACAATTCCGGCAGCCGCTGGATTTCATCGATGATTACGGTACCTCTTAGAGATTGAAGTGCCAGCATTGGATCGGCAAGACGGGCGATATCTGCCGGATGCTCAAGATCAAAAAATGCAAGCGGGCCCTTTGCTGAAGCTGCAAACTGCCGGGCGAGCGTCGTTTTGCCCACCTGCCGGGCTCCGATTAATGCTACAACAGGGAACCGATGAAGAAGGCGACTTAACTCTGCAATGTGATGTTGACGCTTGATCACCTGACAATATACATCGAAATGTCGGTTTTCGCAACCGACTTTTCAAGGTGGGGTGTGCGACAAACAGGTTCCCGTCGAACTGAAGTTCGACATGCATCTGAATTAGAGATGTGCGACTCACCATACGAAGAGCCGAGAAAGTTTTGGAGAGACTTGATAGGTGAGTCGCACCAGAAGTCATCACGTGCGACTCACTTATCGGAGTTCTAGAATTTATGGAGTCTTCAATTTAAGTGAGTCTCACATGAACTCGACTTACTTGCGTCGGTTTGCCGAAACAGCGAGGTGTGCATGATAAGTGAGTCGCACATCACAGGAGCGACAACTGTCGTAATAGTAAATGAACCGGACAAATGCCGTGGACAATATTGCATTTTGATTGCAAAGTTGTCCACCCAATTCTTACGGGGGTCTCAGTAGCTTTTCTTTTTCTGTTTGGACGGCCCGCCCGATTATTTCTTATCCGCAGGTCAACGACTCGTCTACGACCCTGCGGGCCGACGGCTCGGCTCATCGAGTCGATAGAACTCGACGAGTCGATCTACCTACGGTATCGTAGATACGATCCCGTAGGGACTCGTCGAGATCCTTCGGAAAGAGATTTACGACGCACTACACCCGATGCTGTTGACATTAACTTAAATTCTTACGAACTTTTTCAAGCAGAAGTAGTTGCCGGAGAGCGTACTCCTTTATTCTTCCATCTGCTATCTGGAAACCCGGCTGATACCAGCGTTGCTGTTGAAGCAGCGGAATGAGTGGTTCTGTTATCGATGTTAATGTAAATGTTTAAGTGGTATCGAGGAAGGGAGGAAATGCAATGGATGCTAAAAATCTGGCTGTACTCAGGAACGAAATTTTCTCGCAGGTTCGCGCGATCCTTTACGAGAGATACGGGGAATTCGTGCCAGCTTCACTTGTCGAAAATGAATCACAGAGGGAAACAGTCATGAAGACTATCGAACGCTTTGAATCTTTCAAAGCTGACGAGGACCTGCTTGATCTTTTCGAAGCGCTGCAAAAAGTCTACACCGGAAACTATGGTCACTGTCTGTTCTGCCACAACGAAATCGAATTCTCAAAGCTGCAGAGGAACCTGCTGGCAAAATTTTGCGACAACTGTGAAAGAGTTTTAAACCTGAGTTATTCCACTGGAGGAAGCGAGGTTGCAAAGCACTGATTTCCGCGATAGCGCGAGTGAATCAACTCCCTCGGAGTAAGAAACCGCTGCAACCCCGAACTTTCAGTCGAGCGCTGAACTTATCGAGACTGCGGAAGTAATTGTCGAAGCCATCTCTTCGAGAGTGACAATTGCATCCGCGAGTTCCGCGTCCACTATCGCTTTCGGCATTCCATAGACAACGCACGACTCTTCGTTTTGCGCAACAACTTTCCCCCCCGCCGATTTTATCAGCTTCGAACCTTCAAGCCCATCTTTTCCCATTCCGGTCATTACTGCCGCGAGAATTTTTCCGCCAAACGTATCGAAAGCCGATGTGAACATCACGTCAACTGACGGACGATGCAAACTATCCGCTGGGTCTTTGGTCGTGTTGATTAGGACTTTCGCTCCGCTTCGCCGGAACTTCATGTGAAGTCCGCCGGGAGCTATAAAGACTTTTCCTTTAGTTAATTCCATCCCTTCTTCAGCCTCGCAAACTTCAACGCGGCTAATTGAATCGAGTCTTTCTGCCAGCGATTTGGTGAAGTGCGGCGGCATGTGCTGGACTATCGCGACGGGCAGCGGGAAATTTTCCGGAAGTGAAGGAATGACTTTCTGAAGCGAGAAAGGTCCGCCTGTGGAAATTCCAATCGTAACGATTTGTGCGCTGACAGATTTCAGCGCCGGAGATCTTTGCGCCGTGGAGGTCCTGTTTGAAAACGGCCGTAAAAAAATCCTTGAACGATTTCGGGTGATGGCTTTTACTTTGGCGATCAGATCGTCTTTGATCTTCGTTATATCGAGTGAAACGTATGACAACTGCTTCGGAATGAAATCCACCGCGCCGGCGGACATCGCATCGATCGTTGCGCGCGCTCCTTCGACGGTAAGAGAACTGACCATGAGAACAGGGAGGGGATTCTCTTTCATGATTTTCTTGAGTGCTGTGATCCCGTCCATCCGCGGCATCTCCACGTCGAGCGTCATCAGATCCGGTTTCAGCTCTTTCACTTTCTCGATCGCCTCAAGCCCGTCTCTCGCCGTTCCGATGACCTCAATTTCCGGATCACCTTCGAGCATCATTGAAATTGCCTTCCGCATGAAGGCGGAATCGTCTACAACCAATACCCTGACAGCCATTTTAAGCTCTTACCTCGTTCGCAACTGCCATCTTCGAGCCGTTTTTTTTCTGCACCAGCCGCAGAAGCTCTCCCGCGTCGAGGATCATTATGACTCTTCCGTCGCCTAAAATCGTTGAGCCCGCAATGCCGGGAATGTTTTTCAGATAAGCTCCGAGCGGCTTGATCACGATTTCTTTTTGTCCAACGAGCCTGTCCACGACAATTCCAAACTTGTGATTTGCAACTCCGACAACGACGGTGTAAAAACTCCGGCTCGCTTCATCGCGTCCCGGAACATCGAGGATTTCCGAGATGTCAACCAGCGGCAGAACTGTCTCCCGCAGTCTTATCACTTCGCGTCCATGCACGGTCGAAACTTCGTTCTTTGGTGTGTGTACCACTTCGAGGACAGAACTTAATGGAACTGCAAATGTCTCGCTTCCGACTCCGACGAGCAGACCCTGAATGATCGCGAGAGTCAGCGGGAGTTTCAGCGTAAACTTAGTTCCTTTTCCAACGGCGGACTCAACCGCGATTATCCCATTTAGTTTCGTGATATTTGTTTTAACGACGTCCATCCCGACGCCTCTGCCGGAAACGCTGCTGACCCTCTGCGCGGTGCTGAATCCGGGAATAAAAATGAGGCTGTAAGCGTCTTCTGTCTTCATCTCATGCGCTTCTTCCTGCGTAATCAAGCCTTTCTCAAGCGCTTTCACCTTGAGTCTCTCTGGATCGATGCCCGCGCCGTCGTCCTGTATTTCGATAATTATGTGGTTTCCTTCGTGTCCAGCGGAGAGGTAAACCGTGCCGCGCCGGGGCTTTCCGAGTTTTTCTCTTTCGTCCGGACTTTCGACTCCGTGGTCCGCGGCGTTTCTGATCAGGTGTACCAGTGGGTCGCTGATCTCTTCGATGATGGATTTGTCGAGTTCGGTTTCTTCTCCCTCGATTACGAGATCGATTTCCTTGGAAAATTCTCTGGCGATATCGCGAACAAGACGGGGAAATCTGTTGAACACTTTTCCGATCTGCACCATTCGTGTTTTCATAACAGCCGTCTGTAATTCGGTGGTAATGAAATCGATCTGTGTGCTGGTCTCGTTTAATTGGCGGGCAAAATCTTCGCGCTCTTCTTCATCTCCGGCTGAGATTACGATTTGAGATAATCTGTTTCTGCCGAGAACGAGTTCGCCGACGAGGTTCATCAGATGATCGAGCCGGCTGACGTCGACGCGGATCGTAGTATCGGTTGTCTTATCGGCTTTTTGAGTTTGAGAAGGCTGCTGAGATCCGGAGGCAGTATCCTGGTGTGCTGCATCTTTTGGCTCAACGCCGGGAGTTTCCGTCTTGTCCTCAGTTTGGGGATTCGCTTGGGGTTTTCCTTCATGAGCAGTCGTTGTCTCGGCTGGAGCAGTGGATTCTGCTTTTTGCGCTTTTACTTCCGCACCGGCTTTCTCCGGTATGACGCCGCTGGAGAGCGATTCGAGCTTCTTGATTGTCGGAGCAAGGTCGATTTCCTGAATGTCATGGTCGACTACCTGTTTCAACAGAACTTTCATCAGGTCGAATGCCTCGAACATGACGTCCATCATGGCAGACTGAAATTTAAGTTCGTCGCGTCTCAGTTTATTCAATACATCTTCAAATCTGTGAGCGAGGATGCTCATCTGCTCGAAGCTTAGAAATCCTGATGTGCCTTTTACGGTGTGGACCGCCCGGAAGATCGAGTTGACAAGCTCCTTGTCTTCGGGCCTTTTCTCAAGTTCAAGAATTTCATTGTCAAGTTTCTCGAATATTTCGTTTGTCTCGACTATAAAGCTGTCGACGATTTCCACCATGTCGCCCGAAAACATCGGATGCTGCGCCATTGTCTTTCACGCTCCTTTTCCGAAAAGCTTATCGATTTCGTCTTGCGATGCGGGGTCCGCTGTCTTGTCTCCCATCTGGTTGATCCTGCCCTTTATCGAGTCTGCGTCTTGCATAATTTTGTCAGCGGTTTTCTGTCCCTTTCCGGACCTGTCGTAAGAAGCGTGGGGATCGAACGAATGATGTTCAGCTTTTTCTATCTCGCTCATTAATTCCGTATCACTGATTTTGAATCTGTTGATGAGAGTTGAGAGCCTTTCCTGGACCGATTCGATAAGATGGTTTACCGATGCGATTTGCTGCGACGTAATATCTTGAACCTGCAATGAGATCATGATGTCGTTTGACTTTGCCCGGATCTCTTTCAGGCTTTGCTCGAGTCCCGTTGCATTGGACATCAGCGCTTTAATGTGTTCGTGTTTTTGCTCCTGAAGATTTGCAATGTCCCGGAGTAATTTGTCGTTGCTGCCGTTGAGCGAAGCAGAGATGGTCTCGTAAACTTTTTCGTCCAGCTTGTCCAGCGCGGTTAAATCCGCAGCAGCGGTTTGAAAATGCAGATCGATTGCATTCAGTTTGGAAAGAACTGTGTCTAAGTTGTCAAGAATTTCTGTCGTTGCAAGCTCAGTCGCCTGAGTTACTTTGTTCAGTTGAGAAGATGCGCGCGGCATTTTGTTGGCGCTTTCGTAAATAGAGACATTAATCTCTTCCAGCACTGGAATGATGTCGTGTACGAAGTAGAAAAGTTCTTCGAGAAAAGGAATCACCCGCTGCCCGAAAATGAACAGTGCGCGTAGTTCGTTGATCTTGTCCAAGATCTCTCCGAGATTCTTCGAGTTCATTTTGCCCTCTCTTACAATGTTTTCAGAATTTGGTCAATTTTTTCTTTTAGCACTTGCGGCGTAAAAGGTTTTACAACGTAATTGTTCACTCTCGCTTGCAGAGCTTCCATGACGTCTTCTTTCATTCCGCGCGTGGTAACCATAAGAATCGGCAGATTGCTGAATTGCTCGTCGCCGCGTATTGCTTTGGTAAGTTCAAGGCCGCTCATATTGGGCATGTTCCAGTCAGTGATTATGAAATCGATCTTCTCGACATAAAGCTTTGCTATCGCGTCTTTGCCGTCTTCAGCTTCAATAATATCGTCATAACCAATGCCCTTGAGGGCGTTGTTGACAATTCTGCGCATCGTTTGTGAATCGTCAACGACAAGAAATTTCATTTGCTGTCTCCTCAGTTAATGTATTTTGCTACTTCGTATTGAATGCGTTTTTGATCAAAAGGTTTTACGAGATATGAATTCGCTCCGAGTCTCAGTCCTAACTGGATATCCTGGTCGCTGCTGAGCGACGAGAGAATAATTACCGGCACTTCGAAGTACTCTCTGTCTTCACGCAGCGCCCTCAAAAACTCGAATCCGTCTATGTTCGGCATGTTGAGATCGGTAATGACCAGATCAACTCTGGTCTGTGAGAGTTTTTCGAGTGCGTCCATTCCGTCTCTCGCCGGGATCACGGAGAAACCCTGCGCGCGCAAGGCGAAAACGAGAAATTTTCTTATAGGCTCGGAGTCGTCAACAACCATCACTGCTTTAGTTGCCATTCCTCACTCCTTTCGGTATGCAATTGCTTTATCGAAATGAACCGGCTTGAATACCTGCGTCAGACCGTAAAGTGTTTCTGAATAACCGACGAAGAAGTATCCTTCCTTGTTCAAGCTGTCGTAGATCGACGACACGACGGTCTGTTTCGAATTGAAGTCAAAATATATTAAGACATTCGCGGCGAACACGACATCGAAGCCTCTCATTGCACGCATCGCGTTTCTGTCGAATAAATTCATCTGCCTGAAGTCAGTCATTTTTCTAATTTCTTCGCTGAGAACAAACTTGTCGCCGTCCTGCCGGAAATATTTGTCTAAATAGGCTTTCGGAATATTTCTGACCGCGTAATCTTTGTAAACGCCTCTTCTTGCGGTATCGAGAACTTGCGTGTTTATGTCCGTTCCAACGATTTCAAATTTTGTGAATGGGAAGCGGGGTTGAAACTTCTCCCTGATTATGAGAGCTATCGTATGCGGCTCTTCTCCGGTCGAAGAAGCGGCGCTCCAAATCCTGACCTTGTTGGTCCCGTCTTCCTTGCGCTTTCTGATCAGTTCGGGGAGTATCCATTCTTCGAGGACGTTGAACTGCGGTTCGTTCCTAAAGAAGAATGTTTCGTTTATCGTGATCGAGTTTATGAGATGCGAAAGTTCGGTCACCCCTTGTCCGTTCATCAAAACGCCGAAGTATCCCTGGAAGGTGTTCAATCCGAGCGCCGATAGCCGCCTGCTCACTCGGCTTTCGAGAAGATACTTCTTGTTGTCCGCGAAGAATATTCCCGTTCTTTCGTAGATGAATTTCCTCATCTGAAGAAAAGTGTCGTCCGAAAGTTTGGTGCTTTGTGACAGTAATATATTTGGTGGTGTCGTGTAACTCATCTAATTATACCTGATTCCGGTAGCCCGGCTTCAACTGGCTGACTATGGCTGTGGCTGTGCAGCGAACATCTTCATCGTAATCTTCTGAGAGTTTTTCGAGCTGCTGAATAAAAAGTTGGGGTCCGATTCTCGCCGCTAAGTCGAGCGCGAAAATCTTGACCGGAGATTCGGGATCGTCAAGCGCTGTCTTGACTAACGCTGCGGCGCAATGCGATCCAATATTACTGCAGGCGTTAAGTACGGTGACTCTTGCGTCTACATCTAATTGGAGAAAATTCTTCGAAATGAATACCGCTGCTTCTTCCATTACCTTTGAATCGGCAAACCCAGGGCTGTTCTCGGTGCAATTCTGGATCATCGAAAGAGTCATCTTAACCAGAGCCGCCGCATTTGCTCTTTCGTTATCGAATTTGAGAATGAGTGGAAGCACTTCCTCGGCTCGGTCTTTCAAGATTGAGAATATTGCATTATCAACCGACTCCGTTTTGCCTACATGTGCGATGAGCGCTTCGAGCACATTTTCGTTGATGAAATATCTCAGACCCCTGACAGCGGCGCGGACATATGATGTGTCTGCGTCGTCGAGCATCTCAAGTAAATGTATTTTTAGATCGCTCGGGAGACTGCCGGGGTAATCGGTGGATTCTAAAAGTTTTACAACGGAGTGAAGCAAAACCGGTTTTGCAAGATCGGAAATCGAGTTGAGTTTTTGCAGTATAATATTCAGCAGCCCGCTGTCTTTCCGTGATGCGAGCGCCTCGGCGGCGGCAAGCTGTACGACGGGGTCATCGTCGGCGAGAGCTTTCTCCAAAAATTGCAGCTCGACCTTCTGCGGAAACTTCGCGACCGCGTTGACCACGTTCGGTTTGGCATATTCAACCTTATCGTAGAGCGCCAGGATATGGTCAGTATATTTTTCAGCGTGGAGAGCCCCGAGCGCGTCAATCGCCGCGCAGACGACATTTGGATCGGAATCGGAAAGATGCGCCGCTATTCTTTTCAGAGCCGCAGGAGTCGCGGTGAGTTGGGCTAAAATATCGATTGCAAATTTTCGCACGTCTTTGTCAGCCGAATCGACGTAGGGAAGAAGGGCGTTAACAGCAGCGCCGCCCATCCGCACGAGCGCGTCTCCCGCAAGGTTCCGCACCGTGATGTTCCTGCTTAAAATGTGAACGGCGGTGAGAGAGGCGGCTTTGTCATTCGAACAAAATACGAGCAAACGGGAAGCCGCATCGCGCACCCCCCCGTCCATGTCTGTCAGCAAGTAAGCCGCTGCTTCCAACACGCGGTCGTCGCAGGAAAAATCAAAAAGAATTTCCAGAGCGTTTCTTCGCTCGGATGCGTCGGTGGTATGAAGCTGTTCTAAAAGTTGTTCGATCATAAAATAGCTATTAGAGATTTTTTGTGCGGATTATTTCGTTCTTCACTTCTTCAAATGTCGCGTTGTTATAGCTCTGTTTGAACGCAAAGCGAACGCTGTTGATTTCCGCGACCACGCTTTGGTGAACCGTGCCTAAGACGGTCAGCTTCGGACTTCTTTTGCGGCTCATCTCGACTGAGGTTTCCTGCTTCTTTGCGATCAAATTCTTGATGACTTCGTTTTGCTCCTGCAATTTGCTCTGCAGGAGTTTCAGCTGGCTCGCCTTTTCCGCCGTAAAATTATTCCCGTCGATTCTGTCCCGGACAAGAATGTAGATTACGTTCTTTAATTCTTCTGTCGCTTTCGTCTGAATTTCTATTTCCTTGTCAATTGCTCTAATCCCTTCGGTCAGCAGTTCTCTCAATCCTAATTTCACCCTTGTCGTGGAATAGAGTTCGCCGCCCAGTGTCCGCACTTCTATTTTCTCTCCGGCGGTAACAATTCCGCCCATGATTATTGCGCTGTGTCCAAGCACGGAATCTGTTGCGATGAGATGAGCGTTGACGCTTTCTTTAGTTATTGTTATTGAACCGCCCGCTTCGATCATTTGATTGAGCACAACGTGAACTTCGACATTCCCACCGGCGCGTATAAGTCCGTCGCCTCGTCCAACGAAACTTCCTTTTACGGTAACGTCTCCGTTCGCGATTATCTTCGCGTCTTCAACGGATCCTTGTATGAAAACGTTGTGCTTGACCTTCAGGCTTCCGCTTCCTTTGACGTCTCCGGTTATGCGCAGCGAGCCGGCAAATTCTATTTCTCCGTTGGAATAATCGATGTCCTGATGAATCACGTGCTCGGGATTTATCCCAACGCTTGCGTTGCTGATTTTGAGATTTCCGTCTGCGAGGGCATAGAGGTCTATCTTCTCTTCGGTCTCCGTGCGTTTGATGTTGTGATCGGTGAAGATATTTATTTGCTTCCCATGTTTGGGTTCAACCTTTTTGCCGTAGACATCTACACCAACGCTGCCGGGCGTCGGCTTATGAATAATTCCGAAAACTTCGCCTGCGTAGACGTTCGTGATTCCAAATTTCTTTTCCGCTTCTGTTGCTTCGCGGCTGCTGATTCGCTCGAACCATCCGTCTTTGCCGTCGTTATGGCGGGTGCCGGATGCCGCAAGGATCTTTTTGCCTAAGTTATTCAGTGCTTCAAAAGGCGCATTGCTCTCCAAGCCGTAAACCATCCCATTCGCTTCGAGTGCAGCCTGCACGTCCGAAGGCTGAAGTTCGGGGTCATCGACAATGATGTATGCATCGTAACCGTCTTGCGATATCTCGATCCTTATCTTCTTTGAAATAACTTCCATCATATCTCAATATTCCTGTCTTCGTGGTTTTTTTTATTTGTCTGTGTCAGTTTGCTTTACTGGATAATTCGCTGAGACCTGCGTTGCGTTTCGGTTGACGCGCAAAGCTTAAGGAAGCTCCTATTGTCGCTTGTTTCTCGTTTTCTTTTTTTTCGATTTTGAAATTCAAGATCAGGTTTTGAAGATTTTCGGTAAGTCTGTTGAGATCGTCTGCCGCGCGCGCTATTTGTGAAATTCCGTTTGCCGACTCGGTCGAGACGGTAGAAATGGACTCTACATTTTTTGAAATCTGCTCGCTCGTTGATGATTGCTCCTCGCTTGCGGCGGCGATTTGCATCATCATGTCAATTGCCGCCTGTGTGTTCTGGACGATATTTTTCAGCGACTCGCCGGCTTTATCTGCCAATCTGATTCCTTCCGCGACTTCATCGTTCCCGCGTTTCATAGAACTGACTGCTGCGGTGGCTTCTGCCTGCACATTTTTTATCATGGACGCGATTTGCTTTGTTGCCTGTGTGGTTCTCTCGGCAAGTTTTCTCACTTCGTCGGCGACAACGGCGAAACCTCTTCCTTCTTCGCCGGCGCGCGCTGCCTCGATTGCGGCGTTCAGCGCAAGAAGATTCGTCTGGTCGGCAATGTCATCTATTACGGAGATTATTTCCCCGATTTCTTGCGTGGAAGATCCGAGGCGCTCGACGGTCGAAGCTGATTTTTGAACGACTTCGGCAATCTCACGTATTTTCTTAACGGTCTTTTCGACAACTATGCCGCCTTCTTTCGCAACCTGACCGTTCTTCTTGGCGACATCCGCGGTATTTGTAGCGTTCTTTGAATTCTCGATGACAGTTCTCGTCATTTCCTCGACTGCCGCCGCGACTTCGCCGGCTTGTGCCGACTGCTCCTGCGCACCCGCCGCCAATTCTTCCGTCGAACTGCTTATCTGCGCGGAAGCGCTCGCCACTGAACTCGAAGTTTCGGAAACCCGCTGAAGTGTCAATCTCAGGTCGTCGATCATTTTTTGGACTTCCTTGCCAAGGTCATAAAGCTGGCTGTCCTCGCCGATTTCGACGGATGTCGTGAGGTCTCCGGATGCAACGGCAAGAACGGCTTTCGCGATCGGCGCAACTTGCTGCTCCAAGTATTCTCTTTGCTTCTTTATGTTTCTTCGCAGGTCTATGAAAGTAAGGAATGCCCCGACAATTTCTCCATTTGCATTTCTAATCGGTCCGGAACTGGCGATAACAGGGATTGTTTCGTCCTTATGATTCTTGATGTTTACTTCATAAGCATCCATCGGTTTACCGGCAAGGGCGCTTCGGGTAGCGGTCTCTGACCCAAACAATTCCTTGACCGTCATCTTCCCGACAACTTCGTCAGATGAAACAGCCATCAACTCGCAAGCGGATTTGTTAACGAATGTGAGGATAGTGTTCTTGTCAGCCATGAAGAACGGGCTCTCGATGCTGAGCTGAATACTTTTCAGCATTGCCATCTCGTCTTGAATTCGACGTACCATACTATTTAATGATTTAGCAAGGATGCCGATCTCATTTTTGGAAGAATCATCAATTTGAAGTCCTAAACTGCTTGCAGTAATCGAGTCTGCTTTATTCGCAAGGTTAATAATTGGCTTGCTTATGCTTTTCGCAACTATGACTCCAAGTCCGACGAAAATGATGACTGAGATGGCCATTAACGTATAGTTCTGGCTGAAACCTGCCGCCAGCGAGACTGCCGCGGAAAGCACGGAGAGTAAGACAAGTTTGAGGAGTATCCCCGTGTTTGATATGGTGCGCATTGAATTATCCTTTTGTTTGGTCATTACTGTATCACTTCGTGTTGATGTGCTTTTCCTTGCGCAAGGTTAATCCTGCTGTTGCCGTTTTGATCGACTTTGAATTTATCGGCCAGCTTTTGCAGGCTTTCGGTGAGCCTGTTTAGGTCATCGGCGGCTCTCGCAATCTGTGATATTCCGTTTGCCGACTCGGACGATACGGTGGAAATAGCTTCGACGTTTTTCGAAATTTGTTCGCTTGTCGAAGATTGTTCTTCGCTCGCGGCGGCAATCTGGTTTATCATATCTACGATGCCTTGCGCGTTGCTTACAATATTTTTTAAAGAGTCGCCGGCTTGATCGGCAAGGCTGATTCCTTCGGTGACTTCCTGGTTCCCGCGCCGCATCGCTTCGACAGCTTCTCCTGTGCTGTTCTGAATATTTCTTATCATCGCGGAAATTTGTTTTGTTGCCTGCGACGTACGTTCAGCTAATTTTCTGACTTCATCGGCAACCACTGCGAAGCCTCTTCCTTCTTCGCCCGCCCGCGCCGCCTCGATAGCTGCGTTCAACGCGAGCAGGTTTGTCTGGTCGGCGATGTCATCGATAACGGAAACGATTTCTCCAATTTGTCCGCTGAGTTCGCCGAGTTGGTTGACGGTGTCCGATGATTTTCTTACCACACTTGCGATCTCTTTTATCTTTTGCACTGTGTTTTGAACCACTTCGCCGCCGTGATGCGCGACTTTGCCGTTGTCCTTTGCGGCATCCACCGCTTTGCTTGCGCTTCTGGCATTTTCAATGACTGTTCTCGTCATCTGTTCAACGGCTGTGGCAACTTCTCCAGCTTGAGCAGATTGTTCCTGGGCGCCGGCGGCGAGTTCCTCGGTTGAACTGCTGATCTGTGACGAAGCGCTCGCGGTGGACTGAACTGCGCGAATTACTTGCCCGATTATCTCGCGGATATTCAATACAACCTTGTTGAATCCCTGATAAAGTTTGCCAATCTCGTCGTTCTTCTTCGCTTCCAAACTGACGGTGAGGTCGCCCTCAGCAAACTTGTTCATCTCTTTAAGAAGCGCATCGACGCTCTCGGATAGATATTTCCGGTCTTTCTCGATCCTGTCGGAGAAGGCTTTCATTTCCGTAACATCGGTCAACACCTCGACTCCGCGAATTATATTTCCGTTGACGTCGGAAACGGAGCCTGCCTGATAAATAACGGGAATCTCGTTGCCTTTTGGCTTTGCGGTCGATTCGCCGCTTATCATTTTCCGTTCGTTCCACGCCTTGGAAACAGGGCATTCTGCGGTTTGACAGAGCGGAAGGTTGAAAACCTCATAACATTTTTTCTTTTCGACAATGTTTTCGTACTTCTCGCCGGCAAGCTTAACAGCGGCTGTGTTGGCAAATTGAATCGTGAACTGCCGGTCCACTGCATAGACGGGACTCCCGACCTCGTTCAAGTAAGCCGCAAGCTTTGCGATATCCGCAGACATGGCATTGAAAGACTCCGCAAGTATTCCGAACTCATTCTTTGATTTGATTTCTGCGCGAGCGCCCCATTTGCCGGCTGATATTTTGCGAGTCGCCTCCGTTAAGACTTTAAGCGGAACCGTCAACGAACGATACCAGATGAATCCCGTGATGATTATGGCAATTATCAAAAGGCTTGAGACAAGCCATAATTCCTGTTCGATCTGGTTTGCATCGTCGACTTCTTGCGATTTCTCCTGAAAAATTTTCTGACGCTCCGAATCGATGAGCAACGCAATTTTTGTCTGGAGGTTTGAGTAGTGAGTTTTCAGATTTTCTAACGAAGATAGCTCCTGTTTTGCTTTTCTCGTTCCGATTGAAGATTGAGCCTGCGCTTGACTTTGTTGAATGCTGCTCCAGATATCCGAAATTTCCTGGAGCGAATTTGTATTATCAGCGCTATTTTGTCCGGTGACAGACTGAAGCTTTTGAGTGAATTCGCTTGATGCGCTTTGAAAGTCTGAATTGCCGGCAGAACCATATAGAGCATCTTTTGATGCCGACTCAACTTTCAATGAAAGCGCGTAGAGGTCGTTGTAAGTTTGGAGTGTGCTTACAACCTTGCCCAAGTGTCTGCTCGATTTAGCAGAGTACTCGTGGAGTTTACCGCTGACGAAGAAAGTTGCGAGCGCCATAACTAGTGCCGCTGCGCCGAAGGAGAGAATGATTCTTGTTGACATCCGAAAGTTATTGATCCATCGCATGGTTTGCCCGCCTCATTATTGTGATTCTCAGGTTTGAGTGTGAATTGTGAGAGTCAATTGATCAAGCCTTTGATTCCGCCTCGATTTCAGAAAGGTGTTCTTGTTCATCCGAAGAAAGAACTTTGTCGAGATCAAGCAGGATCAACAGCCTGTCCTGAAGTTTCGCAACGCCGGTGATGTAATTTGCGTTAACGCTTGTCGTGAGATCGGGCGGCGGCTCAATGATACTCTTCTCGACGCGGATGACCTCTTTCACTTTGTCCACGAGGAAGCCGACAACTTTATCTGTCAACTCGACAACGATTATTCTAGTTTCATTGTCGCGTTCTTTCTTGCTGATGCCGAATCGCTTTCTCAGATCGATTACCGGAACGATTCTTCCCCGCAAGTTGATTACACCTTCAACGAACTCCGGCGACTTGGGAACGCGGGTGATTTCGACGGTGCGAATAATTTCCTGAACTTTTAAAATGTCGACTCCAAATTCCTCGTTCTCGACCACGAAACTGACGAGTTGGTAGATCGTCTCGTTTGATTGGCTGCTGGTATTCATTTTTTATCTCCCGTTAGTTCCATTTCTATGCGAGTTATGAAGGGGAACAATTTTTCCGTTTTCACGGACGCCGTACGAGCCTTTTTGATCCACGCTCGAATTTAGCTGGAAGCGTTCGATCAACACCCGCAGGTGTTCTGTCAACTTATTAAGATTCTCGGCAGTGTGCGCAAGGTCGGTAGTTGCTCCGGAAACCTGGCCGGCGACGGAAGAAATACTTTCCACGTTGTGCGATATCTGTTCGCTGGCGGAAGACTGTTCCTGACTTGCCGCCGCGATTTGATTTATCATTCCGACAACGCCGTTGACAGAAGAAATAATTTCTGAAAGAGCGTCGGCGGCTTTGTCTGCTAATTTCATTCCGTTCTCGGCTTCGGTGTTTCCTTCGGTCATCGCGAGCACGACCTGTGTTGTCTCTTGCTGAATGCGTTTGATCATTCCGGCAATTTCTTTTGTCGCGGAAGTTGTACGCTCTGCGAGTTTGCGGACTTCGTCGGCAACAACCGCGAATCCTCGTCCTTGTTCGCCGGCTCTCGCCGCTTCGATTGCCGCATTGAGCGCGAGAAGGTTTGTCTGGTCCGCAATGTCGTCTATGACTTGGATGATCTCTCCGATTTGCGCGCTTGACTTCCCGAGAGTATCGACAATTTCCGCTGATTTCTTCACAAGCTGCGCGATTTTCGTCATTCCACCGAGAGTGTCCTGGAATACCTTTTCGCCGACATTTGCAAGATCGGAGGCTTTTTTCGCCATCTCGGCGGCTTCGTTTGCATTCTTGGACGACTCGATTATTGTCGTCGACATCTGCTCGACTGCTGTCGCTACCTCGCGAGTCTGGTTTGCCTGTTCTCCTGCGCCCGAAGACATTTCTTCGGCTACGGACGAAATTTGTGTTGAAGCTTCCGCAAGTGAGTTGCCCGCAGTGTGCACTTCGCCGATGAGCGAATTCAAGTCGCGGATCATCTGGTTAATTTTGTGCATCAGCGCCGCGACCTCGTCTTCCTTTTCAACTGTCAACTCTTTTGTGAGGTCGCCTGCGGTTACAGCTTCGACTACCGCGGATATTTTTCCGAATTGCGTTTGAAGATATTCCTGCTGTTCCTCAGACTCATGCTGCATTTTTTCGGCGAGTTTTCTTGCTTGCTCTGCTTGCTGGGTTTTCAAGTTTATTTCAT
Organism: Bacteroidota bacterium; assembly: GCA_023381615.1. Classification (GTDB taxonomy): domain Bacteria; phylum Bacteroidota; class Ignavibacteria; order Kryptoniales; family JAKASW01; genus JAKASW01. The sequence goes on from JAMCQL010000035.1 coordinate 18,807, forward strand.
CGAGCGACTTCTTGTTGTTCTCGACCATTATGTTGAATGCGGCGGCGAGTTCGCCTATCTCGTCGCTTTGGTTCAGCTCGACTCTTGTTTCGAAGTCGCCGGTTGCTACTTTCTGAGCCGATTTCTTCAGAAGCTCGACCGGCTTTACGATAGCTTTTCCTATGAGAAGCAGTGCGAGCCATCCGAACACACCAAAGATTGCGAGAACGACGATCGAAAAAATCAGGCTGTTCGACCTTTCCGCTTTAAGCGGCTGGGATGAGATCGCGACAGAAACGTAACCGAGCGGCTGGTGAGTGGTTTGATTTGCAATTCTTAATGCGGCAACGATAACCGGCGCTCCATCTTTTGTGTCGGCTGATTGCACCGATTTAGTGAGTGATGAAAAATTAGGTTGTGTCCAGTTTATGGAATTAAAATTCACCTGCGCGAGCAATTTTCCGTTCTGGTCATAGAATGCACCGGCGACAGCATCTCCGGCTCCAACTACGTTTTTGAGTCCGTCGGTAAGTCCGCCCGTATCGCCCATCATCAATCCGTATTGCGATTGTGCCCCCATTGTCTGAGCGAGCAATGTTGCTCTATCGTTGAATTCGCGTTCTGTAATGCTCAACGAGTACCTTGAATAAATAAAAACGAGAGCCCACGCGAAAAGCATTATTGCAGTTAAGAGGACTGAAAACTTTTTGCGAAGTTTCATATTTGCGATTCGTTGATTTGTGTTCATCACTCTGCCTCAGTTTGTTGCAAGAAATTGTGTATTCGGGATATATTTTTCGGGCACTTTTATTCCAAGCGCGTTAAGTGTCTTTTGGTTGACGATCAATTTTACATCGCTTCCTTCGTTGAGAAGAGTTGCGCATGCTCCAGCGGATACCCAATCTGTGTTCGGCGCAAAGACCGCGATGCCGTTTACTGTCGCGTTCTTAATGAGATAATCCCTTCCGAGTGAACTCCCGACCATGTTGTCGTTCTGCAATATCCAGAGAATTTGGATATGATAATTGTCGGTAAGGTCCCTGAACTTTTGCGCTATGTCCTTTAATTCTTCGACATCAGCAATTACAACTTTGACACCGACTGCTGCGGCAGCGCGTTGGATCTTCGGCATGAGATCCGCGGTGTTGACCGTTGATTGGTTCCACATTATTCCGACAATCTGTGTTTTCGGAAAAAGTTGCTTCATCATATAAAGTTGTTGAAGCGGTGTTGCATTAGATTCTAATGCCTCCGGTGTGCCAAATAGGGCAAGCACCAGAACGGGAATTGCGATCATTAGACCGAATCTTTTAGACGAAAGCATTTTGTCTCACCTCTGTTTTTGTGTTCGGATTACTTATTAATCTTTTTAACGTGCCGAAAGTGAACGGTTTGTCCAGCGCCGTGAAAGCCTCTGTTTCCAAAAGCATCTGCAAAGTCAAAGGCTCTATTTTCGTTACAGCCACAATGCTGGTAAGTCTTTTCTTTGACTTTAGAACTTTGCCAAGGAGCAGAAATGTTGCCGGATTGTTGGAAGAGATTATCAGTGAATCTACATTCATCATCGAGATTATCTCTGCTGCCTCAAGTGAATCTGTTGAAGTAAGTACTGCGCAACAATCTTGCGATAAATAGTTTGCCCAAGCTGCGGAGAGCTCGGTGTCTGTTTCGTGGATAAGTATAGTTTTCATGTCCATTCACATTTATAAATGACAACTGGTGTGCCGCAGCAATTCTTGTGAATTCGAGGTATTTTACGGCATTTCACCGAGACAAGGGAGGTTCAATGACGAATATTAGCCACGAGTTTGAACAATAGTCGCCATGGACTTCAACGGAAATTATTCCCTGCGGTGGCTGAGTCTCACGTGACTGGGTCGGTTCACCTCGAGAGTCGATTGTGTTTGTCGTGCCCGGTTGTCTTCGTTCGATGACAACGAAAGAAATTTTGGCGAATAGTAATCAACGCTGGAGAATATTGAGCAGCACATAAGACGTGAACGCTTAATTCAGTTTGAATTTCCGTCTTGCCGTCGGCACAAACGTTGAACAGAATAAAGAGGACAAAGGAGCGTTGGAATGAAAAAGTTTTTGATACTGCTTGCACTAATTGCTGCCACGTCTGCTGTGGTGGCTTTAATAGACGGTGAACAAGATGCCGATAGTACTATTGAAGAGGCAAATGAGGATTTAGTCATCGATTATCTGGGAGTTTAGTCATGAAGATAGACTTATTCGACAGGAGCAGGATTCCGCTTCTTGAAAAGGAGCTTGATGCATTCGCAGTTCGGAACAAGGCAATCGCAAATAACATTGCCAACATCGGCACGCCGAATTACAAGCGCCTCGATGTCGGTTTTCAAAAACAGCTTTCCGATGCGATCGAGACTGCGAAGAACAGCGTTGATCTAAGCGAGAAAGTGGACCAGATCGAGCCCGAAATCGAAATCGACCGCAGCAGTCTTCTGGCGAGCGGTGCAAATAATGTTGACATAGACCAAGAAATGGCTGAGCTTGCGAAAAATCAGCTTCGATTCAAGTTGGCTGCTCGGCTGATGACCGATACTTTAAATCAAATTGACAAAAGCATAACGAGTGGTGGACAATGAGAATAGGAAAAATGTTTTCGGCAATTGATGTCAGCGCTTCCGGTCTTGCGCTGCAGCGCAAGAAAATGGACGCAATTGCAAGCAATCTTGCAAACATCGACACGGTCGGTCCGGATGGAAAGCCGTATCAGAGACAGGATGTCCAAGCGGTTCCCGGCAAACCACTTTCTTTCAGCGAAGAGATGAAAGGTCAATTCATACCTTTGAAAACTTCCGACCCGAATCACATGGAACCTTCCGCTGAAAATTTTACTTCCCCGGATTTTACGGTGAGAGAAGTTACCGGCAAGACTGTTCAAGACCGGACGGCGACAAAGATGGTTTACGATCCGTCAAACCCTAACGCCGATGCTAACGGCTACGTTGCCGAACCGAAGATCAATGTCGTAACCGAGATGGTAGATATGATCGCGACGACTCGCTCGTACGAGGCGAACGTTACCGCCATCGACGCTTCCAAAAACATAATCAAAGATTCAATTGATATTTGAGGCTGGATATGAAGATTGATTCAATTTCCAATTTAAATTACTCTCCGAATATTGCGCACAGGGAACCGATTGGCGGCGCTAAGAACGCAGCTCCTGAACAGAAATCTCAGGAAGCCGCGAGCGCGGTTTCTCACCACAACGGTTTGACAAGCGCGGAGCGCGCATTCTTCGCGAAACTTTTTCCCGATTCGTCTTCGCAGATTAGTTCGCATTTGCCGGTTAATATCGACAAGACGTATTCTCCGAATGGAATTCATTCTTCGGTGGAATTGGGACAAATAATAAACCGGAAGGTGTAAAATGCGGGTCGGTGATATTCAATCGGCTTTGAATCAGATGTCTCCTGACATCTCGACAAATAAGAGTGCAGATGACGTTACGAAAAGTTTCGAGTCGACACTGAACGATTTTGTCCACAACGTGAACGATTTGCAGAGCAGCGCAAACACGGCAATCGACAAAATGGCTTCGGGACAGGCAGCGGACGTGCACGAAGTGATGGTCGCTGTCGAGAAAGCAAAAGTGAGCTTCGATCTTCTTCTGGAGATCAGGAATAAAATGCTCGACGCTTACCGGCAGATAATGCAAATGCAGATGTGAGCAATTAGAAAATGGCAAATTCGTTTTCCGGGTATTCTTCACAGCTGACGTCTGTTGTCAAGAAACTGACGCTGAAACAAAAAGTTGGGATCGGACTCTCCATTATCGTTTCAATAGTCGCGCTGATAATGCTTGTAACATGGGCAAATAAGCCGACTTTCGGGGTTCTTTTCACGAACTTGGAGGCGCAGGACGCTTCAAAGATAATGGACAAGTTGAAACAGGAGTCTGTCCCCTACGAAATCGGCGATGCCGGGAAAGCGATACTCGTACCGAAGAACAAAGTTTACGAACTGCGTTTGCAAATGGCCGGACAAGGCCTTCCGCAGTCAAGCGTGGTCGGTTACGAAATTTTTGACAAGCCTTCCTTTGGAATGACGGACTTCACTCAAAAAGTGAATTTCAAAAGGGCGCTCGAAGGCGAACTTGAAAAGACAATCCTTCAGCTCGACGAAGTGGACGGCGCGAGCGTACACATAGTCATTCCGGAAAAAGCCCTTTTCGAAAGCGAGCAGAAAAAAACCACGGCGTCTGTTTTTCTGAAGTTGAAAGATGGGGCTAATCTCAGTCCCGGAGAAATCAGAGGCGTGCAGCGTTTAGTTGCGGCAAGCGTCGAAGGGCTCGAGCCGAACGGCGTTACGATAGTTGATTCGAGAGGAAACCTGCTCTCGAGAAGAAGCGATGGCATTGACGCGCTGACCTCTGCTCAGTATGATATGCAAAGCAAAGTCGAGTCTTATCTTGCAAGCAAAGCCCAGACAATGCTCGATGCGGTCCTCGGCCCCGGCAACGCGATAGTGCGCGTGAATGCCCAGCTTGATTTCAGTCAGAACGAAAAAACAACGGAGCAATACGATCCAAATAGTGTTGTACTCAGCGAGCAAACCATGCAAGAGCGTTCGTCGGTTCCGGGGGACACAACCACAAACAACTCTTTACGAACAAATTCCGTAACCAATTACGATATTGGGAAAACCGTAGAAAAGATCGTCGGTAACATGGGCGGCGTGAAAAAACTTTCCGTCGCTGTTTTAGTGAACGGAAAGTACACCGCTATCGATAAGGGCGGCGAGCGAACCGTCGAATATACTCCGAGGAGCGGGCAAGAAATTTCGCAATTGACGGATATAGTGAAAAGAGCCGTGGGGTTTGATACAAATCGCGGCGACGAAGTTTCTCTTGTAAATATTCCGTTTGAGAACAACGATCAGGAGTTTTTGCTTAAACAAAAACCCGGCTTCCAGATCAAAGATTATGCGGACAAGCTTGTTATCCTCGCGGCGATGATTGGAGCTGTAATCGTATTCCTTTCGATCTTTGGCAAGGTACGCAAGAAAGAAGTTGGAGCGAAAGAACCGGTAGCTGTATTGTCGCATGGAAGAGCGGCGATGCCTTCCGCCGTCCCCGCGGGGCACGTCGGTGAGCAAATGGAAAGCATCCAGGCGGCAGATTACACCGAAGAAATTTTAAGAGCGAATAAAACAAAAGATGAAGTGAGCACTTATATCCAGAGCAAGCCATTGGATGCGGCTAACCTTCTTAAAGTTTGGTTAACAGATGGCGCTGAATAATGTCTAAGGCAGTTGCACGAGCAATCACTTTTGAGCAGTTGAATGGCAGGCAAAAAGCTGCCGTCTTGATGATAGCGCTTGACGTAGAAAGCGCCGCGCATATTTTCAAGCATTTCGACCAGAGCGAAATAGAAAAGCTGACCGTGGAAATCACTAATATGCAGGGAGTTCATTCCGGCGTCATCAATAAAGTCATAGAAGAATTCCAGCAATTGACTGTGGCGCAGGAATACATAGTCAAAGGTGGAATCGAGTACGCTCACTCAGTGCTTGAGAAAGCTCTCGGCTCGATGAAAGCCGGCGAAATAATTGAAAAAGTGAAAGAACTGACTACCGTAAAAGGTTTTTCCATTCTGAAGAAATCCGATCCGCGCCAGCTTGCCAACTTCCTGCAAAAGGAACACCCACAGACGATTGCGCTGATTTTGAGCCACTTAGCTTCTGATCTCGCCGCAGAAGTGCTTGATGAATTTTCAGAGGAGCTGCGCGCAGACGTTGCTTTCAGAATTACAACGCTTGGCAGAGTCGCGCCGAGTCTTGTCGGAGAAATTGAGACCGTCGTGGATCAAGTCGCGGAAGAAGTGATAAACGAAAGCAGCACCTCGACAGGCGGCGCAAGATCGATGGCTGCAATTTTGAACAAGGTCGGCGTTGCTCAGGCGAAGTTCTTAATGAACGCAATCGAACAGCGTGACCCGCAGGTTGCCGCGGAAGTGAAGAGATTGATGTTCATGTTCGAAGATATCATGTACATTGACGACCGCAGCGTGCAGAGAATCCTCCGTGAAGTCGATAAGAAAGACCTTACGCTTGCGCTCAAGATCGCTGATGAGAAACTGAAGATGAAGATATTCGCCAACATGTCCGAACGAGCGACGGATATGATAAAGGAAGAATTACAGTTCATGGGACCTGTCAGGCTCCGTGATGTGGAAGCTGCACAAACAAGAATTGTCGAAGTAATACGTCAACTCGAAGAAAACGAAGAAATAGTTATTGGCGGAAGGGGAAGTCCGGAGGATGTCTTTGTCTAAGCAAATTAACACGGGCGGTCAGACGAACGTAATCAAACTGAACTCGTCACCTTATAAAGTCAAGATTACGGATTACAGAAGTATTCTTGAGGAGATTGAAGCGGATAAGAGGTACAAGGTTAATGTCAATGTAAATGACATGGAAGAAAGATTGCCTGAAGGCAAAGAGGCAGCGGAAGTTGAATCCGGACAGGAACAGGACAACAAACAAGAGATAAGGAATGCGTTGACTGCATCCTTTGAAGAAGGCTTCGAGATAGGAAAGACCGAATCCGCCAAAGCGCTCCAGAAGGAATACGAGAAGAAAGCCGAGGAAATCGTAAAAAGTTTTGCTTTGGTCGTTCAGGAATTTGCGAAGGAAACTGAAAGGTATGAACAGGAGTTCGAGAAAGCGGTTGTAACGCTGGCGCTTGCAATCGCAAGAAGGGTTGTCGCGCGTGAAATTGAAATAGACGAGACTGCAGTTCTCGCCCGCTCCCGCGAGGCGATTAGGAAAATTATCGGAGTGGACAAAATAAAGATTCATGTCAATCCTGCCGATGAAGAGTATATAAGAGAACATCGAAACGATTTGAGCAATTATGCCGACTCTGTGAAGGAAATTGTGATAGAAGCAGACAATAAAGTTGAGCGAGGAGGATGTATTATCGAAAGTGATCTTGGTAATATCGACGCGCGGGTCTCGACGCAGTTTGAACTTGTAGAAGAGGCTTTGCTGGACTTGGTCAAGTAATGAGCGCTGTCTTGGAGCACATCGAAAAATACATCGACCATCTGAACAAGCTTGAGCTGGTTAAGGTGAACGGCAGAGTGTCGGAAGTGATCGGACTCGTGATAGAATCCGTCGGTCCGACTTCTTCGCTTGGAGATGTTTGCAGTATCAAGTCGCGCGGCGGAGAAGAAATTTGTCTCTCCGAAGTGGTCGGATTCCGGAGAAATAGGGTTCTCTCGATGGTGCTCGGCAGCGCTTCGAGCATAAGTCCAGGAAGTGAAATTGTCGCGAGCGGGAAAACTTTTTCTGTCGGTGTGGGAATGAATTTGCTCGGAAGAGTTTTGGACGGTTTGGGAAGGCCGATGGACAGACTCGGTCCGGTTGAACACGAAGAAGTCCGTTCCATCTACAGCGCTCCTCCAAATCCGTTGGAACGGAAAAGGATATCTCAGCCGATTTCCAGTGGAATTCGCTCAATTGATGCACTTTTGACGATTGGAAAGGGACAAAGAATTGGAATTTTTGCCGGCAGCGGAGTTGGTAAAAGCGTAACGCTTGGGATGATAGCGAGAAATTCTAGCGCTGACGTGAATGTCATTGCACTCGTCGGCGAGCGTGGAAGAGAAGTCAGAGATTTCATAGAGAAAGAACTTGGCGAAGAAGGATTGAAGAAAAGTGTGTTGGTCGTGGCGACAAGCGATCAGGCTTCTTTGATCCGCGTGAAAGCTTCGTTGATAGCGACGACGATCGCGGAATATTTCCGCGACAAAGGTTTGGATGTTCTCTTGATGATGGATTCCGTCACTCGCGTGGCGATGGCGCAAAGGGAAGTCGGACTCACTATCGGTGAACCGCCGACGACGAAAGGATATACGCCGAGCGTTTTCGCGCTTCTTCCGCGTTTGCTCGAACGAGCAGGGAATGCGAAACGGGGAAGCATAACCGGAATGTATACGGTGCTTGTCGAGGGCGATGACATGAACGAGCCGATTGCAGATGCGGCGCGGTCGATCCTTGACGGACACATCGTCCTTTCGCGTAAGCTCGCTTCGGCAGGGCATTACCCGGCTGTCGACGCTCTCGAAAGTGTTTCCCGCGTGATGCCGGATGTTACAACACCAGAGCATCGAAAAGCTGCAAGTTACGTAACGGATCTGCTTGCGACTCACCGCGAAGCAGAAGACTTGATAAACATCGGTGCCTACGTCAAAGGAAGCAGCCAGAAAATCGACAAAGCTGTCGCGATGATTGACCAGATAAGGATATTTCTTAAACAGGGAATAGAAGAAGTTTCAGTTTTAGATGACGCTATAAGAAAGTTAATGGAACTAACTAAAGTATAACGACACAACACCATGGCAAAATTTAACTTCAGGCTTCAGGCGGTTATAAAGGTCAAGGAAATACAGGAAAAGAAAATCCAGCGGGAGCTTGCCCAGATAAAAAAGCGAATTCTTCAGGAGCAAGCTCATCTTGAAGATCTCGAGGGCGAACGCGAAAGAATGGTTTCTTCATCGCCGCTGAACGGCAAAGTTAGAGCCGCGGATGCCGCCATGCATCAGGATTACATTCGCAAGATCTCCGACGAAATACATTTTGAGAACGCCAGACTCGAAAATTTGGCGGAGTTTGAAACGAAGAAAATTGACGAGGTGCTTGACGTCAAGAAAGACAAAGAAGCTATTGAGCATTTAAAAGAAAAAAGACTTGAGGAATATAGGCGCGAACTCGATCACAAGGAACAAATCCTACTTGATGCGGTCGCGCAAAGATTAGGTAGTTAGAAATGAAAACGATGCTTGCATATGTTTTGGGTTTCTCGATGACGTTCACCGTCATCGCAGGCGGCATGTACGTGCTTTCTGAAAAATATCCATGGATGTTCGGGAATTCTCAGGCGCAAGACAACAGCGGAAAACTAAAGTCAACCGTCTCTGTTCCTGCTGTCCTCGGCGGGACGAACGGAAGCGAGACGGCAGGAGATTCTTCTCAGAGCGGCAACGAGACAATCAACACCTTGAAGGCAATGCTGGCGGCAAAGAACGATTCCATTGCCACGAAGAATGATTCAATTCAGGCTTTGAATTCAACTCTTGCTCAACTTCAGAAGAAAAGTTCCGATGCTAATAACGTGATCTCACAATTACAGAATCAAGTGGACTCATGGAAAAGCCAGCGGAGGAAGGACCTCGCCGCGGCTTACAACGATATGGATCCTGGCGCCGCTGCAAACATAATGAAAAATCTTGACGACAGGGACATAGTCTTTATTTTATCCACCGTTCAGAAAAAGCAAGCCGCAAAAATTCTCGGCGCCCTTGATCCGGTACGCGCGGCTAAACTCATGGCAAGCTTGGGACAGTCCAAATGAACATCGCAGCGCAGGTCCTCGGGATGGTTTCTTCGCAAAATCCGACGGTAGGTGCGCCTTCATTGAATCAATCACAGATGCTTAATCCTAATCCACAGAATCCCGTAGACAATCTTTTGTCAGGTCCGCAGGATACTTCGGACAACCAGCCGTTTGCGGCGCTTCTGGATATGCTCGCTTCGGCGTTGGGGACACAAGCTCAAAACACAGAACTCACAACCGAAAACCCGCCGACAGCTGTGTTGTCAAATTTCAATGTCAAGCAAGAAACGACTGCGGTTCAACAGCAGATCAACGGGCAAAAGTCTCAGAGCCCGGAGGAAAAATTAGCCGCTGCATCCGGATTGAATTATTTGAATTTAGTTTCGTTGATTTTTACCCCGGTTCAAACAAATAATATTTTAGACACCCTTCCAACCACTGAACCGGGCAAATCTCCGTCGGGAGATAGCAAACCTTCGGGTCTGATCCCGAAAGTTGAGTCGGATGGATCCGGCCTCCAGGAAATTTTGGCTGTCCTCAGCGGCGGCAATCTTCCGGCGGCGGGAGACAATTCGGCGCCGTTTCAGATTTCTGCCAATTTGTACAATGCTCTTAAGGCTTATAAAGAGCAGGGTGCAGGTCAATCAACTGCACCAATAGTGAGCAATCCCGTACTCACGGCTGATCTGGAAAAACTTGCGAATCTGCCGGTGAACGGTACGACAGACAGTAATTTTGCAGATGCCTTGAAGAATCTTTTGCCTCAGACACAAAATGTAAAGTCTGAAGACGCCAATAGTATTCTGCAAAATCAGAACATCAAGACGCCGACAGTTCCCAACGCTGTCCCTGCGGGAAAAAGTCCAGCCGGACAGGTTTTGTCAAATTTGCAAAGTGCTATCCCGGTTGACGCAAAGATATTAACGCAGCCGCTTACAGACAAAGCAGTTCAAGCGCAAATCGTATCTGTCGAGTCAACGAACAAAGATCCAAACGGTGCGGTCGTCGCAGCATCTGCTCCGATTTCAACATCCGCGACAGTAAAATCCGCAGACGGTTCCACAAATCAATCCGTAGATCGTCTCAACGGCATCAATGCAAATCAGAATTCTCCCGGTATCAAGTCTTCCTCTGCTCCCGGAAAACAAAATTCCACAAAATCAGACAGCGATCTCTCTGATTTGTTGAAGCGATCTATTGCAGGAACAGCTTCAAACGTATCCGACGGAATAAAAACGGACTCCTCATTCAAGCAAGTCTTGTCGAATGTTTCTCAAAATCCGCCGGGAGCCGATGTGAAACCCAACGCTCTCCAGATTGCCCAGAGCATAGTACGTGAAGTCAACATGATGGCGCAGGATGGAAAGACTGTTATGCGATTGAAACTTGAGCCGGAGTTGCTTGGAACTGTCGTGCTCAAGGCTGTCAGCGAAGATGGAAAGGTCAGCGCGGAATTCAATGTCCGGACTCCGGATGCGAGGGCGTATTTGGAAGCATCGATCCCGCAGATGAAGCAGATGCTTCAGAGCAACGGTGTTTCTTTGACGCACCTTACCGTTAATCTTTCAGGCGGCGAGTCACAAACAAAGCATTCTCAATATCAGCTGAGAAAGCAATCGCAAAAATTTTACGGCAGTCTGCCATCCGATTCCAACGAGGCCGCAAGGAGCTTCGGCTACAACACAATGGAAGTTAAAGTTTAGGAGAAAATATGCAGCTTAATCAAGTTTCAACTGCGGGACCAACGTTAGGAACTCAGGCATCGAGCCAGTCGTCAACTCCAGTTCTCGGTCAGGACGATTTTTTGAAGCTCCTTGTCTCTCAGCTTCAAAATCAGGACCCGATGAATCCGCTGGACAGCACTCAGCTTGCGTCGCAATTAGCTCAGTTCAGTTCAGTCCAAGAACTCGCAAACTTGAACACGGCTGTTCAAAATCAAACCAACGCAAATCTTGTTTTGACGCAGTCGATAAGCAACACCATGGCTGCCACTCTCATCGGGAAGAAAGTGAAAGCTAACACATCCAACATCGGTTACGACGGCAGCACAGCGCAGACTCTCGGTTTCAATCTTCCGAACAGCGCAGCTGATGTTCAGATAAAAATTTCTGATTCGAATGGGACTGTGATTCGCACAATTGACGCCGGTCCAAAGCCTAACGGCGACAGCACGATTCAGTGGGATGGCAAGGACGATGCGGGTAACGCAGTCTCCGCGGGCAATTACACATTCTCGGTAACCGCGACTGACTCGCAAGGAAAGGCCATTGCCTCAACGCTTTTCGTGCTCGGCATTGTTCAAGGAGTCAGATATAATTCCACCGGCGCAACTCTATTGGTAAACGGCGCTGAAATTAACTTCTCAGACGTTCAAGAAATTTTAGGAAACTAAAAATGCAGGAAGTTAACGGCGTAAAAGTACCATTTGTTCCGATTGGTGGAGTCAATGGACTTAAGACTACGCCGCAGGTCAACACGCCCGACGGAAAATCTTTCGATGAGGTTCTCAGAAGAGAGCTCGATCGTCTGAAATTTTCCCATCATGCACAGACGCGTCTCGAATCCCGCAACATCCATCTTTCGGACGATGACGTCAAACAGCTTGCGGACGCGGTCGATCGCGCGAGTCAGAAAGGTTCGCAAGATTCGCTGGTAATTATGAAGAATGTTGCATACATCGTCAACGTGAAAAATCGCACTGTCGTTACTGCAGTTGACGGTGAAAATTTAAATGAGAATGTTTTCACAAACATTGACAGTGCGGTTTTAATTAACAAGAAACCATGAATTAATTCATGGACTTTAAGGGCTGGCCCTCGTTCACTGGCGGGGAAGCCCCTCTAAAAGCGCTGAATGACTGAGGCGCTTAAACAAAAAACAAATAGGAGGGTTAACGATGCCTTTCAGTGGTTCGCTCGTATCGGGTGTTTCCGGTCTGGTCAACCATCAGATCATGATGGATACGATTGGAAACAACATTGCCAACATTAATACAATCGGCTTCAAAGCAGGCCGTGTTACTTTCAGCGAAGCGTTCGATCAGGTCCTTCGCGACGCTTCCGGACCAACCGCGCTCAGCGGCGGAACTAATCCCATTCAAGTCGGACTTGGAATGACGGTTCAGTCCATTGATACGCTCATGAACCAGGGAAATCTTGAGACTACCGGTCAAACTACCGACCTTGCTTTACAAGGAGACGGATTCTTTGTCGTAAACTTAGATGGAAATCAATATTACACACGCGCTGGCGCGTTTCAGTTCGACGCCCAGGGACGTCTTGTTGATCCCGGCACCGGCGCGATCGTGCAAGGAAAGATGGCAGATCCGCAAGGCAATTTGCCGATCGGTTCTTCTGTTCAGAATATCGTAATTCCATTCGGACAAAAATCGCCTGCAAAAGCTTCGTCATACATCCAGCTGACAGGCAATCTTGATGCATCTCAGACGCCGCTTGGAACAATACTGAAATCCAATTCCGTCTACGCTACTGACGACGGCAACGCAGACGTGGAAGGGCTCTTAGCTGCCGACTCGGGTGGAGGAAACAATCACGTCATCACGGGCATGATTCCAGATTCAACAACATTAACCGTGTCGTATGCCGGCACCACAAAGACTTATACATACGTTGCAAATGATGCAGGAGTCGGCAAAGGGGATTTTCACACACTGAACGATCTGATTGCTGAAGTGAATTATGATTTCAAAACGTTGAATGGCGGCACTGTGCTTGCGTCAAATGCGGCCGGTGGGGCATTAACATTCACAAATGGCACGGCAGGATCTGAAACACTTCAGATAACCAGCACGAACCCGGTTTTACAGACTGCAATGGGAGCTTCAAATATAGTGACGCTTGCCGCTGCTGGGTCAACTACAACTCAGCAGTTCTCACACGTGGCCACTGCTGCGGATCTCTTGACAAACCTCCGAAATGCTCAAGGGGTGAACCTCAACGTAGCGAGCGGAGATAGTATCGACATAAATGGAAAGGTCAACGGCGCTTCTGTGCCGATGCTGCCTCTTGCAGTCACTGCCACTTCGACTTACGGCGATTTGGCAAAGACTGTAAACAATGCATTTGGAATTTCAAACTCCACGGGAACGACAATAGATACTCAAACTGGATCTCTGACTATCAGCGGAGATGGTGGACTATCCCACGCAATTACAAACGTAGACATTACTGACGCGACTTCAGGTACCGCTCCGTTCAACAGCGTATTCAGCGCCAGCCCGGGAAATTGGAGCCAGATACAAGCAGCAAGTGATGTTCAGCAAAGCATCTCCACCACTGTTTATGATTCCCTTGGAAATCAATACAACGTCAATCTGACGTTCACCCGCGACGTGACGCGCCCAAACACTTGGACTTGGAAAGCTTCCGTCAACGACCCGGCTCAAATCACCGGCGGCGGATCGGGAACGGCGGTATTTAACAACGATGGTTCATTGAGCACCTTTACCTTTGCCGATGGTTCGACCACTCTTCAAATCAATCCGCGCAAAGTCGGCAACGCGGCAAACTTGAGCGCCAATCTCATCAGCCTTAATCTTAACGTCGGTGCGCCTAGCGACTTCTCCGGTCTTACGCAAATGTCTGGTGTCTCGACAACCGTTTCCGGCCAGCAGGACGGTTACGGACTCGGCACGCTTACGCGTTTGGCGATCGACCAGAACGGAAAAATAAATGGCGTGTTCTCGAACGGCACGACGCGCACGCTCGGTGAAGTGATGGTTGCGACTTTCGACAATCCCGGCGGCCTTGTAAAAACAGGAGGTAACTTGTTCAGCACCTCGGCGAGCACAGGGAATCCAATCATCGGTGAAGCAGGCACCGCCATACCGACGAAAGTTGTCAGCGGCGCACTTGAGCAGTCTAACGTTGATCTGGCGAGCGAGTTTGCAAACATGATAGTCGCCGAACGCGGCTTCCAGGCAAATGCGCGGACCATCACGGTAAGCGACAACCTTCTCAACGAATTGGTCAATCTAGTCCATTAATAATTTAAATTGGCAGTAAGGGGCGCGGCAGGAACTGCGCCCCTGAAGTTTAAGGAGGTTTGTATGATTCGACTCACGCAGATAAATGGAGAAGAAATCGTGGTGAACGCCGAGCTCATCGAGACGATTGAAAAAGCCCACGACACGATTATCGTTCTTACCACAACACGAAGAGTGCGAGTCCGCGAAGGAATCGAGGAGATAATCGATAAGGTTGTCGAGTACCGCAGGCGGATTAACAGGCCGGATTTCGAAAACAAATCTGAAAGCTGACTAACCGGTTCAGCTGAATTGTATTGAGAGTTCCGCGGTCGGGATCGCGGCGGCGCTTTCATGGGTTTTGCGGTAAAAAATTCTACTGAATTCCACGTGGTCTGCCACTTCTGATAATATTAACCACTTGCCTAATATTGAGCAGACAGGACGGTTGAACCTTCCCAAAACCCTGCAATCCACCCAAATTTCGAATACAATGACGGCATAACGCTTGAGTTTAGTATTGTCGTGAGAATTAATAAATATGAAAAAGAGGCTTGAGTAAGATGGCAGAAGCAATCCAACAAACAGCGGTTGAAAAGCCAGCAGGCAAGTCTAAGAAACTAGTAATAATAGCTGCGGTGGTTTTGGTTCAGCTCGTGGCTGCATATTTCTTAATTGGTTTCTTTCTTAAGCACAACGGTTCAGATTCGCAGGCAGAAGCTTCAAATCTACCGGGCAAGCAAGCCGCTGAATACCAGAGGGTCCCGAGCACGGATCCGAATTTCGACCACGTGTACGTGGTAAAAGATTTAGTTGTAAACCCTGCCGGCACAAATGGTCTGCGGTTTTTATTAACCACTATCGGACTGGAAGTAACTTCTGAAGAGACAGTAAAAGAATTAGAGAAGCGCGATGTACAAATTCACGATTCGATCATTGGTATCCTTACGAGCAAAACTTTGCCCGAGCTCGACGATATGAACGCAAGAGACAGTTTGAAAGTTGAGATCAAGCGTAAAATCAACAGCGATCTTGTTTCGGGGAAAGTTCTCAATGTTTATTTTAGCAAGTTCATAATTCAGTGAGCTAAAAATGCCCGAAGTACTTTCACAGTCGGAAATAGATAATCTACTCGCAGGGATTGGAAAAGAGCCTGCGGGTGGGACACGGGCTGCGCAAGCTGGAGTTCAGGAAGAGCGCGACATTCAGGGCTTTGATTTTCGCAGGCCCAATCGCGTCTCGAAGAATCAGCTCAGAATTTTTCAGGCGGTCCACGAAACCTTCGCGGAATTGTTCGGCTTTTATTTGGCCTCAAAACTTCAGGCGCAAGTTTCGATCAGCGTCAGTTCCGTTGACCAGCTCTTCTATTCCGAATACCAGCTTTCAATCGGAAGTCCGACTTGCCTTCACGTTTTCAATATGGAGAATTCGGAAGGCAAAGGAGTTCTCGAGCTTTCACCGACGCTTGTGTTTGCTATTGTCGAGCGATTGTTGGGCGGCGGCGGAGCGGAGCCTGCAAGAAAACTCCGCGCAGTCACTGAAATTGAAAAAAGCCTGACCAAAGGAACTATTGACAAAGCTCTTCAAGACTTGCAGAATGCCTGGAAATCGATCAGCAATTTGAAATTTAAGCTCGAGCGTTTCGAAAGCGAGGCAGACTTCCTCCAGATTGCTCCTGCAAGTGAAATAGTCCTCGTAGTCTCGTTTGATGTGCAAATTTCGAACGCGAGTTACCTGATGAATTTATGCTTCCCAACTTTTTCGCTGGAGGATATTATCCAGCGCTTGAATGTGCAGCACGTCGCACCAATGGCAGGCGGGTCGGGCACCCAAAGGTCAAAATCCGAAGCGGTCGTGAAGAATATTTCTACTACCGAACTTCCAGTGAGTGTTACGCTCGGCGCAACGGCGATTTCACTCCGCGATCTCATTGAACTTCAAAAAGGCGACGTGATAATACTTGACAGCAAGAAAGACAGTCTGCTGCCGGTTAAGGTGGCGTCGCATACAAAATTTTTCGCGAAAGTCGGCGTCCGCGACGGACATAAAGCAGTGAAAATAATTAGAAATGCTTCCGAAGAGGAACAAAACGGAGATTAAAAATGGCAGAAGATACCACGCAGAATGCAGAAGTCGAAAAAGCGGTTCAAAAAGAAGTGCAGGAACCGGCTTTTGAAGATTTGACTGAGACCGACTCCAAGCCGATTGGAAAAGATAATAAACTCGACATTCTCCTCGATCTCAATTTGTCGGTGAGCGTCGAACTCGGCAAGACGACGATGATGATAAAAGACATCCTGGAGCTTGGCAGAGGTTCGATAATTGAATTTGATAAGCTTGTCAGCGAGCCGGTGGACATTCTTGTCAACGGACGGAAGATGGCTGAAGGAGAAGTCGTTGTTGTGGATAAGCATTTCGGAATCCGGATCACGAGCATGGTCGATCCTTCCGAGCGCTTGAAAGGATTGAAGAAGTAAATGGATTGGCTTATTGTCAAGACTTTCCTGACGATGATTCTCATCGTTGGACTCATGTTCGCTCTGCTTATCGTCGCACGCAAGTATTTTTATGGGAAGCCGCATTTCGTGAACGAGAACATGAAGGTCCTGGCGGCAATGAATCTTCAACCCAAGAAGGCAATCTACCTCGTGAAAGTTTTTAACAAAGCTTTGCTGGTTGGCGTCAGCGATAATGCAATCGCTTCGTTGGGTGAGATAACGGATTCTGAGGTGCTTCAGAAGCTTGATGCAGCCGGCGAAAAACGACGTGGAAAGGGCTTCGCGGAGATTTTGAAAGGCTTTTCGCAGAGATGAAGAAGGTTTTGATCTTAGGTTTGATCTCGGTTTGTTTGCTGTCGGCAGCGCCAGTCTTGCACGCTCAAACCTCTATCCCGATTCCGAAAGTTACACTCGGAGTCGACAAAGCGACGAAGCCGCAGGATGTCGCGGTAACGCTTCAGATACTTTTCTTCATGACGATACTTTCCCTCGCACCGGCGATACTCATAATGACGACAGCATTCCCGCGAATCATCGTCGTGTTTTATTTCCTCAAGCAGGCGCTGGGCACTCAAAGCATGCCGCCCTCCCAGTTGTTCATCGGGCTTGCTCTCTTCCTTACGTTCTTTGTAATGGCGCCGACGTGGAGTAAGGTGAACGAGACGGCATTTCAACCCTATTTGAAAAATCAAATCACGCTCGACTCGGCATATACTATCGGCGTGAAGCCGATACGCGATTTCATGCTCCGCCAGACTCGTGAGAAAGATCTCGCCATGATGGTACATCTTGCTAACTTGCGGCGTCCGCAAACTCCGAATGACATTCCGACTTACGTGATCATCCCGGCGTTTGCCATCAACGAGCTGCGCATCGGTTTTGAAATTGGCTTTCTGATTTTTATCCCTTTCATGATGATCGACATGATAGTCGCGAGTGTGCTCATGTCCATGGGAATGATGATGCTTCCGCCGATGATGATCTCGCTGCCGATGAAAATTTTACTTTTTGTTTTGGTCGACGGCTGGTACCTGCTTGTCGGTTCACTGGTACAGAGTTTCAGATGAGGAGAAAATGACCGAAGAATTTGTAATTGGAATCGCGAGAGATGCTTTCTACACAGTTATTATCGTTGCTGCCCCCGCACTTATCGTTTCGGTAGTGATCGGATTGCTGATTTCAGTTTTTCAGGCGGCGACTTCCATTAATGAGATGACGCTCACGTTCGTTCCGAAGATCATCGCTATCGGCATCGTCACTATTTTACTGCTCCCTTTCATGATGCAGAAGATGCTGGAATTCACAAAACATATTTTTGACGTAATACCGAATCTGAGATAAGATGGACTTCTACGCGGAGAAATTCGTGATATTTTTGCTGGTCTTCATCAGGACGCTTTCGATGTTTGCGACGGCGCCTCTGTTCGGAAATCAGGCTATTCCGGCTCAATTGAAAATTTGGGCGGGTGCATTTTTCGCGTATGCGATTTTCCCGCTCATCGCTGCCGGCACGCCTTCCGTTCCGCTCGATCTCGGATCGCTGGTTCTGCTGGCGCTTCAAGAAGTTGTCGTCGGCTCGGCGATCGGATTTTCTTTAGGAATAATTTTCTACGGAATAACCTATGCGGGTGATTTGCTCGGAATCGATATGGGTTTTTCCATCTCAAGTGTGATCGATCCGCAGAACGGTCTGAATGTGCCGGTGATAGGACAGTTCCAGTACATGGTCGCAATTTTCATCTTCCTCATTTTGAACGGCCATCTGTTTCTGCTTCAGGCATTGAAGATGAGTTACAGCGCCGTGCCGGTCTCCGGATTGAAGATAAGCGGCAGGGCAGTAGATACATTCGTTCATTTAACCGGAATGGTTTTCGTAACCGCGATAAAAGTCGGCGCGCCGATTCTGATCTCACTTTTCCTTTCGGACGTTTTGATGGGGATAATTTCCCGGATGGTTCCTCAGATAAACGTGTTTTTTGTCGGGATGCCTGTAAAAATAGGAATCGGACTTTTCACGCTAATGGCATCGCTTCCGTTTTTCGTTTACGTGTTCGGAAAACTGCTCGATGTGTTTGAGGGCGATGTGGTCGAATTGATAAGGTTGATGTAAAGTGGCAGAAGCGAGTTTTCAGGAAAGAACAGAACCGGCAACACCTAAGCGCCGCCAAGAACTTAGGAGCAAAGGGCAGGTTGTCAAGAGCATGGAGCTCACTTCGGCGGCAGTCCTGCTGACAGGGACTCTGATCATCTACATGCTTGGGCATGAGTTCATTCAACAACTCGCCGGAACAATGAAAGACTTCCTATCGCTTTCTTACGGCAGCGATCTGAGTCAGAGCAGCTTGCTTTCGCTTGTAAGTACTATCGCGTTTCGTTTCATCGTTATCGCTGCGCCGATAATTCTCACGATCATGTTTGTTGGAATTGCTTCGAACTTGCTGCAGGTCGGATTCCTGTTCACTCTTCAGCCGATGCTGCCGAAGGAAGGCAAATTGAATCCGCTCAAAGGGCTGAAGAAACTCGGATTTTCGCAGCATTCGATGATGGAGCTTGCAAAAAGCTTTTTGAAAATTGCGCTCGTCGGTTTCGTGGGCTATCTGACAGTCAAAGGATTGATAGCCAATTCCGTGCAGCTTGTGGATGGCTCGCCTTCCGAGATTTTTTCTTACATGGGAACGAGCGCTTTCGCAGTGGCGATAAAAATCTCCTCGGCGTTCGTCGTGCTTGCCGGCATCGACTACTTTTTTCAACGCCGCAAGTTTCAACGCGATACGAGAATGTCGAAGCAGGAAGTTAAAGAAGAACAGAAACAGCAGGAAGGCGACCCGACGGTCAAAGGAAGAATCCGCCGCGAGATGTTCAAGCGTTCCCGGATGAGAATGATACAAGCCGTCCCGAAAGCTGACGTGGTTGTCACAAATCCGACGCATTACGCCATCGCGATCAAGTATGATTCACAGGAGATGGCAGCTCCGAAAGTCATCGCGAAGGGAAAAGATCTGCTGGCGCAAAAAATCAAGGAGATCGCCGCCGAGCACAACATACCGATTGTCGAAGATAAACCGCTCGCTCAGCTCCTGTACAAGACCGTTGACATAGACGAGCAGATTCCGCCGGATCTTTTCAAAGCTGTGGCGCAGCTGCTTGCATACATTTATCAGATGAAAAAAATAAAATCCGCCACAGGCGGACAGAAATTAGAATGGCAACGACAGTAGAGAGAATTTCAAACAGCAGGACATACAAGTTCCTCGGAAGCAATACCGACCTCGCGCTTGCCGGTCTGGTAATTTTGATCCTCGCTTTGATGATCGTTCCGCTGCCTCCGTTCATGCTCGACGTTCTGATTTCCGCGAATATTACTTTCTCGATTGTCCTGCTGATGGTGGCGATGTACGTGACAAGCCCGCTGGAACTGTCGTCTTTCCCCGGATTGTTGCTGATACTTACGCTCTTCAGGCTTTCTTTGAATGTCGCCTCCGCCCGTTTGATCCTCAGCCAAGGATATGCCGGCGAAGTCATTCATGCGTTCGGTTCATTCGTTGTCCAAGGCAATTACGTCGTTGGCGTCATCATCTTTATTATTCTCGCGACGATCCAGTTTGTGGTGATCATAAAAGGCTCCGGCAGAATTGCGGAAGTAACTGCACGATTCACTTTGGATGCCATGCCGGGAAAGCAGATGAGTATCGACGCCGATTTGAACGCGGGTTCCATAAACGAACAGGAAGCGAAACAGCGCCGCGAAAGGATTCAGAGAGAAGCCGATTTCTTTGGAGCGATGGACGGCGCGAGCAAATTTGTCAGAGGCGACGCGATCGCGGGAATCATTATAATTCTTGTCAACGTCGTCGGTGGTTTTATAATTGGAATGGTGCAGCTCGATTTAAGTTTTCAGGAAGCTCTCGCGCGGTACACCCTGCTGACAATCGGTGATGGACTCGTTACGCAGATTCCTGCGCTTGTGATCTCGACAGCCGCCGGCATGGTTGTAACGAGAAGCGCGTCCGGAAATCAGCTCGATGTTGAATTGAAGACTCAGCTCTTTTCCCGCCCGAAAGCGCTTTACATCGCCGGCGGGACGCTCGGTTTCTTCGCGATCATTCCCGGACTTCCCACTGTCCCATTCCTCGCGCTCGGTTCAATCATGGCTGCTGCGGGTTACATGCGCTCGCAAGTTTCGACAAAAGAGCCGGATAACGCCGCTGTTGAAGCCGCTGCTGCTCAGAAGAAAGAAGAGAAGATCGAATCGTATCTGCAGGTAGATCCAATCGAAGTGGAAATAGGCTACGGTTTGATCTCGATGGTGGATGAGGAAGCCGGCGGCGATTTGTTCCAGCGAATAACGAATCTCCGCAAGCAAATTGCTCTGGAATTAGGTCTGATCGTTCCTCCGATCCGTGTGCGCGACAATCTGCAATTACAGCCGAGCAAATATGTCGTCAAGATTCGAGGAGTGCAGGTGGCGAACGGCGAACTTTATATGGATCGCTACCTTGCAATGAGTCCAAGCATGAAAGAGGGCGACCTTCCCGGAATTTTTGTTACTGACCCGACATTTGGATTGCCGGCGGTGTGGATCGAGAAATCACAGCGGGATAATGCGGAAGTGCTTGGCTTCACCGTCGTGGAAGCGCCGGCTGTGCTGTCAACACATTTGAACGAGACCCTGAAGAAGAACGCGGACAAAATTATCAGCAGGCAGGAAGTCAAAACGCTGATCGACAATTTGAAGAAAGAATATCAAGCGCTTGTCGACGAAATAAACCCGGATATTCTGCCGCTGGGGACAATTCAGAAAGTCCTCCAGAATCTTTTGAAGGAACGTCTGCCGATTCGCGATCTGGTTACGATCATCGAATCACTTCTCGACTATTCAAAGGTTACAAAGAATACGGAAGTCCTGACGGAATACGTCCGCCACGCGCTTTCGGAAACTATCGCCGCCTTGTATGCCGATCCGTCCGGAGTGATTCACGCTATCGCGCTCGACCCAAGCGTGGAACAGATTTTAACAAATTCTCTGCAATCACAGAAAGAGGTTACAAGCACGCTTGGACTTTCGCCTGAAGTTACAAGGGCGATCAACGAAAGTGTCTCAAAGAACGTGGAACATGTTCAAACCTTTGGATATGATCCGGTCGTTATTTGTTCGGCGACAGTCAGGCTGTACTTCTATAGACTTATTCATGTAAACTTCCCGCAAGTGGCAGTTACATCCTATACGGAATTACCTGCGCGAACTGATATCGATATCATCGGAAGGATCGTGGCACAATGAGAATAAAGAAATTCATCGGGCTTACCGCGAAAGAAGCCGCGGACAAAATGCGAGAGGAATTTGGAGAGGACGCCGTCATTCTGAACACGCGTCGGGTTTCGAAGGGCGGATTACTTGGGATCGGCGGCGGAGATTATTTTGAGGTAACCGCGGCGTTCGACGAGGCGCCGATGAAAGTTCCGTCCCAGACGGCAGTTAGATCGCGGCAAGAGAACGCCGCTGCCAATGAAGATGTGTTGGGCAGTCTTCGTCAGCTCGCTTCGAAGTTTGAAGAGAAAAGAAAAACCGATCTGGACCAAAGGCAGATTGCGCCACAAGTCCTGCAAGCTCCGCCAAACATCGGAACGGAAATACTCCAGCAGGAACTTTCGGAAGTCAAGAGTGCGCTCGGTGAAATCGCACAGCACATCAAGCACTCGCGGATGCCGGTCCTTTCCGAAAGTTTAAAAAATGTCTATGTGTCTCTTCTTGAGAACGAAGTTGAAGAAGATATCGCGCTCGAGATCGTTCAAGCCTGCAACCATAAACTCAGCGGCAGCGAGATCGATAACCAGTCGGCGGTAGACAGTTACATTTTCAATTCCATTGCGAGAAAGTTTGTCGAAGCTCCCGTACGCAGAGTCGGTAGGAAAGGCTACGTTGTCGCGCTCGTCGGTCCGACAGGAGTCGGAAAGACCACGACCGCTGCTAAACTCGCGTCAATCGGGAAATTAGTCAGAGGCGAGAATGTCGCCTTGATTACCGCCGACACTTACCGCATTGGTGCGATCGACCAGCTAAAGGCTTTCGCGGACATAGCTTCGATTCCTCTTTCTGTCGTGTACACGCCGGATGAAATGATTTCGGCGATAAGGAAGTTTTCCGGGTTCGATACCATTTATATAGACACGGTCGGCAGAAGCCAGCGAAGCGCGGATAAAATTATGGAACTCGGCAGGTTCATAGATGCCGCCGATCCGAACGAAGTCCATCTTGTACTCAGCGCAAATTTTTCGCTGAACACCGTTCGAGATATTTATAAGAAGTTCAAGAGCTTGAAACCGAACAGACTGCTCATCACCAAAACAGACGAAGCCGTTTCGCTCGGAACGTTTCTCAGTCTCGCGAAGGACTCAAGACTGCCGTTCTCGTTCATTACAACTGGGCAGAGTGTCCCGGACGACATAGAACCCGCTTCTGGAGAAAAACTCGCAAAAATGATCTACAAAATCGGAGTCTCCGAATGGATTACTTCGGGAGAGACCAATGCTTGATCAGGCGGTGAGATTGAGAGAAGCGGTAAGCGCACAGACGAAAGTTGTTCCGCTCAGCAAGATGCCTTTTAAAATTTCTGTAGTCAGCGGCAAGGGCGGTGTCGGCAAAAGCAATATCGCGCTCAATCTTGGAATTGCCCTCGCCCGCGAAGGAACGCGTGTCCTTTTGATTGACGGAAACGTGAACCTTTCAAATCTTGATATACTTTCCGGAGTTTCGCCTGCGCATCGCTTGTTTGATGTTATCGACGGAACGGTCCAGCTCAAAGAAGCCGTTGCAGAAATTTCACCGAACGTCTTTCTTCTCGCCGGTTCGTCCGACGGCAGGCTGAAAAAGGTCAGTTCAAATGACACAGCTGTGCTTCTCAGAGAAGTGAGCATAATGGAACCGGTGTTCCAATATGCGGTCATTGATACCGCCGGCGGAATAGTCCAGGAGTCCATCTCGCTTGCGCTGCTTTCCGATGAAGTGCTTGTCGTTTCAACTCCGGAGCCGACTGCCGTTATGGATGCATACGTTCTCGTGAAGGCGATGAAACGAATAAATTCGAACGCTAACCTCAGACTTTTGATAAACAACGCGAAGAACGAAGATGAAGCCGAAGATGTCAAAACAAAATTCGATCTCGTCAGCGAGCAGTTCCTTAACTTGAAGATCGAGTATGCGGGTTTCATTCCCTTCGATGCATCCGTGGAAAAAGCTGTTAGCGTGCAGTCGCCTTTGATGCAAGAATATCCGGATTCTCCGTCGTCGCAAGCAATCAAAACTATCGCTGATAAAATCTTGAAGAAGAAATAATGGAAAAGCTGGCAATTAAAATACCGTTGCTCGTCTTCTTTTTGGGGGTCGTCTATTTCGCTTCCAAGGGATTCGACATCATGGACACGGTAATGAGAGCGTTTATGCTCGCGTTTGGAGTTGCTCTTATCGTTTTAGTTCTCACGATGGTACTCATGTTCTTTTTGACTCTGCAGAAAAGTCGAGCGGAAGATTCGAAAAATCCCGGCGGCAAGGAAAGCGGGAAGAAAGTTGAGATGCAAGTATGACCACTCAAGAGCTCTGGGCGAAATATTCAAAGCGGAAGTCCGCTGCGATCAAGAAGGAACTCGTGCTTGCGTATCTGAACCTTGTGAAATTTGCGGCAAGGGCGATAAACCTTCCATCGCGAAGCGTTTTCACGAGCGACGATTTGATGAGCATAGGAATTATCGGACTTAATGAAGCAATCGAAAGATTCGATCCGTACCGCGGGGTAAAATTCGAGACGTTCGCTTCTCAGAGAATTCGCGGAGTGATGCTTGACGAGATAAGAAAAGTCGACTGGCTGCCGAGATCTGTGCGCGATAAATATAAAAAAGCTTCGAAGTCTCTGAGCGAGCTTGACATGGATAAAGTCAACGGCGAAAAGTACGCGCGGGCGATCAACATGACTGTCAGCGAATTCGAGCAGATAAAGGGTTATCTCGCGAACGCCGAGGCGGTCTCATTGACAAAAAGCATCGGCGACGACATGACGCTCGAAGACGTCATAAGCAGCGACAGCGAGGTGATCGAGCAGTACGAAGATATAGAACTCAAAGAGCAGCTCGTTGAAACTTTGAAGCAGCTTCCCGAAAGGGAGAGAATGGTGATCACGCTTTATTACTATGAAGAAATCACTTTCAAAGAGATCGGGAAATCGCTCGGCATCAGCGAGTCGAGGGTTTCGCAAATACATTCAGAGGTTATTATAAAACTGAAGCAGCTTTTCAGGAAGGCAGTTGAACAATGATAGAGGTTGGACAATTGACAGACAGGTTGTCATCAATACGAGAACTGCCGACTTTTCCGACGACTGCCCTTGAGGTAATGCGCCTCGCGAGCGATTCGGGCAGTAGTGCGGCGGAATTGTCGCGGATAATTTCAAAAGATCCTTCACTGGCGGCAAGAATACTGCGCGTCGCCAACTCGCCCTTCTACGGATTCGCGAGAAAAGTTTCCACCATAGAATGGGCAGTAGTGGCGCTCGGTTTTGAGACACTTCGCGAGACAGTCTTGTCGCTCACTCTGATAGACTTTTTCAAAGGCTCCGCGCTGAAACATTTTGATCCAAAGAAATTCTGGAAACATGCGATAGACACCGCAACGGCAGGGCGTTCTCTTGCTAAAGAAATGAAATACAGGCTGCCCGGCGAGGCGTACGCCGTCGGACTTCTACACGATGTCGGAACACTCGTGCTTTACAGATATTTCCGCGATGATTTCGAAGAGATACAGAGGTTGATCTTCGAAGAAAATCTTCAACCGCTTCAGGCAGAAGCCGTCGCTATAGGAACAACTCATGCTGATGTCGGCGCATGGATCACGGACAAGTGGAGTTTCCCGTCATATTTTGTCGAGGCGATCAGATTTCACCACACACCGGGTTATGCAGAGACCAATCCTGAACTTACGGCGATTGTTCATGTCGCGAACCAGATCGCATCGGTGAATGGATATTCCTGCTCTGATCAGCCGATAAAGTTCGATTTTGCCGCCGTCCAGATAATCGGGATTGAGAAGCTCGGGATTTCAGTCAAAGCTCTCGCCGACAAGTATTTGGATGATGACTCCTCCGCAACGGTTAGAGTGAAAGTTCCCATCATGGATTATGCGCTGCAGGGGAACAACACGGAGTTCGAAGGAGCAGTACAGGGAGCGGTAGCGAACGAAGTCGATGACGAAACTCTCAGGAGATTTTTCAAAGACGCGATCAAGCTTCTGCCGTCAACAGAAAGACTTGTCGTCACTTTGAAGCTTTATGAAGGACTTGAGTTAAGGCAGGTCGCGACCGTTCTCGGTTACGAGGAAGCGAGAGTTGCCGAGCATTACCGAAACGCCGTTTCCGTTTTACAGCAGATGGCGGAGCGTGCAATCTTAACAAATAGGTTGGGTCAGTGGAAAACGAGATTCTAAAAGAGAAAGTACAAAATATAATTCAGCTGCCTGCGTTGCCCACGATTGCGGTCGAGGTTGCCTCGCTAATCGACAATCCGAATACCAGCGTTTCTAAGTTGACAAAAGTCATTTCATCTGATCAGGTTCTGACGGCGAAAGTGCTCAAAATCGCAAACTCGCCTTTCTACGGATTCCAGAGAAAAATATCGACGCTTGACTTTGCTATCATGGTTCTCGGTTTTGATTCACTCAAGGAAATCCTGATCAGCATTTCGCTCATAAGCTCGTTCAGAAAGAAGCAGGACAAGTATTTTAATTCAAAAGAATTCTGGGAGCATTCCCTCGCTTCGGGAATAGCCGCGCGCACGCTTGCGAGGCAGTTGGGATATCGAATCAGCGGCGAGTCTTTTGTCGCGGGACTTCTGCACGACATCGGAATTTTGGTGACGCATCAATATTTCCATGACGATTACAAGAGAATCGTCGATGCGGTAACCGATGGAAAATCCACATTTCAGGACATGGAACAAGCGGTTCTGTTTGCGACTCACGGTGAAATCGGCGGATGGCTTGCGGAGAGGTGGAATCTTCCCGATCAGCTTATCGAAGCGATCAAGTTCCATCACAAGCCGGAATTGGCGGAGAGAAATCCGCAGTTGACCGCGCTAATTCACTTCGTCGACTACCTCTGCCACAAACTGGGAATCGGCGCTCTGTCATACGAAAAAGTTGAAACCTACAATCCGGAGGCATTGAAAATTTTAAATATCTCGGAAGAAGAAATGACGCAGGCTTTTTATGATTCTTTCGGATCGAAATTGCGCGAAGATCTCGATCGAACCTTCGTGAACATTATTTAATCGGCTTATTTGGAGAGTTAAATGAAAAAACGCGGGACCGTAGAGCAAGACACACAGAAGGTCGGCGAGCAAACAAGTAACCAAAGCGCTGCCGCTGCTATTGAGCGCTTCATGGAAACTCGCGAGAGCTACATACGCGCCCTTGAGACTGCCCTTCAGGCATTCAAAGATAAAGTAGATTTTCATGAGAAAACTGAAACCAGCATAAAGCAATCGCTTGACGAATTGATTGCTATGCAGCGGCTCGGCAATACCATCAGTACCGCAACGGATTCCGTTTCTGTGTTTGATTCGCTTCTCGACCTAACACGGCAGGTGATACCTGTTGAAGAGAGCATGATCTTCGAGGTGGGCAATTCGAAGTCGGAGGCAAAGCCATTCCTTCCGGTTTGCACCGACTACATGCTGAAGGGGTCCCAGCATTTGCTGGAGGAAGGAATACTCGATTGGGTGATCGAGCAGAAAAAGACCACGGTCGTTCCCGATTTGAACGCATCCGTGGGCGAAGCTGGAGAAAGAAATTTCGTGGTCGTTCCGCTTGTATTGCGGAATGAGGCGATCGGGGTCTATATAATTCGTACTGAGAAAGTTCGCAGAACATTTTCTGACCACGAGCTGATGCTGCTCGGAATACTTGCAAATCAGGCTGCGGTTGCGATCGAGAATTTGCGCAACTTAGAAAAGCTGCGAAGGATCGCCGACGAGCTGAAACAATCGCAGGCGCAAATGCTGCAGGCGGCAAAGCTCGCGTCGCTCGGCGAACTTGCCGGAGGCATTGCTCATGAGATAAATAATCCACTTCAGATCCTTCTTGGCCATGTCGCTTTGCTCGCGCAAGGGAAGGACATTGAGCACAGAATAGAGATCATCCGCAGCCAGGTCCAGCGAATCGCCCAGATCACTCACCAGCTCGTCTCTTTTTCGCGCAGCGTTCCCGATGAATTTGAGCATGAATTGATAAATGTGAACTGGGCGGTCAACGAAATAATTGCACTTGTCGATTACCAGTTCAAGAATCGCGGCATCCAATTCGATACCAAGTTTTCGGACGAGATTCCTCCGCTCGATTCCAACAAAAATTATCTTCAGCAAGTTTTTCTGAATCTTCTTTTGAATGCAAAGGATGCTATGCCCAATGGCGGAAGAATGTCTATCTTGACCGAGTATCGCGATGAAAAAATGTATATCCGGTTTTCAGACACAGGAACTGGAATCAAGAAAGAAAATCTCGCGAAAATCTTCGAGCCATTTTTCACAACCAAAGAAGCAGGCAAAGGAACCGGTCTGGGTCTCCCGATAACGAGAGGAATTGTAAGAAAATTTGGCGGCGACATAAAAGTCGACAGCGTTGAGGGACACGGTACGACTTTTACGGTTGTCCTTCCGGTAAAAAGAAACGTTGGTTCAATCAATGGAGGCGGCAAATGATGTTTGCAATGTTAATGATTTTGTTTTCAGACTCGACGGCGGTCGATATACGAGCGTTGGTATCACGGGACATCGACCGGGCAACATTTCAACCCCCGGCAAACGTAAATCAAAGTTTTGCTGAACGGTTTTTCGGAGTATCCGAATTTGTACTTATCCTCGAACTTGCACTTCTCCTCGTGATGTCGGGATTGTTTGTCGCGCTTATCATGCGTTACCGGAGAATGGCGAAGGACCAAAAGAGAAAGCTTGCATCCGAACAGCGCATGAGCGTGAAGCGTCCGCCGGTAATTTCGCGGATTGAAATCGAAAGAATCTTAAATCAGATCGCGACCGAAAAAGTGATGAAGGCAGAAGCGGCTGCGGAGAATTATTACGTCGATTACAACGGCAGACTCGACTCCGGCGCGGCAATTCATGAAATGGCAAGAACGCATAGACTCGAATCAGAGCGGCTCAACTTTGCGATCTCTTACGCATCGCAGGCAGCGAAACAAACCGGCGCGAAGTTCAAAGAGGCGTTCACTTTGGTGAGCGAAGACTCCGATCTGAATGTGCTTGCACGTCAGCTTAACATGGGAAAAGGAGAACTCGAGCTCATACTTGCGCTGAAGAAGAGCAAAATTGCGAATTCCAAGGCTTCTTCAGGCAATAATGGTCCCTTCATCGGTCGGGATCCCGCTTCGCGGGAAAGGAGAACACGATGATAAAGGGTATCTATACCAGCGCGCTCGGTCTGATACCGCTTCAGAAGAAATTAGAAGTCATTGCGAACAATCTCGCGAATGTCAACACGACAGGTTTCAAGCGAGACGATGCTTTCACGAACGAGCTTATCTCGGCGAGCACTTTGTTCCGCGACGGAACGATTGCTCCAACAGAGGGAGACCTGAAGGAGAAAACGTACACGGATTTTTCGCAGGGAACGCTCCAGCAGACGAGCAACCCGCTCGATGTGGCGATTGACGGCCAGGGATTTTTTGCGGTGCAAACTCAGGACGGACTGAAATTGACTCGCGACGGCTCGTTTACGTTATCAACAGACGGTACACTCGTGACGCGGAATGGCGACCCGGTGATGGGCATCGGCGGACCGATCAGAATAGGCGATATACAACAGACGCAGGCGAGCCAGCTTGTTATCGACCGGGACGGCGTTGTCAAGGCAGGAAATAAGGTTTACGGCCAGATTCGCGTCGTGATGCCGGAAGCTCTCAATCAAATTTCAAAAGCCGGCGAAAATTTCTACACACTGAAAGAAGGCGGAACACTTCGAGCAGTCGATCCTTCCGCTGTAAGCATCAGGCAGGGCTTCCTTGAAGGTTCTAACGTGAACCCGATCGATGAGATGGTTGCAATGATCCAGCTCCAGTCTAATTTTGAGGCGGGACAAAAAGCGATTCAGAGCCAGGACGATTCGCTTGGCATGGCAAACCAGGTCGGAAAAGTATGACTATAGTTTCCATTTACAGTTTCGGAGAAAAGCTTCGCTGCGAGATGAATAAAGGCGCTTCAGTAGCAGAAGGAGATGCCAAAACAGTTCTCGGAGCTTTGATGAAAACTTATTTCAAGCTGATGGTAAGCAGAACAATGCAAAGAATTTATACGTGGAGGAAAATATGGACAGAGCATTGAAAACAGCCGCGAGCGGAATGTATGCGCAGCAGCTAAACGTGGATGCGATTGCAAATAATCTTGCGAACGTCAATACGACCGCGTTCAAGCAGACGAGAGTTGAATTTCAGGATTTGATGTACGAGACACTTCGTGGAACGGGAATCCCGGACCAGCAGGGCGGAACACCTCCGGCGGAGCTTCAAGTCGGCGATGGGACAGTGCCATCTTCGACGACGAGAAACTTCGGACAGGGCGATTTGCAGCCGACACAAAACCAACTCGATTTTGCGATACAAGGCGACGGCTTCTTCAGGATAAGAAAACCTGACGGAACGGAAGCCTACACGCGCGACGGTTCATTCAAAGTTTCCGGAGATGGGAATCTCGTGACTTCAAACGGCTACCTCGTTGACCCTGGCTTCACCATTCCGCAGGATACAACCGGTCTTCAGGTGAAAACTGACGGGACGATTGAAGCGACAGTCTCCGGTCAGACAACGCCGGTGACTCTCGGACAATTTGAGCTTGCGAAGTTTGTCAACCCAGCCGGTTTGCATGCGGTCGGAAGCAACTTGTACGAAGAGACGGTCGCCTCCGGCACGCCGATTCTTGGCAACCCGAGCTCGACAGGATTTGGCGATGTCCTGCAGGGATATCTCGAATCTTCCAATGTTTCTATAGTCAAGGAAATGGTGAAAATGATCGAAGCGGAAAGAGCATACGAGCTGAACTCGAAGGCAATCCAAACCGCGGACAACATGATGCAGCTTGCAAACAACATCAAGCGCTGATAATAGAGGTAACACAAAATGAGAAGCGTTGGGTTTTTAATAATAGCAATTGTTTTTGCGTTCATCTTAACTGCAGGAAAAACTTCCGCTCAATCGGTAAGCGGAACGGCAGTGAAGAGCGCAATTGAAAATTACGTGAAGCAGTCACTTCCGGTTTCAGAGGAGACTGTTCTTGAATTCAAAGACCTGAAAGAAAGCTATCCTGTCAGCTTCGGCGGCTATCATCTCAGCGTTTCTTCCGCAAACTCGGTGACGTTGAAAGGACTGGTAACATTTCTTGTCAAAGCCCGACCTGCAAGCGGCAAAAATCTCAGCCAGATAATTCCTGTTACAGTAAAGATCAGAACTTTTGAGAGCGCGCTTGTTACCACCAAGATGATCCAACCCCATGGTGCAATCACTTCCGATGAAGTCGCGAGCGTAAGGACCGAAACCACCGATCTGCCGAATCCTGTTACAAGCCTGAGCCAATTAAACGGTAAATGGACTTCACGCTGGGTGCAAGAAGGGAAAGCGCTGACATTCGACATGTTCGACGATATGCCGATAGTGAAGCGCGGCGACGATGTAACGATCATCTATAAAACAAAAAATATTATTGTGCGCGACCAAGGGAGCGCATTGCAGGATGGGCGCTTGAACGATGTTATTAGAGTAACCAATGAGTACAAAGACAACCTTCGCGCGAAAGTCATCGGTAAAGACGAAGTCGTCCTGATGAACTGAAGTCAGCCAGAGGCTAATGTCCTCCAGAGGCGGATGAGCCTCCGGCTCAAGCCTAAAGCTCAAACGAATTGGAGATATAAAGTTGAAATTGATTTTTGAAAACGGAGCTGAGATGATGAAAACATTTCTAACTATGATTTTATTTGCCGGAACAACATACGCGCAGGTCATGCAGAGTCCGACCTCCTCGCTTTTCTCCGACTACAAAGCATCAAAAGTCGGGGACGCGGTCACGGTGATCGTAATGGAGGACAATTCCGCTTCGAAAGATGCCTCGACTAACACGAGCAGGCAGAGCACGATCAGCGGAAGCGGTTCGGCGAGTTACGGGACCAAAAGTCTCCCGTCAGGCGGATTGCAGCTCGGAACCGACAATGAATTCAAAGGCAGTGGCTCGACAAGCGAAACAGGCAGCGTGAGGGCTGTTATCAGCGCGCGAGTCGTAAAGGTGGACGAGTATGGGAATCTTGAAGTTCAAGGAAGCAGACTGATTTCGATTAACGGCCAGGATCAGGTTATTAAGCTGAGCGGAATTATTCGTCCGTCAGACATTCAGGCGGACAATACTGTTTATTCGACAAACATTTCCGATGCAAAAATAATTTTTGAAGGTTCCGGCTCAATTGATCGCTCGCAAAGTCCCGGTTGGCTGACAAAAATTTTCCATTGGCTGTTCTGAGGCATACCATGAAAAAGATTCTTATTGCGCTTCTACTCATTGTGTCTGTTGCAAATGCAACCCGGATCAAAGATGTCGCTTATGTAAAAGGCGTCAACGATTATCAAGTGATCGGTTACGGCCTAGTTGTCGGACTGAGCGGCACGGGCGACACGCGGATGACAATCTTCACTCAGCAGTCTGTAACGAGTATGCTGAAAAGGTTCGGCATAACAGTGCCGCAAAATCAAGTCTGGTTGAGGAATGTCGCCGCTGTTATGGTGGTTGCAACAATTCCTCCGTTCTCAAGCAACGGAGCGAGCGTCGACGTTGTCGTTTCTTCAATGGGCGATGCGACAAGTCTGCAGGGCGGCGCTCTTTTGCTCACCGATCTGATTGGGCAGGACGGGAAAATTTATGCGACAGCTCAGGGTCCGATCTCGGTCGGCGGTTTTGATATACGCGCCGCGGGAACGGAAGTGAGAAGAAATTTCACGACGACAGGAAGAATTCCGAACGGCGCGCTTGTTCAGCAGTCGCCTCCGGTCGATTTTGTAAGCAATTGGGTTTTGACTCTCGTCCTTTCCCAGGAAGATTTCACAACGGCAAGCCGCGTCGCCGATGCGATCAACCAGAGTATCGGCTCAAGGATTGCCGACGCGATCGACGGCGCGAATATAACTGTACAGGTGCCGCAGCAATTTCAATCGAAGGACAAACTTGTGCAATTCATTGCGCAAGTCGAATCGCTTCAAGTGGTTCCGGACGTTGTCGCGCGTGTAGTTATAAACGAAAGAACTGGAACTGTTGTTGTTGGTCAGAACGTGACGATTCTTCCTGTCGCAATTTCTCATGGCAATTTGAATATCGAGATACAGGCTTATCCTGTCATTTCTCAGCCTGCTCCTTTCTCACAGGGACAGACTGTAGTAACTCAGGCAGCCACGGCTCAAGTGACACAAGGAGAGAATTCGATGGTTGCGATAAATGGCGCCGCGACGGTGCAGGACATTGCAACGGCTTTGAACTCGCTGAAAGTTAGGCCGCGGGACATCATAGCAATATTTCAGGCGTTGAAAGCAGCGGGAGCATTGAAAGCCGAACTAATCATTATGTAAGATGGAAAAAGTACAGTCAAACGTTTCGCCCGTTCATCCGCAGTTAACTGAGCAGCAAAAAGCAAAACTCAAAGCTGCGGTCAAAGATTTCGAAGCCGTTTTCATGGAATATATGCTGAAGTCTATGGAAAAGACCGAAAAAATTGACGGACAAAAAGATGATCAAGGTTTCGGCAAAGATATAATGACGGGACTTTTCAACGACGAACTTGCGAAATACATGACGGAAAACTCCAATCTCGGAATCGGAAATATGCTTTACAAGCAATTCACCGGCGAAGATATGGATTCTCAAATTCCGACGCAGCCTGCTTCGAGCATTTCCGGGCAGATTTTATCTGACGACCAGGCGCACCTTCGGGCATTGGAAAAAATCAAGGCCTATAGTTCAGGTTCGCTGTTGGAGAACGTCGGCAAATACTCCGATATAATAAATAGTGCGGCAGGTACTTTTGATTTGAAGCCAAATTTGATAAAAGCCGTGATTGCCGCTGAATCTGCCGGGAAGGCGGATTCTCTTTCTACAAAAAACGCAAAAGGCCTGATGCAGCTTGTTGATTCGACAGCAAAGGAAATGGGCGTTACAAATGCATTCGATCCGAAGGAAAACATCATGGGCGGCGCAAAGTATTTGAAAACTCTGCTCGAAAAATTTTCAGGGAATCTCAGTCTGGCGCTTGCTTCCTACAACGCAGGGCCGGGAAAGGTGGAGCAATACGGCGGCGTTCCGCCTTTCAGCGAAACGCAAAATTATGTCAAGAGAGTTTTAGGTTATTTGAAAATGTTTGACGGCAGTGAGGTGAGCGAAAATGGACAATAGACTCAAACGCTTAATGGAAACAACGGCGCTCGAGACCGCTGAATTTCAGAAGATGACCGTGATTCTGGATAAAAAACATCAGGCAATTGCCCGGCTCGACAACGCGGCGATTCAGAGCTTAGTCAGCGAAGAGCTTGAGGAGCTGAATACAATTCACAATATCGAGAAAGAACGCGCGGTTGTTTTGAATAATCTCGGATTGTCCGGCGCCGACCTAAATGATGCCGGTGTCCTCGAGAAGAAATTGGGCAAAGAAGATTCCGAAAGTTACAGAAAACTTCATTTGGCATTTTACAATATTTTCGCAAAGACACAGGCGTTGAACGGCATCAGCCGGATCTTGCTCAGCCGGTCGCTTGCTTTCATAAGAAACAACATCCGCATTTTGACTGACGACGGAAACAGAAAACTTGTCGACAAAAAAGCATAAGGATAAAAAGTGAGCGGCATTTCGGGTTTGCTCGACATAGGAAGCGGCGCGTTGATGGCGGCTCAAGCAGAGATCGACACAACGAGCCATAACATAGCGAATGCAAACACCGACGGTTATACGAAACAGCGAGTCGTTACCGAAGCCGCAGTTCCGTTTCAGACAACTTACGGCTTTCTCGGTTCCGGTGTTGAAATAAATCGCATCGAACGAGTGCGAAATGCTTTTGTAGATGAACAGGCGATGGGTGTTAATTCCGATTTGAACAAGGCGACAATTCAACAGCAAACCATGTCCGATGTCGAGAATATTTTCAACGAGACCTCAGGCGGCGGGTTAAGCGATCAGATTCGCTCCCTGTTCGCAGCGTTTCAAACGCTTTCTCAGAATCCAGAAGACATCGGAATTCGCCAGACAGTTATGCAATCGGGACAGCAAGTAGCGACCACTTTCAATATCCTGAACAGCAAACTGCAGAACGAACGTTATCAGGTCGGTCAGGAAATAAATGCCGACGTCGGGAAGATTAACGAACTTGCGTCGACAATCGCAGGCATAAACAGTCAGGTTGTCGGCAACGCCGCAGCTTACACGGACGCTCCGGATCTGAAGGACCAGATGGACAACGCGATTTCGCAGTTGAGCAATCTGATCAACGTAAAAGTGACTGTTGACCCGACCGGTGTAACCAACGTTACC
Source organism: Bacteroidota bacterium (assembly GCA_023381615.1). Lineage (GTDB taxonomy): Bacteria > Bacteroidota > Ignavibacteria > Kryptoniales > JAKASW01 > JAKASW01. Next base: position 54,236 of record JAMCQL010000035.1, read on the forward strand.
GCCGGCGGCGCGGTTCTCGTCGCTGCAGGAACAGCTTACAATTTCAAGATGAATCAAACGGCGGACAACATCACTATCAGCCGCGCAGATTCTACGCAACCGGCGACGGTCGTGTCAGGAGAGATTTCAGGACTTCTCGATACTTACAACAGTCAAATTTCTTCCTTCTCAAGCAAGTTAGATGATATTGCCAACACGCTCGTCCAGACCGTAAATTCATTCAACTCCACCGGTTACACCCTGGCGACAAACGGCAATCCTGCACAGACAGGGAAGACTTTCTTTCAGGGAAATTCAGCGGGAAGCATTCAAATTTCTCCGGACATTTCATCGAATCTAAACAACATTGCCGCTTCATCGTCCGGCGATCCCGGAAACGGTGACAACGCCGCCGCGATTGCCAATGTTCTCAATGCGCCGGTCATGAGCAACGGCCAGTCTATCGTGTCGGCGTATGAAGGATTCGTCGGAAATGTCGGATTGGCTGCGCAGCGGGCGAACAACAGTGTTCAGACATTGCAGATAGCTCAGAACCAGATGAAATCATTCCAGACTTCTATTTCCGGAGTCTCACTTGATGAAGAGTTGGCAAACATGATTCAATACCAACATTCATTCGAAGCGGCAGCAAAAGTTGTAACGACTGCTGATTCAATGTATCAGACAATAATCGGTATGGTGGCATAAAATGAGAATTAACGAGAATCAAGTGATCAGCGATTTGCTTTTTTCGATCGGCCAGAGCCGCCAGTCAATTGATAAGCTGCAGGAGCAGCTTTCGACCGGCAAAGTCGTGAACCGTCCTTCCGATGATCCCGTTCTTATGCAGAGGCTGATGCAGCTTCAGGATCAAGTTAACCAGAACAGTGCATACACTCAGAACACGCAGTACGCAGTCAGTTTTCTCACGCAACAGAGCAGTGCACTCGGCGGCGCTGTAAATATTTTAACAAACATAAAAACGACGATGCTTTCCGCTGCGAACGACCAAAATCCTCAGGACCAGCAGAATTTTGGCACTCAGATTGACCAGTACATCAACCAGCTTCTCGATCTTGCGAACATGAAATTCGGCGACAAGTATGTCTTTGGCGGCACACAGACTACAACTCAACCCTTCTTGATGAATTCGTCCGGCACGGCGGTAACCGTAAATCCTGCGGGCATAAATGGCGCTTTAAAATTAGATGTCGGTTACCAAATTCACGATCAGTACAACATAACGGGCAGCGAAGCATTCAGCGGAGGACAGTTCTTCACAGACTTAATAGCGATCCGTGATAAGTTGAACAGCGGCACGGCGCCGACGCAGGCGGACGTTGCGACGGTAGACAATTATTTGAACTCGATGGTCAGCGAGAATGCAAAAGCAGGCGCGATGATCAACCGTTTCCAGTTAATTCAGCAGCAGATCAGCTCCGAAAATCAGTCTCTTCAGACGACGATGTCGAACTTAGGAGACACCGACGCTGCCGCGGCGATAATCAAATTACAGCAGCAGCAAACGTCGCTAAGCGCAGCATTGCAGACTGGCGCCGGAGTTATTCAACTTTCGCTGGCAAATTTCTTAAAGTAAGAAATGAAAAAGACGTTAGAAATTGGTACAGTCGCCGGTCTGGCTTTTGGTATAATCTCGATCTTCGGTTCGTTCTTAATGGAAGGCGGGAAAATCGGCGCGCTCATTATGATACCCGCGATGACGATCGTCTTTGGCGGCACGTTCGCGACCGCCATGATCGGCACTTCATTCAAGCAGTTCGGCAAGATGTGGAAGTTTGCAATAATAGCATTTATGCCGCCCAAGCATGACGTCGAGAAATTGATTGAGTCTATCGTTAAATATGCAACGGTGGCTCGCAAAGACGGTCTGCTTGCGCTTGAGAAAGAACTTGGAGGCATCCAGCATTCTTTTCTAAAGAAGATGCTCCGGTTTGCAATTGATGGAACCGATCCTCAGACGATGCGCGCTGTGGCGGACGCCGAGATGGGCTTTTTGAATGAGAGGCACACTTCAAACGCGCAAATTTTCCAAAAGATGGGCGGCTATTCCCCAACGATGGGAATCATCGGAACCGTGATGGGCCTGATCGTGACGCTTGCAAATGCGGGCGGGGACCCGAACGATTTGATCCACCATATTGCAACTGCGTTCATCGCGACTCTCTGGGGAATTTTCATGGCAAATATTGTCTGGCTTCCGATTGCGGACAAGTTGAAGACAATTCACAGCCAAGAAAATCTTGTAATGGAAATAACGCTCGAAGGCGTTCTCGCGCTCCAAGCCGGGGAGATACCGGCGATCGTCAGAGCGAAGTTGAGGGCGATGCTGCCGAGCAGTGAGCAGGGTGAGATCTGATGCACAAGAAGGGAGAGGGCGAGCATGATAATCTTGAAAGATGGCTTTTGACTTATGCGGACCTGATCACATTGCTGTTGGGTTTGTTTGTGATTCTCTATGCAAGTTCGCAAGTTGACATGTCAAAATACAAGCAAGTGGTTTCCGCTTTCGAAAATGTTTTCGGCGGCGGCGGTTCCGCTGCCGGCGCCTTGCCGGGTGACAAGGGAATAATGACCAGTGCGGTTCCTCAATCGCCAAACAGCGGTTCGAGGCAGTTGGAGAGAAAAGTAGAGGCGGCGGTCGGCAAAGCTCTCAAGGCGGGCGGAGCGATGATCACGCATGACGAACGCGGCGTTACCGTTCACTTCCTTGAAAAATTCATGTTCGACCAAGGCAAAGCAGAAATAAAACCGAGAGCTTACAGTGTTCTGGATACTCTTGGATTTCTGCTGCAGTCAATACCGAATCAAATTCGCGTCGAGGGACATACGGACGACACACCGATCCACACTGCGCAGTTTCCATCCAACTGGCATTTGTCGATTGCGCGTGCATTGAATGTAGGTTATTATCTATTACAGCATTATCAAATCCGGCCGGAGAAAGTTGCCATAGTCGGCTACGGCGAATATCATCCGCTGGTTCCGAACGACACCCCGGTACACAAAGCAGAAAATAGGAGAGTGGACATTGTCATACTCAACAGCATCACGAAGAACTGAGGAGAAAATAGAGGTGAAATCAAAGTTGACGACGCGGCAGTTCGGCGAATTGGAGTTCGATGAAAGCATTGTCTATCATTTCCCAAACGGGTTGCCCGGTTTTGAAGAGCTTCACGACTTTATTATAATAGATGACAAAGATACAGAACCGTTAAGATGGCTATTGTCTAAAGATGAGCCGAATGTCGGATTTGCGCTGCTCGAAGCCGCACTTGTTGCGCCGCAATTATACAACGAACTTTCTCCTGAAGAAAGGACGTCGTCCGTAATGTTCACAGTCGTAGTCCTGCGCCGCGATCCGGAACCGATAACGGTCAACCTTAAAGCCCCGATCGTGATCAACCACTCGGCTAAATCAGGAAAGCAAGTAGTCTTGAATTCAGATAAATATTCAACGGAACATAAAATCAACTGACCATGGAAGGAAATCATGTTAGTCTTAACAAGGAAGTTAGGCGAAGTAATCAAGATTGGCGACAAAATTAAAGTTGTCGTCGTATCTGTCGAAGGCGGAAGCGTAAAGTTAGGCGTTGAAGCGCCCGAAGAAATTCCGGTACACCGCGAAGAGATCTACCAGAAGATAGCCGCTGAAAACAAAGCCGCCTCAGCTCAGTTGGATAGAGAAAAAGCCAAATCGGTAAAAAATATCCTGTCCACGGGATCCTTCGGAAAAAAAAATGGCTGAGCAGCAGCCCAGAACAGTCCTCGTCATTGACGATGCCAAAATTGTTCAGCGATTTGCCGAGGAGTTCTTCAAGAGATTGAAGTTTGATGTATATGTCGCATCGGACGGCTATGAAGGCGTGAAACTTGCGCTCGCCTCTAAACCAGATTTAATTCTGCTCGATATAATGATGCCGCGTCTCGACGGTTTCAAGACTTTGCAGGTAATTAAATCCAACGATTTGACGAAAAACATTCCGGTCGTTGTAATGACGGCATATTCGGACAGAATAAATATCGTATCTGCGGCGAAGCTCGGCGCAATAGCGGTGATAACAAAGCCGCTGACCGAGGAGATCCTTTTCGGAAAACTGAGGCAGATATTCGGAGAAAAATTCGTGCAGTCGGTAATTCCGCAGGATCCGAAATCAAAGGAAAATCCCTTCGGTGTGAATGAACAGGAATACGGCGACGCTGTCCGCGGAATGGTCGAAGAATTTGTAAAGTATTACCGCGAACAAGTTGACGATCTCGAAAGGGCAATTTACGGTAAAGACATAGATACGATCAGAAGAATTACGCACAACATTCGCGGCACGGGCGGATCTTTCGGGTACGATGATGCAACAACACTTGCGACACGACTGAACGAAGTGGTACACTCTTCCTCCGTCAATTGGCAGGAAGCGGAAGAACTTTTGGTGCAATTAAAAAATAGGATGAAGAGATGAAAGCACTTGTCGCAGACGACGTTCCGATGATCAGGAAACTTGTTGAGTATCATTTGAAGCAGATTGGGTTCGACATATCCAGCGCCGCTGATGGAGCCGAAGCTTTGCTGCTCGCGAGCAACAAGAAATTCGATTTGATTTTGCTTGATATAATGATGCCGGAAATAGACGGGCTGGAAGTCTTAAGAAGAGTCAGAGTGGATTCAGTGAACAAGGAGACGCCGGTAATAATCATGACTGCTTATGGTGATTCTGCTAATGTGAGAAAGGCTGTCGAATATGGAGCAAACGACTTCATCGTGAAGCCTGTCGAGCAAGTGTCTTTCCGTAAAAAAATTATCGATGCTGTCAGTGCGAAGCCGTCGGGGAGTTAGAAATGAACCTTTCCCTTTCAATGATTGTGAAGAACGAAGAACGGTTCTTGCCCGAATGTCTCGAGAGCGTCAAAGGCCTGGTAGATGAAATAGTGATCGTGGATACCGGTTCAACCGACAGCACGAAACAGATTGCCGCGAGCTTTGGCGCGCGGGTTTTCGACTTCGCATGGTGCGACGATTTCTCCGCGGCAAGAAATGAATCGCTGAAAAATACGACTGGAGATTGGGTGCTGTACCTCGATGCGGACGAGAGGGTAGACAAAACTTACCATGGAAAAATCCGCAGGATGATTTCCGGCGGGAAAGCCGACGCATTTCTTCTCAACCTGAAAAGCAAAATTGGAACGAAAGAAGATTCGCAATATCATCTCGTATCTTATCCTCGGCTTTTCAAAAAGATGAAGGGCGTTGCCTTCGTAGGTGAAGTCCACGAACAGATAACGACTTCGCTGAATGCCGTCCGCGCGCGGATCGTTCAATCTGACGTCATAATCGAGCATCTCGGTTACGCGCAAGACGACGACGTCATTCTGGAAAAAGCGAGACGCAACTATCGCTTGCTCCTTTCGCAGATCGAACGGAGGGAAAACTACGGCTACGCTTTGTACCAACTTGGGCAGACAGAAATTGTTTTGAGCGAAGTAGAAAAAGGTCTGGCGCATTTGCACGAGGCATTGGCCGTCGGCGGTTTTGGGAAATCCGTTGAAGCTTCGATTTACGGAATCATTGCCGAGAACACATTTAAACGCGGGGACTATAACGCTGCTCTAAGCGCGTGCGAAAAATCTCTCCATGCGGCTCCGCAGCAAACTTTTGCCCACATGATGAAGGGCGAGATTTATCTTAAACTGTGCGAGTATCAGGAATCCGAGAATTCGTTCTCGAAGTCGCTCGACCAATACCGCTCGAGCATTCTGTTGGGGAAAGTTGCAACCGCGGTGGAGCCGGTGTTCGATATAGACGTTCTTTATTCGAAGCTTGGGAAAGCTGCGTCGCTTGCCGGAGACACGGAGACTGCGAAACTTTATCTCGGAAAAGCCGTTGAAGAAAAACCGAGCGAGCTGAAAGTCGCGAACTATATGGAGTTCTTTCTCAAGCATAAGATGTATCGGGAAGCCCTCGATGCGGCAGAACAATATCGGCAATTCGAAAACGAAGACTGGTATCTGCGGCTTGTGTCTTCAGCTCTAATAGACCTTGAACATTTTCAGGATGCTTCGCGGCTGCTCGAGAACATTTCCGAACACGATCGGGTATCACTTTCGAGTTTGGCAAATTGCAGATTGAAGATAGGAGATTTTGAAGGAGCTGAGTCGGCGTTTCAGAGCGCGGTCGAATCCGGATATAACGATCCGCAAGGGATGGAACTATACGGGCTTGTGCAATTCAAGCTTGGGAAGTTTTCCGATGCGGTCAAGACTCTTACAAGGGTTGTAGAAATCGATCCGATGAATTCACGCGTGGCAAAATTTATCCAAGCCGGAAGAGCCCAAATCGGAGCGGCGACAGTGGCGATTAAGTAACAAAGGTTTCCAAAACCGGGAACATCGCTGTAAAAAGCGACTGCAAATCCAGGAGATGATTAGTACAGAAAGACTTTAGTTCAAAGGCGTGGTGCTTGTCTTCGCTTTCCATTAGCCATCCCAACTAAGATTTTTCATTTTCTTGATTCACAGGGTTTCCTTCTCTAATTTACTATCGTATTATGGCACAAGAAGAATCATTCGCTGAAGTATTTAACATCTCTCCTTCTGAGTCGGAACGGGCCGGATACATCGCAATCGTCGGCGGCGGGCTCATGGGCAGAGGAATCGCGCAGACCGCAGCAAGCGCCGGCATAAATGTTCTCATCATCGAGCGCGACGATGATACATCCGAGAAATGCAAAGAGAGATTGTCGGAAATGCTCGACGCTGAAATTGAACGCTGGGCATTGACCAAGGGCGAAAAGAGAGCAATACTCGCGCGCACCAAACTTTCAACCGAATTGACGGAAGTATCGGAATGCGATGTCGTTATCGAAGCAATCGACGAGGACTTCACATCTAAGAAAGCGATTTTCAAACAGCTCGATAAAATTTGCGATCCGAATACAATATTTGTTTCCAACACTGCAACGTTAAGTTTGACGAAACTTGCCGAAGCGACGTCGCGCCCGGATAAGATCATCGGGATGCATTTCCTGAATCCCGTTCCGCGAATTCCGCTCGTCGAGGTTATTCGTGCGCTCAAAACGAGCGACGAGACCTTTCGCAGGATCAAGCAGTTTGCAGAAGACCTTGGGAAAACCGTCGTGGAGGTTTACGAATACCCGGGCTTTGTCACGACGCGTGTTATTCTTCCCATGTTGAACGAAGCGATGCAGGTTTTTCTCGAGGGGATTGCAACCGCCGAGGGAATCGACACCGCAATCAAACTCGGTTACGGGTTGAACGTTGGTCCGCTCGAAATGGCGGACTCGATGGGTTTGGATGAAGTGTTGACCTGGCTCGACACGCTTTATCACGAGCTTGGAGCTCCTCAATATCGTGCCAGCCCGATACTCCGGCGAAAAGTGCGTGAGGGGAAATTGGGAAAGAAAACCGGCGAAGGATTTTTCAGGTACGACGAGTCGGGCAAGAAAATGGAAAATTATCAGTAAGAAAATTTTCTGAGAAAAGAAATAGAAATGAAAATTCTTGTTTTAAATTCCGGAAGCTCATCCGTTAAATATCAATTTGTCGACGCCAAGGATAGTGTCGTCCTGGCGAAAGGAATTGTAGACCGTGTTGGAATGAACGACTCGGTTGTAACTCACGAGCGATACGATGGCGATAAGGTGAAAATCAGCGCAGAGGTTCTTGACCACCAAACTGCGATCGAATATGTCCTCGCGGTGCTTCTGAGCAAGAACCATGGAGTCATTCAGGACAAATCGCAGATCGAGGCGGTCGGTCATAGGGTGGTACACGGCGGTGAGAGCTTTTCAGAGAGCGTTCTCATCGACGAGAAAGTCATGGATGAAATTCGTGAGGACATCGAGTTGGCGCCTTTGCACAATCCTCACAACCTTCGCGGCATTCAGGCTGTTCTGAAACATTTGCCGGGCACTCCGCAAGTCGCAGTCTTCGATACCGCATTTCATCAGAAGATGCCGCCTCGTGCCTTCCTTTACGGAATTCCGTATCTCCTTTACAGGCGATACAAAATTCGCCGCTACGGCTTTCACGGGGCTTCGCATTATTACGTTTCGCAGAGAGCGGCCGAATTGCTCGGGAAGCCGATTGAGAAACTGAAAATCATCACCGCACATCTTGGCAACGGCTGCAGCATGACCGCCGTTGATGGAGGAGTTTCGATAGACACGTCGATGGGATTTACGCCGCTTGAAGGTTTGCTTATGGGAACACGCAGCGGCGATCTCGATCCGTCGATCATATTACACATCGTGGGCCGCGAAGGACTGTCTCTTGCCGAAGCGAACACGCTTCTCAACAAACACAGCGGGTTGCTGGGAATATCAGGACTCACAAGCGACATGCGCGAGATTATTTCCGAGAAAAAATCCGGCAACAAACAGGCTGATCTTGCCTTTCAGGTTTTTACATACCGCATAAAGAAATACATCGGCTCGTATGCGGCGGCGATGGGCGGTTTGGACGCCCTCGTCTTCACAGGCGGGATCGGGGAGAATAGTCCTGATGTCCGCGCCGAAAGCTGCAAGGGACTTGACTTCCTTGGAATTAAAATTGACGACGATAAAAACAATTTGACCGTGAGTGAAAAAGTCATAAGCGCAGAGTCTTCAAAAGTGAAAGTTCTCGCTTTGCCAACAAATGAAGAGTTGGTGATAGCGCTTGACACGATGAGAATAGTGGAATCTGCTCAACGAGTCGAGTCATCGACCAAACGTTCTTCGGAGGTGGAGCATGAAAAAGCTAATTTTAATAGCTAGCGCTGCGGCGATAGCTGTCGGTATTGCGTATCTGGTCGTGAAAACTGTGGAAGAGCTGCAATTCGTGGGTGAAGAAGAAGAATTGACGCCGGAAGACGTCGAGTCCCAATTACTCCAGCACGAATAGTGAACGCTGTGATTCCGAAAGTAATTGGCGTAGTACATTTACTTTCTCTCCCGGGCGCACCAAACTTCGGCGGCTCAATGGACGTGATAGTCGAACGTGCGTTGAAAGACTGTAAGGCCTACCACGATAATGGCTTGGATAGCGTGATCGTCGAAAATTTCGGTGACGCGCCGTTTGCTGCCGATAGAGTTTCGGCGGTTACGGTCGCCTCGATGACATTTATAGCCGCAGAATTGAGAAAGCAATTCCCCGGAATCCATTTCGGCATTAATGTTTTGCGCAACGACGCGGAATCGGCGTTGAGCATTGCTTCCGTTGTCGGGGCGGAATTTATCCGCGTAAATGTTCATGTCGGTGCCGTCGTTGCCGACCAAGGTATTATCCAGGGCAAGGCTTACGAGACCTTACGCCTCAGGAAGAACTTAAATTCTGGAGTGAAAATTTTTGCCGATGTTGACGTGAAACATTCCGCGAAAATCGGGGACTACGGAATAAAATTACAAGCCGCCGACGCGCTTGAAAGGGGACTTGCCGATGCGATCATAGTTAGCGGAACCAGAACCGGCGAGCCCGTGGACATGAAACAGTTGCGCGAACTTCGCGGGAAGTTTCCGACCGCGAAAATAATCATCGGCAGCGGTGCCGGCTCCCGGAACGTTTTGAAGCTCCTGAAATACGCGGACAGCGTCATCGTTGGGACTTCGATAAAAGTGGATCAAGTCACTTCAAATCCCGTCGACAGCAAGCGGCTGAAAGAGTTTCTGAAGACCGCAAAAGCGTGAACACTCAGCCGACTTGTAATTCGAGTCAGGCATTGTGCGGACGGTTTCAGATTTTGAATCTTACTCCCAATATCCTAACTCGGACAAGCCGAAACGAAATAGGGAAGTCATTATTCTCTCTTTAAAGATTGTGGAAGTGGCTCTGTGCCAGCAAAATCACAAATCCGGAATTCTAAATCCTAAACAAGTACTAATGACCAAATCTCTAATGTTCAAAAACCACCAACAGAGCATTTTAGAACCTTTGGAAATTAAGATTTGTCCGAAGGACTCTTTCGGAAGAATTTGTCCCGCTATCCGGATTCCGCGAACTACGAGATAAAAATACAGTGGGGGATTCTGATGAGCGCTTTGCGCCATGCCGCTTGCCGCGGTACGCAGTATAGATAATTGAGTGGCAGAAGCGGAATTTGGGATTTCGGATTTGGTGCTTAGAATTTCTTTGTCCTCTGACGCAAAAAATCTTTGCCCAAAAAGTAAACATTTCATTCAGCTCAGCCAGAGTCGGCCGAAGGCTGATGTCCGCCTATGCGGATGAGCCTCAGACTCAGCTGACAGGCTGCGGACTGATATTACGAAAAAGGGCGTAAAGTCGTTCCCGAGTGCTTTTATCGGGAATCTCACCCCATGGAAAACGTGGATTCCCGCTTGGAGAATGACAGAGAGTAGTGGTTTTTCTTTTTCTCTTTGGACGGTGAGCCCGATTATTTCTTAAAGAGATTTATGACGCACTACACTATCTCGGTATCACGCCAACGGTCTGGAAAATAGCGACCCTCAAACAACACCCCAATTGACTTCCCAAATATTTTGTTGACATTGACTTATAGAGACTCTAAATCCGGGTCACTATAAACGTGAGGATTTCGAATGAGAATGAATCAATCAGACGACCACAGCCTTCAAAGACCAGATGATCTTAAGGTGAGTGAATGGCGCAAGACGGCCGCCTTGAAAAGACGCGCATCTTCACGCAGGGCGATATTGAAAGCCGCACGCGAAATATTCACCGAGGCGGACTACGAGTCGGTTACCGTGGACGAGATCGCCCGTAAAGCTAAGGTAGGCCCTGCTACCATCTACAATCATTTTGGAACAAAGGCCGCTTTGATAGCCCACCTGTTTGAAGAACCTATGAGAGAATTGGAGAAGCATGTTCTAAGCGATATAGACGCAGACCTTACTTTGGATGAGGCTGTTCATCGACACTTCCTCCGATTATCCGGGACGATGTCACCGAACAGGAAGTTGGTAATTGGATTGTGGAAGGCGATAAATGAGACTGGTCTCTCAACGAAACAATCTAACACCGCGGAAGACCCACGAAATATAGTTCCACTTCCTCGCCCTTTGACGACACTCCTGCAGTCGTTCACGATGAAGCATGACTTGAAGCTAAACCTTGACCTTGCTGGTGCAGCGGCAATGGTGACGAACGCTTTCCTCATCCGCATTTTGCGCAACGACGACCCACAGGCAGCGGCTAAAGAAACGGCAGATCTCCTCCTGTACGGAGTTTGCGGCAGGGCTACAAAAGTTGTACATGTCCCGTGACGGGACACCACGACAGATGAAAATGTGGCGTGAGGCAGGTGACCGTCACTTCTATGTCAGATTGTCAGTGGATTGCAATGTTTACGCAAGTGACGGTCACCTGAACGTTTAGGTATCTCCGGGAGGCGTGTATCGTCTCTCGGAGGTACAAAAAGGAATGTCGGAGTGTCCTTCTTGACCCGCCGAGATTCAAGCGGGTACCTCGGAGAGTCCTCTTTGATTCCCGGAGGTTCAGAAAGGTATCAAAAAGAGTCTTCTTTGATACTCAGAGATTCAAAGAGGTATGTCGGAGAGTCTCCTTTGACTCTTGGATACTCAAAGAGGTATCTCAGAGTGTCCTCTTTGACTCTCGAAGAGTCAACGAGGGGGGTCGAGGGGCTTAGATTCGCTCAAAAAGGGCATATAGTGATTTTGGTGAGATTTACACGGTTTTTCGGTCCTCGCGCTCGGCTTGCTAAGCCGCAGGTTGTCCTGGCAAGGTCGGGATCCTTCGAAGCGTCAAACATATCCCAGCTTGTGGCGAGGTTGAACAAGATGGGTTGGGTTTTTCCCGGGGGCAGGATGCGACGCGGTTGCACTTGAGAAGTGAAGAAATAACTTTCGGAGAAAAATGGGCGGCGTCCGGAAAGGAGAAAATGAAGTTATGTCGTATGATATTTCATTTCGGGAGGATGAACACCGTGATGCATGAAGCAGACCGCGAAACTGTTGACATTATCCTGAGACAAGTTTAAATTCCTGCAAGATGACAAAGGGCGGAATGAGATCATCCGTAGGATCCTATGGATCGGAGGGAGACATGAGTGAGAGGTCAGGAAAGCTGCTCGATGTTCTACAACAGGAATTGAGATTGAGAAATTACAGTCCGAAGACTATCAAGGCATACAAGAGTTGCGTGCGGACTTTTATCCGATGGATAGCGCCCCGGCATCCTCGTGATCTTGGGGATTACGAAATAAGGGACGTGTTTACGGAAATGCTCGACTCCTATCAACGGTCTCCTGCCGGACTCAACCAATTGATCAATGCACTTCGTTTTCTGTATGTTGAACTATATCAAAGGCCAATGAGATTAGGGACATTTCAACGACCGAGGGCTGAGAAGAAACTCCCTGTGATACTAAGTGAAGAAGAAGTGATCCGTTTACTGGAAGTAATAAAAAACGTCAAACATAAAACAATCCTTATGCTGATCTACTCGGGCGGTTTGCGAGTGGGTGAGGCTGTTCGCATCAAGATCGCAGATATTGACAGCGACAGAATGCTCATTCACATTCATGAAGGGAAAGGAAAGAAGGATCGATATACCCTTATAACTGGCTTGAAGGAACTCCGTAAAGGAGGTAGTGAAAGGGAAGTGTTTAAAAGAAGTGGAGGTGGAGGATGAGAGAGGTTCTTGAAAGCTTAGCGGAGATCCACTCGACCACGCCACATAACAGATGGAACAAAGACGCTCAATTATTGAATATGTGGAATTCGCTTCATGGCGTTTGGCAATATAGAAGGAGAAGACTTAGAGGTAAGTTCCATGATGCCAAACGCCTCGACTTTGTTCCATCATACGTTATGCGAAAGCTGGGCGTGAGGTCTGACTGTTTATTGTTCACCTTACGTTGCTGTCGATAAGGAGAAAGGGCAATTGAAATGAGCACAAATCCAACATCCGCAGAGTCAATTTCAAGGAGGCAAGGGACAAAGTCTCTCAACATAGCAAGTCCCCACCCAATACCTTCAAAGCTGTTTTCAAACTGTTATAGTCTAGTCCAAGTGACTCACGCGAAGTTCGGCCTTCTGGCACTTGACTCAAGGCTCGCAACCAAAGAGAGTTTGGTGGCAATTGCCCTAATGGAAAGAACTAGAGAGGCCATGGTTAACGCTGGCGCTGAGTATAAGCTCAGGATTATACTTGTATTTGCTGATATTGCTGTTATCGTCACTGCTTTTGTTTTCAGTTGGTGGATAGTGTTGCTGCTCCCCATCTTGCTCGTGACACAAAGAGGGACTAAGGTCAATGAACTCAATCATAGATTCTACGCTTCTGCGTCGCTCCTATCTCTAGAAGTGCTCGCCAATGATTTTGCTGGTTGGGGTACTGCCTATCCTGAAGAACGAGCTCGAGCAGTTGCAATTCTCGGTGGTGAGCCTATCCCCCCAACGACTTGGCTAGACCTGTATTTAGCACGTCGGGACCAAGTGCCACCCTCCGAACAGAAGAAGAGCTTTGGTCCATAGACGATTCTCAACCCTACAATGCCTGGTGTGACGACATGGACATTCACGACTATATTTTGGCTACCATTCCAGCTGAAATCGACGATCAAGATAATTTCATTACCATAGCAAATTATGAAGGAATGCTGGCGGCTAAAGACAAGATTGCGATTGCCCAGATGATTTACCATCGCTTTCATGGACGTTACGTAAAGCCATTTTTGTTTGAGAATGAAGAGTACAGGAAACGTTATAAGAGCGGTTTTGCGATGATGGCATCCGCTTGTTTCCTCATAGAGTCGTTAGAATCCTTCTATCACGGTTGGGAACACACACGAAATCGCGGGGAAGAAGCTTTTGAGAAGTTCTTCAATAGAGAATTCGCTTTCAAAGGCGTTCCCCCCAAGGACTTCTATAAAAATATTCGTTGTGGTATTTTACATCAGGCGGAGACAACAGGCGGGTTCAGAATCCTAAGGAAGGGTGTTCTCTTCGACCCAGAGAACAGGATAGTCAATGCTGAAAAATTCCTGGAAGCACTTGAGGAGTCGCTGAGGGCATATAGGCAGAAGTTGTTGGAGTCTGAATGGGACGATAAGATTTGGGACAATCTGAGGGTAAAGATGCGATATATAATAGAGCATTGTCGTGGATAGTGTTACGCCCAGCCAGCGCATAACACGCCGGACAAAGACGCTCGTCATTTGTATATATCGAAATCGCTTCATGGCGCGCTCAAACAGTACCCCAGCAAAGGATGCGCGCCACGACTTTGTCCGGCGGGACGTTATGCGAAATGTGCTACTAAGGAGATTAGCGAATGGCCAACTACGGTGAAGAATTAGGATATTGGTACCTGAGGCTTAATGGATTCTTTCCGATCACAAACTTCGTTTTTCATTCACTAAGCAGTGAAACCCGCAAAGCTCGTTATAACGCAGACGCTGACTTATTAGCGATTCGACCGCCTAATGTTTCTGAGGTATTAATGGAGGAAACACTGAAATGGGACGACAAAATAATATCCGACCATGACCAGTCTAAGTTTGTGTTTGTTTACTGCGAAGTAAAAACTGGAGAATACGATGCATCTAAGTTGTTTGCAGAAGAAAGGATCCAGTACGCCAAGAAAAGATTCGGGCTATCTGCAGATTATAGTAGCGTCGAGCGCGTTTTCAAGACGATCCTGATCGCAAATGAAGAGAAGCCCAACAACTTGAATCGATTTAAGTTTATATCTGTGGACCATATCATTGAATTTATTCGAAGTAGATTCCAAGATTATGACGAAGTAAAGTATCCATCAAGAATGTTTTTCGATTCGTCATTAATACAGTTCTTAATTCATGAAGCAAGGAAAAAGCGTCGGAGCCGTGATTGATGATGGACACATAATGCAATGACTAACTCTGATTAAGGATGTTATAGCATGTTTAGCTTGTTCAAAAGGAGAATCAAAATCGATGAGTTGGCGTCATATCTAATTGAACTTAATGTTTTCTCCAAAAAGCACGAAGAATTACTTCGTGCTTCACTTGGGGACGACACTCAACTTGATCGAAAACGTGTCTTAGAGGAAATGCAGTGGCTTAGTGCTTTCTCTGTTGATTTTTTTACGTGGTGGATACTCGGCGAGACGGATCGGACGAGGGCTGTACTCGACTCGTTTTACTCCAAACTGAAACCAGTAGTTTACGGAAGAGGCTGTAGTCCCACTCCAGACCGAACTTGGGTATTGGGGCACACGTGGTTGCCAACAAATGAGAAATTTGAAGCTCGGGCAGGGGTGGGAACAGACCCGTACGAAAACCTAAAAGAGAGATTCGCCCTTTATACTGAAGCACTAAGAACAGGCAAACCTCATTCTCAAGAGATAAATCACTTTCAGGTAGGATTCACATTTGCAAAGCTGTGTGGGACGATTGATATACTGGCTGTCCAACTGGGTCAAAATCTTCTATTGACAAATCTCAAACAGCTTAAGTGGCTATTCAACACCTTCAAGATAGTACGTTAGGAAAGACTACTAGATCAATGTGTAGCACACTTCGCATAACAACGAGAACCATGACGCTCGATTATTCTATACTATCGATCTCGCTTCATGCCGCGCACATAGGAGGCTGCAAGGAGCGCGCCACGACTTTGTTCCATCATACGTTAGCCGCAAGCACGCAACCACGATATTCTAAACGTTGAAGGAGTAAAATTATGCAGACCATTTCTATTATCAATTACAAGGGTGGAGTAGGCAAGACAACGATAAGCGCGAACCTTGCTGCCGAACTTGCCTTTCGTGGTAAGAACGTCCTCGTGATTGATTTGGACCCCCAAGCAAGCCTCACCTTTTCCTATTTCTCTGTTGATGATTGGCGGAACAAGTACGAGAAAACCAAGACTATCAAAAACTGGTACGATGCTTTCATTGACAAAGACGCTGACCTTGACCTCTCAAGCCTAATTGTCCGTCCTGGAAGAGTTAACAGTGCTGGATTGAAAGGAAAGGTTGACGCGATTTGCTCTCACCTAGCGTTGATAAATGTTGACCTTGACCTTGCAACCCGCTTAGTCGGAGGCTCAGCCCGCGACCTCCGAAACAATTACCTGAGAGTCCACTCCCGTTTGCGGCAGGGATTGGCAAGCCTCGACCCTGACCTTTACCATTTCTGTCTTATTGACTGTCCACCTAATTTCAACATTGTCACCAAGAATGCCATAGTTGCAAGTGACTATTTGCTTGTCCCGACGAAACCAGATTATCTATCTACTTTGGGCATTGACCAATTGAAAACACATTTCCGCGAATTAGTCTCCACTTACAATGGTTATGTCAAAGAAACCGACGACGAACAATGGGAAGCCATATCCCCAGAAATCCTTGGGGTTCTTTTCACGATGATTTCAGTTCGTAATGGCGCGCCAATCTCGGCTCAACAACAGTATATCCAGCAAGTACGAGGGCAGGTTGCAACCCTTGATACTTACATACGAGAGAACAAAACTATTTACGCAGACGCACCTGAGTATGGCGTGCCAGTAGTTCTTAAGAGAGTTTCAGGCAGAACGTATGAAGATGTGCAAGATGAGCTCGAAGAACTAACTACTGAACTGATGGACAAGTTAGATGGAAAATAGGAAGCAAGAAATCAGAGGCGTATTTACGGCCTTTCTTCGTACCCTTGAGCAACTGACCGAAGAAGAATTGAACCAGCTTGCATCGGGGGAAGGAACACTCCAATTTGTTCCGCGCAAGCCCTCGAAAAAAAACGCTTCGCAGAACAGGCTAGACCCTCGAAAGGTTCAAGACATTGCCGCGGAGCTACAACGCGCAAATACCCGCGAGGAAGCTCGAGAAATCTTGCATCGAGACCCAGCATTTCCCAAAATGGGCCATCTAGTCGAGCTTGCGAAATACCTCAAGGTCCACGTTATCAAGCACGACAACCGCGAGGACGTTGAGAACAAAATTATTGAGTTCGTGGTTGGCGCTAAGCTACGCTCGGAGGCTATTCAAGGACTCAACCTAAAAGGCCATGGCTAACCTTTGGTTGCGTGCCAGCGGCTAACAACCGCAAAAAAGACGCTCATCATGGAACATATGTCGCGTTCGCTTTATCCCGATTGCCGCGTGCCATGGAGCTACGCACATTTGTAGGCGGCAATCGGGACGACTTTTTTGCGGTGGACGACGTTGGACGCCACCGCGCAACAGAAACTCCATTTTAGTATATTGATTCCGATATGATTAACACTCCAATACCGCGCTTAGATAGAAGCCCCGAACTAAGGAACTGCCTTCTCAAATACGCGAGGCTCAAGTCTGGGGAAATCTGGAACGACCCTGACGGCAAGCACAAGGTTGGTTGCCTAGACGCAGCGAGCCAGACAGAAATTGAGAAGCTCATGGACCAACGAAAAGCTTCCCTAGCTATCCAGGACCCTCCATACAATCTTGTCGCGTTTCAAGAGAGAGAGCTGAATGAGTACATCCGCTGGTGCAAGCAATGGATCACAACTACAGAGTATGCTCTCGCACCAGACAGTTCTCTTTACGTCTGGTTGGGAGCAGACCAAAAGAGCGGTTTTCAGCCTTTGCCAGACTTTATGCTTATGATGCGTCAGACTCGCTTCCTCGCTCGGAGTTTCATTACAATGAGAAACCAGCGCGGCTACGGAACCTCGAAGAACTGGATGGCAGTCAGACAGGAACTTCTCTACTACATTAAGGGCAGTCCCATCTTTAATGTAGATGCAGAATATACTGACATTCCCAAGATACTCAGAGGATACTACAAAGAGATCGACGGAAGAATTACCGAGAACATGGAGCGCAGCAAGTCCGAAAACATTCGGGCGGGTAACGTATGGGTTGACGTTCAGCAAGTGTTCTACAGGATGGAGGAGAACGTGAACGGATGCTATGCCCAGAAACCCCTAAAATCTGCCGAACGCATTATCCGTGCCAGCTCCAACAAGGGTGATCTCGTACTCGACTTCTTTTGCCATTCTGGATCAACTCTTGTTTCCGCCGAAATAAATAACCGTGCTTGCTACACTGCAGACACTGATCCTGTTTACTGTGAAATTGCAATACGCCGACTGGAACGTCTACGGGAGACTGGCAAAGCAGGCTGGCAGAACCGAAGTCCCTTCGAGAAAGAGATGCAACACGATTCCGAACTAAAGGCTCTTCTCGCTGAAACCACTGAGATCGACGAAGGCAAGCAACTCACCCTAATCTAAAAAACATGGAACAACTCAGAAAACAACTCGACAAACTCATCGACCGCCTTGCTAACTCGGACGAGTTCCGTAGCCAGCTTGAAGACCTGAAGTCGGTCTACCCGTTCAGTGAATATGAATATATCATATCTCATCTTTTAGCCGCACAGAAGCTTACACTTGACGAGTACTATGAACTGAGAGACGATTACATCAACCGCAACCTGTACCTTTATCTTTTCGAGATCAGCGCCCCCAGAGGTTTTGGCGAAGTGTGGGCCCACGGCCATCTAAAAGAGCTTGCCCCATCCCTTGAGCGGCCGACAAAGAAGCTGGATAAAGACTACTCAGGCCAATACGACTTTTTCCTCGCGCCCAAGATCCGCATAGAAGTGAAAGCCTCAAGGGCGGTAGCCTTCGATTCCGACGAACCACTATACATCAAAGCTCTTAGCTCTTCATCAAAGCATCCTTTCGATATGAATTTCCAACAAATCAAACCCGCGTGCTGCGACGTCTTTGTCTGGCTCGCTGCTTGGCGCAATCTCATACGGTATTGGGTCATTCCATCCTACGAAGTCGAACACAATAAGCATTACTCGCAAGGGCAACATAGGGGTAACGTCGGGGAGGGCAACTCCATTTGAACCAGGATAACATCTCTGACTTCAAGAAGTACCTTTGCAAGTCCACGGGGATTGAGAAGGCAGTGAAGGACGCTTTCAAGAAAGAGAAGAAGTTGCGCGGCGGCGACTAACAAGCCGCATCACGACGCTCGTCATTATATGTCCGAGGTGCTCGCTCCATGCCGCCGTCATTTTATATTTCATGGAACGGCGGCACGGCGTGATGCGGCAGTACGTTAGGCGAAACGGCGACACCAGTTAAAAGGAGGTGATAAATGCCAACATGGGATGAATTTGCTTGGGCAGCTTTCTTGTACGGCGGCATAGGCGGCGACAGCGACTATCAGGCTATCCGCAATCCACCAGATTTCCTAGATGGTCTGCGCTCGAATCCCACCGACACTCCTATCGATGAAATCCGGGAGAGACTTATAAAAGGCTTCCTCAACCACTGGCATTGTCATGTTACCAACAATGAACACTCAGCGGACGAGATTCGCGCGAGATTGATGATTTCCCAGTTCGGCAAACGCAGTATCGGAGTTATAATCAGTCTTCATCAATGGACGTGGTCGCCGGTATTCAGTGATACGAATGGCGTTCACGGTTTAGGAATGCCCGTTTGGCTTTACACAAACCAGCCGGGAATAACACAGCAGCAAGCTGCGAGCGAATTTTTCGTCAAGAATGCAGATATCTTGCCCGGCTACAGCGTTCAGCAGGGATTCATTGATGCGTGGAAGAAAATCATCGGACGTTATTCAAATAACCTGACTGTTATTGGAGCGGATCTTTTCAACGAGCCCCCCAATCAGTTTAATCCGGCAACGACAATAAAGTTTCGAGTTCCGAGTTTGTTAGTCTGAAAGTTTATGATGTGCTTGGCAGAGAAGTGGCGACGTTGGTAGACGCGAAGATGAAAGCTGGAACACATAACGTGGAATGGAATGCGAGTGGATATCCGAGTGGGGTGTATTTCTACCAACTTACTGCGGGCAAGTTTAGCGAGGTGAGAAAATTAATTGTCATGAAATAAGGAGAAAGTTGTACATGTCCCGCGGGACACCACGACGGATGAAAACGCCGTAGGTGACCGTCACTTCTATATCATATTGTCAGTGTATTGCAATATTGACACAAGTGACGGTCACCTTCACAAGATCTGACCGATCTTGCGTCACCATTATTTCTGGCAAGAGTCTACAAAGCATGGGAAAAGAAACTCACTGCCGGTAATGCGAAGATGCAATTTGCGCCGGAAGAAGGGCCGGAATTTTTCCGACAGTATGGTTGGACGGCGGCGGAGATTCGTTTTGCAATGGACGAGTCTCATCGCCTGAAACGGGAAATGCCCCTTGCATGGTTGTGGCGCCTTTTTGCCTCGAAAGAGAGTAGGGAAATATATCGGAAGATGACCAGTTTTGTTTTGCTTGAATATGACATCTAAAGAGCTTGAGCAATCTTCACCTTTAAGTGTCTGAATGCAGCGTAAGGAAGGTCAATGTCGAACAAAACCCATCGACCGATTCTTCTTGTCTCTGCTTAGCAATCTATTTATTTTGATTTAACATGGTTGCCAGTTTAGCTTTAGTGTTCCAGCGGTTTCCGGTAAACGAAGCGAGTATGGTAAGCGAGGTTGACCCGGTCGTGAGAGTTCTTCTTTATTTAATCGTAATTCTGGGAACCGCGAAGTTAGGCGCTGAGCTTTTCGAGAGGATAAAACAACCGGCAGTTCTCGGAGAACTGATCGCCGGCGTTATCCTTGGGAATCTTGTTCTCGTAAATCATAATTGGATTTTTTTTGAGCCGCTGCGAGCGGCTGTCCTGACCGATCATGCGGCGATCGGGATCGACATCCTTGCCAAAATAGGAATCATAATCCTGCTTTTCGAAGTCGGTCTTGAATCGAGCGTCAAGGACATGCGGCGCGTCGGTATTTCATCGTTCCTTGTTGCGACAGTCGGGGTCATCGTTCCCTTCGTGCTTGGATATTTTGTTTCGGCACTATTTGTTACGCAAGTTCCCAAGCAGATCTTGGCAATCTCTCCGAACTTCAACATTCACAACATACACATGTTCATCGGGGCGGCGCTCTGCGCTACGAGCGTTGGAATAACCGCGCGAGTTTTTCAGGACATGGGCAGGATACAGATGCTCGAGGCGCGAATAGTCCTCGGAGCAGCCGTTATAGATGATGTCCTCGGTTTGATAATACTTGCCACGGTTTCAGCGATTGTCTCCTCGGCTGAAGCGGGAACCAGCCTATCTTTGCTCGAAATAGTAAAACTTACTTTGATCGCAGTTGGTTTCTTGATGGGCGCGCTGATAATCGGCACTCTTCTCATCCCACGATTGATGAAAGTGGCCGCGAAATTCAAAACTCAGGGACTCATGCTGATCACCGCGATAATAATCTGCTTCGGATTGTCAGCGCTTGCGAGCGAAGCCGGACTTGCGTCCATCGTTGGCGCATTTGCAGCCGGGTTGGTGCTGGAAGAAATTCACTTCAAAGAATTTGCAAGCGATGTGGGAATCAAGGATCTCATCCAGCCGATTGCGATTTTGTTCGTGCCGATCTTCTTCGTGCAAATGGGAATCCAAGTTCACCTTGAAAGCTTCATGGTTCCGTCTGTCCTCGGAATTTCTGGTGGACTTATCATCGCCGCATTGATTGGGAAACAGGCGTGCGGGCTGGTTGTCAGAGAGAAGAATGTTGACCGACTGACTGTCGGTCTTGGAATGATTCCAAGAGGAGAGGTTGGCTTGATCTTTGCCAGTATTGGAAAGAGTCTCGGCGTTGTCGACGACGAAATATTTTCAGCGATAGTCATAATGGTTATTGTGACTACGTTCGTTACGCCGCCGCTCCTGAAATGGTCAATCTCAAGAGCGGAAAGAAAAGCTCAATTAGAGAAGGCAAAGGGAAAGTGATTTCAAATAGAACTCGGTTTTGATTTTATGAAAAGCGATAGAATATCCTCAATCGTCTGGGTTCTCGCAGCCGGAGTGATTGTGCTGCATGTTGCGGTGAACATCTGGAGTCCTTATGGATTTCACAGGGATGAATTCCTTTATCTTGCGATGGGAGAACACCTCCGATTCTGGAGGATGGATTTTCCGCCATTCATCGCTCTCATTGCGGATTTCACCCGATGGATTTTCGGCGATTCGCTCGCAGCCATCCGTTTCTTTCCTGCAGTCGCAGCTGCGATTCTTATCTGGCTATCTGCCGATGTTGCCCGGCGTTTCGGCGGCGAAAAGTTCGCCCAAGTTCTCGCTGCGCTATCGGTGTTTTTCGCGCTTATTTACCTGCGGCCAGGTGCTCTGTTTCAGCCCGTTATCTTCGATCAACTTTGGTGGACGCTTGGATGCTGGATACTCATCCGATGGAAACAAAGCGAGAACCCACGCTGGTGGATTGCGCTCGGCATCATCATGGGCTTGGGGCTGTTCACTAAATTCAGCATCTTCCTTTTCGGATTCGGAGTGCTTGTCGGGTTGCTCGCGACACAGGAGCGCCGGCTCCTCCTCACACGTTGGCCGTGGATCGCACTCGCCCTTACACTCCTCATCGGGAGCCCGAGCATTGTCGGTCAAATCCGGTTGGGATTTCCGGCTGTCGGTGTGATGCATACGTTGCAGGCGGAGCAGTTCAATCACGTATCGTGGTTTGATTTCCTCCTGGGACAAGTTTTGATCTTGGGGCTGATGTCTTTTGCAGTAGCATTGGTTGGAATCGTAGCACTGTTCACGTCGAAGCGTTTTGCTGCGTTCAGGATTCTCGGATGGACCTTCCTCGGCGCATTTGCCGTGCTTTTTTTGCTGCACGGGAAAGCGTACTACCTTGGGCCGATCTATCCTGCGATGATTGGCGCTGGCGCAGCGGTCTTAGAGCAAGTTGGCGCTGGCCGTTGGAGAACAGCGTTCCGCACGGCAATAGTGATTCTCCTTGTTGCCGGCGGACTTGTCACTTTGCCGCTCGGCTTGCCGATGCTTCCGCCTCGACAGATGGCAGGTTATGACCAGAGACTCGGAGTCACCGCCGCCGTTGAAACAAACTCCGGCGATGTGCTTCGACTGCCGCAGGATTATGCCGATATGTTGGGCTGGGAAGATCGAGTTGAAGTGCTCGCGCGAGTTTATCAGTCGCTCACGCCGGAGCAACGCGCACAGGCAGTGATACTCGCGTCGAACTACGGCGAAGCGGGAGCGATCGACTTCTTCGGTCCTCGTTACGGTTTGCCGCATTCGATTTGCTTTCAGGGAACGTATTGGTTCTTCGGTCCGGGAGAAAAACCGGGCGCTGTTGCAATTGCGATTGGTTTTGACAAGAGCGATCTCCTCAAGAACTGGCGGCGCGTGGCACCGGCGGCTCATATCGTTAATAAATGGACCGTGCCTGAGGAACAGGACCTGACAATCTATCTCTGTGAGGATGAGATAAAGACGGTGCAGGAACTCTGGCCGTCGCTGGCAGGAAGATACTGAAAAATACTCCAAGCTTGTTCTTGCAATCACAAAAGGAGCAGAAGAAAGGAGTTCTCATGTCTAAGATTGATACCCTCGTGCAAGACTTTTTCGTTCAGAAAAAGATCGCCGTGGTCGGTGTTTCGGACAAGCGCGAGACGGGCTGCAACCTGGCCCACCGCAAGTTGAAGGAGGCGGGATATACCGTTTACGCGGTCAATCCGCATCTGACGACCTTTGATGGTGCTCCCTGCTATCCCGACTTGAAGTCTATTCCCGAGAAGCCGGAGGCAGTTTTCATTCTGGCCAATCCTCAAGTCACCGAGCAAATCGTCCGGCAGTGCGTTGATCTCGGTATCAAGCACGTCTGGATGCACTGCTTGATGGGGACGAAGCCCGGTTTAGCGGCGAGCATGACCAGCGTGTCACAAAGCGCGCTGCAGATGTGCCGCGAGAACGGGATCGCGGTGATCCCCGGCAGTTGTCCGAATCAATTCCTGAATCCGGATTTCGGCCACGCCCTGATGCGGGTGATGTGGCGCACCCTCGGTTTTCTTCGTGTCAGCTAGTGTAGTGTCTCCAACGCTTAACTATTGGTACTTGAAAAACGTTGAACTCCTCTACGACCTCGTAGAGGAGTTGAACCATAAGTCAGGAGATTTATGAGACACTACACTAGCGAAGCTTCGCCTCAGACCGCCGAGACCCAATACTCGCAAATCACCGGAACCCTTCTTGTCTGTACGAGGGTGAGAAATGGCATGAGAAAAAATGGCGTTAAGAAAATTTCGGAGCGGAGCGT
>JAMCQL010000039.1 GCA_023381615.1 Bacteroidota bacterium
GTCAAAGATTCCTCGCTGTTCTTTTCTCTTGTACTGCATATCTCTCCTATTCTCTTTCCCTTATTAGACGCATCATGGTACAAGAAGTTTTATCTTATCCAATATCACCAGTTTTTAGAGATGCCCTTATGAAATTCCGCAATCTTGGTTTCAATAAGAACAACGTTGTTGTGCTCAAGTATGATCAAACGACAGACGGAGACTACATACCGTTTAAAGAAAGCCTCTTGCGGAATCCTCACGTTCTGTCAATAGCTGGAACGGAGGCGGTCCCTGGACAAGCGTTAAGCGTTGGTCCATTCCGTTTTAAGGATAGAGCAGCAGTGAATAATTTGCAGTTTAATTTTTCCTCTGTTGACCCTGATTATATCCCGGTCATGGGGATGAAATTGCTTGCGGGTCGCAATTTTTCCTGGAGCGATAAGTCGGATATGGGCAATGCGTTTATTCTTAATGATGCTGCGGTAAAGAAAATTGGGTGGACCCCGCAGGACGCGATCGGGCAGCCTTTTGCTTACATGTCTGATTCCTTGAAGGGACAAGTGATTGGAGTCGTTCGTGACTTCAATTTTCAGCCTTTGCGGTACAGAGTGCAGCCGCTGGTTCTCACAAGAGGTAACGACGTACGAATGCTCGCCGTTAAAATTTCTTCCACCGACATTGCTGGAACCATGAAATACATACGGAAAACCTGGAAAGCGATGTTTCCTGATAGTCCAATCAATTACAGCTTCTTAGACAAGAGCCTCGATGCGCTCTACAAGTCCGAGGAAAAGTCCAGCGCATTGTTCTCCTTGTTCTCCGCACTCTCGATAGCCATCGCTTCTTTGGGGCTTTACGGACTCGCTTTACATACCGCTGAAAGAAGGACAAAGGAAATCGGAGTCAGGAAAGTTCTAGGGGCTTCGGTCGGGGAGGTTGCATTCAGCCTCTCGAAAGAATTTGTGAAGTGGGTTGTGATAGCGAATTTTATCGCCTGGCCGGTGGCTTATTATGTGATGAACAATTGGCTCAAGGATTTTGCTTACCGGGTGAGTATGACGCCATGGACCTTTCTCGTTTCCGGCGCGCTGGCATTGGCGATTGCAGTGCTGACAGTTGGCTTCCGTGCTGTCAAAGGCGCGACGGCGAATCCGGTGGAGGCGCTGAGGTATGAATGATGTCGAAGTGCGCAGATCCCGCCGCAGGCGGATGGAGAACTTGAAATATGAATAGAAATTTCGAGGTGGCACTCGCGGCATGGAGAACGTACGATATGAATGAACCATTATGCAAGGCGCCAAATGGTACGCTTTGCTCTGTGATTCTAAAATTTTGGTTTCAATCCCGCTTGTTTGCACAACTCGTTTGCAGTTATGCGGTCAAATGTCTTATGACGCTTTACGGGAATTGTCTTTTCTTTGTTCGTATAAATTGTGTGGTTTGCACCTTCACGGAGAAGTTGAAAGCCGTTTTGCTCGAGGTATTTTATGAGGTCGCGCCGCTTAACGGACACTATCGGTCTCGACTGTCACTGGTTCGAATAAGTCAGCGCCAGCGGGTAATTCCTTATCCATTTGTTGGTATGCGAGCATCATCTCACGAAGAGCATCTTTCAAAGATACACGGCAATCTTCGAAGGTCTTTCCTTCAGTCACGACTTCAGGCCATTCGACCAATTGCCCCATGTAGCCCGACTGAATCTTCGTGTACTTTGCGGTGTAATTCCTCAACATTTTTCCTCCCGATACTTCACAAACAAAACTATATGAATGATGTGCCCAAATCAAGAGCAGAAGGCAGCGTTCCTCGCGGTGTGCGCTTCGCGCCCTGCGCCATGACATTGAAAAGGAAATCCCCATGCTGAAGAACTACCTCAAGATTGCTTTCCGAAACATACTTCGGAACAAAGTCTATTCTTTCATAAACATTGCCGGGCTTGGTATTGGTATCGCCGGGAGTCTCCTGATTTTGGTTTATGTAGTTAACCAGCTTAGCTACGACTCAATGCAAAAGAATCGTGAACAAATTGTTCGGGTATCGGTAGTGCTCGGTGGCGGTGGTTCGTCCATGACGCTGGCAGGAGCCATGCCTGCCCTTGGTCCGGCAGCAGCAGCCGTGCTCCCGGAGGTAAGGGCGGCTGTGAGATTTCGAGTGGACCACAACGCCGCGATATCGGTAGGGAATAAGAAGTTCACTGAGAATTCTTTCTTCTTTGCCGATTCAAATGTGTTTAAAGTGTTTACTTTTCCTTTCGTTTCCGGCAATGAAGCCAATGCGCTCGATGATCCTTCCTCTATCGTGATTTCTCAGAGTATCGCCCAAAAGTATTTTGGAAATGTTAATCCGATCGGCAGGACACTAACCTACGATAATAAATACGACTTTATTGTATCCGGCGTGATGAAAGATGTACCCGCGAATACAATGCTTCGTCCTCAACTCATCGCTCCCTATTCAAGGGCTGTGGAAATTCTAAAGGTCCAAGATTCCTGGGGGTCGTTCGGCGCTGACTACACTTATCTTTATCTGAGAAGGGGGACGTCGCTCTCGAAGCTCCCGGGCGAACTGGAAGAGCTTCTTATTAGAAACACGAATAGGTCCATGGCGTCTCTCATATCGTTCAAAGTTGTTCCACTTTCCGATATTCACTTTACACCCGGAATTATGGGAGAACTCGGGCCGACAGTGAATAGATCTTCCGTTGATTTGTTTTCCATGATCGCCATCCTTGTACTCATTGTCGCATGCCTGAATTTCGTCAATCTTTCGACCGCCCGCTCAATTCAACGCTCGAAGGAAGTCGGTTTGCGCAAGGTAGTAGGTGCTCGAAAGGGCGGCTTGGTATGGCAGTTCTTTGTAGAGTCTTTAATTGTCACTCTCTTATCACTTTTGATCGCGCTCGTGATCTTTGAATTGGTTGCCCCCTCGCTATACAGTCTCTTCAATGCAGAGTCACTCCTGCGTTCTTATCTGAACGCTTACTCTGTCGCAGTATTTATTGGAGTAGTGTTTTTCGTCGCAGCGTTAGCCGGGTTATATCCCGCTGTATTCATATCACGGTATGCTCCTGTGGATTCGCTGCGAGGAACAACAACGCCGGGATCCTCAGGCAACACGTTACGCAAAGCTTTGGTTGTTACTCAGTTTGCGATTGCGGTATTCTTGTTGATCGGCACTGCCGTAATATTCAAACAGGTTAACTTCATGCGGAATTCAGATCTTGGCTTCAACAAGAAGGGGGTGGTTGTCCTCAATCTTCCGCAATCATCCGCTCCAGCAGCTGACAAATATCCCGTATTGGAGCAAGCTTTCAATTCAATACCTGGTGTCCTCGATATTTCCGGTGCTGGGAGTCTTCCCGCATTCAGTTGGTACCAGGTTCAGGATCTGCACGTACAGGGTAAGCCTGAGGCCGAATACTCGATGATCCAAACTATCGCGGTTGACTACAATTACTTGCAAACCCTTCAACTCGAACTCCTCCAAGGAAGGAATTTCTCACGCAAATTTTCGGCTGACAGTGATAACGCCTGCCTATTGAACCAGGCTGCAGTGATGTACCTTGGCTTGCGGGATCCGATTGGTTCGCAAGTGTATCTTCCGTCAACAAGGATGATGAAGGTGATCGGAGTGACAAAAGATTTTCATGTGACTTCATTTCAAAAGAAGATGGGACCACTATTGCTGTACATGAGTCCGACAAATTTCAAGTATATCGCGCTGCGAATCGATCAGTCACAAAGTTCTAGGATAATTCCCGCGCTGAAGTTTGCCTGGGAGAAGATATTACCCGGGACCGGTTTCGATTATTCTTTTCTCAGTCAGACTTACGACAATTTGTACAAATCGGACGACAAGACCGGTGGCCTCGTCTCGATTTTCTCCCTTTTGGCTATACTCATCGCCTGCATGGGATTATTTGGCCTTGCCTCATATTCGGTCGAGAGGAGAACAAAAGAAATCGGAATCAGAAAAGTATTGGGAGCTTCTGTGCCGGAAGTGGTCTTCATACTTTCTGAGGAGTTCACAAAATGGGTGCTGGTAGCCAATGCGATCGCCTGGCCAGTGGCGTACTATCTGATGCGTAAATGGCTGGAGAATTTTGCATACAGGACAACTATCGGCTTCTGGATATTTCCGGCCTCCGGCGGACTCGTGTTGATCGTAGCCTTGTTGACAGTCGGCACACACGCGGTCAGAGCGGCGACGGCAAACCCGGTGGAGGCATTACGTTATGAATAGAAATGACGAGATGCCGCAAGGCGGGGTTGAGTCGCTGAGGTATGAATGAAACGGAGACAGGAGAAGGGAGACAGGAAAAAGTAGCAAAAAGAGAAAACTATTGTTATTATTACTGTCAACTTTTTTCAGGACGACACACCGAGACAGAAAAGGGAGCATGGAACAGGGACAACGAAATCGGCAGGATGAAGTCTTATATCTCGGACTTGAGCCTTTCCGTGTACCGTTCTCCGTTTTCCATCTTCCTTATGCCGATCGCTGAACGCTGACGGCTGAAAGCCAATTAAGAAAGGAAGAATGGTATGCTGAAGAACTACTTCAAAACGGCGCTAAGGAACCTGCTGCGGTTTAAAGTTTACTCGTTTATCAACGTTGCCGGTTTAGCATTAGGGTTGGCAAGTTTCCTTATGATTTTCCTCTATGTCCAGAATGAATTGAGCTTTGACAGGGGTCAAGTCCCAATCTTTGTGTAAAATCATAAGAGGTCACGCTGCCAGTCTGTACGATAGAAATTCTGTTTCATTGTCATGAGGGCAGATGAGGTGTCGTATCTGCCTGAGCTGTGCCAGTTCAAGA
>JAMCQL010000040.1 GCA_023381615.1 Bacteroidota bacterium
CGATAAGATCTTCTCTCTTTCTCCCTCTAATTCCGCTAATTTCATCTCTCCCTCCTGTATTATTGCAGGAGGAATATAACCAAATCTCCCCTAACTCACAAGTATCCCCCTTTTTTGTCGCACACCCAATCACGTTTATCCCTTCACACTTCCCAGCGTCAGGCCTGAAATCAACCACCGGCTCAGGAACAGAAACAGTGCTACTGCTGGGATGCTGACTGTCAGCGAACTTGCCGCGTGAAGTCTCCACTGCGTTGACATGCTCGATTCAAGCTGTTTCAAACCACCGCTGTCCTGCCTTTGACCAACCGCAATAACCAAATTGTTCTTGATGGAGACGCTGTTCTGGAGTTAAACTTCAGAACAGGATTCTTTGCGACAGTTCAACTGTCGCACAACGATCTGATTCAGTTTTTCAGTGGGAACTAAGTAGCGGGGTCACCTTTTCACCCGATTTCGAATATTTCTTCCCGCACTTCCCGCAAGCAGCAGTGTCTTTTTCGAATTTTAATTTCTCTCCGCACTCGCACATGTAGCTCAAAATCTTCGCGGGATTTCCGACCATCACGGCATAATCCGGAACGTTCTTGGTTACAACAGCGCCGGCGCCGATGAACGCAGACTTGCCGATTTCGATTCCGCAGAGAATTGTCGAGTTTGCGCCAATGGATGCACCTTCGCGAACGCGCGTCGGAACCCACTTCCCGCCTTTCGGAAATTTCGCGCGTGGATTCGTATCGTTTGTGAAAACTGCCGACGGACCTACGAAAACATTATCTTCAAGCTCAACGAGATCGTAAACAGAAACGTTGTTCTGTAATTTCACGCCGTTGCCAAGTGTCGCTCTGCTGCCAACGAAACAATTCTGAGCAACGACACAATTTTCACCAAGCTTGGCGCCCGCCATCACATGAGCGAAATGCCAAATCTTTGTGCCGCTTCCAATCTGCGCCCCTTCATCAACAAACGCAGTCGGATGAACAAAATATTTCTTCTGAGCCAGAGGCTCATCTCCATTCAATGTCATTTTTTCACCTTTCTTGTCGAGACTGTTTTGAGAAAGCATTAAAACCTTCAGCACCTTCAGACCTTCCTCGGCGTCTGTCTTTGGGGTTTTTCTTGTTGAAACACATTCTATGAAATGACTCAGCTCAGCTTTTAGCGGTTCTGATTTCTGAATCTCAACTGGAACGCCGTCCGCCTTAACAGCAAACGGGACTTCACCTTTCCATTCAACGCGATGCGGGTAAAGAACGAGCTTGTCAATGTCGCGCGTGTCGTCAAAGACGGCCATTCCCGCTTCGCCTGCCACGATGAACTTCTGTTCTTTGAACGGATGGAACCAGCTCACATAGACGTGACCCTTGACGCCGCTTTTGAATTCGAGAGTTGTCAATGTCACGTCAGGCCTATTTTCATTCAGGTAGGCGGCTCCGAATGCCGTGACGCTTTCGGGGAGCTCATCTAAGAGATAAAGCATCACGCTTATATCGTGCGGCGCAAAGCTCCAGAGAATATTTTCTTCGACTCTAAGCTTGCCGAAATTGAGCCGGTTGGAATAAACATAGTTGATCTTGCCTAATTTACCGCTGACGATAAGCTCTTTTAATTTTTCCACAGCAGGATGATATCGCAGGATATGTCCTACCATCAGGATTTTCTTGCGAGACAGACTGAGCGATTTGAGATTCTCGGCATCGTTCAGAGTCAAAGCGAGAGGTTTCTCGACGAAGACATCCTTTCCCGCTTCGATGACTCTTTTTGCGATTTCAAAATGAGTTCGCGCCGGTGTGGCTATCGCCACTGCATCCGCATCTGATCTCAGAACTTCATCGAGATCGGAAGTGGCCTTCAGATTTGGATACCGCGCCTTTGCCTGCTGCAGGATACGTTCGTCCGTATCGCAGACCAATGACAGGGCGCCGAGTTCATGCAGAACCCGAAGTATGTTGCTGCCCCAATATCCGGCACCTACGAGAGCAATTTTAGTTTGCAATTTCAAATTATCCTTTCACGCCGCCCAAAGTCAGACCGGAGATCAACCAGCGACTCAGGAACAAGAAAAGTGCAACGGCTGGAATACTGACTATCAATGAACCCGCCGCATACAGTCCCCACTGTGTTGACATACTTGCTTCGAATTGCTTTAAGCCAAGAGGCAATGTAAACAGACTTGTATCCTGAAGCACTTGAGCCGCGACAACATATTCAGCCCATGCGGTCATAAAAGAAAAGAGCGCAGTTATCACGAGAGCCGGAGCGGCAAGCGGCAGGACAACTTTTCTGAAAGCTCCCCACCTTGTCGACCCGTCGATTCGCGCCGCTTCTTCGAGACTGAACGGAATTGTATCGTAATAGCCTTTCATCTGCCACACACAAAACGGCAAGGCGGTCGAAGTATAAATTACAATTATCCCGAGATAACTGTTTATGAGATGCAGCTTGAGAAGCATAATGTACATCGGGAGCAAAAGCATTGTCGGTGGAAACATCTGAGTTACAAGAAGGCTGACCATGGCGCTCTTCTTTCCGTAGAAATTGAATCGGCTGAAAGCATAACCGGCAGTTGAGGCAAGCGCAACGCCTGTTATCATGACAACTGCTGCAATAATTACAGAATTCAAAAACCAAAGTAAGAATGGAGTCTCGGTAAAAAGGACTTTATACGCATTGAACGAAGCGCCTTCCGGAATTATTCGGAGAGAAGTCGAAAGAAGCCTGTCAGACGGACGCATAGAAATGCTGAACACGTTGACTATGGGATAAAGGACGGCGATTGTGAAACCAAGCAGAAGGAAATAGAGAACGTATGCTACGATTTTCTGTGGGATCGTCCTTTTCTTTTTCATATCAGTACGCCGCCTCCGATGCTTTTGTTCGTTTTAGGAAGAATAGACTGAACGCGAGAAGGATCGCGAAAATAACCATCGACAGCGCCGCGGCATATCCGTAGCGATAAAGATTGAACGCCGCCTTGTAAACATACGAGACGAGAATATGCGTCTGGTCGGAAGGTTCGCCTCCATTTGAGACAAGCCAAATGATATTGACGTTGTTGAAAGTCCAGATGATGCCGAGCGTGATGGCGGGAATCATAACCGGTCTTAAGAGCGGGACTGTAACAGTCCAGAATTTTTGCCAGCCTGTCGCGCCGTCGATGTCCGCCGCTTCATAAAGTTCCTGCGGAATGCTCTGCAAGCCGCCGAGCGCTATCGTCATCATAAACGGAAATCCAAGCCAGACGTTGGTGATTATGCAGGCGCTGAATGCCTCAAGAGGTTTGCCAAGCCACTCGACAGGCGCCATGTGAAGATACTGAGCTATAAAGAGGTTTATTGCGCCGTATTCGTAATTGAACATGCTCCGCCATGTCAAAGCGACGATCACCTGTGGTATTGCCCATGGGAGAATCAGCAAGGTCCGGATAGCCGCTTTGCCAAAGAGTTTGCGGTTAAGGATCATAGCAAGCCCGACGCCGATTGTGACATGGAAGAAAACATTCACGACTGTCCAGATTATCGTCTTGAAGAAAACCGTGTAGAAAATTTTCCCGCTGAAAACCCGTTCGTATTGCTTGAAGCCGATTATGTGCCAGTCTTTGAAATGGCGGAGACTCATGTTCGAGAAAGAAAGTACCACGTTGTAAAGGAACGGGTAGATGACGACGCCGAACATGACGATCGCGGCAGGAATCATCAGGATATAGGCGAAAGTACTCGGCGACAGTCTTTCGGAATCGAATGAGCGCAGCAGCGCCATTTTAGATTTCACTCGTTCATCTCTTTGATCTTCTCGATTGCACTTTTCTGCATATCTCTTGCGGCACTCTCCGGCGACTCCGTTCCGCCGAGTACTGCCTGATAGCTAGGTCTCATCGCATCCCAAATCGCACGAAGCTCGGCAACAATCGGCATTTGCCTGCCAACTTCCATTTGGTATTCCGATTCTTTGACGATGGCATTGTCTTGCACAGCCGGATCATCGTACACTTCTATCCGTGTCGGAATCGTGTCGAACCGCTTTGTGAATTTAAGTTCAACCTCTGCACTCAAAAGGAATCTGATTAGCTTCACTACTTCGGGAATTTTCCAAGCAGGCAATGACGCATTTATCGAATAACCAATCGGTGAAACCATCGGTTCGGGCCACAACCCCGTCTGTTTAATGAAAGGAATCCTTGTGACTCCAAAATCAATGCCTGCTTTCTTGTAATCGCCAAAGGACCACGGACCGTTAATAATCATTGCAGCCTTTCCCTCTTTGAACAAAGCATCCGCGGTCTCGTAATCGCACGACTTTGGAATAATCTTGTACTTGTCACGAAGCGCCTTCATGAACTTGAGAGCCTTCACCATAGCAGGAGTGTCGAGGGTGGGATTACCCAACGAGTCCATAACCCAGCCGCCGTATCCGGTCAGGAACGGTATGAAGAAATACGGCTCGGTATAATTCCAAACCAACCCATAGTTGTTTGGAGCGTGAGTGAACTTCTTCCCAATGGCGATAAGTTCGTCCATCGTTTTGGGCGGATTATGGATGATCGCCTTGTTATAAATCAGCATCAAATGGTTGCCGATCTTGTCAGCAATCTGGTATAAATGTCCATGACTGTAAACCAGTGCCTTCGGATTGAACTTTGAGAGATACTCCTTGCTGAAGAGCGTGTCTAGCGGCATTATGATTTGCATGACCTGAAAAGGTCCAACCTGATCCGACGGACCGTAAACGATATCGGGACCGGCGCCGCCGATTGCGGCAATCTGAAAACCGGAACGAAGCTCCTCGGTTTCCTTATAAAGTGCGGTAACTTTGATTCCCGGATTTTCCTTCATGTACTTCTGAAGTGCCCAGTCAAGTACCACTCGCTCATCAGGACGCATCTGGTGCCAGATGACAATCTGGTGAGGATCCTCGAGAGTGCTCTTCGCGCAGGAAGAAATAAGAACGGAGAAAAGGAGAACAGAAAAAGGAACACGGAGACCGGACATGGGAGTCCGGAAACAGGAAAAGAGAATTAAGACTGCCGTTAATGCTATGTTCCGGTCTCCTGCCTCCGGCCTCCGGTTCCCATTAGAATTCATGGCACAGGTGGTTTCTTATTCTGAAAATATTTTATCCAGCCTTCTCGCGGATACAGCATCGGAACCGCTGCGATCTTGCCGCCAAAACCGATATAACGGAACGTGAACATTTGGATTGGCGTTACTTTCAGGTTAAGTAGATTCTTGCCGAATATTTTCACGTTCTCTTGCTGGGCTAGATCAGCGATGTAGCGATCAAGCGCGCGGCGTTTTCTTTGCGCAAGTAACATCTCTTTTGCAACCTGAATACTGTTTTTGATTTCAGCATTGCCAACTTTAGATTTCTTGTCCACCAACTTGTAAATATAAAACTTCCCGTTATCCATCAGCGGACCATAGATATCCCCATCCTTCAATTCAGCCAAGACTGCGCCGATTTCACCGAGACGAAAAGCATTCACCCAAACTGCCGTGGTATCGTTAGGATCGATAGGCATATTTTTTTCTTCGTTCAGCTTGTTGAAAATAGCGACCGCTTCGTTTATTGTGTTCGCCTCGTACATTTTGATTTTGAGTTGAACTGCGTTCAGCACCTCATCGTGATGACTCATAAAATATTTATCGACTTCATCCTGTGTAACTTTGACTGTGTCGGTAACATCATTCGCAATCCGGTATGAACGGAAGGCATCCAGAGTCATCTGCACATTGTATTTCACTTCGCCCGAATTCTGCAATCCGAGTTCACGCGCGCGCTGGGCAAGAAAATAATTTTGAGATATAAACCTGAGCGAGGAATGCAGCGCGACCGTAATACCCGGAATTGTCGCATCCTCCGCAGCGAAGCCGGCAACAGGCAGTTCCTGGAAAATTCGCTCCAACGATAACGAACCGCCTTTGAAACTCAGTAAAGGTTCATTCAACTCTGCGGAAAATTCCTCGCTGAGATGTACCAGATCCGCAGGTGCAAGAGAATAATACGGATCGAATGAAGGCGGATTTTCCTTCTCGAAAATCTTTTGAATGGCGTAAACGAGAGGACGGAAAATTTTGTAGTTGACGTCAACCTGTACATTTTTCATCACCGATTCGAGGTATTCGTATCCGAGTTTTTCCTCTTCGCGGCTCACCAGGATATCGTGTATTTTGTTCAGTCTGTCAGGCGTTGATCCCGAGGTGAACTTCTCATTCAGCTCCCGAGACAATACCCTGAAAATAACCCAGCCGTCAACGGTGATTGCCGGTTTGGACACAAAGCCTTTCGTATGACCGAAGAAGGCGTTCTCGATTTCCGCGCTGGACTCTCCGTAAGGAATTTCAAGAGTATCATGCCGGACGTGAAGGCTGTCTGAAAGCATGTAAATATTCGGCTTGGGCCTTCTTTGAAGCAGAGAATAGAAATTACCTGCGCTGGAACTGTCATTGAAATAGAATGCGTCCACCATGTATTTGTAAATCGAAATCTTGAAGCCATGCAAAATCTCGTCGTTGGTAACTTTTGCGCGGGGAACAATTTCCTTTCTGTAAAGAGCGTCCCTCAGAAAAATCTCCTCCGTCTCTTTCTTTATGACTTCTTCTGCGGGAGTCAAAGAAACATTCGAGAGCGCTGCAGCTTGAGAAAGCAGTTTCTCGGCTATCATCGAGTAAAGAAAGTCATGCTTTGTCTGGTCGAGATAAGTCCGGTTCCCTTTTCCCGGATACAGTGATAGTTCGAAACGATTACGGAAGTCCTCGCTCGTTATCGGTTCGCCATTCACGAGTGCAAGCGTGTCAACCTTTTGGCTGTTCGACACATTCGGAAGGTTTTTTTGCGCGGAAGCGTGGGAGGCTGAAAAGAGAAGGACGAACAAAAACAATAAAGCCGGAATTACTATTCCGTCTGTTCCATGATTTCTATAATTCCCCTTTACAATAGAAGACAAGTGCGCACCTGTGCTCAAAGGACTTGTGTTGATTTTAGAATTGGAATGATAATCTTGCGCCATAAGAATTATTGACTACACTAATCTGCAAAGAAGTATTCTTTCTGTTGAAGGGTAAATTCTCTACGATCTTTGTGCTAAAATACCCGATGATCGCGCCGACAAAAACGTCGCTGGGCCAATGGGCGCTTTCCATTACCCTCGATACGCCTACCAATGTTGCGGTCGAATATGCGGCATAGGAAACCCACTTTTCGGGATAAGAGTCAGCAATCGTAGTGGCAGCTGCAAATATCGTCGCGGTGTGCCCTGATGGAAAAGCATCATAACTTGCGATGCTCCTGCTCCCATTATCCCTGTGATTGAAATATGAAAACGGCCCGCTCCATCTCCCGCCTTCCTTTGTCGCCTTGCTGGGACGTTCTCTGCCAAACATGTTCTTCAATATCTGTGTGGCAATCCCGCTGAAAAGAAACGTCTCCATACCGAGATTTGCTGCACGAAGCGAACTCTCATCGCCAGTCACAAAATGATAAAGATAAAAGCCGCCGAAGAGTCCAATCGAAAATTTTCCGTCGCCCATGAAGCTTACGATCGGACTGACTGTGGAAAGCACGGAGCTCCGCATTCGAACCCCGTGCAGACTTTCATACATTTCATCGTCTGATTTGAACAACCCGTATGTGATCGCAAGACCTCCGCCGACCATGATTGCCGGAGACAACTCTCGCTTAGGAACCGTCGCAAATACCACTGACTGTACCTTTTGACTGACAGGGGAAGTAACAGTTGTCTCATTAAAATTATTCTTTGAACCTGTGTAAGCGAGCGCTTTCGTTGTGTCGGTTTTAACCGCTCTCTTCACTTTGACGGAAACTTGCTGGTGGGTTGTCATTGAAAACCAGCACAGAAGTAGGAGCGTCATTTCAGCATCATCCCCGCCAATGCCGCTTACGGCATGCCGTATCATAATAATAGATTATGATGAAGGAACGGCAAAAGCAGCGGGATTTTCCCGGCTTGTCGGGATCCCTTCGGGACTGTCGAATTGACGATGTCATTATTTAATCATCAACATTTTGTTTACTTTCATGAAGTTTCCGGCAGATAATTTATAGAAATATACTCCCGAAGCCAAGCCATTTCCATTGAAAATTGCCTCATACATTCCCGGATTTTGCTCGGAATTAACGAGCGTTTCCACATGCTGACCGAGTGCATTGTAAATGTCCAAACGCACGAACGCATGCTTCGGCAAAGCATATTGAATCGTCGTCGTTGGATTGAACGGATTCGGATAATTCTGCATGAGAGTGTAAGTCTTCGGCATGTTTTCACCACCATTGCCATTTTCGACCGATGTAAGCGTAGGCACTGAAAGGTGAATGACAGAATCACAGAGGATGTACACTGCCGAACCATATGCTTGCAACGTGGCGCTAAAATTCAGCGAACCACCTGTGAAGGTAACAGCATAGGAGGTGTCATTATAGACATCATTCATGTAGTAAGTCTTCCCATCCGTTGCGCCGCCTGTAAAATACACATTCGGTGAACTTCCGCTGCCAACGAGTGTGATATTCGCAGTTGCTGATGATCCACTAAAGTTTTCAAGCGCAATACCGTCTTGATCAAAATACGGACGCGTGTAACCATATACCCAACTGTTGCCGGTCGATAACCGATTGAACAACTGCGCCGAGAACGCAGGAAAGGTACCACGAATCCAGGCAAGCCGTTGATAATGCGGAGTCAGCAGCGCTTTACCAGCGCTGTTCCAATCAATAACACCGCGGCGGCGTTGATCAAAATTAGAAATTCCAAGTCCCCAGCCAACTTCTTGTCCCGAATATATCATTGGAATCCCGGGTATGGTGAAAATAACCGTTGCCATGGGCATGGTCTTCTGGTAGGAATCATACAGATATGCTATTCGATCTTCGTCCTGATTCTCAAGGCAGCGCATGAACAATGCGTTCGGACCCGGCTCAAAACCCATTGTGCTGCCGTTATTCGGGCCGAAATTCGTGACGTATGTATTCAATGCCGAGATGCTTGATGAGG
This sequence comes from Bacteroidota bacterium, assembly GCA_023381615.1. Classification (GTDB taxonomy): domain Bacteria; phylum Bacteroidota; class Ignavibacteria; order Kryptoniales; family JAKASW01; genus JAKASW01. Next base: position 9,008 of record JAMCQL010000040.1, read on the forward strand.
TGGAGAAATTAAATGATTGGGCTGCATTGTGGAGAAAATTCCAATCGTAGGCAGCGTCGAGCCCGCCGCCGTCATCCGCGTAATTGACTTGTGTTCCATATCCAGTGCCCGCTGTCTCGCCAAGGAGAAAAATATCAGGCTTGATGTGCTTGAGTTCTGTGCGAGTCGGCACTCCCATCTCGTTTTCGCCGCCGTTGCCATTATTCGCACGATCATGCGGGCCCCAGTACACGTCGAATCGGTATCCATCAAGCCCCATCTCCTCAACCCACCATTTATAGACTCCATCCATGTAAGCTCGTGCGTCAATATCGCTCCAGTTATAATTTAAGAGTTGGTCGCTAAAGCCGCTGTAGTACACGAAGCCGTCGTTGGTGATGGATTCAGGAATATTCGGGTGATAATTTGGGTTCGTGATAAGTTGATGTTGGTAAAAATTCCAGTAGAATGAGTTCGTTCTGAACAACCGCGCATCATTAACAAACGGATGATTGAAACTGGTATGATTCGGCGTAACATCTAAAATGACTTTCATTCCAAGTTGATGTGCTCGCTGGACAAAATTCTTGAAATCAGCATTAGTCCCGTACTGCGGTGCGACCGTATAGAAATCAACAATGTTGTATCCTGGGCCAGAGCCATTGTCGATAGGTTGATTGTTTTTCATAACCGGCATTACCCAGATAATATTGAAACCCATCTGCGCTATGTAGTCCAGCTTCTGCGTAGCCGCGTTGATCGTCTGCTGCATCGTGAACGAATTGAAGAAGAGCTCATATATGCGTCCCATCTTCGCCCACTCAGGATTTGAAGCGTATGTGGGAAAAGTAACGCTGTCATTATTATCCACTGTAAAATATGATCTCGTCGTATCCTTGTTACCGTCCTGATCAGCAGCAATGAGCGAGAAATAATATTCGCCTGAAGTAGAGGGCGTTGAAATTGTTATTGACGATGATGTCGATCCTTGTACACCGTTAATTGCCTTGGGATTTGTTGGGTCAACACCCCATAAGTAAGTCAACTCGGCCGTTTGCCCCGGATCAGGATCGGTGCTGTTCTGTGCAGAAAGTGTGATCGAACTTCCACTGGAAGAAAAGCTGATAACGGCATTGGGAGAGTGATTCACATAATACGTCATCGTGAATGGACTTGAGACTATGGTACTTCCTGTACTGTCCTTTGCAACAGCGACAAACGTGTTCAGACCATCTACATAAGAAACAGAATCCTTGAAACTTCCATTGCTCACCTGAACGGCAAGCGTATCAGTGCCATTCTTGATAATCTTCGCTTGGTGAATAGACGTATCCTCTACAACACCGTTAAGAATGATGCCGGCTTTTCTCGTTACATAGCTGCCCCGATTGAGGATTAAAATCGGCCCCGCCTGTACACTAAATGCTGTCGTGTCAAATACCTGATTGCCGGCAAGATTTTTCACGATCAGCTTCAATTCTCGTGTACCGTTCTGCAACGGATCAGGTGACTGAAAACTCAGCAGGTGAACTGACTCATCGTATGCTGACCCAGGAACATGGTAGCTTGTTGTATCGATTTGAATGACAAATGAAGATGTATCAACACTGCTTGCAAGAGATGGGAATATATACGCTGTAATCACAGGGTGTTGAGTACCCACAATCCCCGATTTTGAATTTGGCAGGAGATGAAAGATCGTTGGACTTTTAGTATAGAGGACAGAATTATTATTGTCATCCGGATTTTGCAGCAGATTGAGTGGATCTGAAATCCATGTATTGCCATTTTCATTGAACTTATACTGATATGCCCCAGGGACTTTACCACCTGTTTGCGGCCCGCCGATTTGCAAGCGAACAGTCTTTGTCCAAATTCCTGTGACAGAATCCTTCGTCATCAACGAAGGAGCACCGGGCGAGATGACTCCATTGGAGTTGGGTCCCCAGCCATTGAACTCTCCTGGCAAGTACACAACAGAAGGATTGTCCGCTGGTTTAAAATAGAAAGTTACGTCCACGCTGTCCTGGGCGCGCAATGTAGCTACGGCAAGAAAAGTTACAACCGTGAAAAGAAAAATATGACGCATTTTGTCCTTTCCGTTATCAAAATGTTATACACTCAACTTCGAGGTGTTCGTGCGACTCGCTCAACTGCAACATCCGAACATTCTGCAAACTCCGGTAAGTGAGTCGCACTTTCTTCAAAATAGCGAATAAATAAACGGTGCCAGCGCCGAACCCTGCGTAATTACGATAAGCGCACTGAGCAGCAAGAGTAAGACAAGAATCGGCGCGAGCCACCATTTCTTTCTAACTCTCAGAAACTGCCAGAACTCAGAAACAATCGATAGTCTTCCCATAACTCTCCGGTTTTACGCTTGACGTTTCGTCATGCCCATCCAAAATGGATTTCAATAGAAACAGATCGGGGATATTGTCGTGTTTGAAGCACATTCTTCTGTTTGAAAACAACGTCAGAAAGAACTCATCCCCCTTTAATTCCCCCTTCTCTTTATAAGAGAAGGGGGACAGGGGGTCGAGTTCAGTAGCCAGGAATTTCCTGTCTGAATCCATATAGCTCAAAATTGCCTCTCATAATTCTGACGATCAAAATCTTTCTTTTCTCTCTTCTGCCAATATGACTTCTTTGTCCCATCTATTCTTCGATCCAGAAAATCCTTCCCGAACAATTTCGCTAGCAATCCGGTCGGTGTCAACGCAATATAAAATAGAATTGTTAAAATCACGCGCGTCATCACCCATCCGAGGATAATCGCAAAGGTCATCCAGATTTTATTTAACGGCTTCAATACAACCGGCGCGGCAAACGAAAGCACGATAAGAAGGATGCCCGCAGCTCCCCAGTATAGGGCCGAATCCTTTTCTCTGACGAAAAGGAAGACTCCGAAAACCAAGAGGACTGTCCCGATCGTCAGCCCGAATTTCTTCAGGTCTTTCTTCGATGATTTGATCTGTCTTATTTCTTCAAGCAGCAACATGTTATTTGGCAATATTAATCGAGTTCAAATTCCACTCTCCAGTCTATGTCGCCTTCCAACGGCTTCTGCTCTTCCTTGTTCAGAAGGAAATTACCCAGTATAAGATGATCTATATTTGTCCGCATGAAGCACTTGTAAGCATCCGCCGGAGTGCAAACAATGGGCTCGCCTCTGACATTAAACGACGTATTTATCACCACCGCACAGCCATAGTCTTTGTCGAACGTTGAAATCAGGTCATGGAACATCGGATTGGTTTCCTTGTGGACGGTCTGGATCCTTGCCGAGTAATCGATATGCGTTACTGCCGGGATATCCGACCGCACAACGTTTAATTTATCTATTCCAAATAACTGCTGTTCTTTTTCACTCATTTTCTTCTGGCGCTCTTTTTTAACATTCGCGACAAGAAGCATATATGGGCTGTCCGTATTCAACTCGAAATAATCAGAGACTTTCTCCGCCAGAACGGCGGGAGCAAAAGGACGGAAGCCCTCTCTGAATTTCACTTTCAGATTCATCAGTGCCTGCATTTTTGGGGACCTCGCATCACCGAGAATTGATCTTGCGCCGAGCGCCCGCGGCCCGAACTCCATTCTTCCCTGGAACCAACCGATAACTTTTTCCTGGGCGATCAATCCTGCGGCAACTTTTGAAATCTCATCAGACTGGAGCTTATGATACGCTATCCCTTCTTTGTTCAGGAAATTCAGGATCTCCTTCTCTGAGAATTCCGGTCCGAGATACGATCCGTGCTGGGCATCCCGGTTACCATCAACAATTCTCGGTTTATCATTATACCTGTACCACCCTGTCAAAGCCGCGCCGACAGCTCCGCCGGCGTCTCCTGCCGCGGGCTGAATCCAGATATTTTCAAACGGACCTTCACGCAGGAGCCTTCCGTTGGCGACACAATTCAAGGCTACTCCTCCGGCCATTGTCAGGTTTTTCATGCCGGTCTCTTTGTGGACGTGCTTCCCAATTTTCAGGACAATTTCCTCAGTCACATCCTGGAGCGACCGCGCTAAATCCATCTCCTTCTGCGTAAGTTTTGATTCCGGCCTTCTTGGTTCCCCGCCGAACAGTCTGTTGAATTTTCTATTGGTCATTGTCAGACCGGCACAGTAATTAAAATATCTCATGTTCAGCTTAAACGAACCGTCGTCTTTCACGTCGACCAGTTCGCTCAGTATCAGATCCTTGTACTTAGGTTCGCCGTAAGGAGCAAGGCCCATCACCTTGTATTCAGCCGAATTCACCTTGAACCCGGTGTAATACGTGAATGCGGAATATAGGAGTCCCAGCGAATGCGGAAACTTGATTTCTTCAAGCAGTTCGATCTCATTTCCTCTTCCGATCCCGTAACTTGTCGTTGTCCATTCTCCGACTCCATCCATCGTTATGATTGCGGCTTCCTGAAACGGGGATGGGTAAAAGGCAGAGGCCGCATGGGATTCGTGATGTTCAGGAAAAATTATTTTCCCGTCGTAATTCAATTCCTTCTGAATATAATCCTTCATCGAAAGCTTCTGTTTCAACCATAACGGCATCGCCTTGATGAACGGTCTGATACCAATCGGAGCGTAGGTTACATAAGTCTCCAGCAGCCTTTCGAATTTCAGGAATGGCTTATCGTAAAATGCTACGAGATCCAGATCAGAGACCTCAATCCCGGAATGCTTCAGACAGAAATCGATAGCCTTGAAGGGGAAACTGCTGTCGTGTTTTTTTCTGGTAAATCTTTCCTCCTGTGCTGCGGAGACAATTTCTCCATCCTTTACAAGACATGCTGCGCTGTCATGATAAAATGCGGAGATTCCTAGAATATACATTTCCCTCCAACAAAACGATTCATAGTATTTTTATAGGTGTGCAACATAAATGTAATGCCAGATATCGATTTTTCTCAGAAGAGTATGCCTCATGATTGTTGAGTTTTAAAACATATTTGAGAACTCCGACCGACCTCATCCTAACCTTCCCCTACGAGGGGAAGGAATTCGCTTCCCCTCTCCTGATAGGAGAGGGTTAGGGTGAGGTTAGACCACATCGAGTGCAACAGTAATCTTTCCCGCCTACACTTAATGCCTTCGATGGTCATCACACTGTAATGGGACTGACGCACTCAACGAACTGTAACCATAGCTGATTCCATTTCTTCTGAATAAGGTGCAGCATTCAGAACAATCGAAATTCTATTATTTGTGCTTTATCTCCAACAAATTTGTCGCAGACCATATTTTTATTTCACTGCTTTCTGCAATTGCTCCCGAAGAGCGAGAGCGCCGGGGAAATTGGGTTGTAATGATATCGTCTTCTCGATCGTTTGAAGCGCTTTCTGATAATCCTTCTCATCGATATAAACGCCGGTCAAGTTATACCAAACCTGGGCGTCCCTGTCGTTGTACTTTAAGCTTTCGTTGAGATACTCTTTCGCCGAGGGTATCCGGTTTTTGTAAAGGTCTATAATGCCGAGCCATTTGTCGGAAAACGCGCTCTGTCCGATTTCATTTCTTCTGGTCAGATAATAGTATGCCTTGTCGTAGTCTTTTATCTGCAAAAGTACCTCAGCAGCGTAATCATAATTCTCAACTGAAATCGGATATTGACTTATCAAAACATCCATTACCTGAAGGAATGACTTAGAGTCATTCCTTGACACGTACCATTGAGCCGCTTCTCTATGAACAGCTACCCAATCCGTTTTGTCCTCTACAAGTTCATAAGCAAGGGAGTCGATGTAATCTTTGGGAGCAAGCAATTCATAGTCGGGAATTTTATTTCTGCTTTTTATAAAGGGCCAATCATTTTTCAAAACTTTTATTCTGTATTCGCCTATTACAGTATCAAGTCTTGAGAATGGAAAGTTGGCAACAGTAATGCTGTCTTGCTGCCTGTTGCTAAGATCACGCGGCTTCGATTTCGGAAGCAGGCAGGTTTTTTCCATTTCATCATAATAGAGCCTTCCGATAAATTGTTGGCCTTGAAGAGTCGGATGAAGTTGGTCGGTCATAAGATTGTTGCCAACAATATGATCGGGGCTGGCAGCGTCAAAAGCAGAATCAACATTTACCACCCGATAATTGAATTTTCTTCCCAGATCGAGTATCTCGTTGTTGATCACGGTGGGCGCCCTGAATCTCAAAGCATCGAGGTCCTTTGCGTACCTGAAAAGGGAATCGGCGGTATGAAAGTCTTTCTTAGCCAGCGTTTCTTTTGCCTGCATAAATACTGAGTCGGCGGGAGGGAGTCCCTTTTCATTAATCGAAACGAACGGATATTGATCCTTCAAATTGCAGGCAAGAGTTCCTAAAATAACCGGGACATTATGGTTCTTTGCCATTCGAAGAATGTCGGTCATGTTTCCTTTGAACTGTTCAAGCCCTTCGCTGTAAACCTTCGAATTGAGTCCAATGTATTGATTTCGCGCCATGCGCGACATCAGCGTGCCGGAAGGACGCTGACTTTTCCCGAAGAAAGAAACAACGCCTTCCACCACATTCCGCAATAACTGGAACGTTCTGAACTGCTCAAGATAAATCGTTAGGTTCACGAGTGTCCTGGAAGTGCCGAACGACTCCATTGATCCTACGCCCAGTGCGCCGTAGTATTCGTTGTTGCCGGCATAAATAATTATCAAATCCGGCTTTTGTTTGAGAATCCCGGGCATAAAATCGCGCATCGCATAGCTGTTTATTGCTGTCATGGCACAGTTCACGACTTCGATTTTCGAATCGGGGTACTCGAGACTGAGTCGCTGCTGAAGGTATCTTGAAAAGGAACCGTTCGGCAGAAACGGATATCCTGCAGCGGCACTCTCTCCCAGCACGAATATTCTAAAGGCGTTTGATTTTTTTACTTGGTCGAAAACATCCACGTTTGAATAAGGGACATTTTGCACGTGATGGAAATACTTGTGCGCTATCTGAGCATTCAACATGTATGTTCCCTTGACGGGACTGACCCACTGCGTGTAATCATAGCCATAGTTGAAAATTCGGAGCGCGACTTCGAGAAGAACAAAGAAGACGACGGGGATCAAAATCGTCACAAGGTAGAATATCTTATTTGTCGGCTTTGGGCTAGTTGTCTTAAGAAATTTTTCTATTTCTTCCTTGGATGACTTCAACTCTTTTGCCATTTTATCTGAAGTAAGCTTCGCTCTATTCTTCAGTATCCAGGCTTTCTGCTTGTTGGAAAACGGCAACTTTTTTACCTTCCTTGTCTCGATATCATCTACTAAATCTTCTTGATGTGCGACTACTGGTGCGACTCACCTATACTGCAACATCCAACCATTCTGCAAACTCCGATAAGTGAGTCGCACATGTCGTTATTTAAGCAGCAGCATTTTCTTTACGCTGACGAAGCTTCCTGCCTGCAAGCGATAGAAGTAAACACCGGTTGCCACATGGAAACCAGCATTGTTCATTCCGCTCCAGATCGCCGAATACTGTCCCGGCTGCAGCACACCGTTCACGAGAGTCGCGACACGCTGGCCAAGCACATCGTAAATTTCTAGCGTGACTTTTTCAGTCTTCGGTATCTCATACAAAATTGTGGTTGTCGGGTTGAATGGGTTCGGGTAATTTTGATCCAAAGCAAACGTCAAGGGCTTTTGCGGTTTTTCCGCTATCGCCGTGAGCGGCGAGTTGTCTAACACTATGATCTGCGACTGATACGGCGCAAGATTGACAGCGTAGCTTCCAAGTGCTGAAGGCGCAACCTGCTGAGTCGTGCCGTTCAAGACGTCGTTGGCATACCACGGCTTCGCCGGATCGAGATGCAGAGTATCTGTCGGCACTGAAACCACCGTCTTTATCGCGGTGCCGTAGAAGTTGTTTATCACAAATGCTTTGTCGTCACCGGCCATCCTGAGGTATGCATAGACCGAATCGCCGGAAGACGTTTTGAGCCTCAAGAAACTTCCCTGCTCAAGCGCCGGATTGGAAGTCCTGATGTGCACCAGGCTCGTATAGTACGGCTGGAGATTAAGAGGATCACTCCAGTCAATTATATCTCTCTGAGTTGTTTCACCGACTTCCTGCCCTGAATAGATCAATGGTACTCCCGGCAGAGTGTACAGGAAAGCGGCAGCCATCTTCGTCTGCTGAACGTTGAACAGATCGATGAACCTTGTCTCGTCGTGGTTCTCCAGGAACCTGAAGGGTCTGGCGTCGGGCGGATAGCTTGGGCTTCTGTACCATTGTATAAGACTATCAAGCGAAGTCACACTAGCATTGTGATTCATCGTCGACTGAAGTAGGTTGTAGAGCGACCAATCGTATCCGCTGTCGAATTTCTTGTCGAAATACTGGAGTCCGGTGGCATCGCACTCCCCGAGCAGGTAAATATCAGGCTTGGTTTCCTTAAGCTCAGATCTCATACTCTGCAGGAAAGCCGGACCTGACGGGCGTGTGTCATTGATTCCCCAGGCGACGTCAAATCGGTAACCGTCGATATTGAAATTTTCCACCCAGTACTTCAGCATCCTCAGCAAATATTGTCTCACCCAGGGAGCTTCGTAGTTGATGTTCGGCAAATCCCACCAGGAGAAGAAATAATCGTATGTCCCGTTGGAATTCCATTCGTAAAAATCATGGTAAGGAGAATAGTCTTTGTACTTGAACGCATCTTGCATGAACGGATGGAGAGCGGATGTATGATTGATCACCATGTCGAGTATTACTTTTATGCCATACTTGTGCGCGGTGTTCACTAAGTTCGTGAGATCGGCTTTTGTCCCATAGTCGGGATTTACTCCGTAATAGTCTGTAACGTTATATCCATGCGGCGACGCTGCCGGATAGATCGGCATTAGCCAGATGCAATTCACGCCGAGGGCTTTCAACTGTGGTATTCTGCCGGTCACTGCCTTCAGCTTGCCTGTCAGACTGAGAGATCTGACATATATCTCATATACCACGGCGGTATCCACCCAGGCAGGATGCCACGTGGACAAATCGACGGTATGCGCCTGACCCGAATCAACTACTACTACGGCACGCGCCCATGATGTATCAAGGCTTGTAGCAGCTGTAACATTGAAATAGTACTCGCCGTCGGTTACCGGTGACGTGTATGAGGCTGTCGCCGTGTTAGCGCCAGTCAGAGTAATCGGCGCCGGGTTTGACGGATCTGGAACCCATGAGAAAGAGATCGGCAGCGCATCAGGATTCGTGGAAGCGCTTGCATCCATCGTTACCGCGTTGCTGTTTATTGTGTACTTGATAATGATATCTGTCGAATGATCTGCGTGGTAATCGAACAAGACTCCCTTGCCAGTGGTAGTCACTCCCGCCTTCGTGACCGAAACTGTTATTGTATTGTCTCCATCAGTCAACGGCAGAAGGGCTGACAGCATACCTGACGACACCACGACGGTAGTGTCATGAACAAGCCCGTTATTTGATACTTCGACCACAGCGCTTGTGATAGACGAATCGCTCACGGTTGCATAGACTCTGACAGTATCTTGGTACCAATCACCACCGTCAGTGAGCAGTTTGATTAGCGGTCTACTTGCCAGAATTGAACTGATTTGAGACGGCGTTATAGCCGCGACGCCGCGCCTGTCGGTAGCAATTATGGCAAGCCGGGGAGCGCCAATGTTAAAACCGCCGATGTAATCTGACAAGAGCCTATGTTGAATATCTATGTTTCCCGTGAAAGCAACGTCGTAAACGTATGGATTCTGCTGCTGTGGAGACACTTTGATTGCACCGTTGCTATTACCAAAGAACGTATAACCACTGAAGTACCACTTGTTGGCAAAGGAGCCAAGAATGTTTTCCAGTGCAGACAACGGCAGCGCGAATCTAAACTGCGACGCCGATTTGGCGTCGCTGTTGACCGCTATGGTTGCTCCTTTCATGAGCGGGTCGCGGGAGATGTACAACACATTGTCCATCGTATCGAGCTGCGTGGAATTCGGCGCAGCTACGATCATGTAAACGCCGCGGTTGTTCCACTCGGGGACTTCTAAATTGACAGCCGGCAGAGCATTTACATAATCCCCTTGCTTGAGAGCATTGGTTATTTCGAGTGCAAATCGCGTGTAATCATCAATTGCGCCCATGTCGATCGTAAACTCAAGAGAGTCTCCTGCCGCATTAGTTGTAATATGTATACCGTATAAATCACCGGCATGCGGTGCAACACCTTGAGGATACGCATAGCCTCCCGTCCCGTCATCATCATTCTGTCCGTCAACGTAGTAATAACCTGTATTCGGCTGGTAAACTCCGAAGGTGAGATACCTGTCCTTCGCCTTATTGCCATCCACATCGGAACCGGTGAAACGGACGATATGTCTGCCGATTCCGGGGCTATTCACAACGGCATGTATGTTATAACCGTTTTCTGTCGAGTCCACCGTATGTGGCACCTCAGAACCGTCGTAGTAAACGTGGATGGAGTTAGTATCTACGGCAGTTCCGCTGTCGTTCTCGGTAATAACAGCACCGACATTCACAGAGCTAACAGGCGACCAGAGGACTGCTCCCTGCAACGAGCTCGTAGCCTCCAATTTCGGCAGCGGATTTATCGTCTTCACGACATAAGGTGCATAGTCTGGCCCGAGATTGGGATTATCAGGATCAGCCACATAAGCAGTAACAGCACTCGCACCTTTCACGATAAATTGATAGTTGGTAACCTGCTGCCCGACCGGAAGCATCTCATTTATTTTGAATATCCCGTCGGAATCTGGTCCTGTTAACGGATCTGCCCCGTAAAAGTTAAATGGTCCCTGGATGGACACAGCGGTAATGCTGTCGCCAAGATATTTTAAATTCGGACTGTATGGATCAAAAACAAAAGTGTATGGGGCACTGACAATGGCACTCGAGACGGTAAAAGTCGACGAGTCGGCACCCATGAAACCTTTATTGTTCATTGCACTCAGTTTGACCGTGTATGTGCCTGGTGTAAACTGAGTTGCGACTTGATACGAAAACTGTCCGGTCGTCGAGTCAAAATAGGATGAACTGTTTGGAACCGGCACGCCCCCAATGGTTAGCTGAATGCTGGATGCGACCAGTTTGCTGGCATTTGCCGCAGCGATCCTCGCTGAAATAACGGGCGTCTTGTTGTTGATGATTGATTTATTGAGAGGCGACAGTTGATATACCGTCGGATCCGTAACGTATAGGATCGAGTTATTATTGTTGGAAGCGTCCTGACGGGCATCAAGAGGATCCGGGAACCAGTTGACTATGGTCGTATCGGATCCGGAGATGTTGTACGTGACAAATTTGTATTCATAGAAACCCGGCCCATTGAAGCTGTAGCTCCTCGCAGTGTCCGGGGCGAGTGGTACGGTAATGGTCCAGAGGTTATTTCCAACGTTTTGCATTTGATACGGGTGCCGATTATAATAGACACCCCAGTTGTTGAAGTTGCCGTTCAATCCGACTCCCGTTTCACCCGCTGCGAGCTTGTGCGTAAACACAAA
>JAMCQL010000073.1 GCA_023381615.1 Bacteroidota bacterium
TTATCTCAACAATGCAATCAAATAATTCCAACAGCTTAACAGAGTTTTGGGATCAGCTTAAAAACTCACTGACTTCCTGGGAAAAGTATTATGGTTCAAGAAGTCTCATTTACAATTCTATTTTCGTGACACAAGATCCCCTGCCCGTTTTTGCTGTTTCCATTTCAGGTCCTACGCATCTTACTATCAATCAGACTGGTACTTATACTGCAACTCCTTCAAACGGAGTTTTTCCGTACACCTATCAATGGTATGCGATGGAAGTGGGGTCAGGTGGAACGATTTCGCCGCTGACTGTTTCACCGAACAGGCCTCCAGTCGGCTATTGGTATGCAACCGGGACAGATAGTCCCACACTAAATTTTGCTGACTCATGGGATTTCGAACTTAAGTGCGTTGTTACCGACGCCGCCAGCCACAGCGCAACATCGAATATTCTTTATGTTAGTGCTGGTGGTTCTGCAAACGTTGCTGCTAAAAATGTAACTCAAAGTGCCGCGATTGTTCAAGAAATTCCCAACGAGTATTCGCTAGGTCAAAATTATCCCAATCCGTTTAATCCATCGACACAAATCCTATTTGGCCTTTGTGAGCCAATACATGTTAGATTGATTGTTTACGACATGCTTGGCAGAGAAGTGGCGCGACTCGCGGACGAGCAAATGGAGGCTGGATATCACTCAGTAATATGGAACGCGAACAACGTATCAAGTGGCATTTACATTTACAGATTGTCTGCTGGGAACTTCGTTCAAGTGAAGCGAATGTTGATGATGAAGTAAAAAATCGGCAACGCATACATAACAAGCGGCAACACGACGCTTCATCATTTGACAAGGTTATTATTGTTGTCGCTCAATCCCGTCCCGCCACAATGAATGATTTTATAGTGGCGGGAACGGGACTGCGTGTTGCCGCCACACGGTTAGACGCAATTCTCTATAACAATAGAAAGAATAGATCTATGCTTGATTGGAATCCCCATCAATATCTGAAATTCACAAACGAAAGAACTCAGCCTTCGATAGACCTCGCTGCACGAATCAAGTTAGAGAACCCCAGGTCGATTATCGACATCGGCTGCGGTCCCGGGAACAGCACGCATGTCCTCCGTGAAAGATGGCCAAACGCAAAACTTGTTGGTCTGGATAGCTCAGCCAACATGATACGGAAGGCGAAAGAAGATTATCCCGACATGGAATGGATTATCGGGGACGCTTCTAATTTTACATCTGACCGAACCTTTGATGTCGTGTTTTCAAATGCGGCTCTGCAATGGATGCAGAATCACGATTCGCTCATACCGCAGCTCTTTTCGATTGCAGCTCCCGGCGGAACGCTGGCGGTGCAAGTTCCGGCAAACAACGAATCTTCTCTACACAAGGCGGTGTTGTCTGTTTCTTCAAAAGAGAAATGGTCTAAGTTCACTTCGGGTTGTGAAAGCCTCATGAATTACCAAACGGCGGAGTACTACTACAATCTCCTGGCTCCGATTTCCACCAAGCTCGATCTATGGGAAACCATCTATTATCACGTCCTCGCTTCTCATACCGGACTTATAGAATGGTACAGGGAGACAGGGATGAGAATCTTTTTAGAAAGACTGCCGGATGATGCAAGCAGAAAGGAATTTGAGAATGAGGTCTTGGCTGAATGCAGACGGTCTTATAAAATTCAGAAAGATGGGAAAGTCCTTTATCCTTTCAAGAGGATATTCTTCGTCGCATACAAATGATGACAACGATCCTTCACGTTCCCAAAATTGACTTTTATGCAAGTTAAGAAATCAGCAATCTTTCATGTTTTAACTGCCGCAATCTTGTTCGGCGCGAGCGCCCCGTTAGCAAAGCTGCTGTTGGGTGAAATACAGCCAGTGGTGTTGGCTGCTTTTCTTTATTTGGGGAGCGGCATCGGACTCTTCATCTACAAAATTATCCGGCGCATCCTGGGCAAAGAATCGAACAAGGAAGCCAGATTACAGAGAAAAGACTTCCCTTGGCTTTTCGGCTCTGTCCTCTCAGGCGGCGTCGCTGCACCGATCGTTCTTATGTTCAGTTTGAAACACACACCGGCGTCAACCGCCTCATTACTCCTCAACTTTGAAAGTGTGGCAACAGCGCTGATTGCTGCATTGGCTTTTCACGAAGCCGTTGGCAAGCGGGTTTGGTCGGCCGTTGCCTTTGTTACTATAGCCAGTGTTTTATTGTCATTGGACGCAACGGGTGAATGGGGCTTCTCGCTTGGCGCAGTCGGTATCTTAGTCGCCTGTGTCTTGTGGGGAATAGACAACAATTTTGCGCGCAACATTTCATCAAAAGATCCCATTGACATTGTTATCATAAAAGGCATTGCTGCCGGCTTCTTCAGTTTGATCTTGGCATTGGTCCTGGGCAATTCACTGCCTGGCTTGCGCAGCTTATTGTTGTCATCAATCTTAGGATTGTTTTCTTACGGACTGAGCATCGTTTTCTTCATTTTGGCAATGCGCGATTTGGGTTCTGCACGAACAAGCGCCTATTTTGCTTCAGCACCATTTATTGGCGCAGCTATTTCTTTTATTATTTTCCGAGAACCCCCTAACATTCTTTTTATAATCTCACTTCCAATTCTCATTGCGGGCGTTTTTCTGTTATTCGGCGAGAGACATTCGCACACGCACACTCATTTTGAAATCGAACACGAACACATGCATAGTCACGAAGACGGCCATCATTCGCACACGCATTTGGCAGACGATGGAAATAAAGTGCATTCTCATTTGCACAAGCATGAAGGTCCCACACACAAACATCCGCACGCACCCGACATTCATCACAGGCACGATCACGAAAAATAGATTCAATCGTAGCAGATGGAAAACACATTCATCCTGTTGCTTCGTCAGACAGCATGTATTTATTTTTGCATTATCTAACCAAATGAATTACCTCGCCGCAAGCGGCGAGGTATCCTGTCATACTCGAACGTTTCTATCGGGCATCCACAAATCCAAAGGATCCCGACCTTCGTCGGGACAGATTCCCGCTGAGAACATGCCCCGACGGGGTCCTTCGGATGGGAATGACAACGCCGCGAGCGGCGGGGAATCAAACCCGGTAGAGATTGAACGAATGCTTAAGTCGGTCATCTTAAAGGGCGGCAAAGTAAAAGCGTGCGGTACCTGTGCGGATGCCCGCGGCATCCGAAACCTTCAATTGATCGAAGGCGCCGAAATCAGCAACATGTCTGAGCTTGCAAAATGGACCGTCGAATCAGATAAGGTGTTTACGTTCTAGCAGGTCGATGACTCGACGAGTCGAGTCATCGACCTGCTAAAGAATCTTAAGTTGATTTTCCTTTTTCCAGAACCGCCCTGACCTTTTCTAAGAGTTCGCGTACCTGATAAGGTTTTCCTAAAAATCCAGCCACTCCTTCGTTGAGCAGTTCCTGAGCGGCGCCGTCCTGACTGTACCCGCTCGAAAGAAGAACCAAGACATCGGGGTTGATCCTCTTCAAATTTTTAAACGCTTCGCTGCCGTTCATCTTCGGCATTATCATATCGAGTATCACCAGACTTATTTCATCTTTCCTTTTCGTGTAAGCTTCGACAGCGGCTTCGCCGTTTTCTGCAGCAATGACATTGTAGCCGCCGCTTTCCAAAATGTCGGTGACAAGCTCTCGCATCGCATCTTCGTCCTCGGCAACGAGAATAGTCTCACTTCCGCCCTTAACCTCTTCCATAGCTCCTGCCTCCTTTTTTTCTGCTTTACGGCTTGCCGGATAAAATACCTCGAAAGAGGTTCCTTTCCCGGGTTCACTTTCTACTCTAATAAACCCGCCGTGGTTGCGAACAATTCCATAAACCATTGAAAGACCGAGTCCGGTGCCTTTCCCTTTTTCTTTCGTTGTAAAAAATGGCTCGAATATTCTCCGAACCGTCTGTTTATCCATCCCGATTCCGGTATCCGACACTATAAGAAGGACGTATCGGCCCGGGTGAGCTTCTATGTTAGACTTGGTATCGTTCTCTGTCAGCTCGACTTCCGATGTCTCAACTCTCAAAATTCCTCCGCCCGGCATTGCATCGCGCGCGTTCACGCAAAGATTCATCACAACTTGCTGCATCTGTCCGGGATCGGCTTCGACAGTTGGAATATTCTGTTCCAAGTCCTTTTCTACGATGATCGATTTATCGAACGTGCTCTGAATAATGCCAAGTGTATCAAGAACCATTTTATTAATGTTCACCGGCGTGACGTTATACTTTCCGCCGCGCGCGAATGCGAGAAGCTGGGAAGTAAG
>JAMCQL010000082.1 GCA_023381615.1 Bacteroidota bacterium
GGTTTCCATTCCACCCTCACCTCTTTCCTCTCCCATTCTGGGAGAGGAGGGCTTTACCTTTGCTCTTGCTCGTCGCTTCCATTGTTCCATTTTTCTCCCGCCTTTGCCGTTCCGACATCATATTTTTTCAAATGATACGGTCACCGCTGCCACTAGCGGCAGAAGCGGGATCTCCCGCTCATTATTATATATATGGTGTGCGGGATGGCGCAAGTCGAAGATCCCGCTTGCGGGGGCGGCATTGGGAATTTGATTCCTCCAATGACAAGTCTGGGGTGAAACAAAAATCAAAATTATACAACCTGCCGCCTTCACAATTTTGCGGTGCGGTTCTATCCCTCCATCAAGTTGTACTCTTTGATCTTCCGGTAAAGAGTCTTCCTGTCTATTCCTAAAATTTGCGCCGCTTTCGACTGATGCCAGTTCGTCCTCTGCAAGATTTTTACGATGTAACGTTTCTCAACTTCGGACAACGGCATATTCTCGGCAGCGAGGTCGTCTATGAGGTCGCTCGACTTCATCTGGAAAAGATGATCCGGCAAATCCCTGCAGTCTATCACCTCTTCGTTCGAAAGCGCTATACTTCTTTCGATAACGTTCTCAAGCTCGCGCACATTTCCAGGCCAACTGTAGCGCATGAGACAAGCCGATGCCTCGCGGGTGATCTGAATGTTCGGTTTGCCGAACTGCTCGCCGTATTTCTTCACAAAATGATCTGTTAAGATCGAGATGTCTTCCGTTCTTTCGCGTAAATCGGGAACGTGAATCGAAATCACGTTCAGCCTGTAGAAAAGGTCTTCCCTGAACTGGTCGTGCTTGATCAATTCCTTCAAGTCGCGATGAGTTGCCGCTATAACCCTGACGTCGACTTTCTTCACATCGTCGCTTCCCACAGGACGTACCTCTCCAGTTTCTACAACTCTCAGCAATTTTGACTGGGAGCCGAGCGGCATGTCGCCGATCTCATCAAGGAAAAGCGTGCCGCTGTTTGCGGTTTCGAACAAACCCCGTCTCGAAGTTATCGCGCCGGTGAATGCTCCCTTCTCGTGTCCGAAAAGCTCGCTTTCAAGAAGTGATTCGGGAATCGCGCTGCAATTGACGGTCACAAGCGGCATCGCTTTCCGGTCGCTGTTGTAGTGAATCGCCTTCGCGATAAGTTCCTTCCCCGTTCCGCTCCTGCCGGTAATCAAGATATTGCTTCGCGCATGAGAGATTCTCTGGATCAACGCGAAAATGTCCTGCATTGCCTTGCTCTTCCCGATAATGTTCGAGAAGGAATACTTGCGCTCGACTTCCTGACGGAGGAATTCCACTTCCCGCTGGAGCCGGCGCTGCTGGGTTGCGCGTTCGAGTAAAGCTAAAATTTCGTCTATGTTAAATGGCTTGCTGACATAATCGTAGGCGCCCGCTTTCATCGCATTGACCGCGGAATCGACGGACCCGAACGCAGTTATCATCACAACCATGGTATCTTTCTGCAAATCCTTAATGCGCTTCAGTAAATCCATTCCCGTCGCGCGCGGCATCTGGATGTCGGTAATAATGATGTCGTAATTTTTGTCCTCGACGAGAGACATTGCCTTCAAACTGTCCGAAGTCGTCTCCACGGTGTAGCCGGCTCGTTTGAGAAATTTCTCAAGCATAGCCAGCATGTTTACGTCGTCGTCAACCGCCAATATTGAAATATCTGCTCTCATATCTTTGCCGGATTATTGTAAACAGGAAAATTCAATTTAAAATTTGTTCCTTTGTCAACCGTGCTTTCCACTGAAATTGTTCCCTTATGATCTTGCACGATTCTTTGCGTTATTGCTAAACCCAAACCCGTTCCCTTCCCAACTTCCTTTGTGGTGAAGAAAGGATTGAAGATCCTCGGCAGGTTTTCTTCCGGAATACCGCAGCCGCTGTCGGCAATCACCACTTCGATGAGGTCTTCATCCTGACTGTTTTCGTGACGCGTCGAAATCACAAGCTTACCGCCGTTCTCCATCGAATGGATCGAATTCACGATTAAATTTACGAAAACTTCCTGAAGTTGAGCAGCATCCCCGAAAACAAAAGGAAGATTTTTTTGAAGTTTGAGGGAAAGCTCAATTGATGACTTGTCAAGCTGGCTTTTCAAGAGCTGAAGGACATTCTCGATTTCGGAATTCAGATCCACCGCTTTCGCGCGCATCTTCTTCGGCCGGGCGAAATCGAGAAGCTGCTGGATGAGTTTCGCAATCCTGTTCGTCTCGCCGACGATCATCTTCAGCTCGTCATAGTTCCGTTCGCCGAATCTCATATCCATCATTAGATATTCGGCGTTGCCCAAGATTATGTTCAGCGGTGTTCCAATCTCATGCGCAATGCCGGCAGAGATTTGCCCGATGAACGAAAGCTTCTCCGTCTGGCGAAGTTCCGATTCATATTGCTTGAGCTGTGTTACGTCCCGCATGATAAGCGCCGTGCCGATCAGTGTTCCCTGCTCGTCCTTCAAAACGCTTCCCGTCAAACTCACGATGATACGCTGTCCGGATTCCGTCGCGCAATCAAGCTCGAAGTTTCTCACGATACCTTCGCTCCGGATGCGTTCGAGAATTACTTCGTCGTCTCCGATCAATCTCTTCTCATGCGGCAGCAAAATCGAAAACGGCTGTCCGTTGACTTCGTTCGGCTGATATCCGAAAAGGAGCACCGCGCCTTTGTTCCACGATACGATCATTCCCTGCGTATCGAGACCGACTATTGCATCGGCTGAATTTTCTGTCAGTATTGAAATATAATGGGCTTTCGACGTCACTTCTTCTTCGAGCAAAAACCTCTTCAAACCGTAACCGAGCTGGTCCGCCATTGCGAGAAGGATATTAAGACTTTCATCCTGAAATTCGGTAATCGTACTCTCACGAAGCGGCACCGACGGATATGCGAGGAGCAGAAGACCGAGAAGCGAATCGCCGGCAGAAACAGGCAGCATAAGCACAACTCTGCGATGTCCGAACACCTCCTGCATCACGCCATAACTTCTTCGGGCGCTCGATTCCCCGCCGAACTGGTTTCCGAGATCTTCCAGAAGACCTCCATCCCGATCCCGACTTGCCGGGTTCGGGATTGGGACGCGTTCAGGAACTGCCAACTTGAAAACCAATTGACGGGTGCTCTGGTCGAAAGCAAAAAACTCAACGGCAGTTGAGTGGGATTCATCCTTGATTATTCCGACGGCAGCTCCCAGAGCTTCATCGTAAGAATTTGCGGAGCCTATCGCATTAGTGAATCGAAGCAGGGTTTCGCGCTGTCGCTCTATGACTTTGCGCCGCGACGCACCGACTTCGCTTTGATACGCTTGATATGCATTAGCATACTGGTAAATGATTTCATGGAAACATCCGTCCACTCTGCGGGAGTAATCGAAGGTATCATCCTCGTTCTGCATTTTCTCGCGCACCACGGAGACGATCGCATCTTCACCGAGCAAAAAAGTCTCGTGCACTGAAGTCAGTGTGAGCAGCCCGTTGTAAGGTGGTTTAACGATCCTTTCCGTGAACTTCAGAAGCCTCGCCTCGACTCGACTCTCCAGCAAATCGATAATGCAGTGAAGAAGCTCCGTGATCTGGCTTCTGTAGAAAGGTATTTGTGTGCTGCCGAAATATTTCGGAATAGTATTTATGGATGATACCCAGCGCTCGGTTATCGTATCAAAATTATCTGTTACTATCTGTACAAGTTCATCCATTTTCAAATTCACCGGTTCAAAGGAGATGTTGACCGCATTTCCGCAGGATCCTTCGGAGAATATTCACTTGACTCCTAAATAAGCTGTGGCAATGCCGAACGTCAGCGGAACGGATTTGATTTCTTTGAAGTTAGCGCTGCGCATTACGGCTTCGAACGCTTCGCCGTCAGGAAACGCCGAGACGGAATTCGGCAGATACATGTATGCGCTTGGATCTTTCGAGATCAGTTTGCCGAGCTGCGGCAGGATTTCTTTGAAATAAAAAAAATAAAGCTGCCTCACGGGAAAATGTTTCGGTCTGGAAAATTCAAGCACCACAATTCGACCGCCAACTTTGAGAACACGCTGCATTTCAGCAATGCCTCTTTTTAGATCCCCAAAATTTCTGACGCCGAACGCCACCGCAGTTACGTCGAAAGTATGGTCAGGGAATGGAAGTATCTCGGCATTCGCCTGAACGATCTCGACTTTGCCGTCAAGATTCAATCGGGTTTTCTTGGCGCTGAAACCGCGGAGCATGTTCTCCGCGAAATCGACGGCAACGATTTTCGACGGGCCAAACTTCGCAGCCTCAACGGAAAGATCGCCGGTACCGCAGGCAATATCCAAGAACGAATTGCCGCCGCCGAGCCGCGAAAGCTTTATGGCGCGCTTTCGCCAGTAGCGGTCTATTCCGACACTCAAAAAGTGGTTAAGGAAATCGTAACGGCGGGAAATGTTGTTGAACATTCGCCGGACATACTTGTTCTTTTGTTCGGCGGAATCAAATTCCTCAATGTGGTGCATCAGCTCTCGATTTCAGATCGGCAATCTTCCGGCTGTAAAAATCCGCTCGTTCGGGCTTCTTTTTTATGAGGATGCTGTACGCTTCGATTGCGGTCTTGATTTGTCCTTGTTGTTCAAAAATCATCGCAAGAGTGTCTGTAACTATTTCCGGCGTCAGCTCGATCCCCGGATCTTCATCGCGGTCCCGGGACTGGGAACGGTCTTCCGGCGGCTTTATCGGCCCCGCGGACACAAGCTCGCGTGCAAGCGCATCGATATCAAATTCGTCTTCGTCAGGTTCAACTTCTCTGGATTCGGCTTGCTCTACCGTATTGTTCTTTTCATCACTCAATTTCTCGATCTCAAATTCGCGGGTAACCTTGTCAATGATTGCTCTTGCTATGCTCGACTCGTCTTCTCTTTCTACGCTTTTCTTCTCAGGTTCCAGTTTGGAAATTATTGGCGGTTCATCCGGCTGAGGAGGTTTTTTAAATTGCGCGGGCAGCTTCGACAAGTCTCCGCCGACGATGGCGTCAAGTCCAGGTATCAGGAAATCTTCGTCGGAGCTTTTCGCCGGGTTTTCCTTCAGCGTCTGCTCCACCTTTTTCATTATGTCCGCCCCGGCTCGCGCCGGGCGAGACGGTCCCTTCTCTGCAGACGCGCCCGACCTTTTGCGGAACTGCTCGGCCAGCTTTTTGCCGATTGTGTCAGCCTGTTCATGCTTCTCAAGTTCCGCGGTCAGCAAGTCTATCATTTTCGAACCGGGATGCAGATCGGAAGCTTTCAGTAATTCCTTCTTCGCATCAGAAAAAAATCCCGCTCTCATCATAGCCATTGCGAGAACCGCATGTCCTGTGGAGTAATTCGGATGGGCTATCACTCCGCGCTGCGCCACAGACAGAGCTTCCGCAACCTTGTCAATTTCGAGATAGAAATAAGCAAGCATCGCAAAAAATGACGACGCCGGATTTCTCCGTATCCTTTCTTCAAGAAATTGAAGAAGCGCTATGTCTTTTCCGTTGTATTGATAATTCATTGCCAAAGTACACCGTGAAAATTCTAATCAGGTCAGATCGGAACACGAATAAATGATGTTTGCATTTGGAAAGTTTATTTGCGTTTTTATTAAAAGGGACTCGACTGATGCTGGGACATAAATCTTACCAAAGAGTCCCCAATTTATTTTACAATCTGCTCTGCAACGGGTTGAGCGTTCGGCACAACTCGCACAGCAGCTTTCTTCGCAAGAACCGCCTCCCTTATCGAAAGATAAGATATCGTTCCGAAGCCCGTGAAGTACAACATCTGGAACGGAACCGCCGCGATTTCAAGATAAACAATTGACATCACGATGCCCGCAAGGCAGTACAGCGCGAGCGCAAACTCCGTAATCGAAACCCAGTTAATCTTCTTCTGAGTATACTTTTTGTCCGCCCACGAACCCTGCTTGCCGGTTACGCCGTACTTTGGCGTCCGGACAAACTCTGATTTCTTGTTCAGCAAACCTTCTATAACTGCCTTCGTGTTGTTCACGGAAAGTCCCATGCTTCCAGCCATGAAAACGGGGAAAAGATAAATCCGCCTTCGCCAATCCTTATAAACATCCTTCTGGCTGTAAAGATAGAACATAAACGATCCGAAGAAAGCGAAAATAAAGCCGCTCATCATGATAAACGTCGCGTCGTAGTGGCCCGAATGTTTGATGAAAACGATCGGCACTTGAAGTATCCCGATCAACAGGACAAAAGGATAAACCATGCTCGCCGAAAGGTGAACCGTTGAATGTATCTTAACCCTTAGCGGTAATTTCGATTTCCAAACCCTGGGCAGAAGTTTTTTCGATGCCTCTATCGCGCCTTTTGTCCACCTGAACTGCTGCGAACGCAGACCATTGATATCGGCAGGAAGCTCCGCGGGTGAAGTATATTCCTTCATGAACACAAATTGCCAGCCTTTGAGCTGAGCACGGTAACTTAAATCGAGATCCTCGGCAAGTGTGTCGGCTTCCCAGTTACCAGCATCTTCAATACAGCTTCTCCGCCAGATTCCGGCGGTACCGTTGAAGTTAATGAAGAAACCGGCTTTGTTGCGCACCTGCTGCTCGATCACAAAATGTCCGTCGAGTGCGATTGCCTGTGCGCGGGTGAGGAGAGAATAATCGCTGTTGATGTGTTCCCAACGTGTTTGCACTAAACCGATTTTCTCATCCGTAAAATAAGGCAGGGTTCTCTTTAGAAAATCTACGCGTGGAATAAAATCGGCATCGAATATTGCGACGTACTCGCCTTTTGCCTGCGCGAGTCCGTATTTCAGCGCACCCGCCTTGTATCCTTGACGGCTCCCTCTCCTGATATGCTTGATGTCGAAACCCTGTCCTGATTTCTCAATAACCTTCTGGGCAATGATTGCGCTCGTTTCATCCGTTGAATCATCGAGCACCTGTATTTCTATTTTGTCCTTCGGATAATCCAATGAGCAGATTGAATCGACCACGCGGTTCACAACATACAACTCATTGTAAACGGGAAGTTGTATCGTTACAACCGGAAGTTCTTTCAGTTCGCCTTTCTGTGCGACTTGCCTGTCTCGATACTTGAAGTAATAATAAATCATCAAAAAGCCGTTCGTTCCGAAGATGAACGGAAAACTTAAAACGACTATGTAGAACACTAACAATGCGTCTTCAACGCGGGGTGACATTTTTTATATCGCTCCTTTAAAGTTTACCAATTCGTTACCAAAGCCAAAAGAATATCTTCAGATAGTTTATCTTCTGCTTGTTTTAGTCCAACATCTCTGTTCGAAGGGCCCTGGCTGGGATCATACTCACCCCAGTCGGAGAAGTCTTTCGTCCAGATGACCTTCTGTGTCTTTAAGTTCTGGAACTTGACAGACACGTTGATTGTAATCCGCCACCGACTGACCTGTTCAGTTCCCTGGATGGCAGTGGGCTGTGAGGATACACTGTTTACGACACCGATAACCGCGGCGTCCGCCGTCGACATATTGGTAACTCGAAGCGTATTATCGGAAATCAGTTTTTGCGTCAAAAGATTTGTCAAATCAATCCTCAGATTCGGATCGCCAAAACCACTTCTATCGTCGAATTCCTGTACAGCAACGGAGTTCACTCCTGGCGGGAGCGAAGCTCCGCGAAAAGAGTACGTACAGCCGCTGAAAACCAGTAAGACCGCAAAAATTAAGCGATGCTTCATCAGACATCCTTTAATTTATATTCTCGAAGTTTGCGATACAAAGTGCGCGGACTGATGCCGAGAGCATTTGCCGCCATGCTTTTGTTACCGTGGTATTTTTCAATCGCAGCTCGAATCAGATATTTCTCCATCTCTTCGAGATTCAATTCTTTTCCATTCGCAGAGTTCCCGACTTCGCCGTGCAGTCCAAAAGGATATTGAGGAACAGGCAGCGCCAATTTTCTTTCAAGGCCGTTCGCTTCGAGCAGATTCTTTAAATCAACAATATCGTTCTTGATTTCCCAGAGAGCGCGCAAGATGAGCTCGCGCTCCGATTCCTCCGGCGTTTTCCCGACACGGACAGGAAGAAATTTGCTTGTCGCTTCCGTGGAATAAAAAGCTCCGGCCTTGGGAATATATTTTTCTGCTGTAACAGCGTTTACCTCATTGCCGCGCTCGAGAACAATTATGCTCTCGACCAAATTTTTTAGCTCGCGGACATTCCCCGGCCAGTCAAGACCGGTGAGAATTTCGATCGCTTCTTGAGTGAAGCCGCCGAACTTTATTTTGTTCCGCTGGCTGAATTCCTCCGAAAACTTTTCGATGAAAAGCGGAATGTCCTCGCGGCGTTCCCTGAGCGGCGGAATGCGCAGGTTAACCGAGCCAAGACGAAAATAAAGATCTTGACGGAAGTAACCTTTGGCGACCTCCGCATCGAGACTTTTGTTCGAAGCCGCAATCACACGGACATCGACTTTTTGAGTTGCGGAGGAACCGACGCGCATGAACTCTCCGGTCTCGATAACGCGGAGAAGTTTAACTTGAGTTGGCAAAGGCATGTCTCCGATTTCATCGAGGAAGAGCGTGCCTCCATCCGTGATTTCGAAATAGCCTTTGCGGGACTCGACTGCGCCGGTGAAGGCGCCGCGCTGATGCCCGAACAATTCGGATTCCAAGATGCCTTCCGGAATCGCTCCGCAGTTCACGGCAACAAACGCCTTGTCGGCACGCATACTCGCACCCTGAATTGCACGAGCAATGACTTCCTTGCCGACTCCGCTTTCACCGCTGATCAGAACCGTCACATCTGTCGGCGCAATTTGCATGACGGTCGCTACAACTTCCCTCATTGCCACAGAAACGCCAACTATTCCGAACTTTCCTTGAAATTCTTCTACTGTCATATAATTTTCTTAAACGGTCAAAACTTGTCCATCATGGACCATGTTCAATTCTTGGATGCCGAATTTCGTCCGCAGTTCCTCTGCCCATTCGCCGCCATTTTCAAGCTCTTGCGGAATATGCGTAAAAAAGAGATTCTTCCTGGATTCCGCCGCGAAAGCGGCTATTTCGTCGAGCAATGGGTGAGTTGCCTCAACTAGAGCTACCGAATCTCTGACGTGCGCTTTAGCTTCTTTGAGCGAACCTAAATCGCTGCTGAAAAAGAAGCTCTTGTCTCCTTCCCGCACCGACACCGAAAAACTTACAGGCGAGACACCAAACTTTCGCGCGTATTCTAAATATTTCTCAAGATGCTTTGTCTGAATAAATTCTAATTCGATGTTATTTCCCAATCGCATATCTCCAGAGTGGATCGGCAGGAGCGATATCTCAAATGTCATTCTTTCATTATATATGAACTGGTTCGCAAACCATACCTTAGTGAACTCGACCTGATTGAATGGCACATAAACCTCTATCGGCGCCTTTCTTCCGAGCACGTGCATCGCGGTAAGCACCGCAGGGAGTCCGCCGCAATGATCGGCATGCATATGAGTTATAAATACTTTTTGTATTGAAAATAGGTCCACGTTTACATTTTGCAGAGCACGCAGTGCGTCCGAACCGCAGTCTATCAAGAACTTGTTTCCAGCCGCTTTGACGAAGTAGCAGCTATTAAATCTGCTTGAGCTGGAAAACGCAGAGCCGGAACCCAGAACGGTTATCTTCATCTTTGTACCACGATGCAATCAATTGACCGGTTCTTTAGATCCGCCGCAAAAGCCTGCGCCGCTACTCGCGTCGAAAACGTCCCGGCGCTCACGGCATAAAGCGTTCTACCGCTTTCAGCTTTCGTAAAAATTGCCCCGTTGATTCCGCTTGTCCGCAAACTCTCCATAAACTTGCGCGCGTTCTGCGGGGTAGAAAACACTCCAACTTGCACAGCGAAATTTCCGGATTCTTTGGTTGGACTGGCAGCAGGTAGTGTATTTGCAAGTTGCGGCTTTACAGAAGGCGCCGGAGTCTGAAGCGAATCTTCAAACCCAAGCGGATCGGTTATCTGTGTCAACATCGGGAATTTGCTAAGTTCCAAATAATCAGCGTGCGCAGCATTGTAATCCCCTGCCGCGAAATGAAATTTGTAAAGCTGAAGGAGAGCTTCGCGGGCAATCGGTTTGTCTTCGTTCTCGGCGACAATCTCTTTGTAAACATCTGCGGCTTCGGCAGCATCCGGCGTCAACGCGGCGCGAACATACATTGCAAACGGATCCGAAGAATTTGCTTTCGCAAGATATTTCCTCGCGTCGTCAAGGTTCCCTTCTTTGAGAGCCATGTACGCCTGTGCAGCATTTTGGTCAGCAGTGTTGTCAACACTCTGCGCCTGCTGGGATTGGCTTTTACTCGTAAATCGTTGAGCAAACGCGGATTCTGAGCCCAAGATGGGAATCACAAGGATAAGAGTGATAAGGAGCGTTGAAGACGATTTCATTTCAGTTGAGGCTGGTTACAACCTCTCCAAAGAGCGTCGCTGACGTAGCCTTATCTATTTTCACTTTGACGACGTCGCCGGATTTGTACGAACCGACTGGAAAAACGACCGTCTTGTTTGTGTCCGTTCTGCCGCTGAGCTGCAAGTCCGATTTCTTACTCGTGCCGTCTATCATCACTTCAACCACTTTCCCTATCGTTGTTTGATTTACATCGTAAGAAATTCTCTGCTGAAGTGAAATGATTTCGCTGAGTCGTCCGGCTTTTACTTCTTCGGAAATATCATCGCCTAATTTGTAAGCCGGAGTACCTTCGCGCGGAGAATACTTGAACATATACGCGCCATCGTACCGAACCTCTTCCATCAAACTTAGAGTCTCTTTGTGTTCATCGTCAGTCTCCGTCGGAAAACCGGCAATAATATCCGTCGAGAGCGCAACATTAGAAATTCGTGATCTGATTTTTCTCACCAAGCCAAGATAATGTCCCCTCGTGTAAGTTCTGTTCATTGCTCCAAGAACTCTATCCGATCCGGACTGAACGGGAAGATGAATATACTTGCAGAGGTTATCGCGGCTCGCGATCGTGTCGATCAACTTGTCTGACAAATCCTGCGGATGAGATGTCGTGAACCCCACACGAAGTCTTGTGTCAACATTCGCAACTGCCGCTAGCAAATCGGCAAAATCATATTTTTCGTCCCGATAAGAATTAACATTCTGACCGAGGAGCGTGACTTCACGGAAACCCTTCTCGACAAGCTGCTCGACCTCCCGGACAACGCTTCCCAGTTTCCGGCTCCGTTCGCGTCCTCGCGTGAATGGAACAATACAGAAAGTGCAGAACTTATCACAGCCGCGCATTACAGAGAGCCACGCAGAGATTCCTTCTGTTCTGAAAGGCGTTATGTCATCATAGGTTTCAGTTCTCGACAACCGCACGCCGATTCCTTGGGTCCCGGCAAGCGCACCATCGAGAAGTTCGGGAAGTTTGCGGTACTCGTCCGGGCCGACCACGATGTCAACCTTCCGCTTTTCAAGAAGATTGGCGCGAAGCCTCTCCGCCATGCATCCCAAAACACCGACGACCAGATTCGGCTTATTGAGCTTTTGCTTCTTTATTATGCCAAGCCGCTGGTGGATTTTCTCCTCGGCATGTTCGCGAACGCTGCACGTATTCAGCAAAACCACATCGGCATCATCTATAATTTGCGTCGGCGAGTAACCGGATTTGTTCATTATTCCGAGCACGATTTCCGTGTCGGCAAGATTCATCTGGCAGCCGTACGTCTCAACATATATCTTCAATCTATTGTCGTTATCCATATGCGCCAATTTGTCACTTTTATGTAAAAATTCGTCAATAATTTAGTTCTAACCGCAGAAATAATCAAACCAGCCCTTGATTATACGTAGGGATTGCTCCAATATGCCACAACTGAAAGGGATTTTATGGGGATAATTATTTGAGATGTATTCTGACGCTGCGCCAGGCACTTTTGGCTCCGCTACTCCCGGCAAATCCGCCAACTCTCAGCGAAAGTTTTTCATCCAAACGATTGTCTCCGCACAGACTATAACCACTGTATTTAAGTCCCCCAAAAAATGACGGCGCCCCATGTCTTCTCCCTAAGGGATCCTTCGGAAAACCCGATCTGATATGTCATGTCGTTCAACTGCTGAACCAGTGATCCTGCTCCCCAACCGATTCTCCCCCAATAACCGTACCACCATAACCTGAAATCGAGCCTTTTCAACAAAAAGGACGAAGTTTGCCTGACCAAGCAGCGTCCCAAAAAGTATGTGACGAAAAGTTCCACAAAAATTTACTCGTAAGTGAGTCGCACGTCTTTTCGCAACATATAAAAAAGGTGCCTGTCGGCTGGCAACAGGCACCCGTCGTGGTCCCGATGGGTCGGGACTCTTTCCCCTCAGGTAGTAGGGCTGTAATTTTTCCCCTCTTTGATAAAAAGATAAAACCGACAGTTCCCAAACGCTTTGACGTTTCTCACACGGCATCGGGAACGTTTGGCACGGTTTGTATTTTGCCTACCCGTTAAATAACTTGCTCTAAAATCAGGAGAATAAGTGAAAATTGCCGTTCTGCTTGGCGGAAGCTCGCCGGAACGCCTCGTCTCTATTGCTTCGGGAAGAGGGGTGATCAAAGCGCTCCGCGAGTTGGGACACGATGTGACTGCCATCGACCCGGCTCTCGGTGAGAAGCAAATTTCGGAATCCGAATTGCTCTCTCAGGGCATCGGAACGAATCCGCCCACGCAGGAATTTCTCGAGAAATTATCCCACAAGAATTACTTGTCCGCCATAGATTCAAAAATATTCGACGACATCGAACTTGCTTTCATAATACTTCACGGCAAATGGGGAGAAGACGGAATAATACAATCTCTGCTTGAGCTTCGCTCGATCCCGTACACGGGTTCGGGAGTAATGGCGAGCGCAATCGCGATGGACAAGGTAATGTCGAAAAAATTGTTCCTGCATCATGGAACACCGACTGCCGAATGGTACGACTATCAAAAGGACTCATCGCCGCGCCCCGCATTCGTCAAGAAGAACATCTCAAAACTCGGATACCCAAACGTTGTCAAACCGAACGATCAAGGCTCGTCCGTTGCAATTACGATCGTGAAAAACGAATCTGAACTTGATTCCGCACTTGATGAAGCCGAAAAAATTTCTGACGTGGTGCTTGTAGAGAAATATATCGAAGGTGCAGAGTTGACCGTCGGTATTCTCGGCGACGAACCGCTTCCCGTCATCGAGATAAGGCCGCACGGCGGATTTTACGATTACGAACACAAGTACACAAAAGGGATGACGGATTACCTTGTACCAGCACCGATAGAAAAATCTTTTGCGGTAAAACTTCAGGAAATAGCTATCAACACCTTCCAGTCGCTCGGATGCAAAACTTTTGGAAGGGTCGACTTTAGAATAGGCGACGACCAGATTCCTTACTGTCTCGAAGTGAACACGATACCGGGCATGACCGAAACGAGTCTTGTTCCGAAAGCTGCCGCATCGGCGGGAATTCCGTTCACTCAGCTTGTGCAGAAGATTGTCGAGTTGAGCATAGAAGGAAAATGAAGATCTCGAAGCTTGAAAAGTTTTTCAAAAAGATAAAGAAGAAAAATGCAATCATTCTCTTAATTCTGTCGATAGCGCTCGTGTATATTCTCTTCGACTCGAGGGGATTAATTCAGCGGATAAGATTGATGAGCGAAAAAGCCTCTCTCGAAAGTAAAATCGAGGAATTGCAGAAGGAAAACGCGTCGATGCAAGCGGAAATACAGAAATTACAAACGAGCGATAAGGAGATTGAACGCATAGCCCGCGAGAAGTATTTTATGCATAGAAATGGTGAAAAAATTATCAAAATCAAGCCAAAGTAGTCCCGACGAAGCGCGATTCGCTTCGTCGGGATTATTCTCACCGCCAAAGTCCGCAATTCCACTCGCAGAAAGAATTCGACCTCAACGATTCGAAGATTTCGTCGGGCAGGAGCATCTCGTCGGCGAAAACGGCACGCTGCGCAAAATGCTCGACAGCGGAAATGTCCGCTCAATGATACTCTGGGGACCTCCGGGCACGGGAAAGACAACGCTCGCGCGTTTGATTGCGGGAAGATTGCAGGCGGACTTTTTCCAGATCAACGCGGTTTCCTCCGGGGTGCAGGAGCTCCGCGAAATCATTTCGACTGCAGAAAAATCACTCGAGATCGGAAGACGCACGATCCTTTTCATAGATGAAATCCACCGCTTCAACAAGGCTCAGCAGGATGCTCTGCTCGAGAGCGTCGAGAACGGCTCGATAATCCTGATCGGCGCGACCACCGAGAATCCCTCGTTCGAAGTCATATCTCCGCTTCTTTCAAGGAGCCAGGTTTATGTCCTGGATATTCTCGGCGAAACGGAGCTTCGAAAAATACTTCGCCAAACAATCGAGCAGGATGAACCCCTGAAAAAGGTCAGAGAGCAAGCCGGAGATAAGCCGCTGCTTGCACCGGACGCCGAAGAGGAGATGGTCAGATTGAGCGGAGGCGACGCTCGGGTAATGCTTAACGCGCTGGAAGTCTCCCTCGACCTTGCAGGTCCCGACTTTCGTCGGGATCCCGCTACGCTGGGGAAGAAAACGCCGGTGCAAATAAGCCGAGACATCGTTCGCGAAGCTTACCAGATCAGGCATTACAAATACGATCGCACGGGGGAAGAACATTACAACACAATTTCCGCTTTCATAAAGAGCATACGCGGAAGCGATCCCGACGCGGCGGTTTATTACCTTGCCCGAATGCTAGAAGCGGGTGAAGACCCGAAGTTCATCGCAAGGCGGCTCATCATTCTTGCGTCGGAAGACATCGGCAATGCCGAACCTTACGCACTGACGTTGGCCACTGCCTGCTTCACCGCTGTCGATTACGTCGGAATGCCCGAAGCGAGAATCATTCTTGCACAGACGACCACTTATCTCGCAAGCTGTCCGAAAAGCAATGCCGCGTATATGTCCATCGAAAAGGCTGCTGCGGATGTCAGGGAAAAACCATATCTTCCTGTTCCGCTCCACCTGAGAAATGCACCGACAAAATTGATGGAGCAGCTCGGATACCATAAGGATTACAAGTACGCGCACAGCTTTCAAAACCATTTTGTGGAACAGCAGTACCTGCCTGACGAAATTAAAGATAGAATTTATTACGAGCCGACTGAGATCGGCAGAGAGTCTGCTCTAAAAAAATATCTCGAGTCAATTTGGAAGAAAAGAAAAAAGTAGCTTCATTCCTGAAAGGAAATTTTAAATGAATTACATCATTGGAGTCGATCTCGGCGGCACTTATATCAAAGCCGGCGTTGTGTCGAAACAAGGCGAACTTTTGTACGAAACATCATTACCGTCTAAAGCCGAAGTAAGTCCGCAGGCAGTTGTCGGTCAGATCGCAAAAGCCGTGGAGACGATTAAAGACAAATACAAAGGCGATGAATTGTTGGGCGTTGGAATCGGCTCGCCCGGCATGGTGGACCTCGACGGCGGAACCGTGAAATATCCGCCGAACTTTGCGAACTGGACTGCCTTCAGGTTGGGCGAGGAAACCACAAAGAAAACCGGCGCTCGCGTCGAAGTTGAGAACGACGCAAATGCGGCGGCTGTCGGCGAATTGAAATTCGGCGCGGGCAAAGGATTGAAGAATTTTATAATGATCACTCTCGGAACAGGAGTCGGCGGAGGTTTCATTATCGACGGGAAAATCTTTCGCGGAGAGCAGGGCGGCGCGGGAGAAATCGGGCATACCACCATCAATTACAATGGGCCTCTCTGTAACTGCGGCAACCACGGCTGCGTAGAAGCTCATGTGGGACAAAGATATTTATCGCGCCGGGTTGCGGAACAGTTGAAATCGCACCCGGAGTCGCTTATCAATAAGCTTATTAACGGGGACACAGAAAAGCTTGAGCCGAAAATTATCAGTCAGGCTGCCGAGCAAGGAGACAAATTCGCGCTTCAGGTGTGGCAAGAAACTGGAATGTATATCGGCGTGGCGGTGGCTTCCGCATTTAATTTATTCGACGTCGCCACTTTGATCGTCGGCGGCGGTGTCGCAAAAGCCGGCAGGCCGCTATTTGATTCAATCGAAGAAACTATCAAGTTGCGTGCGCTTACCACTATCAAACAGCGGACAAAGATTCTTCACGCACAGCTCGAAAATTCAGCCGGCATACTCGGCGCTGCCGCGCTTATCGCAGAATAGGACTTGCCTCGCGTTGCATCTAAAAAAGCTAGATCTCTGAACCTATCGTGAGAATTCTTCCTCTCATAACGATCCTTTTCCTCGCAGTCTCCGCTCTTTATGCGCAGGACACGACAAAGACATCCGCAAAGCCCGCCGCCGATACGACATCTTCGAAAGCGGCAATAGACTCGGTTGTAACTTACAGTGCAGCGGACTCGATCGTTTATTCGATTTCCAACCGCGAAATGATGCTGTACAACAAGGCTGACATGAAGTACAAAGACTTCAAGCTGAACGCAGGACAGATCGTCATCAACTGGGACACTTCGATCCTCACCGCGCAAGGAAGGAAAGACAGCGCGAACAAAGAAATCGAGCAGCCGGTTTTCAGTGACGGTGGAGAAACGTACAAAGGTTCACATGTCGCTTACGACTTCAAGAGCCAAAAAGGGAGAGTCAACGTCGCAAATACCGAAATCGACAAAAACTATTATCACGGTGAACTGATTAAGAAATTTGCAAAAGACGTTCTCTACGTTGCGAACGGAAGATTCACGACTTGCGACTCGCCTGACCCTGATTATTATTTCCAGAGTTCAAAGATGAAAATCGTCGTGAATAATAGAATCGTCGCCGAGCCGGTAATTTTTTATGTTGATGATGTCCCGATTTTCGCGCTTCCCTTCGGAGTTTTTCCAAACAAGTCGGGAAGACGCAGCGGCATTATAACGCCGTCGTTCGGCGAGAGCGCAACCGGCGGAAGATACCTTTCGCACTTCGGGTATTTCTGGGCTATAAACGACTATGCCGATCTGACTACGACAGCCGATTGGTATACGCGCGGCGGCTACGAGCTCAGAAGCGGTTTTAGATATGCGCTCAGATATTATTTCAACGGAAATATTTTCGGCGCTTACAGTTACAGATATACAGGAGAAGTCGGCGATCCCAACAGAACCGTCAACAAACAATGGAATTTGCAATTCACGCACGACCAGACAATCGATCCAAACACCACATTAGTTGCAAATTTTAACATGAGTTCCGCAAACTTTTTCCGGCAAACCAGCATTGACTACGGCCAAATCCTCCAGCAGAACCTCGTTTCCGATGCGACGCTGTTCAGAAATTGGGAAGGCTCAGGAAACAGCATATCAATAAACATCCACAGGGACCAAAACCTGCAGGACGGATCAATAACCTTGAGACTGCCGAGCATCAGTTTCTCACGTACCCAAAGCTACCCGTTCCGGAGCGCGGAGCACGCAAACACCTCTTCGGACCAACTATCGTGGTACGAACTGATCGGATATTCATACAATGGACAATTCCTGAACAGCATTTCAAAGCTCGCGAATCTGACCGGCGGAGGTTTCACAAGGTCGAGCTCGTACGGCGTTCAACACTCGATCTCGATCAGCGCCGCACCCAAAGCCGGTTTCATTACCGTTTCCCCATTCGTGTCAATCACGGACAAAATGTATAACACGCGCACAATCTTTAATGACTTCGCAAGTTCTACGGGAACAGACAGCCTGGTGTCCTCGCAAGAACACGGCTTCTACAACATGGGCTACTTCAGCACAGGCGTTTCAGCAAGCACAAGACTCTTCGGGATAATGCAGCCAAATATTCTCGGCATCACCGCTTTCAGGCACACGCTCCAGCCGAGCGTGACTTTCACATACCAGCCGGATTTCTCAAAGCCTTTTTGGAATTACTACGGACAGTATAAACGGGTGAGCGGAACGGAATACCCATACAGTTACTACTCCAACGGAATTTTTGGCGGCGCGCCATCCGGGACAGTCGCGGCGATAGGCGTGGGAATCAACAACAATTTTGAAATGAAAACTCTATCGAGCGACACCGCCAAAACAGAAAACAAATATCAGCTTTTAAATTTAGGTTTGAACTTCGCGTACAATTTCGCGGCGGATTCTCTTCGACTTTCGGAGCTTAGTGTGAACTACCGAACGAACATCGCCGGAAAGATTGATATAGGAGGCAGCGGCTCGTTCAACTTCTACAGGTACGTGCCTAACGTCGGCAGAGTAAATCAGTTCTTATGGTCGGAAGGACATCTTCCCGACATGACGAATTTCCAGTTCAGCATATCGACGTTATTGCATGGGGAAAAGAAAAAACAAGAATCGAAACAGCAATTCCCGGAAGATTCGGTCAAAGCCGAGCGGCAGTATGACAGATTCTATAATCAGGCCGAGGTGCCCGATCTCAGCATCCCCTGGAATTTGAACTTGGGGCTTGATTACGGAATATCAAAATCAAATCCGTACCTCCCGAGTAAATACGCAAGCCTCCGGTTTGACCTCGGTTTCAACCTGACCAATAATTGGAAGATCGGGTTTACGGGAAGCTACGATTTTATCCAACACCAGATCGTCGTTCCAACCGTAACCGTTTACCGCGACCTCCATTGCTGGGAAATGTTTCTCACATGGAACCCGATCGGCTACTATCGCGGTTTTAATTTAGAGCTGAGAATCAAGGCGCCGCAGCTTCACGACATAAAGATTACAAAGAGAGAGGATACAATAGTTGGCTATTGATATAAAAATCCGCCGCGCAAAAGTTGGAGACGTTCAGCAAATCGTTTCCATGATAAATTCATACGCGGAAAAAGGAGAAATGCTTTACAGGTCGCAGAGCCAAGTTCTCCAGCAGGTCAGGAATTATTTTGTCGCTGTTACCCCCAACAGTGATTCATCGCCGAACTCTTCAGGAGATTCGGTCCTCGCCTGCGGTTCGCTCGACATAACATGGAACGATCTTGCCGAACTTCGCTCGCTTGCCGTCCGCGAAGATGCGCAAAGCCGTGGACTCGGCACGCAGGTGGTCGAAGCTTTAATGAATGATGCCGCAGAATTGGGATTGAAGCATGTGTTCGCTTTGACCTACAAGCCGCATTTTTTTGAGCGGTTGGGCTTCAAAATAATCGACAAGCAGCAGCTCCCGCACAAAGTCTGGAGCATTTGCATAGACTGTCTGAAATTCCCTGTCTGCGACGAGGTCGCGATGCAGATCGATGTCGAAGAGTGGGCTGAGAGGAAGATCTGAAGAATCTCTACGCAACTTCATATGGGCACCTCTAAAAACTATGTTTGTGAAAAAATAGACCACTGATGACACGGATAAAACGGATTCCCACAGATTATTTTAATGATTTTTAGAGGTGCCCATATGACAAAACTTTGACAAATTAGGCAAGCTTTTTCCACAGAGAACTCAGAGGATTTCGCGGAGGAACACAGAGAAAAGGTTTTTATTTCCTCAGTGCTCTCAGTGTTGCCTCGGTGAGACTCTGTGGTTAATCGTCTTGTCGGTCTGAGGCGAAGCTTCGCTAGGTACCTTCATATATCAAAACTCAGACAAATGAGACAAGTTTTGTTGCAAATTGCAAGCTCAGGAATTCCCCTTGCGAAAATGGAGTCCCGTCCCCCTTCCACAGAAACTCTCGAGTTACCTGA
>JAMCQL010000079.1 GCA_023381615.1 Bacteroidota bacterium
ATTTTAAGCATTACCCTGTTTGAGAAAACACCTGTTTCTCAAGCACTTACAGATACACGACCCGAATTTCAACAGCACCATCTCGATAACCAATTGAATTTATTCGACTTATAGTTGGACACTAATGTAGGGGTTTGATTAATCAATCCCCTACAAAGATTCCGTTCCTTGTTCACACGGTCCCCGTTGGGAACACCTCTCCGGCGCTCTACTCTAAATTACTAAATCCATCTACTTCAACTCATCTTCGAAGAATTCAAACTCACCTTTTATTTCTTTAGTTGCTTCCTGTGAGCGAAGCTGTACCCTTCTGATTTTTCCAGAGATAGTCTTTGGCATATCCTGGACAAATTCGATTCGCCTCACGCGCTTGAAAGCCGCGACTCTATTTTTGATGAACGCAAAGATTTCCTTCGCAGTATTTTGGCTCGGTTCAAATCCCGGCGCAAGTATGACGTAAGCCTTCGGAACATATCCGCGGATCGGATCGGGCGACGGAATAACCGCCGCTTCCGCAACCGCCGGCGACTCGATGAGCGCGCTTTCAACTTCAAACGGACTTATCCGATAATCTGAACTCTTGAAAACATCATCCGCTCTTCCGACAAACCAGAAATATCCTTCCTGATCTCGCGTCGCAACATCTCCGGTTCTGTAATATCCCCCGGACATAACAGTTCTCGTCTTCGCTACATCATCCGCATAGTTTATCATCAAACCCATGGGACGCGGGTCGAGCTTTATTACAACTTCACCTTCATCCGACTCCATTCCGTCGGCGTCTAAAAGTTCAATTCGATAACCCGGAGCTGGTCTCCCCATCGCTCCGAACTTCACGAGAGAACCGGGCATATTCCCGACTTGAAGCGTCGTCTCGGTCTGCCCATAACCGTCCCTGATTGTAATTCCCCAATCGCTTTTAACTTTTGTGATTACTTCCGGATTAAGCGGTTCGCCCGCGCTCACCAACTCGCGGAGCGATTCAGGCTTCGGCTTGATGTCTTCGAGTATCAACATCCTCCACACAGTCGGCGGCGCGCAGAGCGTGTTCACTCTATACTTTCTCAGGACTTCAAGAAGCGCCTTGGGAACAAATCGGGAATACTTGTAAACGAAAATTCCAGCGCCCGCATTCCACGGAGCGAAGAACGAGCTCCACGCATGTTTCGCCCAACCCGGCGAACTGATGTTCAAATGCAAATCGCCTTCGCGAACGCCAATCCAATACATCGTCGATAAATGTCCGATGGGATACGAGCCGTTCGTATGCAGGACCATTTTCGGCTGCGCAGTTGTGCCGGAAGTGAAATAAAGGAAAAGTGAGTCTGTAATCTTCGTCTGAACATCCGGCTTGTATGCAACTAATGAATTGTAAGCATCTTCATAGGAAATCCAGCCATCATGCTTACCGCCGACTACAACTTTTACAAAGTCTCCTTCAAGGCCTTCAAATTTCTCGACGTTCTCAGGAACAGACACAACCAATTTCACCCTTCCTCTTCTCAGCCTGTCCTGAATATCATTCTTTGTTAAAAGCAGTGACGATGGAATCATGACTGCTCCCAACTTCATCGATGCCAACATGACTTCCCAAAGTTCCGGCTGGTTGTCAAGCATCAGTAAAATTCTGCTCCCGCGATTTATGCCAAGGCGTTTGAAAAAGTTCGCAACTCTGCTCGACCTTTCAGAAAGTTCCGCGAATGAGTATTTCCACTCCAAACCATTCTCGTCGACAATCCAAAGCGCAGTTCGATCATTGCTTTCGGCATAATGATCAAAATAGTCGGTTGCCCAATTGAAGTCTTCGATTTCCGGCCATTTGAATCCGTAATAAGCAGACTCGTAATCTTCGCGTCTTGTTTGTAGGAAATCGCGCGCTTTGAGAAATTTTTCAAGCTCGGCTTTCATTGGTGTATCTCCTTCGATTTAATTTATGTGAGTCAGTTTCACCAAGATTCGAGCACGCAGGCTCGATTAGTGGCCCGATGCGGCAGGCTGCATTCTGTACTTCTGCCAATAACGAATCAAGCCGGGAACGTTCATCCAAAATGGAATTGCATTCTTATACGCATTTATCGTCTCAGTTCTGACACCAGCTTCTTCGAGTCTGCGCGTGACATAACCTTCAAACTCAGAAACAATTCGTGTTTCATCTTTCCCTTCGCGCAGTCTGTCGCCAACCCACTCCGTCCAGTCAAAAAGTCTGACCTTTAACTCGTCGAGATACTTTGTTATGTCCACTGATTTGCCAAAGTGGGTCGGGTAAATAGCTGATGGATTTAGATTTCGGATCTTCTCAATTGACCTTAACCACAATTCCACATTGATATCGGGAGCTGGAGTCGGAGGAAGCACAGTTCCATTTTTTATTCTGACACCGCCAACGTCGCCGGTAAATGCGCTGCCTTCGACAAAATAGGTATTATGATGAGAAGCGTGCCCTTGCGTATCGACAGCAATAATTTTTGTATCGCCGACAGAAATGTCTTCTCCGTCAAAAGTCGGATGCAGCTTCGCTTCGGGAATTGCTTTAACGGTTCCCCACAGCTCGTCCATCCGCTCTTTGTAAATTTTCGCGGCAGAGGAAAGGAGTTTACTCGGATCCGAAAGATGTTTGGCGCCGTTGTAGTGGACATAAATTGTCGCGCCGTTTTCTGCAAAGCGCCATGCTGCGCCGGCGTGATCGAGATGAACGTGGGTAACCAAAACTTTTTGAATGTCGCCGACGGAAAACCCGAGAGACTTTAAGCCTTCAACCAAGTTCTTGTAAACAGAATCGGGTCCTGTCTCAATTAGGGCAAGTTCCGAGTCGGTTTCAATTAGATAAGCTGCTATCGTCTCAGCGGTGTAAAAATTTAGGTCGATGGTATGAATGAGCATAACCTCAGATTCCTCTCCCGAATGGCGCTTCGTTTTTCTGGTGCTGCAACTTCTTCACTTTCTATGATCTTGTAAATGTACTTACCGGTACAAGAAGTATCGAGTTGCCTTAATCAACAAGCAAAATTTAGGCTGTTGGCTTTTTGAAGTCAAGTTTTGGAAATACTGTATACAAGACGAGCGAGAAGAAAAAATATCGTAAGAGAAATCACATGCATCAATGCTTCTCAAAATACTTCACACTTTCAACACTTACCAAGTTGATCACTCTTCGAGACGACTCGAGTATACCTTTATTACCAAACACTCGATCTCCTTTTCCGTCGAAGTATGTCTGAGACACTTTGCGGTAACTCCGGTTTGTTCTCCAAAAAGCCACCCCGTAGTTTCGTTGAATATAAGAATTTGACTGCAGGAGAAAACCACGGCCTGTAAATTGATAAAACGCGCCGCTATGCGTATATTGAGACACAAAATGCAAGAGATGAACTAACCAAACAGATGAGTCTTTTCCCAAAGGGATCCCGACAAGTCGGGACTCCCCAGTTTATTCGAAATTTCTGTATTATCGCTCATATAGACCACGGCAAATCCACCTTGGCCGATCGCCTGCTGGAGCGCACGGGTACAATTACCGAGCGCGAGATGATGGACCAGATTCTCGACGATATGCCGCTCGAACGTGAGCGGGGGATTACCATAAAGAGTCATGCGATACAAATGCAGTATACCGCGCATGACGGAAATGATTATACGCTCAACCTTATTGACACGCCCGGTCATGTCGATTTTTCTTACGAGGTTTCCCGGTCACTTGCCGCTTGCGAAGGTGCGCTCCTTGTCGTCGATGCTTCACAAGGCGTAGAAGCGCAGACAATAAGCAATGCCTATATGGCTATCGACGCAGGACTTGAGATCGTCCCGGTCATAAACAAGATCGACTTGCCAAGCGCGATGGTCGATGACGTGAAGAAACAGCTTGTCGATCTTATCGGATGCAAAGAAAGCGAAATACTGCTCGCCAGCGCAAAGGCAAAAATGGGAATCGATGAAGTGCTTGAGGCGGTCGTGGAACGAGTTCCCCCTCCAATAGGCGATGCTGACGCTCCGCTTCGCGCTTTGATTTTTGATTCAAAGTACGATTCATATCGCGGAGTCGTTACTTACATCCGCATCGTGGACGGCAAGCTCCGCACAAACGACAGAGTTCTATTCCATAAAACAGGTAAAGTTTTCCTATCGGAAGAGATCGGAATTCTCAAGATGGATCGAGTTCCGGCGAACGAACTCGAAGCAGGAAATGTCGGCTATTTGATTGCCGGAGTGAAAGAACTGACGGAGACACGAGTCGGCGACACCGTGACGAATGCGGACAACCCCGCGACTGAAGCGCTTCCCGGCTATCGGGAAGTGAAGCCAATGGTGTTCAGCGGATTGTATCCCGCACAGAGTGAACACTTTGAGGAACTGCGGGATGCACTCGCGAAGTTCAAACTGAACGACGCCGCACTTCTTTATGAACCTGAGACTTCTACCGCTCTCGGATTCGGATTCAGATGCGGGTTCCTCGGACTGCTCCACATGGAAATAGTGCAGGAGCGGCTCGAGCGCGAGTTCGACCAGACAATCATCACGACCGTCCCAAACGTCGAATACAAAGTTGTGAAGACCTCGGGCGAAATACTCCTTGTAGATAATCCTGCAAATATGCCCTCTCCGGCAGAAATTGATCACATTGAAGAACCTTATGTAACCGCACAGATCATTTGTCCGTCTGAATTTATTGGCAACGTGATGAAACTCTGCATGGACCGGCGCGGCGTTTACAAGAATACAACTTACATCGATACAAAGCGTGCAGACATTCGATTTGAATTGCCCTTGGCAGAAATTGTATTTGACTTCTTCGACAAACTGAAATCACTGACCCGCGGTTATGCCTCCTTCGATTATGAATATCTCGATAACCGCGAATCTAATTTGGTAAAACTCGATATTCTTTTGAACGGCGACGTGGTCGATGCGCTTTCTTCGGTCGTGCACCGCGATAAAGCTTACGACTGGGGAAGGAAATTAAGCACACGCCTCCGAAAACTCATACCGAAGCAGCTCTTTGAAGTCATTATTCAAGCAGCAATTGGAAGCAAAATAATTGCACGCGAAAGCATCTCGCCAATCAGAAAAAACGTGCTCGCAAAATGCTATGGCGGAGACATAACGCGCAAGCGAAAACTTTTAGAGAAACAAAAAGAAGGCAAGAAACGCATGAAGCAAATTGGAAGAGTTGAAGTGCCACAGGAGGCCTTCCTTGCCGTACTTTCATTAAACGATGAAGAGTGAGAAGAAAATTGAATCAGGAAACATCATCCAAGAAAACACAAAAGCCGCGCAAGAAAAAATTCAAAGATTCTATTGAAGGATTGATCTTTGCTATCATCGCCGCGCTGCTTCTTAAGACATTTGTCATCGAAGCCTACAGAATTCCGACCGGCTCAATGGAAAACACTCTGCTGGTCGGAGACTTTCTATTGGTAAATAAATTCATCTACGGTTCGAAAAGTCCGCAGTACATTCCATTCACCGACGTCTCTATTCCTTACTTCCAACTTCCACCGCTCGAGTATCCACATCATGGAGATGTAATTGTTTTCGAATGGCCAGGTGACCGGGATCAGGTAAAACCTCCGGAGCCGGTGAATTATATCAAGCGCTGCATCGGACTTCCCGGGGACACCGTTCAAGTCGTCAACAGAGTTGTCTACGTGAACGAACAAGTAGTTCCATATCCGCCCGGAGTAAAGTTCGACACATATACGATTCTCCCGAAGGGTTATCCAAACCCTCAGATCTTTCCGGAAGGATCCGACTTCAACGAAGACAACTATGGACCCATCGTAGTTCCAAAGAAAGGCGAAGTGCTTCACCTCAGCGCGAAGAATTACCTGAAGTGGAAGATATTCATTGAGCGTGAAGGGCATTCTTGCGATCTTCGCGGCTCAACAGTTTTTGTCGACGGCAAGCCTACGCAGGAATACACCGTGGAACGAAACTACTTTTTCATGATGGGCGATAATCGCGAGAACAGTCTCGACAGCAGGTTCTGGGGATTTGTCCCATTCCAAAACATTGTTGGCCAGGCTATGATCATTTAC
The DNA here is from genome assembly GCA_023381615.1 of Bacteroidota bacterium. Lineage (GTDB taxonomy): Bacteria > Bacteroidota > Ignavibacteria > Kryptoniales > JAKASW01 > JAKASW01. The sequence continues at coordinate 6,033 of JAMCQL010000079.1, forward strand.
TGGTCGTGGAATCCGGAAATTCCGATGTACGATATTTTTGACAAATTGGGAAGCGTTCGTTGGGGCAGAATAGGAATGCTAATAAAGTAAAATGACGAAGCGGAGGAAATATGGCAAAGGAGCCGGCAAAGTCACAATTCTCTGAACGATTTGCAGCGATTAGGTCCAGTTTTATCGCGCCGATCGCCATCGCATTGCTTCTAATTACTTTTGTCGTTCAAGGTTACGGAGTTCCGACCGGTTCAATGGAAAACACTATCATGACCGGGGACTATCTGTTTGCCAATAAGTTTATCTACGGCGCCAAGACTCCCCAATACCTTCCCTTCACGCAGATCCGAATTCCATATTTTCAGTTTCCGACATTACGCTATCCAAAACGAGGAGACGTAATTGTTTTTGACTGGCCCGGAAACAGGGATGAGGTGCGACCGGCGGATCATGTTGACTATGTCAAGCGCTGCATTGGCCTGCCCGGAGATACTGTTCAAGTTGTCAATCGGATTGTCTATGTGAACGGGAAAATTGTTCCATATCCGCAGGGAGTGAAGTTTGAACCTTTTCCTTTGCTGCCGAAAGGCTATCCCGACCCTCAGATTTTTCCGGAAGGATCGGATTTCAACGCAGATAACTACGGGCCTATCGTTGTTCCTAAGAAAGGCAATCTGCTTCACCTAAGCTCAAAGAATTTCTTGAAATGGAAAATATTTATTGAACGTGAAGGACACTCATGTGATCTTCGCGGTTCGACAGTTTTCGTAGACGGCAAGCCAACCAAAGAGTACCCCGTGAAACGAAATTACTATTTCATGATGGGAGACAATCGTGAGAACAGTCTCGACAGCAGGTTCTGGGGATTTGTTCCATTTCAAAATATTGTCGGCGAAGCGATGGTGGTTTACTGGTCGTGGGATCAGCAAGTTCCGATTTATAACTTGCCTCAAAAACTTTCCTCGATAAAATGGCAGCGAATCGGAATTCTGCTGAAGTAGGCTCGCCTGCGGCAAAGCCCGCCTTCGCCAAGCCTTCGGTGACCGCAGGAATATACATTCATATCCCGTTCTGTGAGAAGAAGTGCTTCTACTGCGATTTCTACTCCATTGAGAATCACTCTCAGCGCGACGAGTTTGTAAATTCTCTCATAAGGGAAATTGAACTTTTTTCACAAAGTCATTCAAGGCTTGAAGCCGACACAATCTTTTTTGGCGGAGGTACGCCCTCCCTCCTTTCAGCAAAAGAACTTGACACTATTTTGAATGTGCTCCATCGTCACTTCGATATTACTGAAGATGCGGAATTCACTATGGAGTGCAACCCGGGTACTGTAAATACAGAGCATCTCTCAGATTATAGACAACTTGGAGTCAACAGGTTGAGCTTCGGCGTGCAATCTTTCTTTGACGACGAGTTGAGCTTTCTTTCACGAATTCACAATTCAAAAGAAGCCGTTGAAGCAATCGAATCTGCCCGCGCGGCTGGCTTTGATAATATCAATATCGACTTAATTTATGCGCTTCCTAATCAAAGCAAACCGAGGCTTGCAGCAAATCTTGAAAAGGCAGTCGCGCTGAACCCGACTCACATTTCAGCGTATAGTCTGATTGTTGAACCCGGCACACCGCTTTTCAGTGCTGTGGCAAACGGTAAGGTTCACACCCTTGACGAAGCAACCGAAGCGAAGATGTACGAATCAGTCATGACTTTTCTCGAAGAGGCTGGCTACAATCATTACGAAGTCTCAAACTATTCCAGACCCGGTTTTGAATGCAAACACAATTTGAAATACTGGAACGGCGAAGAATATGTCGGATTTGGGCCAAGCGCTCATTCACACGTGAGTAACACGCGATGGTGGAATGTCTCAAACTTAACGGGATATATCGCTTCCCTCGCCAACAACCGGACACCGATCTCAGCAAAGGAAAATTTGAGCAAATCTCAGATCGTAGATGAATACGTTTTGCTGCATTTGCGTCAAGGGAAAGTAGACTTGAAAACTCTACGCGCAAAGTTTGGAATTACCTTGGAATCGGATTTTATTTTAGAAATGAATAAGGCAGGCTATCTGAATGTCTCCGGCGATGAAATTCGTTTGACAAGAGCAGGCTTCACCGTTTGCGATGAGATTGCCGAAGAGATCCTCGCAAAACACTCCGTGTCAGTTTAATTCCCCTTTTCGGATCAATGCCTGAATCTGCGTATAAAGCTGTTATCCATTCCCCACACCAAAATTTCTGATCGAGCGCCGCCGAAGCTGACGCAACGAATTCACTTCCGTTCGGTTTCTGACTCAATCTCTAATTTGTAATCTTTTATTTGTTTCAGGACGTAAGCCCGAATTTCATTCGCGGACGGCTGCCTTCGAGCAAATTTCCCATGGTCAAGCACCGGTTTCAGCAGCGGTTCAAAGCCTTTTGCAGCTTTTTGAGAAGCCAAGACAATATTTCGTTCGCCGGTTTTCCTATTAAAGTAAACTTGTTTCTCTCCGGAGAACTTCCCTCTTTTTGAAACAGGCTTCCCTTCGATTTCAATAATGTCCATCGCAAAATCGAGAACTGGCGCGCTGCTTATCGATGTCCCGACGCCGTAGGCATCCACGACCTCATCCAGTTTTCTTACCGAGAACTCGTCGACTCCTCCGCTTACCAAGATTTTCACACTCTTGAATCCGCGAATATCGAGTTCCCATCGCACTTCCTTGCAAATCGAATAAAAATCCCCGCGTCTGGAGCCAGGCGTATCGAGCCGGACAGCGAACAATTTTTCCCCGAGAGCTTCAGCGACCTGAATTGATTCAAATTTTTCGTCGTGGAAAGTATCTATCAGAACTGTTCTCTGAACAAGCGGATCAATCACTTCATCAAACGCCTTCGCCGCTTCGACAGTATCTCCAAACAGGAGAATCATCGAGTGAGGCATCGTACCCGTTGCTTTGATGCCAAGTTCTTCTGCCCCTGCGAGAGTAGCAACTCCATCGCATCCGCCGACGTATGCGTTTCTGTCGATCATTGGAGTAATTGCGGGATGCATACGGCGGGCGCCAAAATGTATTACCGGTTTGTCTCCTGCCGCGACACGAGTCCGCGCGGCTTTTGTCGCAATACCTGATGCCTGACAAAGAAAACCAAGAATGGCAGTTTCGTGTATGGCAAAATCCTGATACAGACCTTCGATGGTCATCACCGGTTCATTTTGATAAAACACGGTCCCTTCCGGCATCGCTTTTACTTTTACCGGAAGTGTGCTCAACAATGCAAGCGCTTCATCCAATCCGGAGAGCACTGCCCACGGATAATTGCGAGGGAACCGCTTAACGATAAACTCGGCTTTGACAGACTTCCTGATATTCTTTGCATTGAGAACACTCAGCGCGCGGGTGAAATAAATGTCAGTGACTTTTCCTTCTAAGATTTCTTTGACAGTAGCAATATGAAATGGTTTATCCATAAATTCCGCTCAAGTTTAGTGGAAAGAATTCGCCGATATTCGAGTCGGGAGCTGCTGAAATCCCTTCCCATCGATAGAGTAAGTCACGTAAAGGGGAACGGTCGGAGCGAAGCTTCGGTTCAGATCCATCCTCGCTTCGAAAGGTATTTCTTGACGAATTGCGTGAGAACAACATAACAAAGCAATGTCAGCACGATGAGAGGCCAATACAGTCCAGGCAACCCGACAAAACCAAGACCGGCAGCAAAAGGTGAGTGCGGCAGCCAAACACCGATGGCCATAACTATGACACTCGTCAGCATCAACGGCCAGCTTGGACGACTCTGCAGGAAAGGAATCTTGTTTGTCCGAATAACGTGGATGATAAGGGTCTGGGTAAGCAGAGACTCGACAAACCATCCTGTCTGAAAAAGCGGCGCCCGGGCCGGATTCCAGCAATTGAACAGATAGAGCATCATGAAGTAGGTCGAGTAATCGAAGATGGAGCTGACAGGTCCGATGAAAAGAATAAATCGCGAAAGCTCACCGATAGACCACGGGCGCGGTTTCGCTACCTGTTCAGGATCCACGTCGTCCGTGGGGATTGAGGTCTGAGATATGTCGTACAGAAGATTGTTAGCTAGAATCTGGACGGGCAACATCGGAAGGAACGGCAAAAACGCGCTAGCACCCAGGACACTAAACATATTTCCGAAGTTGGAGCTCGCGCCCATCCGGATATACTTCAGGATGTTTGCAAAAACTTTTCTTCCTTCAAGGACTCCTTCTTCGAGCACCATTAGACTCTTCTCGAGCAGGATGGCATCAGCAGATTCTTTGGCAATATCGACAGCTGAATCGACGGAGATACCAACGTCAGCGGAGCGCAGGGCCGGTGCATCATTGATGCCATCCCCCATAAATCCGACGGCGTGTCCTTTGGCTTGGAGTGCCTTCACAATACGCTGCTTATCGGCAGGTGAGAGGCGTGCAAAGACCGTCGTCTTCTCAGCAGCTTCTGCGAGCTCCTGGTCCGACATCTGTGCCACTTCACTTCCCAACAGCAAGTGGTCAACCGCAAGCCCTACTTCGCTGCAAATTTTCTTCGTTACGAGTTCATTGTCACCGGTCAAGACTTTCACGGCGACCCCGTGGGATTGCAACGCCTGGATTGCGGGTGATGCTGTCTCTTTCGGCGGGTCGAGAAACGCAAGATACCCTTTGAGGATCATGCCGTTTTCGTCGTCCTTCGTATACGCCTGCTTTCGCTCAAGGTCCTTGTATGCGAGAGCCAGGACACGGAAACCATCGCTGCTTAGTCTTTCGTATTCTTCTTTCAAATCGGCTATGAGAACGGGATCTATAGGATGAATCTCCCCGTCCAGCTCGAAGTCTGTACTTCTCTTGAAAATCTCTTCCGGCGCTCCCTTTGTAATCATCCGAGTCTTCGCATCGGGAAGCTCGACAACAACTGACATTACTTTGCGCGAGAAATCGAACGGTATTTCATCGACCTTTTTGTGCTCGGGTATGTGAAGCTGTTCGTGGATTTCCTTGCGTGCAAGGATCGCCCGGTCAAGAATATTTCTCAAACCCGTTTGAAAATGGCTGTTGAGATACGCCATCATCAGAACATCGTCGTCTTCATTCTGAACCACATCACAATGCTGCTCGAGAATAACGTGATCGACGGTTAGCGTGCCAGTCTTGTCCGTGCACAAAACGTCCATTGCCCCGAGGTTTTGGATCGAATTCAGCCGCTTAATGATTACTTTCTTCTTCGACATGGCAATCGCACCTTTGGAAAGGCAGACAGTGACGATCATCGGCAGCATTTCAGGCGTGAGACCCACCGCAACCGCCAGTGCGAAGAAGAACGCTTCCCGCCAGTTCCCCTTTGTCAGGCCGTTTATTAGGAAGACAAACGGAACCATGACGAACATGAACCGAAGCATCAGCCAGGTGAAGCGTTTAATACCCTTGTCGAAACTCGTCTCCTGCGTTTGGCTGGTTATCAAACCCGCCATGCCGCCTAAATACGTGTTGAATCCTGTGTTGACAACGACCGCCGTCCCGCTGCCGCTCTCCACGCTTGTGCCGAGAAAACATAGGTTTTGCGATTCGAGCGGTGTATGCGCGGTGCCGTCCTGCAGCGTATCGAACTTCTCCACAGGAAGAGACTCACCCGTAAGACTACTCTGGATGATAAATAGATCTTTCGAGGCAACGAGCCGGACATCGGCGGGTATCATATCCCCCGCCGCGAGTTTCACAATATCGCCGGGAACGATTTGGGCGAGAGGAATTTCTTTCGGCTCACCATCGCGCAATACTGTCGCCGTAACATGGATCATCGCCTTTAGCTTCGCAGCTGCTGTGTCGGCGCGATACTCCTGAACAAATCTCAGAACGATGCCCATCAATACCATGGAACCTATAATAACAGCGGTCTCAATATCCTGTGTGAGCAATGAAATCGTCCCCAGGATAGCAAGAAGAATCACCAATGGATTTACTACTGCATTGACGAGGAGTTTTATCCAGCCGTTTCTATGCTCGCGAACGACAACGTTGGCGCCGTATTGCTCAAACCTGCGTTCAGCCTCTTCGGTCGTAAGGCCATCAGGCGAGGTTCCATGATTCGCATATAATTCAGCCGCTGTGCTCGTCGAAGCTTTGAGAAGCTGAGGCGACAGATCGATCCGGTTCACGCCGGATTTCACGGCAGGGAAAATTTTCGGCAAAATATTCGGAAGCGACAGTCTCATTATTGCTGACTTCTTTTAATGCTTATTGGTGCGTAAAAGACCACAACTCTCCGTTCCAAACAAATTAGTCTATGTATGAGTTTGTCCATCCGGCACATCACTTCCCTGATTGCGACTCGAATCAACCGCAGCATCTACTCCAGGACTCGCATGATCTACCATCGATGGTTGAGATGAAAGTCTGAATAATTTATAGACACACCGAGGAAGATTCTACACTTATTTTCCATCGCAGAATTTCTCGATTTGTTCCGCAACCACAGCAGATGCTCCGAGATGTTTGTCCACGAACGATTTGGCGATCACACCTGCCTTTTTCCTCGCGGCCTCATCCCCGACCATCTTGAGCAAAATCTTATAGGCGCCGGCAGCGTCTTTCACAAAGAAGAGCGCGCCGCTTTGCATGAGATGAATTGCCTCATCGGAGCGCTCTATGCGCGGACCTGTGATAATCGGGATTCCATAGACAGCCGGCTCGAGCACGCTGTGGACACCGGCGCCAAACCCGCCGCCGACATAAGCGATGTCTCCAAGGACATAAAGCTGAGTGAGAATGCCGACTCGATCCACAATTAGAAATGGGAGGCCATCATGGCTCGTCTCTCGAATTTCCGATAACACTTTTGCTTTCGGAAATTGCGTCCGAATCCTGCTCACTTCTTCTGAAGTCGGTTCGTGGGGAACGATCAAAACAGTGAGAGCTTCAAATGTTTCCGACAGCCTATTCAACCCGGCGGCGAGTACATCGATATCCTGACGCCAGGTGCTCCCAAGAACCATGACGATTCTTTGGGATATATCCAGCGTGAACGGGAGTTTTTGCGCAACATTATTTAACACGCTGCGGCTGTAAACACGGTCGAAGCGAGTGTCTCCGGCAACAATTGATCTTTCAGCGCCGAGAAAGAAGTCAAACATCTTTTTGTGTTCAGAAGTCGTAGCGAGGATTAGATCTGAAAGCCCGTAAAGCCGGCGGAAGAAATTCTTCAGGAATGTAGCCCGCTGAAAAAGCTTCATGGGAAATGTGGCGTCAGCGATTATTATTTTAGCGCCGGATTCCTTCACAGCAATCAGGTGATTGAGCCATAAATCGTATCTCATCACCACGAAAACACGCGGCTTTACAAACTCCACAAATTTGCGCGCATTTTTGGGACTGTCGAGCGGAATATACGTTATTACGTCCGCGTTCGGATAGTTTAAGGAATGTTCGTAACCTGACGGCGAGAAGAAAGAAACGATGATCCTGTATCCGGACTTTTTGAGAAGCTCTATGATAGGCTTGGCTTGCTCGAACTCCCCAAGCGATGACGCGTGGAACCAGACTCTCTTCCCTTCGGGAATAGGCGAGAGCTTTTTTCCCAATTCCGCAAAAAGATTTCTGCGTCCTTTGAAACCGCGCCGGGCTTTTTCGTTGAACAATGAGACAACGAAAAAGGAAACATACATTAAGTTTATAAAGATATATGAATATAGAAACCGGACTTTCCCTGAGATTGGTTTTATTTCCTGCTTAGCCACGTTTCTGGGTCCTGCTTGTTCTTGTCTAACCAGACTTCAAAGTGCAGAATAGATCCGCCAAGAGACTCTCCAACCGTTCCGATTGGCTCTTCGGCTTTCACTTTGTCACCCTCTTTCACGAAGATGTCCGACAGGTGCGCGTAAACGGTCCGCAATCCGTTGTAGTTGTCAATGATAACAAGATTTCCATACGACGGCAGCCAAAATATCCTCGAAACCTCGCCGCCGGCAACACTTCTTACCTGTGAATTTTCCGGAACAGAAATATCGATCCCGTAATTTAAAGTAATTGTTTTCAGAACCGGATTTTCCTGTTCGCCAAACTTCGCGACGACTCTCCCTTTGTTTACGGGCCATGGCAAACGTCCCTTCATGACGGAAAGATTCTTCGGGACGATCGCAGGAGTTGAGCTTGAATAATTTTCCCGCGAAACTTTGCTTTCTTGCTTCTTCCTCGCTTCCTCCGCAATCAAGTTCCGTATCAAGTTCTCCAGCTCAACCGCAGCATTGCGCGACCTCTTAAGCTGCTGCGCATAAATTGTTTTATCTTTCCGCAGTTGCCCGATCAGTCTTCTATGCTCCACGATTCTCGAAGCTAATTTGTTTTCTTCAACGCTTTTTTGAGAAAGATAATTCTGCTGCTGCGCCAACCGCTGTCGGAGCTGTTCTTTCAGTCCCCTTAATCTGTCTCTCTCAGAGTTGATCGAGTTCATGTCAAGCTTGGTCTGGTCGGAAAATTTCTTGAGATATTCATACCGCACAAGCATCTTGTTAATAGAAGACGCAGTCAATATCAGCTCAAGGTCGTGCATTCTTCCCTGTTCGTAAAAACTCCGCGCAAATCGCGCGTACTGATCCGTCAGATTAGAAAGTCTGGAGCTTGCCATGTCAATTTTTCGTTCAACGTCGGCAATATTTTGCGAATTTGAAGCGATTTGACTCGAAATTTTTTTGATCGACTGTCGCGTCTGCAAATTCTGTTTTTCCAGCTTATCGAGTGTTCCGAGCGAAACTGACTCTTTGCGGCTGCTCTCGGCAATTTTTTTTTCATACAACTTTATATTCCCGCGAAGCCGCTGAAGCTCCTGCTTCTTCTTGGTCAGTCCGGCGGATCCTGCGGGCTTGTGTTTCGCCTGCGGAAACGCCGCAAGACACAAAGCCGAAAGCAGGATTGCGCTAATTAAGAATAACCTTCTTCGCATCTGAGGGTACGGTAAATTCGACTTTATCTTTTTCGTTCAGCGCGATGTCCTGATAAAACAATTTAGCGGATACCCCGCGCTTCAAGTCTTCGAACGACACGCTTCTCGGAAAATAGACATCACCAATCTTCATGAAATCAGAATACTGAATCTTCATCACCGTCTCGCCGTTGACCAGCCTCTCGTAGTTTCGCGTCCGCATATATTTGCCATCGACCGTATACTTCTCGACAGTGTCTTCGCTGACGTAAGTAAAGCTGACGGTTTTCCCGTCAAAGTGCGATGAAGATTGAGGGTTGTCGAGGTGCGCAAGCGGCGTCATCAAACCGAGAAGAAGGTCAGTGAATGAAGTGCCGTTCGAGGCTATCATCAGCAAGTGTCTTAAATTTGCTTCGGTTGGTTTGCCGATAAACACTTCGTTGCGCATGCTGTTGTAAACGAGGAGAGTATCCGGAGTCAATTTCACTTGCGCCACTTTAATGCCTAAAGGACCAAACAGGTCGACACGCGCCGATGAAGGCTTCTGAACCGACAGATCAAATCTCGCGCTGTAAGCTCCTTCGGGAGTTTCAAAATTTCCGTAACCGCTCGAAGAAAAATACGTGAACGAGCGGGATTGCTTTTCTATATTATTCGCGACCTGCTGAGCTGACATTTCAGAAAAATCGACATACGTCGTGGCACACCCTGCGAGAACAACAGCAAGCGCTGACAAAATTGTAAAGCGAATCAACCCTTTGCTTTCTCGATCTTGTCTTTGAGCGACGAATTGCTAGGATCATGGTCAAGCGCTTTTTGCCAATACTCGAGAGCCTTACTCTTTTGACCCATCTTCTCGTAGATATCGCCGAGGTGTTCCTCAAGCGTCGCGGGTGAGCCATCAGCCGGGCCTCTCAACGATAACGCTTTCTTCACGTATGAAGCTGCATTTTCATAGTCACCCAACTTAAAATAAACCCAACCAATCGTGTCGAGATATGCGCTGTTCTTTGGGTCGAGCTGAATGGCAAGTTCTGCCATTTTCAAAGCTCTCGTAACATCAAGTCCTCTTTCCGCAAGACTGTATGCGTAATTGTTTAAGATGAGCGCGTTCTTGGGATCCACTTTGAGAGCAGTGTCATAGATTCTGTCGGCATCATCATTTTTATGAAGAGCTTCATATACCAGCGCAAGCGTGCTGAGCGCATCCATGTCTGTCGGTTTCAGCGCGACTGCTTTTTGGAGCGGCGCAACGGCGTCCTCATTTTTCCCCGCGCGATTCAGAGCAAGCCCAAGAAATAAATTCACTCTGAAATTGTCCGGCAAAATTTTCACTGCCCTCGACATAACCTCAGCCATTCGGTTGAAATGATTTTTTTGATAATATAGAACGGCTAATGCCTGCCATGCATCCTGATTTGTTGAATCTATGGCAATCGACTTGTTAAGATATTCTTCCGCAAGCGAATCCTGTTGCGCGTATGATGCACCCAAGCCGGCCATGAAATAAGCTCGCGCATCGTCAGGATACAAAACGAGAAGTTTCTTGAAAATCTGCTGGGCAAATGGAATAACGGATGTGTCGCGCTGCATCTCGTTCAGGTAGAACTGCGCTATCGCAAACTTTGCATCTGCCCTGCTCGAATCGGAAGTGAAGATTGTATCAAGAAGGCTGTCCGCTTTCGCAAAATTTCTCATCCTCAAATACGCTGTCGCCGCGCGAGCCTTCAGATTGAAGTCGTTTTTCCGTGCGAGCATTAAGTCGTCTATAATTTTCAGAGCACCTTCGTTGTTGCCGGTCTGGAGATAAAGATCGGAAAGCATCTCTTTTAACGCGACGTTGGACGGGTCCATCTTCAACATCTCTTTGACGACACCAATTGATTTTTCAAACTGATTTGTGGAATTATAGATCTGAACGAGCTGCATCATCGTAGGAAGATTGGGGCCCTCTAAACTTAGGGCTTTCCCATAAAGCTCAGCGGCCCGCTGCGGATTGTCGTGCTGGTAAAGCTGCGCAAGGATCAGAATATCCTCGACTTGTGTGCTGTCTATGGAAAGAATTTTTTCATATTCACTTCTTGCGCTGTCGATATTAAAAACCGACAGATATGCCTGCGCGAGAGTCCTGCGATAATTTATATTCCGCGGAGCGAGCGAGATCGCTTCCTTTGATTCCTCTATCGCAATGTCTGGCTTTCCGAGCTTGATATAATCCTGCGCCATTGCATCAAGTATCGAGCCGTCGCGGTAATGACGGAGTGCATCCTGATAGTCAAGTATCGCCCGAGCATATTCGCCTTTGACATCGTTCAAGGTGCCGTCAACAAAATGGTCCATCGCAATCCTGTAGTTCGGATCTTTGGCGATCATGTCAGGTTGGCTTGCAAATTGGTTCTGGGACGACTTCGTCACTTGCTTGACGCTTGAGCAGCCCACGATAAAAATCATGAACCCAAGAAAAATATTTACGGCAACTTTACGCACAAATTCTCCTCTTAAAATAAATTTAACTTTGGATGGCGTTCCAAACAAGAAAGGATAAAAGGTAAGGACTTTAATAACTACGCGGCTGGATTTAGGGCGCGCCTGCTATTTTCAAACGATTGAAAGCGCGAGCCAATGCTGCGCGGGCTCTGTCGATGTCAGTACCCGGTTCTTTCTTCCTCAATCTCTCTTCGGCGCGCTCTCTTGCTGACTTTGCCCTTTCGACATCGATCTCTTCTTTTCTCTCAGCCGTATCAGCAAGCACAGTCACGTTGTTGTTGCTGACTTCGACGAAACCGCCGCTTGTCGAGTATTGGATTTCCTTTCCGGATTCCTCGCGCAACTTTACTTCGCCCACAGTTATCGTTGTCAAAAATGGAGCGTGATCGTGAAGAATTTGAAATCCACCCTCTGTACCGGGCGCCCAAAAGGATTCGAGTGGACCGGAAAAGACATTTCGCTGCGGAGTAACGATCTCAAGTCTAAATAACTCGTCGGACATCAAGCCGCCTGAAGTTTCTTTGCCTGTTCTTCCGCTTCGTCAATCGTGCCGACCATGTACAGCGCGCTTTCGGGCCATTCATCACACTTGCCTTCAATGATGGCTTTAAAACCCGCAATCGTGTCGCTAAGCTTCACATATCTTCCCTGTCTGCCCGTAAAGGCTTCAGCAACGGAGAACGGCTGTGATAAGAACTGCTGAATTTTTCTTGCTCTTGCAACGGTGACTTTGTCCTCGTCGGAGAGTTCGTCAATTCCAAGAATGTTTATAATATCCTGCAAGTCTTTATAAGTCTGTAGGACTTCTTTGACCTGCTGGGCAACACGGTAATGCTCCTCGCCAACTATCAACGGATCGAGGATTCTTGATGTGGAATCGAGAGGATCGACGGCGGGATAAATTCCAAGATCGACGATCTGACGGCTCAGAACTGTCGTTGCATCCAGGTGAACGAATGTCGTTGCAGGCGCCGGATCTGTAAGGTCATCGGCCGGAACATAAATCGCTTGTACGGATGTGATCGAACCTCGCTTCGTCGAAGTAATGCGTTCCTGCAAAGCGCCCATTTCTGTCGCGAGTGTAGGCTGGTATCCCACCGCTGACGGCATGCGTCCGAGAAGCGCCGAGACTTCAGAACCCGCCTGAGTAAATCTGAATATATTGTCAATAAAAAGTAGAACGTCTTTTCCTTCCGAGTCGCGGAAGTACTCGGCAATCGTTACTGCAGTTAAACCAACTCGCTGGCGAGCGCCGGGAGGTTCATTCATCTGACCAAATACAAGCGCTGTTTTGTTGATAACCCCTGACTCTTTCATTTCAAGCCAAAGGTCGTTTCCTTCGCGAGTTCTTTCACCAACTCCGCCGAAAACCGAGTACCCACCATGCTGCGTAGCAATATTGTGGATCAATTCCTGAATGATGACCGTCTTTCCGACACCTGCGCCGCCGAATAGCCCGGTCTTCCCACCTTTCGAATATGGTTCGAGCAAATCTATAACCTTAATTCCTGTCTCGAACATTTCCTTTTGAGTGCTCAAATCATCAAACTTTGGTGCAGGTCTATGTATGGGATATTCTTCTTTTGCATCAATTGCACCTTGTCCATCAATAGGTTTGCCTATTACGTTCACCATTCTCCCGAGCAAATTTGGACCGACCGGGACTTTTATCGGACCGCCTGTGTCGTAAACTTTCATCCCGCGAACTAAACCGTCAGTTGAGTCCATTGCGACCGCTCTGATAGTGTCTTCACCGAGGTGCTGTTGAACTTCGACGACAAGAACATCTTCGACGCCGTCAATATTTTTTCTTGGAATGTTTAGCGCATTCAGAGTTTGCGGCAGCCTGCCATTCTCAAACTCGACGTCGACCACAGGTCCGATAATCTGTACAATTTTTCCTTCGTTCATAGGTCCTATACTTTTTTGTCCGGTAAATATAGAATTCGCGGGCTATATTTTCAATTGCAAAATTGCCCGCAATACAATGCCCTGAGATGACGAATCACGCTCGTCTATTTTTGTTCTTCGTGGAATCTTGAACCCACATTGTACAAAGGAAAGCCCGGAAGCATACGCCGGCTCCCGGGCTTCGTTCATTGCAATGGTTTACTTAACCAACATGAGCTTCTTAACCGACGTGTATTTTCCAGCTGTCAGTCTGTAGAAGTACAGACCGCTCGGAAG
>JAMCQL010000080.1 GCA_023381615.1 Bacteroidota bacterium
TCTTGAACTGGCACAGCTCAGGCAGATACGACACCTCATCTGCCCTCATGACAATGAAACAGAATTTCTATCGTACAGACTGGCAGCGTGACCTCTTATGATTTTACACAAAGATTGGGACTTGACCCCCAATTAACAGATAGACAAGTTATCGAGAATTACAAGAACCTGTGGCAGATTGAAAAAGCATTCCGCATGTCAAAAACGGACTTGCGAATAAGGCCGATTTACCACAGGTTGCGCCCCAGGATCGAGGCTCACGTCTGCATTGCTTTCACTGCATACTCCATCTATAAAGAATTAGAGAGGGTGCTCAAAAAAGAGAAATCGAAACTGTCTTTGAAAACTGCTGCCGAACTCACTCAAAACATGTATTCTATCACATACACTTTCCCCGAATCAATGCATACTAAAACCCAACTTCTCAAGATGGACGACCAGCAAGCCGAACTCTACCGGATCGTCCAGAAAACTTTCTAGGGTGTCCCATTGAGGAAAACAGGAGAATCTCCTTTCGTTTTATGTGAAATTAGACGTAACTCGATGTATCAACGTTCATTTGATTGGGGATAAAACGGTAATTCAGTTGGACGAATAGCGAGAGTTGAAACACTTACAAAATCTCATTCTTGTTTAGACAGCGCTCAGAGAGTATATTATTGCCGTCGTTTTCTGAATTCTTTCCTTGAAATTCTTTTGGTTCAGGATTTTTTTTGAAATTGCTTTGCCCGGGTGGCGGAATTGGCAGACGCGCTAGATTCAGGGTCTAGTGGCCGCAAGGTTGTGCAGGTTCGAGTCCTGTCCCGGGCACAAGTTCATCCGATTTCTTCTCAACAATTGGCCCCATCTTCTACTTGACAATAACCTAAACAACCTTTAATATTCCCGACGTAAGGCCGTACGTCAAAGCCGATTCAGAATGCAGCGCACCACTAAAATGAAGAACGTTATAAAATGAACTTTTTACGAGGTGTTAGCAAGCGAGGAATGTCTCATCAATTACAATAACATGAATCGAGTCTATGACTATTAGAAAAGGAATCGACATATTTGACCACTCGTTTTCTTGGTTCAATTCATAACCGAGCCAGCTTTGCACAAAGGACAATGGGGGCGCATAAATTCTCGCGCAAAATGCAAGGCTAGGATTAGGCTGTCGTGTTGATCATGAGAAAGAAACCTCATGGTCTTTTCATATAGATAAAGTTCTAATATCAACGTTTCTTGAGTTAAGCTTCTGACAGAACGAGAAGCATTCACTCCTCATGTCAGAATAAAAAAGGGAGGGCGAATGTCAGATCGATATGAAAAACAGAGTGAAGCCGGACAAGTGAGTGAGGTTCTGAAGAACCTTGAAGCGAGAATTTCCCGCATCGAACAGCATCTCAATCTTGAACCGGTAGAATTCAAAGAAACCGCAGAAGCTGTTGTGACGCAGCGTGCGGCAGAGACTACGGATACACTGGAATTTCAAATAGGTCATTATTGGTTTGCCAAAGTTGGAATTGTTGCTCTCATCATCGGCATTGTCTTTTTGTTGCTGCAGCCGTATTCAACTTTGTTTCCAGCCTTTGCTCCTATTCTCGGTTACATCTTAGCGGGAACTGTGGCTTTGTTTTCTCGATACATGCGGAAGTCTTTCCCGTTTCTTTCCGGCTATCTTCTCGGAAGCGGTCTCGTGCTTCTCTATTTCGCCACCTTGCGTCTGCATTACTTCAGTGAACAGCCCGCATTGGCGGACAGAGCGCCTGAGATAATTCTGTTATTGATAGTCGTGATAATAAATCTGATCATTTCTTCTCGCAGAAAATCAGTTTATATGACAGCCTTAAGCTTGACGATGGGGTATGCAGCCGCCTTAATGAGCGAGTGGACATATTCGTTCTTCATAATTGTGACAGTGATGACATTATTAACTATTTACATCGAGTTGAAATACAAATGGCATCATCTTCTTACTTATGGGATCGTCTTAACGTATTTTACCTATATTCTATGGTTCATAAACAACCCTCTTGTCGGCAATCCACTTGCACTTCGAGCGTCATCATTTGGCACTGCTCTATTCGTTTTGCTTTGGGCGCTGATTTTTGCTGCTGGCAACTTCATTCGTGGAAAAGATCAGACTGAAGACAGTACAGTAATTATAAGTTCATTACTGAATGGACTTGGGGCTTATACACTTTATCTTCTGACAACGCTGACAGAATCTCAGGAGCATCTTGCCGTTTCGCATCTCGTCGCATCTTCGGTCTTCTTAATTTTAGCAATAGCATTTTGGCTGCGGGAGAAAAGCAGGTATCAAACTTTTTTCTACGCAATGATTGGTTATGCGGCGCTAAGTGTCGCTATAATTGCTCAGTTTAAGACCCCCTATTCTTTTGTCTGGCTATGCTGGCAAAGTCTGTTGGTCGTTTCAACGTCCGTGTGGTTTCGTTCGAAGTTTATTGTGGTGACAAACTTTATAATCTACGCGATTATTTTCATCGCATATTTAGTGCTTGCGGGAACGGTGAGCGCAACCAGTCTGAGTTTTGGAGTCGTTGCATTAGTTAGCGCGCGAATCTTGAATTGGCAGAGACATCGGCTGGAGCTTCGAACCGAACTTATGAGAAATGCGTATTTAATTGCTGCCTTCTTTATTTTTCCATACGCATTGTACTACATCGTTCCGAGCGATTACATTAGCCTGTCATGGATAGCAGTGGCGATCCTCTATTATGTTTTGAGCTTGATTCTAAAAAGTATAAAGTACCGATGGATGGCTCTGTCCACGTTTCTTTTGACGGCTCTCTACTTGCTGATAATCGGAATCACGAAACTTGAACCCGTTTACCGGATTGTCTCCTTCCTCATACTCGGCATAGCCTTGTTGATTATATCATTCATCTACGCGAGAACGAGGATAAAAACGAGTTCGAAAGACGAAAGTACTCATTGAAATTCATCATGGTCAGATATCTCATTGCAGTTTTAAACTAATTCGGAGGAGAGTAATAAACGATGAATGTTTCTGGAAATGAAAAGATGTCCCGGCGCACATTCCTGGACTATCTCATGGGATTTGGATTGCTGGCATGGCTTGGAGCGGTCCTATATCCTATAGTTGAGTACTTGAAAGTTCCCAAGCAGACTGAAGCAGCTCCATCCAGTGTTGTAGCTGGTTTGACAAAAGACTTCAAGCCGAACGAAGGAAAAGTATTCAGGTTTGGTAATGAGCCTGCTATACTTATCGATACACCCGACGGCAAGCTTAAAGCCTTCAGCGCTGTATGTACTCATCTGCAGTGTACGGTGCAATATCGCCCGGACATGGAAAAAATATGGTGTGCCTGTCATGGCGGAGTTTACGACCTGAACGGCAGAAACATTGCCGGTCCGCCTCCGCGACCGCTTCAGGAATATAAGGTCGTTGTCAAGGGTGACGACATAATCGTATCAAAGAGCTGAGGAGCCACAGATGAATAATGAATCAAAGTTGATGCGTTGGTTCAATAAGCGTTATGACTTAAGTCCATTTGAGCACTTCGCGAAAGAAAAAAAGGTACCGGACTTTAAGGGATCATTTTGGTATTACTTCGGGGGAGTAAGTCTTTTCCTCTTCATCGTGCAGGTCGTGACGGGCATTTTGCTTCTCATGTATTATCAGCCGGGCGCTCAGACTGCCTACGAGAGCGTACGCTTCATTGTAACGAAAGTAGAGTTTGGGTGGCTGATCAGGTCAATCCACAGTTGGTCGGCTAACTTGATGATACTGTCGGTGTTCATCCACATGTTCTCAGTGTATTTTACGAAAGCGTTTCGCACTCCGAGGGAATTGACATGGTACTCGGGTTTCCTTCTCATGTCGCTCACTTTGGTATTCGGTTTCAGCGGTTACCTCCTGCCATGGAACACCCTTTCGTACTTCGCTACGAAAGTTGGAACGGAAATAGTTGGTGTCGTTCCGGTTGTCGGCATACCTCTAATGGAGATTCTTCGCAATGGATCCGATGTAACTACGGCTACGTTAACGCGTTTCTTCGGCTTGCACGTTGCGGTGCTGCCAGCGGTCTTCACCGTCGTTCTTGGGATACATTTGCTTTTTATCCAAGTGCAAGGAATCAGCGAACCGGAATCTTGGAAGGATATTCCCGAATCGAAGAAGAATCATATTCCGTTTTTCCCAAATTTTGTTCTCCGCGATGTGCTCCTCTGGCTGATCGTGCTGAATGTGCTCGCAATACTTGCGGTGTATTTCCCGTGGGAACTTGGGCACAAGGCTGATCCTTTCGCATCGGCGCCGGCAGGGATAAAACCCGAATGGTATTTCTTGTTTATGTTCGAGTCTTTGAAGTTCTTGCCGTCTAAATTTCTTGGTCTTGACGGCGAAGTCGTTGGAGTCATGTTCTTTGGATTGGCAGGACTCTTATGGTTTTTGATTCCGCTCTGGGATTCCCGCACGCCAAAGGGCTCGCGCAACAAAATCATCAACTATGTCGGGATCGCCGTGGTACTTTACATAATTATTTTAACAACTATAGGAGCGAGGTAGACATGGATCAGAAAATTCTCTTTGGTCTTCCTCTACTTTTCATTTTGGCTTTTGCCTCCGGAACGCAGGCACAGAAGTCGCAAACTGTCGACAAATGTTACAGTTGTCATAGGGATATTGGTTCTGATGAAGCTCAGGCGTATAAGAATGATATACATTTCAAAGCTGGTGTAACGTGCGCGGATTGCCACGGTGGAGATCCCACAGTCGAAGATCAAGATGCGGCGATGAGCCCCGCGAAAGGTTATATCGGAGTTCCAAAGGCGTCTGCAATTCCTCAGGTTTGCGGAAAATGCCACGGTCCTTCAAAGACAGAATTGAAAGAGAAGTTTCGTTTGGATGACGTCATGGATGACTTCAAGGCGAGCGTACATGGCAGGGCTCTGAGCGAGAGCAATGACGGGCCTCAATGTGTCTCTTGTCATGGGATTCACAACATTGTGAGTATTAAAGATCGTCGTTCTCCGGTTTATCCGACAAATGTGACGAAGACTTGCGCAAAGTGTCATAGCAATCCAAATTACATGAAGAAGTTCAATCCGGGACTTCCCGTCGATCAGTACGAAAAATATCTGACAAGCGTTCATGGTAAGCGAAATCAGTCCGGTGATCCGAAAGCGGCAACATGCGTCAGTTGTCATTCGAATCATTTGATCCGCGCTGTGAAGGACCCAAGGTCGCCGGTCTATCCGACTAATATTCCGCTAACATGTTCGAAGTGTCATAGTAACAAGATGTACATGGCGGAATACCATATTCCCACGAATCAATATGACAACTACGTACAGAGTGTGCATGGTATAGCACTGTTGAAGAATTCCGATTTAAGCGCTCCGGCATGCAACTCGTGTCACGGAAATCACGGTGCTGTTCCGCCCGGCGCTGCTTCCGTTGCATCTGTATGCGGCACTTGTCATCAAGCTAACGCAGATCTCTTTGACAAAAGTGTTCACAAAAACGCTTTTGCAAAAGCAAAGCTGCCGGGCTGCGTCGTTTGCCACAGTAATCACCTTGTAAAACCGCCATCGGATAAAATGATTGGATTCGGTTCGGCGTCGGTTTGTGGAGAGTGCCACAAAGACAATTCTTCGGATTCGGCTGCATCTACGATTTTAGTGATGAAGACAACTTTGGACAGTTTGACAAATGGCCAAAAGGATGCGTCCGCGCTTTTAGCGCATGCGGAACAACTTGGAATGGACGTTTCAGATGCAAGCTATTCGCTTAGATCTGTCAATCAATCCTTGGTTGAGTCTCGCGTGCAAGTCCATGCTTTTGCTATTGCCCCAGTTGTATCTGCGGCTCAACCCGGATTGAAGATCGTTGCGGATGCACAGAAGAGCGCCTTGGGTGCCATCAACGAATATTATTTCAGAAGAAAAGGACTGGGAGTAGCCACTTTAGTAATAACTCTTTTAGTGGTTCTCTTGTATCTGAAGATTAAACAAATAGAAAGGAAATCGAGACAATGAAAGGAATAATTGTGATTTTGACTCTTGCTTTTGTGTTTATGCTCGCAGTAAGTCTGACGTTTGCACAGTCCGCGACAACAAGTGGACAAGACAGCACTTACAAGTACATGGGCGTCGCTAAATGTAAGATGTGCCACAACACAGAGAAGATCGGAGCTCAATTCAAGATATGGCAGTCGTCGAAGCATGCCCAGGCATTTGCGGACCTTGCATCGGATACGGCGAAAGCGGTGGCGAAAGCAAGAGGCATCGATGATCCGCAAAAAGCTCCTCAGTGTTTGAGATGTCATGAGACAGGCTACGGGGAACCGGCGGCGATGTTCGAAGCGACGTTTAATCCACAAGATGGTGTGCAGTGCGAATCGTGCCATGGAGCAGGAAGCGATTACTGGAAAATGGCAACAATGAAAGATATCTATGCCAAGAAAATTGACGGGACTCAGTTTGGTTTGATTTTGCCAAACAAGGAAGTTTGTGTTAAGTGTCATAATCAGGAGAGTCCCTTCTTCCACGGATTCGATTTTTCTGCCGACAGTGCGAAGATAGCGCATCCGATTCCAGCGAATTAGAGTTGCCAACGCCGCATGCAAATCATGTCATGACAGCATAATAGCGCTGCTCGGTGCAGTTGCAGGCATCAATGCGTTTGCTGTCGCGAATGCCAATTCGCAAATCAATGTGGGAGGCGCAGCTTCGCTAGTATATTTGCATAAATTAGCCATTCTGGCGGCAAGGTGGTCCGGCCACTTGTTTTTGCCTCCTTCTAATTGTAAACTTTGGTGAATCGCCATTCTCCCATACGAGAGGGAATTTAACGCTGCGAATGAAAAGAGAGGTGAATAATGGCTAAGCATCATGGTTCCGGCTCCAACAAGCACGTGGGAATACTAATTCTCGAAGAATCGGCTGCGGATGCAGAGTTGGCTGTTAGTGAATTGAAACGATCAATTCCAGACTTCGAGTTTAAGCGGATAGAGACGCGACACGAGTTCGTCGACGAAATAAATTCACATTTATGGGATATAATTCTGGCTGATTATGCGCTCCCCGGATTCGAGGCAGAGGAAGCGTTGAAAATCCTTAAACAATTGAACTCTAAAATTCCTTTGATATTGATGACAGATGTTCAGGGAGAAGAGGCGGCGGTGAAATGCATTGAGAATGGCGCTTACGACTATATTCTCAAGTCCAACCTGACAAGACTTCCATTGGTATTTTTAAACGCAATTCGGGGGAAGGAGATTGAAGCGAAATACAGGAGAATCACCGCAGCTCTTGAAGGAGCGTCGGATCTTGTGGCGACATTCGAGCCAGACGGGAAGATTTTATACTTGAATAGTGGTGGACGTAGACTTCTGAAATTATCTGAGAATGAAAAAGTAGGGGATTCGAATATCGCGGACATCTATCCTGATTCAGTTAAGGAGTCGATAGTTCGAGAGGCGCTTCCTGCCGCGGTCAGGGGAGGCTTCTGGAGTGGAGAAACAACTTTGCAGCAAAGGGATGGCTCTGA
Source organism: Bacteroidota bacterium (assembly GCA_023381615.1). Lineage (GTDB taxonomy): Bacteria > Bacteroidota > Ignavibacteria > Kryptoniales > JAKASW01 > JAKASW01. The sequence continues at coordinate 7,520 of JAMCQL010000080.1, forward strand.
AGTGTCAGTCTCTCAGGTCATTGTAGCACACAAATCAACTGAAGATGGAATCGAGCTTGTTGAATTTTTCTCGACCATTGCACGCGACATTTCCAGCCAAAAGAGAAACGAATATGAGTTGAGGGAGAAAGAGCGCAGATACCGAGAGCTCGCCGACTCACTTTCTGAAGCCGTATTTGAAACGGCAGCTGATGGATTGATCACTTTTGCAAACCAAAAAGCCGTTGAAAGTTTTGGGTACAGTCGTGAAGATTTTGAGAAGGGCATGAATTTCCTTCAATTGTTTGCTCCGTCGGAAGAAGGAATTCTAGCCGAAAAATTTCGTCAACGACTGAGGAAAGCGAAAGCTTCATCAGACGAGTACCTTGCTTTGAGGAAAAATGGACGCACATTTCCGGCCATGGTCTATTCAACTCCTATCATACATGAAAGAAAAGCGGTTGGTCTGCGAGGAATAGTAATCGACCTTAGTCTTCAGAAGGAAGCACAAGATCGTCTAAGGGAACAGGCAGCTTTGATCGATATCGCGCCCAGCGCAATGTTCCTTATTGATATGGAAGGTCGCATAACCTTCTGGAGTAAAGGAGCCGAAAGAGTCTACAAATGGAAATCACCGGAAGTGATAGGAAAAAAATTCTCCGAGTTTTTTGATAAGAAAACAGCTACTGAGATTGAGGCGGAAATGGCTTTCGTCATGGCTAGTGGGACATGGAACGGCGAGACGAATCGAGTTACAAAAGACGGTGATGAAATTGTTGTTGAGGCAAATTGGACTTTGGTGAGAGACAATAATGGGATACCTAAGTCGATTCTCATTTCTGACATAAATATAACTGAAAAGAAAAGGCTTGAGGAACAATACCTTCGGTCACAAAGGATGGAAGGCGTCGGAATCCTTGTGGGCGGGATCGCGCACGACTTGAACAACGTCCTTGCACCTATTCTGATGGCGGTTGAGCTTCTCAAATCGAGAACTGCAGATGAAAAAAACCTTCGGGTTTTGACGACCCTCGAAGAAAGCGCTAATAGAGGCGCTGATATGGTGAAGCAAATTTTTTCTTTCGTGAGAGGGTCGGAGGAAGAGAAGGTTCCTCTTAACCTGAAACATGTCGTCAATGAAGTTGTATCAGTGATCAAACAGACTTTTCCCAAGAACGTCAACATAAGTTCTTCTTTGGCAAACGATCTCTTGCCGGTGATGAGTGACCACGGGCAATTATATCAAATAATGATGAACCTGTGTGTGAATGCAAGGGATGCAATGCCGCTGGGCGGTGATCTACGCATATCGGTCAGGACTATGGATGTTGATAAGAACCTCGCTCGCATGCAGGCGGGTGCGCCTTCAGGTAAATACACTGTCGTTGAGGTTGAGGACACTGGTGTTGGCATTTCCCCAAAGATCCAGCCAAAAATATTTGAGCCGTTTTTTACAACCAAAGAATCTGACAAAAAAACAGGATTGGGCTTGTCTACCGTGAAGAATATCATTAAGAGCCACGGGGGATTTATTGACTTCGTAAGCAAAGTCGGCAAGGGGACAAAGTTCGTCATCTATTTGCCAGCAGTCGAAGGCGAAGAACTAGCGAAAGAGGATGGGGCTGTCAAACAACTTCACAAAGGGAACGGTGAAACGATACTCGTCGTGGATGACGAGCTTTCAATGATTGAGATGACAAGGAATACTCTCGAGTTATACAACTACAGCGTTCTTACTGCGAGGGATGGGTCGCAGGCAGTAGCGATCTACAGTGACAATAAAGACAAAATAAGTGCGGTGGTTCTGGATTTAATGATGCCGATAATGGATGGAACGGCGACATTGGCGGCATTGAGAAATGTCAATCCAAAGCTTAAGGCAATTATCATAACGGGTTCAAACTTGCAGCCCGGGGAGAGCCTTATGTTGGACGCGAACGCCTTCTTGCGAAAGCCGTACAGTGCCGAGGTGATCTTGAATGTTTTGTCCGATGTGCTGAAATTTTAAAACTTATCCATTTTTCTCTGTTCGCGACGGATCAGCTTTTCATCTACTTTTTTCGTGGGGACTTATCACGTCTTGAAGTGTGTGATCTATTTCAATGCCGGTGTTTTGTTCTTAAAAATGCGAGTAGCTATTTTCTTTAGAGAGGAGAAGCAGAACCTATTTTGTTATGAGAGAGACATCTGTGTATCGCGGAGAACGTGCGAGGATCATGCGTTCGGTTTACATGCCAGCTGTAATGGTTTTCCTATTAATGCTTTTTGTCGGAATCGGTTACGGACAGGTTGTTGATTTTAAGTTTTATACAGTGCGGGAAGGACTCCTTTCGGACGCAATTACAGTTCTTTGTCAGGATTCGTTTGGATATTTGTGGGTGGGGACAAGCGATGGCGTGAGTGTTTACAATGGCGAGACTTTCAAAAATTATACTGTTGCAGACGGACTTGCGTCAAGCCTTGTGAATTGCATTGTTGAGGACAGGAATGTAAAGGGGACGATGTGGATTGGGACGAATGGCGGAGGGGTGAGTGAATTTAAAAATGGAGAATTTGTTAATTACCGGTTAGGAGCCACCGACCGGTCGAACAGAGTCAATGCAATCGCCCAGGCGAGAGATGGAACGGTTTACTGTGCGACTGATGCAGGGATTTATTCCATAAGGAACGGAGTTGTTGCGAACTTAGCCGGCAACAACTTCAAGGTCTCTATTCTTGACGTTGCGTGCCGTGGTGACAGTCTCATCGTTCTGAACGCTAAGGGCAGCTTGACAAGTTTCAATCTGAGCGATGGGACAATTCATCGAATCGCGATTGGCTGGACTAATAAGTCCGGCGCAAGCGAATTTACATTCGATACCGAGGGGAGATTTTGGATTTCACTCGACAACGGTACTATCGTGAACGTGACAGATGAAATTGCGATGCCCCAAGTCGTTGCCGGGCCGACAGAATTTATCATGGACGACAAACGCGGCAACTTATGGGTTGGCACCGTCGACGGCTTGTACAAGTTTAGGAAAGAGACTTTCGGCAAGTTTTCTCCGGTACGGATGACTACCGCAAACGGGCTTCCACAAAACAACGTTACTGCCGGCATAACTGATTTAGAAGGCGACCTATGGTTCGGCATTGCTTCAGACGGGCTCTGCGAGCTCACTGACCAAAATTCGTGCAAGTTTCCGGTAGACTACACCACCATAGCCCTTAACAACTCGCAGTCCGGAAGTGACGGCAACGGCCACATTTGGGTGGTCAGCAATGAAGGGCTCCTTGAGATCTGGCGGGACGTGTCGGGCCTCTTAGTGGAACGAACGCATCCGTTCAAAGATCTCGGCGTAAGTAGCTCATACCACTCTGTCCAAATAACTGATGGCGTGAAGCTATGGCTCGGTTCAGGAAAAGGGATGATTCGATCCTTCGAGATTAAGCCCGTTGCCGGGGAGGCATCAAAACTGATCCCCTTGCGATCGTACTCCGTTCTGAACAAATTCCCGTCTGCACAGCCTCTATGTTTCTACGTGGACAGGGAAGATCGAATATGGTGCAGTCTGAACATTGGCATAATCGTCTTCAACGAGAAGTTCGGGCTTAAGAGGTTTAGGATATACACACGCGCCGATGGCCTCCCTGACAATTCCATCCGTGCCATCTATGAAGACTCGAAAGGGAATTTGTGGTTCGGAGGATATCTTGGCGGCATAGCGGAATTACCCTCCGGCAGTCAAGCGATCACTCATCATTACACGACAAAAAATGGACTGCCGGACAATTCGGTGCGTTCGATCGCTCAGGACGGTGAAGGAAATCTTTGGATTGGCACACGCTACGGCGGATTAGCAATCATGCAGGGTGGAAGGTTTCATCTTATTTCTGTAAAAGACGGTTTGGTTAGTAACGGTGTCTGGTCGATGGCATACGATAAGCATGTCGGGATGATTATTGGAACCGAGCTTGGATTGCAATCGCTTCAGAACGCAGATTGGCGAAGAAAAGAGTGGCACTTCTTCCGAGGCAGAACGCCGATGCACTCTTGCGGAGTAACGTGCACAGGGCTGATTTGGGATTGCAGTTTCTCTGGAATGACTGTGAGAGAGATGGCGGGGGAATCCTTCGCTCGCACGCCGCCTTTGGTATATATAACCGGTCTGTTTGTCAACGGCAGCAGAGTGAATGTCGTGGATTCATTGCGATTGCCGTACAATAGGAACACCGTCACTTTCTATTTCAACGGTGTGAGCTTGAGGGAAGCAAGAGATTTAACATATCGGTATATTCTTTACGGCGCGGATGAAAACTGGCGTTTTTCTCCACAGGCGCACCCGGTTACGTATGTTTCGTTGAAGCCGGGAAGTTACAAGTTCGAAGTGCGCGCCATCAGACCATCGGGAATCGAAAGCGCTAACGGAGCAACGCTGTCGCTGGCTATCATTCCACCCTATTGGCAGCGATGGTGGTTCATCAGCGCTGCCGTGATCCTACTTGTATCACTAACTTACTTTGTAATCAGAATCAGGGTTAGGCGACTATTAGAAATAGAGATGGTGCGATCCAGGATAGCGACAGATTTGCACGACGACATTGGATCAGGATTGACGCGCATTGCTATACTGGCTGATGTCGCACTTCGGCAGGCTGAGGCGGCCGCTGGCAGCACAAAGAATTCCATTGGAACAGCAGAAGAGAAATACTCGGCGCCCAACATCATTCAGAGAATCGGTGTGAATGCCCGTGAGCTGATTGATTCGATGAGCGACGTTGTATGGTCAATCGATCCCGGAAACGTAACTGTCGGCGACCTCCTCAAAAGACTGCGGTCATTTGCATACGAGATGTGCGACGGAAGAGGGATAAAACTGACCTTTGAAGTCGATCCCGATCTCGAAACAATGAGGCTGGACGCAGGAATTCTGAGGACACTCCTCCTCGTAACAAAAGAGGGTTTGAATAACTCGGTCAAGCACGCAAGGTGCAAGTCCATCCGCATCCGCATGAAGCGTAAAGTTAAGAACATCGAGCTTATACTATCAGATGATGGCTATGGGTTCAATGGAGAAACCAGAGACGGAGGTCACGGATTGGAAAACATGCGTACCAGAGTTGAGAGACTTGGCGGGAGCTTTCGGATCAGCTCGTCCTCCTACCACGGCACATCGATCCACGCAACAATTCCGGTGCATACTTAACTGCACATTTGTTCAGTTGCGGTTGGCAACACTATGAATTAGGATTGAAATTGCGTTTAAAGATTAGCTCAGATTCCAAAGAAAGGGTTGCAGTGACCCCGCAGACGTCGGATGAAAACATAATACGGGTGACCATCGTTGAAGATGACGACGAGATAAGAAATGGGCTGTGTTGGCTCTTGAATCACTCGGAAGGCTTTACGTGCGAAGAGACGTGTAGAAGCTGCTCGGAAGTCCTGAGAGGTATCGAAGACAATACCCCTGATGTTATTCTGATGGACATAGGCTTACCCGGCAAATCAGGGATCGACTGTGTGCAGACCATTAAGGAGCATTATCCTCGTGTGGAAATTCTAATGTTCACTGTTTACAGCGATGATGAGAAGGTCTTCCAATCGATCAGAAACGGGGCTGTCGGATACATTTTGAAGAACACCTCCCCAGAGAAACTGCTTGAAGCGATCAAAGAAGCGTATAAGGGAGGCGCTCCTATGTCTGCGGAAATTGCGCGGAAGGTCATTCGCTACTTTCAGGGAGAGGACGGGAGTGATCTAACAGCTTCCCTTTCTCAGCGCGAGACTGAGGTGCTTCAATGTTTAATTGACGGATACTCGTATAGAGTAATAGCTGAGAAGCTATTCATCAGCGTTCATACGGTTAGGTTCCATCTTCACAACATTTACGAGAAGCTTCACGTGAGATCGAGAGCCGAGCTGGTTGCAAAAACCGTGAAGAAAAAGCACATCTAAAAATTCATTTCTTGATTTAGATCACTATTTGTCACAACTGCACATTCGTTCAGTTGTGATGAGTACCTGTCCTGTCGATTTTTGGGGAAAGAGAGGAGAAATAGAATGAGACGAAACGCCTATTGCATACCCTTTGCGCTGGTGTTCTTTTTGAGTGTCAGTTCTTCATTTGCGCAATGGCAAACTACCTGCCAGCCGAATGCGGTCAATTCTGTTGTAGCGAACGGCTCAGTACTTTATGTAAACAATGACGGCACCAACGTCTGGATGTCGCAGGACAGCGGCAAAACCTGGGTGGCCATTCTTAACGACACGCAGGTCGGATCAGTTTCGATCACGACACTGCTCGTGAACTCCGGAACCATCTTTGTTGGAACGCAAGGTTCAGGTGTTTACCGATCTACCGACAACGGCAGGGACTGGGCGTTGGCTGACAGCGGCATGCCGGCGTCCACATACAATGTAGTCACCACTTTCTATGCGCTCGGGGATACGGTCTTTGTCGCGACCACGAGCCTCGGTGTATTTCGAACAGTCGATGGAGGTTTGCAATGGACGAAAGCAGATAGCGGCCTGCCTAATGTGACTCTCAACCAAGTATCGGCGTTTGCATCTATCGGCAGTACACTTTTCGCGGCCTCCACAAATGGTTACCCGAACATCGGAATATTCGAATCTACTGATTACGGCAAATACTGGAGCTCAGTGCTGAACGAATCGGAGTCGGCAATGAACGTAGGCGATTTGTCCAGCAGTGGCGGGAACCTCCTTCTCTCCTTAGAAAACACAACCAATTATCGTTATTACCTCCTGATATCGACCAATGGTGGAACATCTTGGGAACCCGACAGCATTGGTATATCGAGTTTTCCAGCCGGGGTACCAATAAATGCATTTGCCTCTTATGGCAGCGAGGTATTCGCAGGAACTGCGACATCGGGCATCTTCCGCTCTACTGACGATGGGATCCATTGGGCGCAAACAAACAGTGGACTCCTTGGTTACAACAGTTCCGGTGTGAACTCGATAGCTTTTTTCGGGACCGATGTGTTCTCGGAATGTGAGGGGGGGAATCTCTTCCTGTCTATCGATAATGGGAATGATTGGAGACTAATCACGAATGGGCTGCCAGGGGATACCCTTAGCAATGGCTTGCCGGGCGATACCCTCAGCAATAATGTGACGATTGACTTCGAAGAATCAGTCCACTCATTTGCAGCAAAAGGATCTGAGCTTTTTGCCGGCATTAGCGGAGATGGGGTCTACGTCTCAAGTGATGCAGGGATTACGTGGTCAGAAGCGAACAGAGGACTCCCCTATCCGTCGGATGGCGATGCGATTACTATTGTCGGCGACTCCAGCTTGGTAGCCGGAATCGGTGGCAGCTTTGTCCCCGGGACTATCTATCGCTCCACCGATGATGGTGCAAGCTGGACCAATGTCAACAACGGCATTTCAGTCAACACGGGTATAAACCAACTTGCGTCTATAGGCTCGAGTGTTTTCGCAGCGGCTTCGAGCGGAGGGTACCTCTCCACTGACGGCGGAGTCAACTGGACACTCATCAGCGGGAGCGGCGGTTTCCCGGCATCAACTACGATCTCTGCTGCCTTTGCCCAAGGCTCAACTTTTTTTGCCGGTGGAAGCAGTACAGGCATTCTTCGTTCCACGAATGGTGGAACACAATGGGCAGCGGCAAACAATGGGATCCCGGCAAATATTACAGTGTCGTCAATCGGCGGAGATGGTACGAACGTTTTTGCGGTCACAACAAGTGGCCTGTACAAGTCCAAGGATGACGGCATTACATGGGCAAGGTCTGACAGTGGCTTGCCGGCAAGCATCTCTGTTGTCAATGGTTATGTTTCCGGCCAACAAGGAGATATCGCGTTGGTTGCAACTGCCGGGAGCTTTACGCTTGGGAATGTATTTTTGTCAACTGACGGAGGGACTTCATGGTCTTCAATCAATGATGGAATGCTTCCAACGTCGATAAGCTCTGTCTTCATTGACAGTGGAAAAGTATTTGTCGGGGCTGGAAACGGCTCCGGTGGTGGACCGTGGGGAATCTGGTACTGGCAACTGCCTGCCGTCACTTCGGTGAAGGAACACTTCGTGGCGGGGAAGCCGACGGATTTTCAGCTCGACCAGAACTATCCGAACCCATTCAACCCAACAACAGTTATCAGCTATCAGCTTTCAGCGGTCAGCAACGTGACTTTGAGAGTGTATAACGTCCTTGGTCAGGAGGTCACAACCCTGGTGAATGAGCGGCAGAACCCGGGAAGCTACACCGTTACATTCAACGCGAGCAACTTGCCGAGCGGAGTGTATTTCTACAGACTTCGGGCCGGGAGTTATGTGAGTGTAAAGAAGCTAGTGGTGCTGAAATAGTAAGCACGAATGAGCATGGAGTATTCAAACAATCAAGGAATCGAAGAGAGGAATATCAAAATGAGAACGACATCATGGGCACTTCTTCGGGTACAGATGAGCCTGAGAGGAGTGGAATAGCTATGGTTGACCGAAGAAGGAACGGAACGAATGGTAAAGAAGAAGGCCGGAAGTGTAATCTCCGGACGTTTCTGCTGGAAATCATCATGATATTTGCGGCAGCCTCAGTCAAGACCTATTCACAAACGGATTACTGGCATTTGGTTGACAGTCCTAATTTTTCAAGCGCCACTTCTATTGCAATAAATCCTCAGGGCTATGTCTTTGTCGGTACTTTCGCCGGGCAGATTCTCCTCTCAAAAGACGACGGGAACACCTGGAGTCTTGTCGGCGACAGCGGATTTGCGAACACGGGTGTCCAGTCTTTAATCGTAGATCAGAAGGGTAACCTTGTCGTCGGGACTGGCGCCGGAATATTTGTTTCGATGGATGATGGTTATCATTGGGTCCAGGCGAACAGCGGGCTTAACTCCTCGTATGAAGTAGTCTATGCGCTGGCAGTCGACTCCAGCTACATTCTCGCTAGTACCGGCGGCGGACTCTTCCGCTCGTCAAATGAAGGCGAGAGTTGGTCGGAGGTATATGGCGGGTTCTCGTATGGGTTTCCCGGCCACATCGTGAATTGTGTCACTGCTAGTCCAGTGGGGTATCTCTATGCAGGAACCACAGACGGTGTTTACCGTTCCTCGGATCATGGTAATAGCTGGTCCCAAACCGATGCGGGTTTTTCGCCGACAAATCCTTTGATCTACTCACTCGCGGTTGATTCGTCCGGTAATGTCTTTGCCGGAATAAATGGTGCGGTCTACGAATCCACTAATAACGGGTCAAACTGGACGCAGGTATTTACTACCGCAGGCAGCTATGTCGAGCAACTGGCGGTCGCTCCGGATGGGGAAGTATTTGCCGGGACTTCCAAGACAATTTACAAATCGACGGACAAGGGAGCCTCCTGGGTTAACACGCCGGTGCCAATCGACACTTCGATCCTTGTTTATTCTCTTGCATTCTCCGCTAACGGAGATGTCTTTGCCGGAACACGTTTCAATGGTGTTTTCGTTTCGACCGACAGCGGCGCAACATGGACGCAGGTCAATACTGGTATGCAAGACGGTATCAGCGCTATTGCAGGCGGCCCGAATGGCTACATCTTTGCCGGCTGTCCGGAAGGACATTATGCAAACCCGATATTTCGCTCGACCGATTTCGGAGCCTCATGGACGGAAACGGCTGTAAATATCTCAGGGCTGTATGGAAGTTACAATACTCATGTCAGTTCCCTGGTTGCAGACCAAAGAGGCGACGTCTTTGCGGCGACCTGGGCAAACGGATTGCTACGTTCGACTGACAATGGCAAGACTTGGAATCGGTCTGCTGGACTAAAGGTTAATGGTGTGATATCGCTTGCAATCGATTCAACCGGTGTCGTGTATGCTGGCACAGACAGTGGGGTCTTTGAATCCACAGACGCCGGATCGACGTGGCTGTTCACCGGACTGGAAGGGTATCAGATCCTTTCTCTTACCGTAGATTCTGCGCGCGATCTTTTCGCGGGAGCCGGAAATCTGACCGAGCCTGCAGTCCCTTCCGGGATCTTTCGTTTAAGCCATAACTCCGGAAGCTGGACAAGAGTAGATTCGTTGTACGAAACCAATGTGAAGTCGATTGTCATTAATTCGAAAGGATATATCTTTGCGGCGGCCAGTCCTCAACCATCAGGAATCAGCGGTGTCCTGCGATCGGAAGATAACGGGGCGACCTGGTCACCTGTAGACAGCGGGCTGATAAATAGCACCTACTACAACTATGCGGCATCGCTCGCCATCGATTCCAGTGGCGCCATCTTTGCCGCCGTCGGCCCGTATTACGGTGTTTTTAGATCCACGGATTACGGACAAACTTGGGAACAAGCGGATTCAGGACTCAATTCAGATGATCTGGATATAACGTCACTTGCCTCAAATTCAAATGGAATCATCTTCGCGGGATCGGGCTTGGGTCGCATTTATGAATATATTAGTGGTGGCTCACTCACCTCTGTGAAGAAGTCGGTCTATTCCAGGCCGAGCGGTTTTCTCTTAGGCCAGAACTACCCAAATCCATTTAACCCGACGACAGTCATCACCTATCAGCTTTCAGCAGTCAGCCAGGTGACTTTGAGAGTGTACGATGTACTTGGTCGTGAGGTTGCAACTCTCGTAAATGAAAAAGAAAACGCCGGGAGCTACTCCGTGACGTTCGATGCCAGTCGGCTTGCGAGCGGAGTGTATTTCTATAAACTCGTTGCTGTTGGAAATAATGGCGAGAGATTTGTGTCTGTAAAGAAATTAGCATTGCTAAAGTGACGGGTTTCTTCCGGCATAAATCCAACACTCTCTGTGTCGGGCTCGTATTGATGAACCGAAAATCGGAGTCACCCCATTTGTGTGATTGTCCAAAAAGAGTCCACTGTCTTTCCCGAATGCTCTTATCGGGAATCTACGTGGGAGAACCGCTGGATTCCCGCTTGAATCATGAGGGAATGACATGCGACATGCGGCAGTGGTTCTTCCCTCCTTTTGGGACGGCCTCATTCAAAAGGCAGCGAGTCCAAGCGGTGCCGGTCAAGAAATTACTGACTAAATGTGATGACACCAATGTTGAAGCGATTTATGAATTCAGTATCGTTCCACGAAATCCGGGAACGGAGAAAGAAAGGATGGATAAAGGAATGAAGAGAAATAGAAGCATCAAAGTGAAAACAACCTGTTCAACACCTCTTTTGGCACAAGTGATTCTGATCGGTATAGCACTTGTCCTATTAAACTATGGAACCACAATAGCCCAGACAACAACACTGGACTATTCCTTCGGAGACAGCGGGACGGTGAGAGTGCCAATCATTTCCGGCGGCTATAGAGACAATGCCACCTCAGTTGCCATCCAGCCCGATGGGAAAATAATACTGGCAGGATATACGCTAAGCAGTTCCAATTATCAGATGTTTGCTCTAGCGCGCTTGAACGTCGATGGAACTTTAGATAGCACCTTTGGCACCGACGGTACTGTCAGTGTAACTCCCAATGGAGTTAGCAGTTATGGATACTCGGTGGCACTGCTCCCAGGTGGCAAAATACTGCTCGGTGGATTTTCCGAGGATATGTCATCTTACAGCATTACGTTTGCCCTTGCCCGCTTCGACTCAGAAGGGGCTCTTGACCCTTCATTCGGTACAGGCGGCATAGCGTTGGCGAGAATTACTGGTGATGCACAATATCCGGATGACAAAGCCTATTCTATGGCAATTCAATCCGATGGCAAGATTGTTTTAGCGGGAAGTTCAGTGGATTCATCTTACCACTATGCGTTTGCCGTAGCCCGCTTTGACACAGGCGGGATTTTGGACAGTACTTTTGGAACTAACGGCACGGTCAGAAATTTTATCGTTGGCGGCGACTCCACTGATGACAAAGCATATTCAGTAGCGATCCAACCGAACGGAAAAATAGTGGTGGCCGGATCTTCGCACAGAGGTGGTCACTATCCCGCAGATACCTATGCCCTGGCCCGATACAACGCGAACGGCACGTTGGACAGCACGTTTGGCACCGACGGGACTGTCGAGATGGGATATGCCAATGGATTTGCGGGCTTGGTGAATTCCGCCGCATTACTGCCTGACGGGAAAATATTGGTAGCGGGACAAAATGGGGTGGCGCGCTTCGACTCGAGTGGAACTCTTGATAGCACTTTTGGATATGCCGGGATAGCGCTAAACGGGCTGACTTCGGCAGCAGCCTATATCAACGAAAGCTCGATGGGAGTTCAGTCTGATGGGAAAATACTTCTCGTTGGAAATTTGCAGGAAGCCTCCTCTCAATTTGTTTTTGCTGCTGTGCGGTTTACTGCGAGTGGCACACTAGACAGCACTTTTGGCACAAACGGTATCATGACAACGCCTTTTTATGGCAATGGGGGATGGGCAAGTCTCAACGGGGGCTATAATAGCTATGCTACTTCAACAGCATTTCAGTCGGATGGAAAGATCGTCTTTGCGGGGTCTTCGAGTGGGCCTTCCACAAAGTGGGGATCTGAACAATGGTTCGCGGCAGCACGCTATGTGGTTACTTCTGGTGTGCCGCCAGCCTCTCAGCTGACTGTTGATTCCACTTCTCCAGCCAATGACGCGGTGAATGTGCCATTGAGGACGCACCTAAGCATCACATTCAGCGCGCCCTTGGATACGAGTATACATCTCGATAAGGGACTGCCACTATTCATGTTCACCAATGTGGACAGCGCGGACTCTGTAGGATGGAGTAATAATGTAAGGACGCTAAACGTTGTGGCATATTTGCAGCCGAATACGGTTTATGCCGTGGGGATATTTGGTGCCTTTGGACTAGGAGGACTAAGATTGCAGAGTCCGTACATCGTCCGGTTCACAACGGGAAGTCAGTTTCCATCCGACAGTGTCAGTGGTACGGTGGTCAGCGGAACAACGGGAGTGTCAGGGGATAGTGCAATAGTCGGGTTAACAATGGTCCCGAATCTTGGACATCTCGCATCAATCCCTCCACTCATTGCAGTCACAGTTGCAGATTCGAGTGGCAACTTTGTATTGCCTGGTGTGCCCAACGGGACATATTATCCTGTAGCAGCAAAGGATGTTGACGGGGACGGAGTAATAAATCCGTTGACGGGTAAGGATGTGTTTGCCGTTGGAACACCTGTCGTCGTAAATAATGCAAGCGTAACGGAAGTAGTACTGACATGGACGAGCCTGAAGCCTGTCAATTGGAAACAGGGACTATCCATATCGGATAGCCTGTTCCTGTCACTTCCACCACACAGCCAGATAAGGTTTGTGTCAGGGTTAGGTGTCGATACGAGCGGGAATTCTATGGAATGGGTAACCGGAGTCACGAACAGCCTCACGAAGTCAGGATTTCTCGTGACGGCAGGTGCAGTTTCAACTATTCTTCCGATGGACAGCACGATCTACGATTCACTTTCAGCCTTCACAGCATTCAGTCCAGACAGTGCGGCGAATGCCGGAGTGTTTGTGTCAAATGCAGAGAATGCAGGAGGAAGAACATTCCTGCAGCAATATAATGCCTCTACTGGAGATTCGGTGTATCTACTGCTATATCTTGGCCAGTTAAGGCGCACTCAACTTGGACCAATTGTACCCGATAGTGGATTATACTGGGGAGCGCAATACGTAGCACTGAACCCTAAGACAATGCCGCCGGCTACTACAGCCCTGTTTATTGGTGACTTCAGGACGGGAGCGATACTGGTAGCGACTGGGGTGAAAGACATGACAGAGACAATCCCGAAGAGTTACGCACTCTATCAGAACTATCCTAACCCATTTAACCCGACGACAGTTATCAGCTATCAGCTTTCAGCGGTCAGCAACGTGACTTTGAGAGTGTATAACGTCCTTGGTCAGGAGGTCACAACTCTGGTGAATGAGCGGCAGAACCCGGGAAGCTACACCATTACATTCAACGCGGGCAACTTGCCGAGCGGGGTGTATTTCTACAGGCTGACAGCAGGGAAATTCATGTCAGTCAAGAAGCTCATGTTGCTCAAATGAATTTTCAATTTGTGATACAATCCATTACATTTATCGTTGAGTTGTGTTTGATAGACATGTTAGCCAACAAAAACAAAAGGAGGTAATTCAAATGATGCGTTTGAGGTACATTAAAGTTGCCGTGTTCGTGGCGTTGGTTGCGGCTATGAGCGCTGGCGTCGTCGGCTGTTTCGGTTATAACATGATGGGAATCCCCCTCTTTTCCATGAAGATCGAGGTGAAGGGGCCGAACAATGCCCCGCTCGTGGGCGCAGTCGTCAGTTGCAGCAGCGGCGAAACTGTCACCGTCGATACATCCGGCGTTGCCAAGTTGAATTTCTCGGATGTAGGTCCTTATTATATATCGGTCAGGTATCAGGATAATATCATCGCCTCTTATAATGTCTCGATGCCGTCCGACGGAGGAAAGACTCTCACGGCGAATTACGTTCCGGGTGCAACGCCTTCTGCAGGCGAAGGAGCCGGTGGCAACAACTACTTTGCGATGATGGGCGCGAGGCTCTATCCTCTGCTGTTCCAGTATGTGTTCAACGCTTACGGATACAGTATTGACCTGAGCAAATACCAGCCGGGTCAGTACACCGAATGGCAGATCAGCACGAACGGCGAAAAGCAATTTTCGACCAGGAAAGCATATCTCACGAAACTGCCGAACGGACAGGAATGGTGGCAGGTGAGCTTCCAGGCAAACAAAGATTCAATGTTGATGGAAGTGCTCTTCAGCGACAAGCAGCAATCCATCAGGAGAATGAGGGCGAAATTCGGAAGTGAAGCTCCGAAAGAAGTGCCTGTAACAGAGGGCTGGTACACATCACCGATGCAACTGACTCCTGAATCCATTGAGGGCTCGGTTGTGAAGAAAGGTGTCAGTGTAACTGTGCCTGCGGGAACATTTACCTGTGACCAGCTTGAATTTGGCGTGGCACAAGGCTTCACCCTTCGGATGTGGAGAACGTCGGATGTTCCCGGCGGTGTGGTGAAATACGAAATGTCCGGCGATAATGGAAAGGATCTCTACTCCGGTGAACTGAAATCTTTCGGAACTGGTGCTACTACCGAATTAGGTTCATATTAATTTGCCACAAATAGGTCTACGACTCTATTCTACGAACCTTCGGTTCGAAGAACCGTAGGTCGAGTCGTAGACTCGTAGAGGATCGCGCCCTCACTCGAGCGTTTACCTCTCCGCAGGATCCTTCGGAAAACGCTGCAACGTGGGGACGCGATTCTTTTATTGCGGATTCACTTTTTGACTTGGCAGGGGTTTGATTAATCAAACCGCTAGCTACATCAATTTGTTCTAGCATCTCTTGCGTCATGCGGTTCCGAAATTTTGTCGTCGTGATTGAATCAGTTTTGCTTATAATTGCACTCTGGTCGCTCCACGGAATGAGCGGCTCAAGCTCTACCAGATCGTGTTCTTTCCGAAGGATCCTGCGGACTGGAACACGGATGCCAAGAGAAGCAAAGAAAAATCTGAAAGTAAATATTCTTACAGTCTGCCAAGCATTGTCCAGAGCTTTGTCATTGATAGCGGTGCGGAGTCCTCGACCTGGTTGTTGAAGTTCTCATCGCTTCTAAACTCATCTGGCTTCTGATGCCACCACATCTTAATTTTTGATGTCTATATTGCTGGAACGAACAAAGCATTCGGAGCATGTTAGGTATCTATGATTGAACGCGATTACATACTACGATTATTCAATGTTCTCGGAAGGGCAGTGGCCCGGATGATGTTCTTTCGGGAGACAAAGAGGTACGATGAGGCTCTTGCCGAAATTGACAACACTGCGCAGGCTCTTCTTGGTCTGAACATGGAAATGATCGAACGAATGCCAGCCGCCGGACTGAAAGATGTTCTCGGATCGGATCCTGCGCTTCTCCAACCGAAACTGTATACTACAGGAGTGCTCCTGAAAGAAAAGGGAGAGATCCTGGAGCTTCAAGAAAAAGACGGTGAAAGTGTAAAGCGATACATGAGATCGCTTCAGCTCTTCACGGAAGAGATACCGCAGTTTAAAGATTTTGACAATGAAAGAGGGGTGCGGACAATAGACTTCGTGATAGAGAAGTTGAGAGACTACGAGCTTCCAATTGACCTGCGGCGCCGGCTGGCACTCTACTTCGAGAACCTCGGAAGGTATGACAAGTCGGAAGATATAATTTTTGAAATTGTCGATGAGGATCCGGGATTTCTTCAGGATGGCATCTCGTTTTACGAGAGGCTTCTTGTGAAATCGGATGCCGAATTATCTGATGGTCACTTACCGAGAAACGAGGTCGAGGAAAGTCTCTCTGAATTGAGGAAGAAGCTGATGAGCAAAGAAGAAACCTGAATGACTCTCAACATGACACGGAACCGCAACAAAGACACTATAACTGTTTATCAGGATTTTAGGTGAAATATGGGCGTAAGCAGGAAGAGAAAAGCAGGTACTCAAACAAGGATGACTCAACAATCCGATCTGGATGGGCTGTCATTACTCGGGAGGAAGGCGAACGCCAGCAGGAGACTCGAAACCTTTCCAAACCATCACCCGAACAGGGATTACGTGGTAACCCTCAGGACGGACGAATTCACGTGCCTCTGTCCTGCCACTGGTCAGCCTGACTTCGCAGACCTCACCATCGAATACATTCCAGATAAGAAGGTCATCGAGTCGAAGTCGCTCAAGTTATATTTGTGGTCTTTCCGGAACGAAGGCGTTTTCAACGAGCATCTCGCTAACGTTATTCTTGATGATTTAGTCGCCGCTCTCTCGCCGAGGTGGTGCAAGGTAACGGCGGACTTTGCCGTGCGGGGTGGGATCGCAATCAGTGTTGAAGCCGAACACGGTAAGAGATGAACAAAGCTGAAGCACCAAAGGAGCGGTGGCTCCCGGCGATCGCGGCGGTCTTCGTCACAAGCTTGGTCGTCTCGAACATCATTGCGGTCAAGCTCTTCTCTGTGGGACCGCTTTTTCTTCCTGCGGCAATAATAGTTTTTCCCATATCTTACATATTCGGCGATGTTTTGACAGAGGTGTATGGATACTCACGCGCCCGGCAGGTAATATGGATCGGATTCGCGTGTAACCTGTTTGCGGTTCTCATTATCGTATTGAGTATCTATCTTCCACCAGCTTCGATCTGGAAGGTCCTTGGTTCGCCTTCTTCGGCGCAAGAGGCATACACGGCGATCCTCGGTTTTGCACCGCGGCTCTTGGCGGCTTCGTTTGTTGCGTACCTCGCAGGTGAGTTTCTCAACTCTTTCGTAATGGCAAAGATGAAGATCGCAACTCGCGGGCGGTATCTCTGGTCGCGCACGATAGGTTCCACGCTTGTCGGACAGCTTGCCGACTCCGGCATTTTCATTTCGCTGTCATTCATCGGGACTATTCCAACGGATGCGCTGGTAAAGCTGATCGTGTCGCAGTGGCTGGTGAAATCCGGATACGAAGCTGTCGCGACACCGTTCACCTATGTTGTCGTGAATTTCCTGAAACGCAGCGAAAACCGGGATCATTTCGATTATGGTACTGACTTCAGTCCTCTCCTTTGGAGCGAAGAATCCGGGCGCGGGGAGGACTAAAAGCACGGCCGACGGGTAGAGCGGGTAGCATTTGGTCATAGCGCCTGAAGCGCCGTTCGAGAAGACGGGTTATTTCATGATAAAACTCTCAAGCTCGCCGAGCATAGTCAAGAACTTTGCCACGGATACCGCTGCAGAACATTTCATATGGTTATTGAAGTTCGCATAAACGCAGAACTTGAACTGAAAACGCACACTGAAATCTGCGGCTACCCGCTCTGCCCATTCCATATTTCATTTTTCCATCATTCCTAATTCAAAGAAGCCCCAACCGCTTTCGTTTTTGGTTTGATTCTCCAGCCACTCGCTGATAAATTACTACAGATGTCTTTCGATTTCCGACAATTTACACTTGAAGAGGCACGCTCCCTTTTGCAGCAATTACGGAATGAACTGTCAAGACTGGTCGAGCTGAAGAATATTCTTGGCTCGAAGAACTACGATATTTACCGGCATCAATACTTTGGCGGCTCCGGTCCGAACGGCAAGAGGCATTACCCGCTCCACAGGATCTCGACGAGTCGTCAACGACCCCATCGGGTCGAAGACCCGTAGGTTTACAACTCTTCGAGTTCATAAACTCGTAGAGGAGTCATCTCTACGAGACCGTAGGTCGACCTGCGGACTGTTCTGTTCCGACAAGGTTGGGATTGTATCGGGCTATGCGAGCACTTTGCGCCACCCCGCACACATATTTCAGAATAATCGAGCGGGGCCGGAAGAAAAACCACAACACAATTGTAAATGGAGAAGTAATGAACCCGCTGAATAACGTCATTGTCTTAACCCTTCAACTTTTCCCAAAAGGATTTGTGAAGCCGTTCGCTATGCGGTACATCGCCGGCGAACATATTGAAGACGCCGTCAAACTCGTGCAAGATCTCAATTCAAAGCGCATGATGGCGACCATCGACGTTCTCGGAGAGAACGTTAATACTAAAGAAGAAGCTATTGCGTCTTCGAAAGCCGCAGAAGAAGTCCTGCACATGATCGATAAGTCTAAATTGAATGCAAATCTTTCTATAAAGCTCACGCAATTTGGTTTGAACATAGATGAGAATTTTTGTTACGATAACGTCAAGAGAGTCATGGAAGTAGCTAAGAGCTATGGGAATTTCGTCAGGATCGATATGGAGGACTCAAGCACGACCACAGCTACGTTGAACACTTATGAAAAATTCCGCGCGGCGGGTTTCGACAACACCGGCGTCGTAATACAAGCTTACATGCGCCGAAGTGAAAGTGACATCAAGCGCCTCATTGAGATGAAGGCAAGCATCAGACTCTGTAAAGGAATTTACATCGAGCCTGAGAACATCGCTCTCAAGGGCCGCGACGAGATTCGACAAAATTACGTGAAGCTTTTGAATATGCTTCTTGAAGGGAAGTGCCGCGTTGGAATTGCAACTCACGACGATTACTTGATTAATGCGGCTTATGATTCGATCTCACGATTGAAATTGCAGAAATCAGAATACGAGTTTCAGATGTTGTATGGCGTCCGCTCCGATCTCAGGGACAAGATTGTCTCAGAAGGACACAGGCTTCGAGTATATGTGCCTTTCGGCAAGCACTGGTACGCTTACTCGATCAGGCGCTTCAAAGAGAATCCGCAAGTGGCGGGTTATGTATTTAAGTCAATTTTGCTTGGAAAGTGACAGGTTAAATTTACACGCAAGGATAAATTCGGACGTAGAGGAATTCAATTTTCCGGTCGATGATAAACAAGTTCAAACTCGTCTCTGAATACAAACCTTCCGGCGATCAGCCTGAAGCCATTCGTGAATTGACTGAGGGCGTCAGGAAGGGTCTGAAGTACCAAACGCTTCTTGGAGTTACTGGCAGCGGAAAGACCTACACGATGGCGCAGATAATGCAGAACATCAACAAACCGACGCTCGTCATTTCGCACAACAAAACTCTCGCCGCGCAGTTATATGGCGAGTTTAAGCAACTATTTCCGGAAAATGTTGTCGAGTTCTTCATCTCGTATTACGACTACTACCAGCCGGAAGCATATATCCCTCAGAGCGACACTTACATTGAGAAAGATTCTTCGATTAACGACGAGATAGACCGTCTGAGACTTCGCGCAACAAGTTCGCTTCTCAGCGGACGAAAAGATGTAATTGTTGTCGCTTCCGTTTCCTGTATATACGGAATCGGCTCTCCGTTGGATTATCAGAATGAAATGGTCGCGCTCCGGAAGGGCGAGAAGATGGGAAGACGGCATTTGCAGGAGTTGTTGATTAAGAGTTTGTATGCCCGGA
This sequence comes from Bacteroidota bacterium, assembly GCA_023381615.1. Taxonomy (GTDB): domain Bacteria; phylum Bacteroidota; class Ignavibacteria; order Kryptoniales; family JAKASW01; genus JAKASW01. Next base: position 27,313 of record JAMCQL010000080.1, read on the forward strand.
ACGATGTGGAATTTCTGCGCGGGACTTTTCGTGTGCGCGGCGATGTCCTTGAGATTTTTCCCGCTTATGAGATTGAAGAGGCGATAAGGGTCGAATTCTTTGGGGATGAAATTGAATCGATAAAATCTTTCGATCCGTTGACCGGCGCTCCTGTTCTCCAGATGGAAGAAGTCTTTATTTATCCCGCCAGACATTTTGTGACGAGCGAAGAGAAGCTCCAGCAGGCGATAAAAACCATCGAGATAGAATTGGGTGAGAGGCTGACGGATCTTCGGGCGATGGGAAAGTATCTCGAAGCGCAGCGGCTTGAGCAGCGAACTCGCTTTGATATCGAGATGATGCGCGAGGTTGGGTACTGCAACGGCATCGAAAATTATTCGCGTCATATTACACAGCGGCAGGCGGGACAGCGGCCTTACGTTCTGCTCGATTATTTCCCGAAAGATTTTTTGATGTTCATCGACGAATCACATCAGACGTTACCTCAGGTTCGGGCAATGTATCACGGCGATCGTTCGAGGAAGATGACTCTTGTTGAGTATGGTTTCAGGCTGCCGTCGGCGTTGGACAACCGGCCGCTCACTTTCGAGGAATTCGAGTCCATAGTGAATCAAGTGATCTTTGTAAGCGCGACTCCGAGCGATTACGAACTTGGAAAAAGCGCCGGCGTCATCGTGGAACAGGTTATCAGGCCAACGGGCATCGTTGATCCCGAGGTCGAAGTGCGGCCTGTCAAGAATCAAATAGATGATTTGATACACGAAATTCGGGAACGTGTCAAACTTAAAGAGCGCACTTTGGTAACGACACTGACAAAAAGAATGGCTGAAGACTTGAGCGAATATCTTCAGGGGCTGAATATCAGAGTGAAATATATCCATTCCGACATTGATTCGCTCGAGCGCGTCTCCATCCTGCGCGATCTGCGATTGGGTGAGTTCGATGTCTTGGTCGGAGTCAATCTTCTCCGTGAAGGACTCGATCTGCCGGAAGTCTCGCTGGTGGCGATCCTCGATGCTGACAAAGAGGGATTCCTACGTTCCGCAAAATCTCTCATTCAGACCGCCGGCAGGGCGGCGAGGAACATCGGCAGCAAAGTAATTTTATATGCGGACACAGTAACCCGCAGCATGAATAAAATGATGGATGAGACTGCACGGCGGCGCAAAATACAAACTGATTTCAATGTTGAGCACAACATCAAACCGAAGTCGATTATGAAGACGACGGAAGAAATTATGGCTTCGACTGCCATCGCCGATGTGCGGGCGGAGAGCGAGGAAAAGACAAGGCGCCTCCAGCAGGCAAGCGTGGCGGAAAATTCACAAAGATATCTTACTGACCAACAGAAAAAAGACTTGGTAGAACGGCTTACGAAGGAGATGTATCAGGCGGCGAAGGATCTCGATTTTGAGAAAGCCGCGGAACTGCGCGACGAAATTCACAGACTATCGGGAAAGCATTGAGAATAGCGGAAGGATTCATAAATATTGCGGAAGCATTTGTAAATTTTGTCTATCCGCCTGTCTGTTCCACCTGCACGAGAAATCTCATCCGCGGCGAAGCATACATTTGCGCGAAATGCTGGAATGGCTTCGAGCGAGTCGCGCCGACCGAGACGATCATCCAAACGATCGAGGAGAAATTTCTCGCAGACGAGGCAATTGACAAGATTGATTCTGTTTTTCTTTTTGAGCAGGATCCGAGAGTCAGGACAGCAGTGCATCTTCTGAAATACAACGGCGCCGAAGTCATTGCCGAGAAATTCGGTATTTACATTGCCAGGAAGATTGTAGATGACGAAAAGCTTTCCATGTGCAACGCCATAGCGTCAGTTCCGCTGCATGACGCCCGCAAAAGGGAACGCGGATACAACCAAAGTGAGTTGATCGGCAGAAGCATAAGCAAGGAGCTGCAGATAAAATTCGAACCGAATATTCTGAGAAGAGTCAGACAAACGCAAACTCAAACTCTCTTCGACGCTGAAGGGAGGAAGCGCAACATTAGCGGAGCTTTTGACGTTGAGGAACGCTTTTTGCCCGAAGTCAGAGGACGCAAAATACTTTTGATAGACGACGTGATTACGACAGGAGCGACGATAAGAGAATGCGCAAGAGTATTGAAAGATAATGGAGCAGTGGAAGTCTATGCCGCATCAGCCGCAATTACAATCTGAAATTCTGAAGTACATAACCGGAATCGAAAACGTCCACTGCGTCGTCTCAGATGCCGGCAAAGCGCGCGATTTCTACTCTCAAATCTTCGGTTCGCCGCAGCACGAGGATGGTTCCTGGTCGGAGTTCAAGATTGCGGGACTTGATATCGCGGTAACGGGCGGAAACAAGAACAAGTTCGTGATAACATTTACGGTGGAAAAACTCGGCGAGCTTCGCGCTATCTTGGAAAGCAAAATTGCCGGCAAATTGGAAATCCAGCATGGCGATTACGGCGATTACGTTGAAGTCTGTCCCAATGAAGGGTTTTGTCTTCACTTTTTCGAATCGAAGAAGAAGTGTGGTTCTTAAACATAATCCGACCGCAGTTGTCCCGCAGGAAAGTCTCTCCCTTGGAATTTCCCATCATAACCTTTAAACTTCTGTATGAAGAAAATATTATTGTTCTTAATGCTCGCTGTGGTTGTCAGCTCTTGTTCCAAGCGTTCACCGAAGGAGCAAGCGCAGCAGACTCAGCACGTACCTCAAATTCCGACAGTGCCTATTCCACAGTTTGATGGGAAATCCGCATTCAATTTTCTTGTCCAGCAAGTCAATTTTGGTCCAAGAAATCCGAACAGCGACGCGCATGATCAATGTCTTTTGTATCTCCAGCAGGAGTTCAGCATGTACGCCGATTCAGTTGAACTGCAAAAGTTCGATGTCCCTGGATACAACGGTGTGGTACTTCACCTGACAAATATTATCGCGCACTTCAATATGAAGTCGAAGACTCGTGTGCTTCTTTCTGCTCATTGGGATTCGAGGCCTCGTGCCGACCATCAACCGGGTGGACCCGTCGACAAACCAATTCCCGGCGCGGACGACGGCGCAAGCGGTGTAGCAGTTTTGCTTGAGATGGCGCGGGACTTCAAACAGTCTCCGCCTCCGGAAGGGGTGGACATGATCCTCTGGGACGGCGAGGACTACGGAAAAGAAGGAAGCCTTGATTACTACTTTCTCGGCTCCAAATACTGGGCGGCAACGAAACCATTTTCTTATCAGCCGATTTTTGCGATCAACCTTGATATGATCGGTTCGAAGGGGTTGGTTATTCCGAAAGAAGGATTTTCAGTCCAATATGCTCCCGATGTCGTTGATCTTGTCTGGAAGACTGCGGCTGAGATCGGAGTACCGCAATTTGTCGACCGTGTCGGTGATCCTATTTATGACGATCATCTTGAGCTTGACAATATTGGAATAAAAGCGATCGACATCATAGATTTCGATTACAAGTATTGGCATACACTCGAAGACACCCCGGACAAGTGCAGCCCTGAAAGTTTATCGGCCGTCGGAAGAGTATTGCTCCAGGTCTTGTACAGAAGAATTCCTCTTTAGTCTCGATGACGGATAAATATTTCAAACTGAAAGTCAGCACGGATAAGCCCGTGAACGATCTGATTGTGGGTTTGCTGAGTGACGTTGGCGCCGAAGGATTCGTCGAAGAGGAAAACGAGCTCATCTGTTATTTCTCGGAGGGGAATTGGAACTCGTCATTTGAGAGCGAAGTTTCAAAATTTCTAAGCAATCTTAAAATCGAAGGAAAGATTAGTCGGTTTACAATCGATATTTCGGAAATTCAAAATCAGGATTGGAACAGGGAATGGGAAGAGTCGATCATACCGATCGAGGTAACGAAGGATATTGTCATCAAGCCGAGCTGGAAAGAATACAAGGGTGAAGCGAAGATAATTATCGAGATTGATCCGAAGATGTCGTTCGGAACCGGGCACCACGAGACCACAAGGATGATGGTACAGCTTCTCGAGAGATTTGTGAAAGCCGGGGCGAAATTGCTCGATGTCGGAACCGGGACAGGCGTGCTTGCCATAGCCGCCGTAAAGTTAGGTGCGAGTTCCTGCATTGCGGTAGATACCGACGATTGGTCGATTGAAAATGCGCGCGAGAATATCGAAAGGAATGGCGCCGCCGGCAAAATTGAATTGATCGGCGGAGAAATCGGCTCGGTAAGAGAAACAGAGTTTGATATTATTACCGCGAACTTGAATCGTAACACACTGCTTTATATCAAATCGGAGCTTTACGTCCGATGCGCCGCAGACGGAATTTTAATGTTGGCTGGTATCTTGACGCTGGACGAGAAAGACGTTGTCGCCGCGTATGAACAAGCGGGATTTAAGAAAGTTGATGAGATCCGTGAAGCTGAATGGTCGGCAGTAGTGCTCAGAAAATGAGATATGCTTCAATCGACATCGGCACTAACACAATTCTAATGCTCATCGGAGAAATCAATGAATCGTTAATTATAAAACGCATCGAAGATTTCTACGAAGTACCGCGAGTAGGAAAAAGCGTTTCCATCACCAAGAAAATGGATCCGGATTCAATCGAACGCGGTCTGAGTGTTTTGAAAAAATATTATGCTATCGCTCAGGATTACAAAGTTGATAAGATAGTCGCTTCGGCAACGAGCGCGATTCGCGACGCGGAAAACCGGCAGGATTTTCTCAAGCCGGTAAAAGATAATTTTGGAATAGACGCCGAAGTGATTGACGGCTCTACCGAAGCGAAACTTGGTTTCTGGGGCGCGGTGGGCGGGATGGAGAATAAAGCTGAGCCGACACTCGTCATCGATATTGGCGGCGGAAGCACAGAGTTGAGTTACGGCGCCGACATGGCGCCGGCTCGCGTGGTTAGTCTCGATATTGGAGCTGTGCGGGTGACGGAAAAATTGTTCGGACACAATCCGCCTGATCCCGACGAATTGAAGCGAGCAGCGGAGTTTATTGAAAACTCTCTTGCCAATTATTCCTTTTCTGAAATAGCTCCGAAGCGCATTTTTGCGGTGGCAGGAACTGCGACGACTCTCGCGCTAATCGCACAGAAGAGATATGAGTTTGACTCATCTGCGGTTACAAATTACGAAATGAGTTTTAATAGGCTTCGGGAAGTGTTCGAAGAGTTAAAGACAAAGTCACATGCGGAAATCCGCAAGATGACGCGCGCGGCGGAAGGCAGGGAAGACGTTCTTATTGCCGGTTCGTTGATTCTGCTGAAAGTTTTGGAGGCGGCGTACGCAAAAGGTTTCATCGCCACGGACCGCGGACTCAGGTACGGCTACCTGCTTTACAAACACTTGCAGCTCATCGGGGGATGAACACCTCATCACTTGCGGGACATGCAATTGAACTTCTCGACAAAATTGCAAAGTCGAATCTCCCGGCTGACAAAGTTGTCTTTGATTTCTACAGGGAAAGACGTTATTTGGGTTCCCACGACAGGCGCTGGATAACCGAGAAAGTCTACAGCGTTGTCAGGAACTTTATTCTTCTCAAGGAGCTTGCAAAATCATGCGCTTCAAACCCACGCCTGCTCGAAGTTTTTCTGATACATGAAATCCATTTCGCAGAGATGAGACCTGAACAGATCGAGAACGACTATTCCAAACTTCTTGAGACGTACAGGCTGACTGGGAACGGAGTCGATTTAGAAAAACTTTCTGCCTGCGCAAGCGAAAAGCTGAAAGAGATCGAAAGTGCTTCTCAAAATCCCTTTCTTCTGAATTCCTTTCCGGATTTCTTTGGCGAACTTCTTCCTGAGAGCGTGCGGAAGGATGTAATTCCGATAATGATTGCACTCAATCATGAAGCTCGAGTCTGCATTCGAGTGGATACTGCCCGGATTTCGAGAGATGAAGTTGTTGAATTTTTCAAAAGCCAAGGCATCGAAGCTGTGCCGACGGAGTTCTCTCCGGTAGGAGTCTATTTGTCAAAAAGAGTAAGTCTGAATAATATTCAACTTTACAAAAACGGGCTGATAGAAATCCAGGAAGAGGCGAGTCAGATAGTCGGATTGATTGTGGATCCGAAGCCGGACGAGGTAATCGTTGATGCTTGCGCCGGCGCAGGAGGAAAGAGTCTTGAGCTTGCCGCGCTTTCAAACGGCAGCGCAAAGATTTTCGCTCTCGACGTGGACGAGAGTCGTTTGAAAAACTTGAGCGCGCGTGCTGACCGGGGCGGCTACAAGAATATTTTTCCGGTGAAAGTCATGCATGACACTTTGGTAGGAATCGAGCAGCTTGCCGGTAATGCTGACAAAGTGATAGTAGACGCCCCGTGCACGGGAAGCGGAACGATCCGTCGCAATCCGGACAAGAAATTTCGTCTGACAAGATCGCTTGTTGAAAAACAGGCAAGTTACCAAAAGAACTTATTGAGCAATTACGCGCAGTTGGTAAAAACCGGCGGATTTGTATTTTATGTTACTTGCAGCATTTTCACGGAAGAAAACCGCAGAGTTGTCGATTGGTTTCTGAATTCTGACGGACGATATCAGCGAGTTGACGTTTCTAATTTTCTCGCCGGTCAGAAATTTTCCGGTTTGATTGAAGACGGTTTCCTCGCAATTTATCCCTACCGCCACGAGATGGACGGATTCTTTGCCGCGGTTATGAAACGGGTGAGCTGACTTTCTTTCTTTTTCCGATGCGCGCTACGATCTTAGTGAAAACGTCGGCTGCGGTTGAAACTTCGTCTTCGGTTGTAAATCTTCCGAATGAAAATCTCACCGTCGCCATCGTTGTCTTGTCGTCTCTTCCGAGCGCTTTGATGACGTGAGACGGCTGTAAACTTCCGGAACTGCACGCGGAGCCGCTCGTAACTGCAATTCCTTCCAAATCCATGTTGACGATCATCGCTTCGCCGTCGATCTCCATTTCATTGCTGTCAATAGAAACATTTAGAATATTTGCGAGGGAATTTTTCTCGGGTGAATTGAACATTGCGCCGGGCACTTCCGCCAATATCTTTGTCCTCATCAGTGAGTTCAACTTAGAAAGCCGGGCGCGTTCAGATTCCATTTCCTCGACAGCCAACTCTGCGGCTTTCGCGAAACCGACAGTAAGCGGAACGCTTTCCGTGCCGGGTCTCCGATTTCTTTCCTGAGATCCACCATGAAAGGTTGGCTCGAAGTCTATTCCTCTCTTGATGTAGAGCGCGCCGATTCCCTTGGGGCCGTAAATCTTGTGCGCGCTGAACGATGCAAGGTCAGCATCGAGTTCTTTCAAATCAAATTTTATTTTGCCGAACGATTGAACTGCATCTGTATGGAACAAAACTCCATTCTCGTGAGCAACTCGTACAAGCTCAGCCAAATTCTGTATGGTGCCGATTTCATTGTTTGCGTGGATGATGCTGACGAGGAAGGTTTCTTTCGTGATCGCTTTGCGCAATTCTTCGGGAGAGACAAATCCATTTGAATCCACCGGCAGTATGGTTATGTTGGATCCATTTTTCTTCAGCGCTTCCGCGGCGTGCAGGACCGCGTGGTGTTCGATGGAAGAGATTACAAGATGTTTTTTGCCGTTGCCGGAGTGCTTCGAAGCTGTGCCGAACAGCGCCGAATTGTCCGATTCAGTTCCACCGCTCGTGAAGTAGATTTCCGAATTTTTTGCGCCGGTGAGGAAGGCAATCTTGTCCCTGCTTTCTTCGAGTGCCGCTTTTGCATCTCTCCCGAACGAGTGAATACTCGATGCATTTCCAAATGTTCCGGTGAAATAGGGAGTCATTGCGTCAACTACGCGCCTGTCAACGGGCGTCGTGGCGGTATAATCGAGGTATATTCTTCTGATTTCCAATTGTTTCATACTCTATCTATTATCCCAAATTTGTCATTAGAAACCAAGAAAAAAAATAGCCCACGAATCACGCGAATAACACGAATTTGGCTTGATCAAAGCAAACGAAATAAAATAGTTTGTGTGCCGCTCAATGGCGCTCCATTTTCACTCAAATAGGAGTGCGCCATGATGCAAGGCATCATTATTTTATGTGGGTATGCGGCATGGCGCCAAAGGCGCTCAAAAACCTGTGTTTTCTGTGTCATCTCGACGAGTCGTCGATGACCCTCTACGAGGCCGTAGGCCGACCCGTCGGGAGTCATCGACCGTGTGCTATTCCTTTTCAATGACAATTCTGGGATTATATTAGCAAATATAAAACCTTCAAACCGAAGATTTAGTTCTTTATAGTATTAGGTAGAATTTGCGATAATCCATTCCTGACGTTGATTTTCTATTGGGGTGCATCTATATTTTCAATGGAGATTTCACTAACAAAAACTAAAATTGTGGGATCACTGACATGAGAGAGGCAATGGAGTTTCTGAAGAACGCTCCCATCTTTGAGGAGTTGGAAGAAAGAGATTTTGCCCGCATAAGTGCTTGCGGCGTGAGGAAAACATACAAGAAGGGCGACGTCATCCTAATGGAAGAAGAGTCGGGGTCGGCATTGTTTGTAATCATCGCAGGAGAAGTAAAGGTTATCAGGGTGGGAGAAGACGGACGCGAAGTGATACTCAGCATTTTGGGATCGAGTGATATTTTCGGCGAGATGGCATTACTCGACGGAGAGACTCGTTCTGCAAGTGTTGTAGCTCTTGACAGCGCCGAACTTTTTATGATTCACCGGAAAGATTTTTTGGCTCTTCTGCACGAATATCCGAGCATCGCAATATCTCTGTTGAAACATCTCACGCAGCGTTTGCGGAGAGCAGATGCGCTCATCAAAAGTCTGTCCTTGAAGGACGCCTTTCATCGGGTCGGCTACGTCTTGCTGCAATTCGCTGATGAACGGGGGCGTATCAGACAAGGGAAGGTCGAAATTGATAACTTGCCCATTCAGCAGGAAATAGCAAACATGGCAGGGACTACCAGAGAGACGGTGTCGCGCACTTTCAGCAAAATGGAGAAGCTGAAACTCATTCAGGTCAACGGCAACATGATTGTCATTCAGGATTACGAGTCGTTTAGACAGAAGTTCAGTTAACGCAATTGTGGAAACCCTGTCCGGCATTTCTGTTAAGATAGACCTTCATACCCACACTACTTTTTCCGATGGTGCGCTTAGAACTCGAGAACTTTTGCTGAAAGCTAAAGGCTGTGGGATAACTACTATAAGCATAACTGACCATGACACGATATCGGCACTTGAAGATGCAAAGGAATTCTCCAAAGAGATCGGAATGAATCTCGTCCCGGGAATCGAGATTACATCGAGGCTCAAACATTCTCAGCTCCACTTCCTCGGATATTTTTTCGATTACACTAACAAGAAATTTTTGTCTAGACTGCAAGAGCTTCAAGACGCAAGAATACTCCGCGCAAAAAAGATTATCGCAAAACTTAATCGAATTAAAATTCCGTTGAAACTTGAATCGGTGCTTGAGAAAGCTGGCGTCAAGAATTCAATTGGACGTCCGCATATCGCCAACATGATGGTCGAAGAAGGTTATGCGGAAACCTATGAAGAAGTTTTTCATAAGTACATCGGGATTGGAAAACCTGCTTACGAAGCAAATCACCCTTTTCCACCGGAGGAAGCGATTCGAATGGTTGCGGAAGCCGGCGGGCTGAGTTTCCTTGCACATCCTTCGCATTACGTCAGCGAAGGACTCTTGCGTGAGTTGTTGAAGTATGGGCTGGACGGCATTGAAGTGATCCATCCATCTCATTCCGCCGACGGGACTGAATTCTATGACAAGTTTGCAGATGACAATTCTATTTTGAAATGCGGCGGAAGTGATTTTCACGGCGGATTGAAAAATGATGATGTCAACATGGGAAAGTATGTGGTGGATCGGTCGTGGGTTGATCGGATCGAGGAGAAGCTTATTAACAGAAAAGTCTTGGAATATCGGCCTCAGGCTTGCTCCCCAGGCGCATCCGTCTCTGGCGGAGATGAGCTAAAGCTCAAAGGAGAATTCATTGGTAAATCATGAAGGTAAACTTGAAGGAAGCGGTTTAAAGGTCGCAATAGTGGTCAGCAGATTTAACGGTTTTATTACCGACCGGCTGCTCTCGGGAGCTTTGGATGGACTCGTGCGGCATGGAGTTGATGAAAAGAATATCGAAGTCTATCACTGTCCGGGTGCATTTGAAATTACTGCCACCGCTAAGAGAGTTGTTGATGCAAAAAAGCATGATGCTGTAATCTGTCTCGGAGCGGTGATTCGTGGGGAGACGCCGCATTTCGATTACGTAGCAGGCGAATCCGCAAAAGGTGTCGGTCAGCTTTCACTTACTTCGAATGTCCCGGTAATTTACGGAATACTCACTACCGACACAGTTGAGCAGGCAATCGACCGCGCAGGAGCGAAATCGGGCAACAAAGGTTTCGATGCAGCGTTGGCTGCGATCGAAATGGCAAACCTTTTCAAGAAGCTACCGTCAGCTTCATGATCAAGAAAATATATCTTTTCTTAAGCGTCGTTTTCCTTGCGGTTGGAGCTGTTGCGCAAGTTCAGACTTGGAAAAACTTTTCAAGCATGTACTATGTCAACGCGCTTGCCATTGCGCCGGGAAAAGTCTGGGCTGCCACAGCCGGCGGAGTTTTCTCTTATTCTCCGCTGACCGGGACTTTCAAACAATTTACAACGACAGAAGGCTTGTCAAACATCCAAGCGACTTCGATCGCTGTTGACACCGGAAATTCCATCTTGGTCGGAGAAGGGAACGGGGCGATCGACGAGCTGGATTCCAATGGGACGCCAATCCGTACTCAGCAAGACATAGCGAAGTCGTCCGCGCTTTCGAAGCAGGTCACCAATCTTTCTCTCGTCGGGGACACGCTATTTGCCTGCACTCCTTTTGGCGTGGTTCTTATTTCTCGTTCTTCATTTGAGGTCATCGACAGCTACACGCATTACATACCTTCTCAAAGTGGCGTTGCCGCGACTGGCGCTGCTATTTATAAAGGCAATATTTATGTTGCGAGTCAGTTCGGGTTGTCTGTCGCGCCGCGCTCAGGCATTAACCTTGCCGCTCCCGATTTATGGCATGTGGTAGATACACTCGGTTTGTCATCTGGAGCAAACGGAATCGAGGTCTTCAATGGCGCTTTGTATGTCGGAACCAACGCGGGTTTGTATTTTACAAACGACGGAACAACATTCCAGCGATTTACTGCATTTACAGGTTTGACTGCGAAAACATTGGCGCTTGCCCCCAATTCGCTTTTATTCGGTTCGCAAAATGGTTTGTTCAGGTTGAACACCAATGGCTCTCTAAGCACGGTTTACAACGGCGGAGTAACGTTGAATGATGTTGTCTCATATTCCGACACACTTGTTATTGGAGCTACATCGCAGGGTTTACTTTCTATCGGATCGACTGTTCAGCAAATATTGCCGCCCGGTCCGGCGACCAACGTTATATCAAATCTATCCGTGGACAGTGCAGGTAATCTTTGGTGCTCGGCGAGTTTGAATGATGTCGGCGTGGCGTTTATGGAATACAACGGGACCAATTGGAAAAATTTCAACAGGAATGCATTTCCGGTTCTGCCGACGAATACCTATTACCAGATCAGCGCTGTTTGCGGAAACAGAGTCGTTGCCGGCTCGTGGGGATACGGGATGGCTCTCCTGAGCGGTGATTCGATAAAAATTTTCAACCGTTCCAACTCTCCGCTTGTTGGCGAGCCGAACGATGCGAACTTTGTTCTTGTTGGAGACGCTATTTGTGATTCCTACGGAAATATCTGGATGACGAACCCGCTTGCATTCAATGGTAATGCGATAGCAGTATATTCGCCTAAGGATACATTATGGTACAGCTTTAACAATAGTTATTCGGTGCCGTCAGGATTTGTTCCGATAGCAATTGATGCTTACGGTGGGCTCTGGGCGGGAGATGAGTATGGCGACAAACTCGGTGAGTACCACGGACTGTTTTATTACAACACAAATGGCACGCTCAGTAATAAAACTGACGATAAAAGCTTTTTAATTACACAGAGCGACGGACTTCTCAGTAATCAAGTAACTTCAGTTGCTGTCGATAATGAAGATCAAGTATGGGTCGGGACGAATTTGGGTTTAAACGTGCTTTACGATCCATCAAATCCGTCTTTTATATCATCGATTTATTCTATGTTGGATCAGAACATAAACGGAATTGATTACGATGCTCTGGACAACAAATGGGTTGCAACTAACACAGGCGTTTACGTCTTATCGAAAGATGGCAATACACGACTAGCGCAATATGATATTACAAACAGCCCATTGCTCAGCGACAACGTAAAGGCAATTGCATACGACAGGGTGCGCGGAATAGTATACTTCGAAACGGACTACGGGATAACTGAATTAAAGACCGGTGTGATCCAACCCGAAGTGGACCTTTCTAAGTTGAAGATTTTTCCGGATCCTGCGAAACTACCGGTTCAACAGCCAATTCAAATTGTCGGTTTGGTGGCGAACAGTCATATAAAAGTCTTTTCTGTAGATGGCATGCTTGTCGATGAATTTGACGCGCAGGGCGGGAAGATCGCATATTGGAATGGAACAGATAGCGGTGGAAAGTTGCTCCCGAGCGGCGTCTACATAGTCGTCGCCTATTCTCAGGATGGCAGTCAGAGCACGGTTGCAAAGATTGCTTTGATTCATCGATGAGTTTATAACCGAACGCATGATAGGCGTCTCGTCGAGATTGGCAAATCAGCTCAAGAAATTTTCATCAAACGAATTAAGACGGCCAATAAATCAAAAACTGTCAGTTAGCTTTTTTCTGACCTGTCTTTTATATTAGAAAAGAAATGGAAACTGTTTCCACATTTACCCGAAGGAGGCATACTCGATTGGACTTATTCCAAAAATGCTATGATTATACTCTTGCTGATGATGTAAAGAAGCAGGGACTTTATCCTTATTTTCATCCATTCCAAGAGAACGAAGGGCCTGTTGTTGTAATAGACGGAAGAAAAATTATAATGGCAGGTTCGAATAATTATTTAGGTTTAACCACACGACCAAGAGTTCAAGAAGCAGCAAAGAAAGCAATTGATAAGTACGGTACTGGATGTTCGGGCTCACGCTATCTGACCGGGACAGTTGATTTGCATGTAGAGCTTGAAGAGCGGCTTGCGAAATTTATGAACAAAGAAGCTTGCTTGACTTATTCAACAGGATTTCAAACGGCTCTTGGTGTCATTTCAACTTTGGTTCAGCGCGGCGATTACGTTATTTCTGACCGCGAGAACCATGCTTGTATTGTCATGGGCACGATGATTTCCAAAGGACAAACGGCAGAGCTTGTTCGGTACAAGCACAACGACATGGAAAACCTCGAAAGAGTGATATCTAAAATACCACTGGATGCACCGAAGCTTATCGTGTCGGATGGAGTGTTTTCGACATCCGGCGATATACTTGACTTGCCCCCAATGGTAGAAGTTGCGAAGAAATACAACGCGCGTATAATGCTTGACGATGCGCATGCGGTTGGTGTTATCGGCGAAGGCGGCCGCGGAACAGCAAGCCATTTCGGCCTCGAAGACAGCGTAGATTTGGTGATGGGAACATTTTCGAAGACGTTCGCGTCACTGGGCGGCTTTGTGGTCGGAGAAAAATCCGTCATCAATTACTTGAAACATAATTCAGCGGCGTTCATTTTCAGCGCAAGTCCGACTCCGGCTTCTGTTGCCGCAGCAATTGAATCGTTGAAGATTTTGGAAGAAGAACCGGAATTAGTGGACCGTCTGATAACTAATGCCGACCGCGTCAGACAGGGTTTGAAGCAGCTCGGTTTCAATGTCCATGAAAACAGGACGGCAATTGTACCAGTAATTATCGGTGACACTATGAAGACGCTGCTGTTCTGGAAGAGGCTCTTCGAGGCGGGTGTTTATGCCAATGCTTTTGTAAGACCCGGTGTACCTCCCGGAATGGAAATGCTCCGCACCAGCTACATGGCAACTCACGAGCCTGAACAGTTGGACAAAATTATTGAATTGTTTGGAGTTATAGGCAAAGAACTCGGGATAATAGGTTGAGCCGAAGTCCCGTTTTGGTTGAATCAATGACGAAGCACAAAAAAGAGGGATACAATGAGCGCAATTAGTGTTGAGCCCGTTCGCACCAAGAAGGACCTAATGACATTCATAAAGCTGCCTTGGAAAATTTACGAGAAGGATCCGTACTGGGTTCCACCGCTGTTGATGGATCGCAAGAAGTTGTTGGACACAAAGAAGAATCCGTTTTACAAACACTCTGAGATAGAATTGTTCCTTGCGAAAAAAGATGGAGAGATTGTCGGAAGAAACGCTGCAATTATCAATCACAACCACAATAAGTTTCACGAAGAAGAAATAGGTTTCTTTGGGTTCTTTGAATCCATCAACGACCAGCAAGTAGCAAATGCACTTTTCGATGCCTCTAAAGACTGGATTAAGAAAAAAGGGTTTCCGGCAATGCGCGGCCCGATGAACCCATCGACGAACGACGAAGTTGGTTTGCTAGTCGAGGGTTTCGACAGCAGTCCGATCATGCTGATGACGTATAATCCGAAATACTACCTGAATTTGTACGACAATTATGGTCTCGAAAAGGAAAAGGACCTGTTCGCTTACCACGTTAATGCAGACAAGGTGTTTACTGATAAGCTGGAGCGTGTGGCGCGAATGGTGACGCACAGGGAAGGGGTTACCTTCAGGAGTATCAACATGAAGGAACTCAAAAAAGAAATTCAGTTAGTCAAGGAAGTGTACAACGAAGCATGGAGCAAGAACTGGGGATTTGTTCCGATGACAGATGAGGAGTTTGATTTCCTCGCGGAAGATCTAAAGCAGGTTGTAGAGCCGGACCTCGCGATATTTGCCGAAGTAAAAGGTAAGCCTGTTGGATTTGCCCTGTCGCTTCCCGACATTAATTATGCATTAAAATTCAATAAGAAGGGACACCTTTTGCCGGGCGTTTATCATCTTCTCACAAAGAAGAAACAGATCCATTGGATCAGAATAATGGTGCTTGGTGTTATTCACAGTTACCAGCAAACAGGCATAGCGGCAGTTTTGTTCTACGAGACTGGAAAGCGCGCCGTGAAACATGGTTATCCCGATGGCGAAGCTTCGTGGGTTCTTGAAGACAATTTGATGATGAACCGCAGCGCCGAATTGCTGAACGCAACCAAATACAAAACTTACAGAGTCTACAAGAAGGATTTCTAAACTGGAGGATTCAGGAAAATGGCTGTAAAAAAAGTTGACAAAATATGGATGAACGGAAAGCTTGTTGATTGGGATGATGCAAAAATTCATGTAATGTCTCATGTGATTCACTACGGTTCAAGTTGGTTCGAAGGAATTCGTTGTTACGATACCGCGAGAGGTTCAGCGATTTTCAGACTCGACGAACATTTAAAAAGACTTGTAAATTCGGTAAAGATTTACCACGCTGAGATCCCTTATTCAAATGAGCAGCTAAAGCAAGGGATTATGGAAACAATCAGGGCAAATAAGATGCGCGCCTGCTACATTCGTCCTGTTGTCTATCGCGGATACGGCGAAGTCGGCGTTAATCCGTTGAACTGCCCGATTGACACTGCAATTGCTGTTTGGGACTGGGGACAATATCTTGGCAGCGGAGCGATGGAAGATGGAATTGATGTATGCGTGTCGAGCTGGCGCCGCCCAACTCCGGACACCTTTCCGACGATGGCGAAGAGCGGAGGGAATTACATGAATTCTCAATTAATTAAATCTGAAGCGATTGCGAACGGCTACGCCGAAGGTATTGCGCTCGATGTGAATGGCTACATAAGCGAAGGAAGCGGCGAGAATATTTTTTTGGTTTATAACGGTGCGCTGTACACAACGCCACTGTACTCCGCAATACTGCCCGGTATAACAAGGATGACGGTTATGCAGCTTGCAAAAGAGGCCGGCATAGAAGTTAAAGAGGAAGTCATGCTTCGTGAGATGCTTTATGTCGCAGATGAAGTCTTCTTTGCCGGAACAGCAGCAGAGCTAACTCCGATTCGCTCGGTTGACAAAATAAAAGTCGGCAGTGGTAAACCCGGACCCGTTACTCGCGAGATGCAGAACCAATATTTCAAAATTGTAAAAGATGGCGTAGACAAACACGACTGGTTGACATTTATCTATGATTAAATTCGCGGGCTATGACAGAGCAGGCGACGACACAAAGTAGTCTGTGGCATAATTTTTTCCGGCAGCGGACAGAAGAGGATAATTCTTTAGAATCGCTTCTCTCAAGAGTGCAGATTTTTTCCCAACTTACAAATAGAGAGCTTCGAAAAGTTTCCTCGATAGTCCATCGAAGGGAATACGCTGCGAACGAGTACGTCTTCAGTCAAGGCGATCCGGGCCTTGGCATGTACGTCATCGAGGATGGGGAAGTAAGTATAATCTATTCCGATGAAGCTAGTATTGAGAAAGAACTTACTCTACTGAAAGCCGGTGATTTTTTTGGCGAGTTGTCTCTTCTTGATGAATCTCCGCGGAGCGCTTCGGCTATCGCAAAGGCTCCCTCAAGAATTATTGGCTTTTTTAGGCCGGATCTGATAGATCTTTTAAACCGTTCACCGAAGTCGGGCACCAAAATATTATTCAAGTTAGGCGAGGTAATCGGAACCCGTCTTAGGATTACAAATGAACAGCTCGGCAAACTTGAGCGCAGGACTGGAAAAGAGTCAGAAAAATAAACGGGGAGGAAACTATGTCAACCGTTAACTTAAAAAAGATTCTTGTACCGCAGGACTTTTCAGAGTATTCGCTTCATGCTCTAAAGTATGCGGTTACTTTCGCGGAACTTTTCAATTCAGAACTTATTATCCTTCACATTGTCGAGCCGATAGTCTATCCTGCTGACTTTAGTTTTGGGCAAGTGAGTATTCCGGCAATGGAAGAGGAAATTCGGAAGCATAGCGAAGAGCAATTGAACGAGCTTGTTACCAAAGAAATCCCGAAGAAGATCAAAGCAACTGCGATCATCAGGATCGGCAAACCGTTTATCGAAATAGTCGAAGTTGCGAAATCAGAAAACGCAGACCTCATCGTTATCTCTTCTCACGGCAGAACGGGAATGGATCACGTCCTTTTCGGCAGCACTGCCGACAAGGTCGTCAGAAAAGCCCCGTGTCCGGTTCTTACCATCCGTCCGCACGAACACGAATTCGTAGTTCTGTAGCGGGAATTTTCAATCCAAGAAAGCGTGTTACAATCTGAGTATCCGCCCCTCAGTCTCTGAGAGGCGGTTTACTCGTGATTCTTTTGTTCATCATAATGGAGCAGAGATGAAACTACGCTTATTCCTTCTCCTACCGATATTGCTTATTGCTGCGTTGAATACGGGATGCAGTCGCGGCGTCAGGAATGTCAATGAAGCCGCAAAAACCTACCAGAACGCGCAAGAGAAGCCGGTAGATTTAAAAAGCAGAGATGTCAAAATGCCGCCATTACCGGACCTCAACTCAAAGTACTGGTTCAATGCAAGCCCCAGCATCGTTGAGCATTTGAAGGGAAAAGTGGTGCTCATTGATTTTTGGGATTACACTTGCGTGAATTGCATACGCACTCTGCCATATATCAAAGAATGGTACAAGAGATACGAGAAAGATGGATTGGTGATCATCGGCGTTCACGCACCCGAGTTTGAATTTGCGAAGAAACGCGAAAATGTCGCGAACGCAATCGAGAAGTTTGGGCTGAAGTATCCGATCGTGATGGATAACGACTTCAGAATCTGGGACATGTTCGGCAATCAGTACTGGCCGGCTAAATATTTGTTTGACAAGAATGGTATCCTGCGGTACATCCATTTCGGAGAAGGTGAATACGGCAATTCGGAAGAAATGATCCAGAAGCTTTTGAAGGAGATTAATCCCAACGTTAAACTGCCTCCTTTAATGGAGCCGATAAGAGCGACAGACATGCCCGGTGCGGTTTGCTATCGTACCACACCAGAGACATATTTGGGATACGATCGCGGCGTGATAGGGAACAAGGAAGGTTATGTCCATGACCAAGTCGTTTCTTATTCACAGCCGGCAAGTTTTGATAGAGACAAATTTTACCTCGTAGGGAAATGGGAAATAAGACCGCAATATGTGCGCTATGCCGGTGAGGGAAGCGACGGGGTGCTTGCCATCGACTACATCGCGGCAGAAGCAAGCCTCGTCGTCAGGCCGGACTTAAGAGCTGCCTCCGGGCAAAAAGAACATCAGCCATTTAAAGTTTATGTCTATCAAGATGGCAAGCCGGTTCCAAAGGAGGATTGGTCAAGCGACATTCGGGCGGACTCGAATGGAAACACTTTTATTTCTGTCGATGAACCGCGGATGTATTACTTGATCAAGAACAAAGAGTACGGCAGACACTTGCTCACGTTGAAGCCGACCTCAGATGAGTTTGCAGCTTATGCGTTTACATTTGTAACCGCTTGTGAGACTGCGCCGAAGTAAAAATTAAACTACAATCCGTATTTTTTTCTTTTGCGCCACAAGGTAGCAGGGTCTATTCCGAGAATGCTTGACGCCTCTTCCACGGTCGGCGTTTCGTGGATGACCCTTGCTATGTAATCCTTCTCGAGTTCTTCCAAGGAGACGAGACGCTTGCTCTCTTGCTGCTTTATTTCGTCGGGGAGATGATAAACTTCAATCTTTCTGCCGTGAGCGAGGAGGACCGTTCGTTCGATCACATTTTCAAACTGGCGGATGTTCCCTGGCCATTGATAATTTGTAAGAAGTCGAAATGCCTCCGGATCAATCTCCGGTATATTTCCGCCCGCGAATTTCTCAATGAAATGTTTGATTAGAATTGGAATGTCATCAGGACGTTCGCGAAGCGGGGGAAGCTTTATCGTAACACCGTTGATCCTGTAATAAAGGTCGTCGCGGAATTTCCCCGTGCTCAGAGCTTCTTTTAAGTCGCGGTTTGTTGCGGCGATGAATCTAACATTAACTCTCAACGTCTGCGAATCACCGACACGTTCAAATTCACGGCTCTGAAGAAAGCGGAGGAGCTTTGCCTGCGTTGTCGTCGGTATTTCGGTGATTTCATCGAGAAAGACCGTTCCGCCATCTGCCATCTCAAAACGTCCCTGTCTGTCGCGCACTGCACCTGTGAATGCGCCCTTTACATGGCCGAAGAGTTCGCTCTCAAGAAGGCTCTCCGAAAGGGCGGCGCAATTGACAGTTGTGAACGGTGCGTTATTTCTTGAACTCGCGCCGTGAATGAACCTTGCAAAAAGTTCTTTTCCCGTACCGCTTTCTCCCTCGATCAAGACGCTGATATTTGTGTCCGCCACCTCTCGAGCCAAATTCAGAAGGGAAAGCATTTGCGGATTTGCTGTCACGATGTTTTCGGCGGCTTGGTATTCGTGCAGCCTCTGCTGAAGATTCTTCAGCTCTTTCTGAAGTTTGAAATGTTCGTAAACTTTTTCTGCAAAATGCTTTAATTCCTGGAAATCAAACGGCTTTTGCAGGTAGTCGTAGGCGCCTTGCTTTATCGCTTGAACAGCGGTATCAACTGAGCCGTGTGCCGTGACGATGACTGCCATTATGTCGGGGGAGAACTTTCTTACCTCAGTCAAAAGCTGCAGCCCGTCTATTGGATACATTTTCAGATCGAAAAATGCGATATCGAATTGCGTTTGTGCGGCTATTCTTAATGCTTCATCGGGTTTTGAAACAGCGGTAACTTCAAGTCCAATGGATTCAAGACAGATCGTCATCGTGCGAAGGATATTTTGTTCGTCGTCTACCAGTAAAACATTTGCTTTCATGCAGGTACTTTTCTTTCGCTTGCTTTTCTATTTCTTATCGGTATTGAAAAAGTGAAAACGCTGCCGACGTCAATTGTGCTGCCGACCCAAATCCTTCCGCCGTACAACTCCACGATCTCTTTCGCGATCGACAGTCCAAGTCCGACCGAGCCGGGGGAAGGATTTGATGAATCGTGAAGTTGAACAAACTTGTCGAACACTTTTTCGAGTTCTTCCGGCTCAATGCCGCATCCAGTATCCCTGACGGAAACTATGATATCTTCGCCGTCTGTCGTAGCATCGACGGTTACAATTCCTCCAGAATCGGTGAACCGCAGTGCATTGGTAACGAGGTTTGAAATTACCCAGGACAGCTGCTGAAAATCGGCGATGAATTCCGGGATGGTGTTGTCCGCGTCGATTACCAATTTCACATTCTTGTCGTTGAATTGAAGCATCACGGGATGAACCGAAAAATCTATCAGCGATCTTATTTCCACCACGTCTTCTTTTAGTTGAAATTTTCCCGATTCGAGCCGTGAAAGTTCAAGCAGTTCGCGGACTAACTTTGTCAGGCGTTCAGCGTCTTGCTTAGCGGCTATCAAAAGTTCGCGCTGCTTCTTATTGGCATGTCCAATATGCTCATCTTTCAAAATATCGAGCGTCATATTTATCGAGGTAAGCGGCGTTCGAAATTCGTGCGACACTCGCGCCATGAATTCAGATTTCATCTTGTCTAATTCTTTGAATTGGGTAACGTCCTGTAAAATTAAGATGACTCCCGTAACTCTTCCCAAATTATCTTTAGATGAATTAAGTTTTATACGGAAGTATCTGTCCTCTCCGTCAAACTTCAACTCGAAATACGGGGGAATGTTCATTGAACTCTCACCGTGAAGATAGCGGTCCACGTACCGGCTAAGCTCTGAGTTCTTCACTACCTCTGAAAATTTCCTGCCTATCGAGGCTTCTTCGGAAACGCCGAAGACATTTTCAGCAAGCAGATTCATGAGCACGATCCTTCCTTCCTGATCTACAACGACTATCGGGTCGGAAATCGTGCTGACGATAGCTTCAGATTTTTTCTTTTCGGAAATGAGTTTTTCAATATTAATCTCTTCATATTTTCGAAGTCTTTCGGTCATCCTGTTGAATTCACGGCTGAGCTCTCCGATTTCATCGTTCGAGTTTATATCGGCATGTACATCGAGGTAGCCTCGGCCAATCTTGCGAACTGTGTCCGTCAATTTCTCTGCCGGTTCGAGTATGTATTGTGAAAACTGCCAGCTTGCAACAATGCTCAACACTATTGCAAGTAAAGCCGCGCCGAGAACTGCTACGGTCGCTTGGTTTGAAATGTCGTTGGCTTTCGTCTCTGTCTCGACCATGGCATTATGGTTCATGTCGAGGAGCTGGAAACATTCGTCTTTTATCTGGTTGAAAAGCGGCAGGATCCTGTTGTAATGAAAATCTTGCGCGTATGCGTGGCCGTGGGTTCTCAGAATCGTACCAAGAGTATCGGTGGCGTCCGAATATTTCGCGTAAGAGTTGTTAATGTTATTCAGGATATTGGAGCCGCGCTGTGAGACGTTGGAGGCGACAGCCTGCTGGAACCATACAAAGAAATCTTGATGGCTGTCTTGGAATTGTTTGTAACCGGAATCGACATTCCCATTCAGCATAACAAGTTGAGCGCTGTTGTCACGCTCGAGCGCTTCGACCATGTTTTGCGCGGCGATTACATTCTGATAGTTCTGCTTGATCATCGTTGCAATCGCCTGAGTGAGCTGATTGAAATTATATATAGACCAAGCACTAACAATCACATTGATTATCACGAGGACTGTAAACCCAGCCGCAACCTTTGCTCGAAGTGTACTAAACATTCAGGGAACTCAACTTTCTTCCTTATCAAGTTTACAAACTACTGAATAATTTGCAATGATTAGACCTGCTCAGAGCCGATGTTTTTGGATTTTTCAGGGCTTTGAGGACTTGATTTGTCTTTTTGTGCGGAAATATTCCACTAAAATAGCAGGAAAAATGACGCAAAAAGATGGAGTTTTTCACTCTTGAAGCCAGTTTTGTTTGAAATGGGGCCAATTTAAACGTTTCTTTCTACTTCCGCTAGTCGGCACAGTGGTTGAAGCATATCAGATGAAATGAGAGTACACAACAGAAAGGCTGCGTTAGGAATCACGACTGATGAGCAAGCCATGTTTGATCTGCTGGCCAAGTTCCTTACCAAAGAAGGCTATGGCGTAAGGCGTGTGCTCCCCGATGTGTCTGAGAACCAAGATTTGGCTTTGATAATATATGCGCCTACTCGAGAGTTAAGTAGTTCGACAAGCTGGTTCAAGAATTTGAAAAACAAGAAGCCCGCGCTTCTCGTCGTTCAGTGCTGCAACGAAAATTCCTTTGATGCTCCTGATATTGATGACAATGTGATTGTGTTATCTGAGTATCCTCTAAACCTGAAACAGTTGCGTGAAACGGTCGTGAGAATACTACAGGATTCTGGTTATGAGGGAGTTCGTCTTGAGAGTGGAGAATTTACCGGTGAAGTCATTGCAGAATAATATTTTTCTTCGTCCGGTGTTTGATCGTTTTTCGGAAGCAGATGAAATGAGTTTTGTCCACAGGATCTCGCCTAAGCGAGTCGTCTCTGGAGACTTTCGGACAGAAGTCGCGGTGAAGCAAAAGAGTTTTGGGCTGCCGATTTATCTAAATGCTACTCGCTCAGGGGAAGGCACTGCCATATTTCGGCGGCCCAAAAGTATTTATCGCATAAGGAAATATTCGGCTATTTACTAGTCAGAGTATTTCGATAGACTTAGTTTTAAAACTTTCCTTAAGGTGGTAAAGAGCAGTTCATGGAAGCAAACGATCGAGATTCCGTAAAAAGGGAAAGCAAGAAAAGTTCTTCTTCGCTTTTGCTGCTGCGGGTATTTCTTCTTATTTATCTATCGTTCATCGCTAGCGCCGCTGCATTGGCGCAGGAAAACAGCGACTGCCTCGGCTGCCATGATGACAAAACCTTACAAGGCAAGAGGAACGGCAAGACGATATCCGTCTTCGTCGACGAGAAGAAATTGGCTTTGTCTGTTCATGCCGGAGTAAATTGTATTGCGTGTCATGCAGATCTGAAAGGCTCGGATTTCCCTCATAAGGAAGACGTTGCCAAAGCGCAGTGCACTGCTTGCCATAAGGAAGAGAATAAACAATACGGCGAAGGTTTGCACGGGAAAGCCTTTGCGCTTAGCGATAAGTTGGCGCCGGCTTGCCAGACTTGTCACGGCTCTCACGATATTCTCCCGGTTAATGATCCACGGTCTGCTGTTGCGCCGCTGAAAATTCCTTATCTCTGTGGAAGCTGTCACCACGAAGGCTCTCCGGTTCAGTTGCAGTATCACATACCGCAGGATAGTATTCTGGAAAACTATTCCGAAAGTATTCACGGCGAAGCGTTGCTCAAAAAAGGCCTTACAGTTGCGCCTACCTGCGCTTCATGCCATTCGCCTCATCGAGTTCTTCCGCATACCGATCCCCGCTCGACCATTGCAAGAATAAATATTGCCTCCACCTGCACGAAATGCCACGCTGCAATAGAAACAGTTCACAGAAAAATTATTAGAGGGGAGTTGTGGGAAAAGAAAGCTAACGTCTTACCGGTATGTGTCGACTGTCATCAGCCGCATAAAGTAAGAAAAGTTTTTTATGAGCAGGGGATGGCTGATCAAGATTGCCTGCGCTGCCACGGCAGGGAAGATTTAAGATCTTCTACCGGCAAGTCGTTATTCGTAAATGTAAACGAGCTTGCTGGCTCGCGTCACTCCAAGATCGCTTGCAGTCAATGTCATTCAGGCGTTAATCCGTCAAAGTTAAGGCCATGCGAAGGAATAACCGCTGAGGTGGATTGCTCGGTTTGCCATGCTGAGATAGTTGACCAATATAAAAAGAGTATTCATGGTCAGCTTTTTGCAAAGAACGATCCGAATGCGCCCAGCTGTTCGGATTGCCATGGTTCGCACGGTGTTCTTGGAAGAAAAGATCCTAATTCTCCAACTTTTGCAATCAACATTCCAAACTTGTGCGCAAAGTGTCATCGCGAAGGAAAAAAAGCGGCGATTAGGTATACCGGCACAGAACATAACATAATTGAAAAGTACACTGAAAGCATTCATGGCAGAGGACTGATGAAGAGCGGGCTGACCGTAATAGCGACTTGCACAGATTGCCATACGGCTCACCACGAGCTTCCACATACGGATCCGGAATCGAGTGTAAACCGAAACAATGTAAGCGCAACATGCGGAGCTTGCCATTTTGGAATCCAAGAACAGTTTGATAAGAGCGTTCATTCGCCGAAGGTTACAAAAACCGATAAACAACTTCCCGTTTGCAATGATTGTCATACCGCTCATAGAATTCGCCGAACAGATCAGGATGCATTTAAGTTGAATATTATGGAACAGTGCGGAAGATGCCATAGCGAAATTGCAAAAACTTATTTCGATACTTATCATGGAAAAGTCTCTCAGCTTGGCTATACGAAAACAGCAAAGTGTTACGATTGCCATGGCGCTCACGACATACTTCCCGTTACAGATCCTGCTTCCCACTTAAGCCACCAAAATATTGTGCAGACATGCAAAAAATGTCATACCGGAGCCAATAGGCAATTCGCTGGATATTTTACGCACGCTACACATCACGATCCCAATAAATATCCATGGCTGTACTGGACGTTTTTCGGCATGACGGGATTGCTCGTCGGAACGTTCGTACTTGCGGGCATACATACTCTACTTTGGCTTCCACGTTCGATTCAATACAGGAAAGAGTTGAAGCGAAGATTATCCAGAAAAGATGAAGACGCGGGATCATCTGGCGAAGAGAGTCCGCCTCCGGCGGAGAAACAGCGATGAAAAGTAATAAAGAAAATATTTTTGAAGCTGCGGTTGAATCATTTAAAGTAAATACCATGGTGCAAGAAGAGCCGCAGTTTCAAAGATTCTCCCGCTTGAACAGAGTGCTGCACGTCTTGATGATTATCAGCTTTATAAGTCTGGCGCTTACCGGCATGACGCTGAAATTTTCATACACCGGCTGGGCAGTTATTCTATCTCATCTCTTTGGCGGCTTCGAAACGGCCGGTTATATTCACCGCTTTTTCGCAGTCGTTATGGTGGGCGCCTTTACTACTCACATCATCAGCATTTCTAAGATGAAAAATAAAGAACACAAGACTTGGAAAACTTTTATTTTTTCGCCAGATAGCATGATGTTCAATAAGGCGGATCTACATGATTTAGTTGATTCCATAAAATGGTTTTTGGGAATGGGCGAACGCCCGCAGTATGGACGCTGGACATACTGGGAGAAGTTCGATTACTTTGCCGTGTTCTGGGGAATATTCGTCATCGGTTCAACCGGAATTACTCTCTGGTTCCCGGAGCTCCTGACTATTTTTTTACCTGGCTGGGTTATCAACATCGCAACGATCATCCACAGCGACGAGGCATTGCTTGCAACCGGTTTCATCTTTACAGTCCATTTCTTCAATACGCATCTCCGTCCCGAAAAATTTCCGATGGACATAGTGATTTTTTCGGGTAGAATTCCACTTGAAGAATTCAAGCTTGACAGGCCCGCCGAATACAAAGAACTTTTGGAAAGTGGTGAAATCGAAAAATATCTTGTCGAACCGTATCCACCAATCGTTATCAGAGCGATCAAAGTTTTCGGGTGGATAGCGCTCTCTACGGGCTTTAGTATTGTAGTCTGGATTATCTACGCGATGATCTTCGCATACAGGTAAATTATAGCCTGGCAGAAAAGTCATGAGTCAGCAAAACGCGCAATAAGTTTTCATCTTTCCTCCTCCTGCTGCTGCCAGAGAAAATCTCTTGAACTCTGGCAGCAGTTTCTTTTTGGAAGTGTGGAAAGTTTGCACACAATGTGCCATAAAACCTCAGAAATTTTCTTTAAGAAAAGAGGCAGTGTTTGAATCGGCATAATATCTGTGAAATTTCGAGCTTTTTACAGTGCAGAATTTGCAAAGTCGGCACAGTCCTTGAACCCAAGGTAGCGAAATGAAACCAGAAGATTTTCTAAAATTCGACAAGCTGGTGGTAAATAAAATAAAGGAGTTGTTGACTTCGCGCTACAAGATCGCGGTGCAGGACAGCAAGCAAGATGTCCTTGAAGCGGTTTCTAAATTTGATGCCGCCGACTTGAATGAGCTTGCCTTTGCGCTTCGTCGAATAGAGAAGGGTATCTATGGGCAATGTGTCATTTGCAGGCACGACATTCCGACTGAAGTCCTCGAAGTCAATCTGACTGCAAGGCTCTGCCCATCATGTCAAATGGCAATGCACGAAAAAAGTGATTCTTCTAGATGAAAAATAGATTTTTATTTCTTCTGCCGATATTCTTTTTATTGATTGGAGCAGCGCAGTCTTCTTTCGCGCAATCGAACGACGATTGTCTCGCTTGTCATTCCGATTCTACTCTCACGATGACGAAGTCCACCAAAGGCGGATGCGCCTCTGGCGCAAGTGGCAAGACGATAAGCCTTTATGTCAATGAAAGCGTCTTCAAATCTTCGGTACACAGCGATCTTTCGTGCGTAGATTGTCATGTAGGATTCGATCCCAACAATATCCCGCACAAGAAGAGCATCACTCCGGTAGACTGCAATAGCTGTCACGAGATTTCGTTTACTGCGAATGGAGAACAACCGAAAGAATCTGCGCACGCATCTGTTCAATGCTGCGAATGCCATGGTACACACAACATCCAACCAGCAAACAAGATTGTTACCAGCAAGAAATGTTTATCATGCCATCCCGCAGAAAAGAAGTTTGTGAATTCGGTTCACGCAAAAGCTAAAATTGGAAATAGAAATTTGACTTGCGAGTCGTGCCACCAGAAAGCCCATGACATAAAACTTGTTAGTTTCCTGCGTGGTGTTACGACTGATACTCTCTGCTCGCAATGTCATGAAGACGTGCCCTCCGAAATCAATAACGGAATTCACAAAAAGGTTTTTGCAAATGGGACATTGACCTGCGTTACCTGTCATACGGCACACGTTGCTCAAATGTCGAAAGATGTGATTTCTGAGAGCGCATGTTTTAAGTGTCACACAAATAAGAAACTCTTTAGCGGTATTAATACAAAAGGCGGCGAAGCGCTAACCTCTTTGGTCCAATCTTATCAGCACAGCATCCATGCAGAGTCGCTGAAAAAAAACGGCAGGGGTGCAACCTGTGTAGATTGCCATGGATCGCATACGATTAAGCCGCCGAGCGACCCCACTTCTCCTGTCAATCGGGCGAATATTGTTTCAACTTGCGGGAAATGCCATGCCGATGTTGAAAAGCACTATTTAAATTCATCACACGGTCGAGCGTTCAAGAATGGACTCAGTGTTGCTCCTGTCTGCACGGATTGCCACAGTGAACACAGTGTTGACTCCATAAGCGATCCGAATTCACCCGTAAGCCGTGCGAACGAGCCAAGGATTTGTCTTGATTGTCACCTTGGCAACAAAACCGTCTTGAAATTGGTAGGCGTTTCACCGGCATTTCTTGAAAGCATTAAATACAGTGTTCATCTTGTTGCACTCTCGAAGGGAAATCTAAATGCCGCAACTTGCAGTGATTGCCACGGGGCGCACGAGATGCTACCAGCCGGAAATCCTAAATCGAAGATTTCTAAGAATAATATTCCAACGACCTGTGGCAAAGCAGGCTGTCATGAAAAAATTATGGTCAAGTACTTCGACGGAATACATGGGAAAGCTCTGCTCAGCGGAAACAAGGATGCTCCAGTCTGCACAAGTTGTCATGGCGATCATCAGATTCTTGCCCCAAACAATCCGAAGTCTACTGTTTCAAACGCTAACATCGCGCAGGTTTGTTCTAATTGTCACGGGTCAGTAAAACTTACTGAGCGTTATGGCCTGCCGTCGCATAGCGTTGGAAGTTATCTTGACAGTTATCATGGCCTTGCAGCACAGGGCGGTATGACCACGGTCGCCAATTGTGCGAGCTGTCATGGCGCGCATGATATACTGCCGTCCTCTGATCCGAAATCGCCCATTAACAAGGCTAATCTTGCTAAGACTTGCGGAAAATGTCACCCCGGTGCAGATGCGCAATTTGCAGCAACGCCCGTTCACGTCCTTCCGACTTCGAAGAAGGACCCGTTGCTTTACTGGATTTCTCAAATTTATGTCGTTCTAATAATCAGCGTCATCGGCCTAATGTTCATTCATAACGTTTTTGACTTCGGGAAGAAGGCGAAGCGAAAATTGAAGGAACGAAGGAGTCCTATAGCTGAGCATAAACACCTGGACAGGAAACTATACGTCAGGATGAGTAAGTCTGAACGCGCGCAGCATATGGCAATGCTCTTGAGCTTCACGCTGCTCGTATTCACAGGCTTTATGTTGAAGTTTCCGGATTCATGGTGGGTTAAAGCAATTCGTGAAATCGGCGGCGGGGGCGAGCGAGTCTTTGAACTTCGCAGCCTTATCCATCGTATCAGTGCCGTCGTGATGATTATGACCACTTTGGTCCACCTTTATTACATACTATTTACTAAGCGCGGACGCCAGTTTATTCGCGATATGTTCCCGAGAATAAAAGATGCGAGAGATATTGGTGAAGCAGCGAAGTATTATTTGGGCTTGCAAAATGAGAGACCCAAGTTTGACAGGTTTAGTTACATTGAGAAAACCGAATACTGGGCGTTAATCTGGGGAACGATTATCATGGTTGTAACCGGTCTACTTTTGTGGTTCGATAATATTTCTCTCGGGCTTTTCACAAAACTTGGACTTGATGCTGCGACTTTGATCCATTATTACGAAGCAATTCTTGCCACTCTTGCGATTTTGGTATGGCACATGTATTTCGTAATTTTCAATCCAGACGTTTATCCGATGAATCTTGCGTGGCTGTTCGGCACGATAACCGAAGAAGAAATGCTCGAAGAACATCCGCTGGAGCTTGAGAGATTGCAGCAAGAAGAGGAGAAGGCAGACCAGATTGTCGTCGAAAACGGGAGCAATGAAACCCGAAAGAAAGACGATGAAACAAAGAGAAGCGATTGACGATCAATTGAAAACTCACTTCGAATTCCTCATAAGGAACAAGATAAGCATCATGCTTCAGATGATGTATCTGCATCCCGATGAATTGGTTGATCTTGAGAGCGGTGAGAAATACGTGTGCAGTGTTTGCGACCTTGAGTATAAACGTTGTGAGGCCGAACCCGATTATAGATGTGAAATTGCGAGAAAACGCGAAACTGAATTCAAAGAACTCGAGCTTGCTTTGAAAAGATTGAAGGATGGAACATTTGGTTACTGCGAAAACTGTTCGATGTTCATAGGCGCCGAGGAACTAGAAAAAGTGCCTACACGTACTTTCTGCAACGCATGCGCAAAGGAAAACTGATTGGCATTATGCGTAAGGATATATGGACCGAGCGGGACCAAAGATGATGTTTGACAAAAGTGTCCATAATATGGTATATTCAAACGAGCTTTTGAGGGCGGACTATGAAGGCCTATCAGAAGCATTTAAACTTTCATCATGGCAGAAAAAAACCGGGAAATGTGTGTCTGTGAAAGTTCCTACCGAATCAGCCGATTGTCATATTGAGACTGGAGTGTTCATCTTCCTATTCTTTGGAAAACGCTCTTGTTGTACCCAATATTCTCGGAGACTGGATATATTTTTTCAGGGAATTCATTCGAGCAATCGAGGCAAAACAATACAAAATTGCGATTCTAAAAGCTGTACGCTTTATAATTACACAAAACAAGAAAAATCCAAATCTCTGTCCTTATCAAACTAAAATGGAGGTAACTAAATGCGAACATTAACATTAGTGGTCATGGCAGTTGTCTTAACTTCGGTTGTCTCGATGGCAGGCGAAGCCAAGCATCAATATGTCGGCGCGGAAGTGTGCGGCATGTGTCACAAGACTGCAAAGAGTGGTGAGCAGTTCCAGAAATGGCAAGCCAGCAAACACTCGCAGGCGATGAAGACACTCTCGAGTCCCGAAGCATTGAAGATAGCTCAAGCAAAGGGAATCAAGGGAAAGCCGTCCGAGGCGCCGGAATGTTTAGAGTGCCACGAGACAGCATACAATGCACCCGCTTCATTGCTTGGCCCGAAGTTTAACAAGGAAGATGGAGTTCAGTGCGAATCCTGTCACGGAGCTGGCGGCGATTACAAGACAATGTCTGTTATGAAAGATCGTCAAAAGGCGATTGCAAACGGACTGGTTTTAGTCTCCGTTAGCGACGGCAGCGCAGAAAAACTCTGCGAGACATGCCACAATAAGAGAAGCCCGAACTTCAAGGGATTTGATTTCAAGAAAATGTGGGCGGAGATCGCTCATCCGGTTCCCAAGCAATAGGAAAATTTAGTACCATTTCAAATAATCAGGGTTGTGTTTTGAGGTGAAGGCATTCGATGAATAGAACTGACCTCCCCTCGACGAGCCGAGCCGTCGGCTTTATCCCCTTCTTGATAAGGAGGGGAAATGTAGGGCGCGGACACTGTTCGTGGACGCTTTTTGTCCTCCTTGACAAGGGGAACGCGTCCCGTTGTGTGGGACGCAGAGGGGTGGTTAAATCAATTGCTATCCCAAAAACACAATATTATTTTTTAGAAGTGGTATTAGTTTCATCTCCATAAAGGAAGGTGGATTGTGAAAGGTTTTCTGAAAATAAGGTCAAAAAGTCAAAGAGGAAATCATCACCTCAATTCTATGAATGATAAGATGACTTCTCGAACGCAAAGTAGGCTTAGCTCCGAAATGCGAACATTTGCGCCGAAGGCACATCAGCCTTTGGCTGAGAAGTACACAGCACGTGGCTTTCCAGTCATGTTTCTGGGAATGCTTGTCGTTCTCTTCCTTGCTGGAGAAGCTTGCGCGCAGTCGGTGAGCGGAAGATTCGTTACGACGTTTTATTCATACCAACAGTATGATACGACGAATGCTTCCAAACTAAGTTTACGCGGCTTTGAAGCTATGCAGTTGAATTTCGGAACAGGGAATTATCAACTGCATACGTATCTTCTTGCGACAAACGATTTTATTACAAAGCTGCCAAACGACCCACTGCTGCGCGCAGGAAATTTATACTTAGAGGCGCGTAACCTCGGCGGTATCGTCAATCTGAAATTGGGGCGACAGCCGATATTCCAACGTGTCGGTGTTTCCTCGTTTGACGGGTTGAGCGCCAACGCAAAATTTTTGAATGACAAAATTGTTCTGGTTGCATTTGGCGGCTCACTTCCGCCGCTTGATGAATCTTTCAAACTTAACTCGAGCCCCAAAGACAATATGCTTTACGGAGCTCAGGCATATTATTCTCCGTTTGAGAATTTCCGCGTCGGCGGGGCGTATGTTGACAAGACTTTCAAACCGGAAAGTTACTGGGCATTGAGACGTGATAGTCTTAATGCGCCGACCGACACAAGACTCATCTACATCGATCCTTCGTCGGCTGCAAGCCAGTTTGTCTCCGGCGATTTGTTCTACTACACACAAAAAGTGTCGGGCTACTTCCGATTGGATTATGATTTGAACTTCGCTCAGTTCAACCGTACCGAAGTTACCTTCCGCTATTCGCCTTTGACTTCTCTGGCGGCGAATGTCGGCTATTTCCACCGTGATTCGCGATTGCCGTTCAACTCGATCTTTTCGGTCTTCGATCACAGCGGCACCGATGAATACGATCTCGGATTGACTTACTTGTTCGCGCGAAACGTTAACGCATACGGCTCTTTCAGCAAAATTTATTACACGGGCGATAACTCCACGCAGCTCACAATTGGAACGAATATTTATTTGTTCTCACTGAATTATTCTCACAATGAAGGATTTGCGGGCAATTTGAATGGAGTCAGCGCTCAGTTCATCTATCCATTCTGGGACCGAAAATTTGTTTTGATTGCATCTGCTTCGGCAACTAACTACAAAATATTACAGGAGTTGACTTCGACGAATCGTTTATATAGCGGTTCGCTTGGTCTATCATTCCGTCCGATCAATCTTCTGTCAATTGATCTGCAGGGACAATATTTGCAGAATCCGGTTTATCGAAACGACTTCCGCGGATATTTGCGGGTCAACTATTATTTCTTCAAAAATTTTAATTCGTATTGATAGGGGTGCAGAATGAAAAAGATTAGACTCCTTGGAATTGCCGGTATCGCGGCGCTTCTGTCCATCTCGAACTTGTTTGCCGTTAAAGATGCTCCGAAAATTGACAATTCAAAACTCATTAAGTTTTCTCATAAGTTCCATCTTGGCAGTGACGTAGGCGCCGCTTGCACCGACTGTCACACCGCTGTAACGACGAGCACAAAAGAGACGGAGTATTTGCTGCCGACAATGTCTACTTGTTATAACTGTCACGACCAATCTTCTACCAAGTGCGAGTTCTGTCATACTTCATCGGACAGCGCAACATATCAAGATCTTGTTCAGACTCCAAGTCCGGTCTATTTTTCGCACAAACAGCACGCCGGCGACTTGAAACTGAAATGCGAAACTTGTCACCAAGGTTTGGATAAGGTTGAGTATGCTTCTCAGGCGCCTGATGCACTGCCTAAGATGACGGTCTGCACCACCTGTCACGGACAGATTGAGACAAACTACAAGGCTGAAAGCGTCAATTACGTTATTAAGGCTGCTCCTGCCGCATGCGATGCCTGCCATAAAGATTTAGCCAACTTAGTTCCTGAATCTCATCGTCACGCCGACTTCATGTCGCAGCACAAAGATTTTGTTAACACCACCGGCCCACAGAACGACTGCAAATCTTGTCATACTCCGACATCATGTCAAGAGTGTCATGATGCCGCCAATATAGCGAAGGATTTGTCTCCGAGCCAGATTTACGTGCCGTCCACTCCTACACTTTCTCCGCTGAATACGCATAAGAAACTGATAATACAAAGAGTACATTCGCTGAATTACCGCTTTACTCATTCAATCGATGCG
Organism: Bacteroidota bacterium; assembly: GCA_023381615.1. Classification (GTDB taxonomy): domain Bacteria; phylum Bacteroidota; class Ignavibacteria; order Kryptoniales; family JAKASW01; genus JAKASW01. The sequence goes on from JAMCQL010000080.1 coordinate 60,087, forward strand.
AAGGGACGGGAAAGCAATTGCTACACTTGCCACGACGAACGGACATTCTGCGTGAACTGCCACAACTCTGAAGCAAACGGTGACCGCATTAAGCCGGTGTGGCATGATGGCGGAGACTTTGTGACCTTTGGAGTGGGAAGCGGCGGCGGAAGGCACGCAGAATATGCCAGGAAAGACATTGAAAGTTGTGCAAGCTGCCACGATGTACAAGGCGCCGATCCAACCTGCATAATGTGTCATAACGATCCTGACGGTATAAAAGGTAACGACCCAAAGACCCATTCTGCGTTCTATATGCACGACGTAGATGGAAGCTGGCATACAGATCCGGGCGCGGTATGTTATACTTGCCATACGGATCCTAACGCCCATCCGGGTGGAAGACCGGGAGTTGGCTTTTGCGGTTATTGTCACGGCAGCAATCCGGGAGATTGAAGATGAAAAATTACTTTAAAATAGTTTTGGTAGTTGCGGTTGGTTTAGCTTTCAACGCTTGCAGCAAGTTGCAGAATAATGTTTTGGCGCCAATACAGCCGCAGGGAAATATCCACCCCATTGGTTGGACACAATTGAGCTCCCCGGATTTTCACGGGACTTATATCAAGACACATAATTACGATTTGAGCACCTGCACTTCGTGCCACGGCACCGATTTTAAAGGTGGTATTTCGCAGAAGTCCTGTTACACTTGTCATCAGGGGATTTCCGGACCTCTATCTTGCAACACATGCCATGGCAGTGCTCTGAATCCGGCGCCTCCTAAAGATCTGGCTGGCGATTCACTCACCACAAGTCCTGGAGTTGGCGCTCATCAGATACATCTCTCAGGGAGCAGTTTCGCTTCATCTGTTGTCTGTTCATCCTGCCACGTCGTACCGCAGTCGGCCGGTCCCGGAATACATCCTGCCGGGACAGGGAATGCGTTGATAGTTTTCTCCGGTGTTGCAGTAACGCAGACAAACACACCGGGAACTCGTTTCTATGACAGCACAAAGCCGACTATAGTGCCGACTCCGTCATTTAATCCGCAAACCTTGCAGTGTTCAAATACCTACTGCCACGGCAATTTCAAGAATGGAAACAATTTCTCGCCGACATGGAATAACGTTGGGACAGACCAAGATTCATGCGGAACATGCCACGGCATTCCTCCGAACACACCTGTCCACCAAGGGCAGACGTTGCAGACCTGTTATTATTGTCACGAACCGATGATAGGCCCCGGTGGCGTCATACAAGACAGCTCCATGCACGTGAACGGGAAGCTCGAACTCTATGGCAAATCGTTGAGTGTTTGGTGATCTGCCGCTTTACGTTGGCAAACAAATGAGAAAGACGTAGAATACAGCTAAGCGCTGGTTTTCAGAGAAGGCAAGGACATGATCCCAATCTGTTCTTGCCTTTTCATTTTATACAAGTTATCGGAATTCTCTTTCCCGCCGAAATTATCTTAGGAGTTACAGGCTTAATGCATTTGTTATTTCCAATTGCTACATTTATTATCAATTTATTCACCATTGGAAGAAGCACAAAAGTTGAAGACACTCGACGAAATAAAAGGCTGGCTAATAGATATTGACGGGACACTAAGCATCGGAGATGTTCTGATCCCCGGATCAGCTGAGTTGGTGCAAAAATTAAGAACACAGCGACGACATTTCCGGTTCGTCTCAAATACTACAGTTAATTCCCGAAGACAGATTGCCGAAAAAATGTGTCGGCTCGGAATTAATGTGAGGACAAACGAAATCTTCACCGCTTCATCGGCGGCGGCAGAATTGCTGAGAAGTTTCGATGGAATAAAATGTTATTTCGTTGTTGCGGAAGACTTATTTGAGGAATTCGATGGGATAGAAATTTCCGATATAAATCCGGATTACGTTGTCATTGGCGATATTGGCGCAAAAATGAATTTTGAGATGATGAACAAAGTGTTCCAACTTGTTATGGGTGGGGCGGAATTAATCGCGCTGCAAAAAAATCGGTTCTTCCGAAGTTCAAGAGGGCTTCAAATAGATGCCGGTGCCTTTGTCGCGGCCCTCGAATACGCTTCGGACAAACAAGCAAGGATTATCGGCAAACCTTCAAGGCAGTTTTTTAATCTTGCCGTGCATGACATAAGAATCGAAGCAGGGGAACGGTGGCTGTCTGCGGAATTTGCCATAGTAGGTGATGACATAGAGTCGGATATCAAAGGCGCGATGGACGCCGGACTCACAGGTATACTGGTTAAGACAGGAAAGTATAACGACTCATATAGCGAGCATTTCGGAATATCGCCGGATTTTACCTTTGACTCAATCAAGGAATTGGCGAACAATCTGCACTAATTTTTCACATTCTTCAAGTTCTAATTTCACAAATCTGTTGATTTGTGATTACCATCAGAAAACGGTTGCTTTTCTGTCAATTCGGTGATAATTTTTTCATAAAAATCCATGAGAAATCTCCAAGTAATCGAGCATCCGCTCATCAAGCGCGATATAAGTCTGCTTCGCGACAAATCAACTACCAGTGAAGACTTCCGAATAGTAATGAGAAGACTTGCTTCCCTAATGGTTTACGAAGTAACGAAAGACCTGCGATTGAGTTCTTACCCGATCGAAACTCCTTTGGAACGAACCGAGGGTTACAACATCGCCGATGAAGTTATCCTTGTCCCTGTTCTTCGTGCGGGACTTGGCATGCTCGAAGCTTATCTGAATTTTATTCCGAATGCCAAAGTTGGGCACATTGGTTTGTATCGCGACGAGACTACGCTTAAGCCGGTGGACTACTACGCAAAATTTCCGCCGAACTTATCCAAGAGCGTGGTGATATTAATTGACCCGATGCTTGCAACAGGAGGCAGTGCCTCCGCTGCTGTCCGTTATCTCAAGGAACGGGAAGCGAAGAACATCAGATTGAATTGCGTGGTTGCCGCACCGGAAGGCGTTCAGCTTTTGGAGAGGGAACATCCGGACGTGAAAGTGTTTGCCGCAGTTTTGGATCGCGCTTTAAACAAGAACGGTTATATCATGCCGGGTTTAGGCGACGCGGGCGACAGAATTTTTGGAACAAAGTAGATCTTATTTTTAACGAGCTAAAAACTCGTGCCCCTTCGTGCGAGAATATAATTTCTGTCAGGCCCGAATAAACTTTTTGTGGTTTCACCCTGCGAATAGCCTTCCAGCGAGAAAGGTTGCCGCTGCTGCCAGTCCTCCGATTGCCATGCTTTCAAATCCACTTCTGAGAAAGTTTTTTCCTGTAACGACTGTTTTTGCAGCTCCGACTCCAAACAACACGATCAATGTCAAGATCGCGCTGGCGCTCAAACCAGGCAGCGGCTGCATAAACGTGTACGGAAGGATTGGCATGAGAGCGCCGAAGGCGTAAGCACCTCCTGTAGCGATTCCTGATTTTCTCGGCGAGGTGACCGTATCGAGCGAAAGCCCAAGCTCCTCCCGCATCATTATATCAATCCACCGTTTTTTGTCCGATGTTATGTGCGAAATAATCTTCTCTAACATCTCTCCATGAAAACCTTTGGCTTCATAAATTTCTCTGATCTCGTCTCTTTCTACTTCAGGGAATTTGTCGACTTCGTAACCTTCACGACTCATCTCGCCTCGGTAATATTCGATCTGTGACTTTGTGGAGAGGTAAGCTCCAAGCGCCATGGAAATTGTGCCGCCTATCAACTCGGCAAGTCCGGCAACGAGTATAACACTACTCTTGACGCCTGCCCCGTTGACTCCCGATGCTACAGCAAAGGCGGCAACGAGGCCGTCGTTCGCGCCGAAAACAAGTTCTCTCACAATGCTTCCTCCCGGTATATGAGCCGCTTCGGTATGCGAAGCAGCACCTGCGTCATTCAGCACTCTTCCGCGCCACGACCACTTTGCCATAGTCAATCCTTTTTACAAATTTATGATTAAAATGGCATCTAAAAAAAGTAAAAAATTGTCTTCGTGCCGCTGTTCTTTCCTGGATCGTCGGCTGGTTCGTTAGAATTTGCTTGGATGCACCGTTTCGTATGCTGCCTCTTAGTTATGTCAAATTACGCTTTACCTTGACTGATTTGGCTCGGACTGCTATATTAATTGGAAAATTTGGAGAAAGAAATTGTCTGCTGAATATTCTACAAAGAGCTTCACAAAAGAAGATGTCGAGAGAAAATGGTACGTCGTTGACGCAAACGGGAAGACTTTGGGTCGGCTCGCAAGCAAGGTCGCAACTCTCCTGAGAGGGAAGACTAGTGCCCGTTTTACACCGCACAATGACACCGGAGATTTCGTAGTAGTCATAAATGCCGGAAAAGTGAAAGTGACCGGCAAGAAGTCGGAAACAAAAGTCTACTTCCATTATACCGGTTATCCCGGCGGTGCAACGTTCGTCAAATACAAAGAGCTTATCGAGAAGAAACCGGAGACTGTCATTGAACATGCGGTCAAAGGAATGCTGCCGAAAAATCGGCTCGGTGCACAGCTTTTCACGAAGCTGAAAGTTTACGCCGACTCTGATCATCCACACAAGGCTCAAAAACCCACAGTAATTGAATTATAATCAGGAGTTTTGATGGCTTCAGTTCAAGCAACACAAAATGCTGTCGGCAGAAGGAAGACTTCCACTGCGAGAGCGAAGCTCGTTCCAGGAACGGGGAAAATTTTTGTAAATGAGCAACCACATTTCGAATATTTCCCGGTTGTGTCAGTCCAGAACGAACTTTTCAAGCCCTTCGAGGCTACGGAAACGCAGGGAAAATATGATGTGCATGCCACTGTCAGTGGAGGTGGATTGTCAGGTCAGGCGGGAGCCTTGAAGCTTGCTATTGCAAGGGCTCTTGTAAAGGAAGGCGAAGAGCTGCGCGCGCGTTTGCGTGCTGCCGGAGTTTTGACTCGCGACCCGAGAATGGTTGAGCGAAAAAAATACGGCAGAAGGAAAGCTCGTAAAGCCTTCCAGTGGACAAAGCGTTAATTAACTAAACAAATAATCATACTTCCCGAGCCGATCCTTTCACATTCCCGCGTGCGGGATGTTTGACCTGTGAGGTCGGCTTCCCATCCCGACTTGTCGGGATGGGAATTTGCGCAGCGGTGTGGCGCCCAGATCGCCATTCTGCGTGAAGATGACGGGAGTAGAAGAAAAAACCAAAAGGAGCAACAATGCCGAGAGTAACGGTTGAAGCACTTCTTTCGTCAGGCGCCCACTTCGGGCATCTGACACGCCGTTGGGATCCCAAAATGAAACCCTACATTTTTATGGAGCGCAACGGCATCCACATTATAGATTTGCGGCAAACACAGCAGCTTCTTGATGAGGCTTGTGATGCTATAGCAAATCTCGCTGCTGAAGGCAAGAAAATTCTCTTCGTCGGCACGAAGAAGCAGGCGCGCGATATAATTCGCCAGCAAGCCGAGCGGGCAGGAGTCCATTACGTAACCGAGAGATGGCTCGGCGGAATGTTGACGAACTTCAGTACTATTCGAAAGAGCGTACGCAGACTTCAGCACATCGAAAAGATGGAGACAGACAACACCGTCGAGAGCATGACGAAGAAGGAAGGTCTCCAGCTGAAAAGAGAAAAAGATAAACTTGAAAAGATTTTGTCGGGCGTTCGCGATATGAATAAGCTGCCCGGCGCGGTTTTTGTCGTTGACATAAAAAAAGAGCACATCGCTATCAAAGAAGCAGAGAGACTTGGTGTGCCGATCTTTGCGATGGTCGATACCAACTGCGATCCGGATCCGATCAACTATGTGATCCCGTCGAACGATGATGCGGTCAAAGCTATTGAAGTGATCGTTACCGCCGTAACCGATGCCTATATCGAAGGAAGCCAGCGCGCAAAGGAATTAAAAGTCGAAGCTATGATGGAGCAATCGGCGGCGAAGGCCGATAGCAAGGTCAAAGAAGAAAGCGGAAGATAAAAATGGAAATAACGGTTGAAATGGTAAAATCCCTCCGCGATGTCACGGGCGCTGGGATGATGGAATGCAAGAAGGCTCTTCAAGAAGCCAACGGAGACATCGAGAAGGCGAAACAGATCCTTCGTGCCCACGGAGCGGCAGTTGCCGAGAAACGCGCTGGCCGCGAAGCGAAACAAGGTGTCGTTGAATCATACATCCATACCGGCGGAAGAATCGGAGCGATGGTCGAAGTCAATTGTGAGACTGACTTTGTGGCACGCACCGATGAATTCAAACAGCTTGCACGCGACATTGCGATGCAGATTGCGGCGATGACCCCGCTTGTCATCACCAGAGAAGAAGCGCCGGCTGCTCTCGTCGAGCGTGAGCTCAACGTTTACCGTGAGCAGGCTCGCGGCGAAGGAAAGCCTGAGGAAGTCGTTGAAAAAGTTGCGCAAGACAGACTCGAAAAATACTATCAGGAAGTGGTTTTGCTGGAACAGGCGTTTATCAAAGAACCGCAGCGCATGATCAAGGAGCTTATCACCGACATGACTGCGAAAACGGGCGAGAACGTTTCTATTAGAAGATTCCAGAGGTTCGAACTTGGAGTCGATGGCACAAAGTGAAGATATCTGTCGAATTCCGTTAATCCGGAGGGATAAATAAGTCAAGCTTCAAAAGCTGCACTTGAGTTATTTCCCGGTGCAGTTTTTTTGTAATTTTTATTACATTAAATGACAAAGAGGAGCGAGTGTGGATCTAAAATATAAACGGATACTCTTGAAATTGAGCGGCGAATCGCTGATGGGAGAGAAAGGCTATGGAATTGACCCTGACGTGCTGGACCGCTTTTCAAACGAAGTCTCCGCAGTCCATTCTCTTGGAGTCGAGATAGGAATCGTGATCGGGGGGGGAAATATTTATCGAGGCATCGCCGCTGCCGCCGATGGGGTGGATAAAGTTGTCGGCGATCAAATGGGAATGCTCGCGACCGTGATAAATGCGCTCGCCCTGCAAAATGTTCTCGAGAAAAGAGGAATTTATACAAGGCTGATGAGCGCCATAACTATGGAACAGATTGCCGAGCCTTACATCAGACGCCGCGCAATTCGCCATCTCGAAAAGGGAAGAGTCGTGATTTTCGGCGCCGGTACCGGCAATCCGTATTTTACCACCGACACTGCCGCTGCATTGCGTGCTGTGGAAATAAAAGCGGATGTTATCATCAAGGGAACACGAGTTGACGGAGTTTATGATTCCGATCCGGAAAAAAATCCCGCGGCAACCAAGTTCCCCGAAATATCTTATATGGATGTCTTAAAGAAAGATTTAAAGGTCATGGATCTGACCGCAATCACTCTCTGCAGAGAGAACATGCTCCCGATTGTCGTGTTCAACATGACTGTCCCCGGAAATCTAAAGAAGGTTGTTACCGGGGAAAAAGTAGGTTCGACCGTTCATCATTCGTAAAGAATCGACCACTAACTCGGAGGGTTTTATGTTAGACAAAATAATTCATGAGACGGAAGACAAAATGAAAAAGGCCGTGGAATTCACGCGACAGGAGCTTTCAAAACTTCGATCAGGAAAAGCAACGGTTGCGTTGCTGGATGATATTAGAATCGACTATTACGGGCAAAAGCTTCCTATCGCTCAAACGTCGTCTGTCAGCACACCGGATGCGCATCTTATTACCGTTCAGCCGTGGGACAAGTCGATCATTCAGGAAATTGAGAAGGCAATTCTTGCGGCGAATATCGGGATAAATCCGACAAATGACGGCACGGTCATCAGACTTCCCGTACCACTGTTGACGGAGGAGCGCAGGAAAGAGCTTGTAAAGGTTGCGAAAAAATTTGTCGAAGACGGGCGCATTTCCATCAGAAATATCCGACGCGATTCAAATGAACATTTGAAGAAAGCAGAAAAGGACGAACATGTTTCGGAAGACGAGCGTAAGCGCGGCGAGACCGAAGTGCAGAAGTTGACAGACAAACACATCAAACAGCTTGATGATATCCTTGCGGGAAAAGAAAAAGAGATAATGGAAGTCTGATCTCACTTTTTGAAATTTCCACATCAATTCTGAAGCGGCGCAAGCCGCTTTTTTATTTTGGGGACTTGGTAATAACGAGTGGACGTTTGTGCGTAGGTTGGGATCTAGGTACCTTCATATATCAAAACTCAGACAAATGAGACAAGTTTTGTTGCAAATTGCAAGCTCAGGAATTCCCCTTGCGAAAATGGAGTCCCGTCCCCCTTCCACAGAAACTCTCGAGTTACCTG
>JAMCQL010000043.1 GCA_023381615.1 Bacteroidota bacterium
TTTACAACCCATAGGGCCTTCATCCCTCACGCGGCGTCGCTGCTTCACCCTTGCGGGCATTGAGCAATATTCCTCACTGCTGCCTCCCGTAGGAGTCTGGACCGTGTCTCAGTTCCAGTGTGGCTGACCACCCTCTCAGGCCAGCTACCCGTCGTAGGCTTGGTGAGCCGTTACCTCACCAACTACCTGATAGGACGCAAGCTCATCCTCAGGCGTCTCGACTTGCGCCGGGACTTTAACAACTGTCACCATGCGGTGCCGCTGCATCGCCCGGTATTAATCCCGATTTCTCGGGGTTATCCCAATCCTGAGGGTAGATTACCTACGCGTTACTCACCCGTGCGCCAGTGATGCCGACATATTGCTACATCGGCACCCCTCGACTTGCATGTGTTAGGCACGCCGCCAGCGTTCGTCCTGAGCCAGGATCAAACTCTCCGTTGTAAAAAAACAACTTTGAGCTCGCCTGACGTTACTTGAATCTGTTTGTCAAGGCTGAACCTTAAAATCAAATTGACTTCTCGCTGTGCACAGACTTGTCAAAGAACTGAAAAAAATCGCCCTCGAAAAAACGAAGAGGGCGTTTCAAAATCAAACTTTTTCAAAAACTCTTACGACGAGATGTCGTTCAAAGCGTTACAATATATACTCCCTGCCCTCAAAAGTCAAGATTTTGCTAAACATAATTAAAAGAATTCTTTCACTTTCGTAACTGTACCATAAGTAATAATTTCCTCATCATCGTAATATTTACAAGTGACTTTCGAACCCTTCCATGCACTTAGAAGAAGACGACCATCTACAACCGCAAATATTTTATTTCCAAGCCTAAATATGAAATGCATTTGGAAAAATCATAGTCTGGCATAGAGATTGCTTAAATGCAATTATGAATCTCAAAATGAAAGCCGCGTGAAGCGATGTCAACAATGACAAATAGTTTAGCACTGACAAAACCTCTGACAGAAATAACTCCAAGGACAAGGGACATCTCTTCGGAACTTCTGTCAAGCGGAAGCGCCAACGCCACACTTCGTTTTATAGCTACACGCACGAGCATCGACGTGAAGCTTTTCGGCGGCACGCAGATTTCCGCATTACGATTTGAGATTGCTTTCGGAAACAAGTTTAAGTATCGGACCCCCGATCTCGGTGTAAGAGTGAAAAGCCTGAAAAATTATATTAATTTTCAGGACAATGTACTGACCTTCGTGTTACTTGACATTGACGGGAAAGGGGTCAAACTCGACGAAGGGACAATCATAAGTATTCCGTTCGATCACGACCAGAATTTCGAAGTGACTTCAGCCTATGCCTCTTTCGGAACGAGCGGGATTACAGAATTAGATTACGCAGTTTCAAACGACACCATAGTGGATGACGAGACATTAACTCTCGAACAAAACGATCCAAATCCCTTCAGCACGACCACGAAATTAGAATTCCGAATTGCCGATCAAGCCAGCGTAAAACTTATAATCTATGACGTAGGTGGAGCATTGATTCGCACACTTCTTGACTCAACGCTCGATGCCGGAGCCCATAGGGTCGAATGGGATGGAATGAATGACAGCGGAAAAGTAGTAGAGGCAGGAATTTATCTTTACAAGCTATACGCGGGCATCAACAGTGTAACAAGGAAAATGGTTTTCCTGAAATAGATTTCCCTCCAAGCCAACGCTCAACAAGGGGTGCGGTTCGAAGAATCGCACCCCTTTTTATTTTGCTAATGCCAGATTAATCGAAGTTTCCTCTTTACCAAGCTCCCGCTTGGTAACGCCATCGCTTGAATCTCTGCTTTGAACATTGTCCCAACTGAAGCGAAACTTAGCTAACAGGAGGTTGTCCAGAAAGCACGTGGAGTACCTGCTCGACCAACTTAAGGCCGCAAGTGAACTACCACCGGCAAAGCCGATGGCTTCGTAGAAAACGATGAGCTGGATTTCCTTCATGTAATCCTGCATCCTAACTCACCCCCCGTCCCCCTCTCTTTCGCAAAGAGAGGGGGAGTGAAGGGATGAGTTCGACCGGCAAAGCCTGTGTCGTCCATTACCACTGCCTTAGGCAGTGGGTTTCCACGTCGGACTAAATTGAATCAAGAGAATTGCACGAGGATTAAAACGACTTGGACTCTTCAGACATGCTCAGGGATATATGTGCCCACGCAGAGCATGGGCACAAAGGTAAATTATTAACAAAAAAATCTCCGCGAACTGTGCGGTGTTCGCGGAGATAGGATAAAACACTGAGGTGCACCCGACCTCTTTACCCCGTCATGTGATCGTCACCTTCAAGGTGACGATCACTTCAAGATGCTCACGGCAGTATCCACCCTGTAAATGAAGCTTGACGTATACCGTTTCGCCCACTGACAATAACAGTCACTGAAAACGGACATTTGGCAACTAGCATACCACCTTGCACACTGCCGGACACCGTGAGTGTGAAATCCGTGATCCCAGTGCCACGCGTGAGATAATCATCCAGGGTTGAAGGCAGGCCGGAAGTGTTGACACTCACGCTTACTCCGGTGAGTGAGGGGGGTGGTGTAACTACAGTGTTTGTTGTTATGGTTGTTCCCGGCTCAAGTGGATTCCCGAATCTGTCTGAAATATGTACGTTGATCGTTGTCTGGCCGTTGGCAGGAATACTCACCGGAGATATCAATGTTGAATCATTAAGCAAGATAGGTGCGGTGGTAGCGGAGAAAAGTACAAGCGTGCTGTCAGAAACAATAACACTGTTCTCTCCCTGAGTGGATGCTTTTACCCAACCATAACCGGTGCCGTCTCCATACAGACTTGGATCAAGCCCCGCAAGCTTCGGAAGGGGATTACCACTGAACACAGTTGCCGTAGCCTGTCCTATGCTGTTTGTATACCCGGGGGCAGTGCTGATGCCTCCCCATGTTGACGTAAAATATATCGCCGTGCCTGGATGTACTGGATTGCCGTATTTATCGCCAGCTTGTACCAGGACGCCATCAGTCCTTCCAATCCAGTCGTATCCCGCAAAATTATGTTGGGTGACCCCGAGAGAGAAGTGCGCCTGATCGGGCAGACCACCGTCCACAACAATGAGTACGGGACTTGATTGGATAATTTCGCCACTCGGTTCACGCCGCAGCCAGGCGATGACTTGAATCGTACCCGCCACAGTCCCGCTATTGACTGTGGTCAATATTTTTCCAGAGCCATCAGTGAGAGCTGAGGAGGGTGTTATATAAGCTCCACCTTGTGTTGGTATTCCGCTGATCTCAAAAAACACCGTGTCTTGGTGGTTAATGTCAATCGGGAATCCCAAGCTGTCTCGTACTTGCCATGTGAGGGTACTCGATTCAGTCCCTCCAACACCGTGTATTGAAATTTCGCTAGGCGATACACTGATGAGCGCAAAGGAGCGGGCAATACCTCTGCCCGTGGAACTGTCTCCGCCGACAACAGTCGTCTGGGCTGTCAGCGCAACATCTTTGGCAAATGTCTGTCCGGCATTTACAGAGAATTGTACTGTCGTATCACGATAGCTGTTTAATCGGAACGATAGCGTACCAGATGTGGAAGACAGTCCCTGAAGATTTAGGTCAAACGAATAGCTCCCATCGCTCAACGTCTTCATGCTGTCCGTTTTTAGTGAAGATGAAAGGACAACTGATACATTCGTGATCGGCAAGCCGCTCTGGCTATCTGTGACGCGACCCGCGAGATGAGCGACTGATGTGCTGTTGTCAATTTGAAGAGGAATATTGCCAAAATTGTTGGCACCCCTCTTGAACGTCCGAACGGTTTGATAGGTCTTAAACCCAGCTTTGCTTATGATCATGGTTGCAGAGATTGAATCCAAGTCAAAAAGATTAATATCCATGGTGAACGAGCCGTTCGCAAGTGTTGTCGTTGAATCAACGATAAACGAGGATACGGAGTACACGCGAGCCTTTAGATGGCTCATGTACTTCATCGTTGTACTTGATCCGCCCGGCAACGAGATGAGCACACTTGCACCTCCAAGAGGATACGCACTTGCACTGTCGCGAACTGTGCCAGTGACAATAGCGTAGGCTGATGGATCAACATTAAGAGCTACTTGAAAACTCTGGTCACTTCTCACATTGGCAGTAATGGTCTTTGTGAGATACCCAATCCCATTCACTGTCAGGGTTATGTTCGCCCCTTTGACAGAATCCGTCACGTCGATAATGAACTGAAAAGTTCCATCACTCCCTGTAATAACGGAATCCTTAGTGTTACCAACTGTCAGTATCACCGATGCCCCGGCTACCGGGCTTGCTGTGTTTGAGTTAAAGACAGTTCCTGCTATTCGAGCTGATAGCGGATTACCCACAGAAAGAACGTTTTGTTTACAACTCCACAGAGAGAGTGCCATCAACATACTAAGTAGAAGGAAGGTGCCATATCGAACTTTCATCTCTGCCTCCGGATTAGAAATTTTTAATCGTGAATTCTAAATCTTTAATTCACGATTCAGAATTTAAAATTCATATTTATGATATATTTATTTTCCTAACGCTCGATTGATTGAGGTAAGGATGTCGTCAAGGTCATAAGGCTTGCTAACAAAATCGGATGCACCCAGACGGAGGGATTCGATCGCATTTTTGACATCAGCATAGGCTGTCAACATAATGACTTTTGTTTCGGGAACATTGCCTTTCACATACTTCAAGACTTCGAAGCCATCCACCTTTGGCATCTTAATGTCCAGCAAGACCACGTCAAACTTATCGCCTTGCTCAATTCTCTTACGTACTAATTCGATTGCTTCGTCACCATCACCTGCGCTTTGGACTTCAAAAGCTTCGGCTTCCAACTCACTTGAGAGCAGAAATCTCAACGCTTCTTCATCATCTACAACCAGAACTTTAGGCTTCGCCATTAAGATTTCTCACTTTCCAATCGATGGATCGTATTGCTTGAGATTATTTTCGAGTTCCTGCAGTTGCTGCTCAAGAAGTTTTTTGGGTTCTGCCCCCACCTTGGCACGCCGCTCAAACCTTTCTTTCAATGTCGGGAGTATAGTTGCCTTCAGCAGAATGACAAGTTCTTTCTTCTGAAAGCTCATCTGATCAGAACCGGTCAAATATCTAATTCCAAGAACCCACCACGGGAGGTCTTTGAGAATAGGAATTCCCTCTCGGTGAGTCGACTGAGTCGTGCTGTACAGACCGCCGACGGTCGTTTGCTCTCCATTCAAGAGAAGCACCTTTGTCGTTGCTTGTTCAGTATTTATGATCGTGCCGGTTTGCGAGTTACCACCCAGTGAACTATTCTGTAAACTAAGATCAAGACTCACGAAGTCAATACTGTCTTGACTATATACCGTTGGGGTCGCAGTTATGATTATTCCTGCGTTCTGCATCGTCTGTACCGTATTCCCCGCAAAGTCACGAGTCGTCACGAAGAAGTTGACTCCGACTTGGATATGCCCAGCCTCACCTGACCTAACGGTTATATCGGGGCTTGCAAGTATCTTTCCCAGATCCTCACTTTCTAGAAAGCCGAACAGAGCAGAGAGTGTACCGAAGTTGTTTATATTTAATTGTCCGCTTATGTTGAGTTGCCCCGGAACGCTGCCTCCTGTACCGGTACCAGGGGTTATCGTAATATTCGGAGTCTTTCCGTCTATCGAAGCAATCCCGTTCCATGTATTTTGGATAAGGTAATTGATGTTCAGGCCGCGGGAATTAAGTTTAGTGAGATCGGCTTCGAAGAAAATAGCCTCGATGTTAACTTCTCTAGTACTCAAAGTTGGCGTACCGGGAGGCAAAGCTGCCTGTTTTTCTTCCCCTTTGACGACCACTTGCTGCTGGCCAGGCACTATTTGTATGTAGCTCTCGTATTCCTTATACCACAAATTGTTGGCTTTCAGAATCGCATCAAACGCATCAAGCCATTGCATCCTGTCGATGTTGACGCCGATCGGTTGAGTACGGTTCTCCGGATCGACGATAATCTTATTCAAAAATTTCCGGCTGTAACCATCCAAGATGCTTATCGCTTGGTTAAACGGTGTCGTCGACACCATAGTGACAATTTGCTGAGGCGTAACGTACGCGCGGCGAAATTGTCTGGGCTCAGCATTGATCTGTGCTTTTGCTTCCACCGCACAGATTGAAGCAACTAGAAGAAACAATAAAAACTTTTTCATTACACTCCTCTTCTATTTTCCAAATCTTACTTTAAGAACCACGCGGTCTATTATTCCGCCCTTATTTAAAGTAAACTCGGCCTCGTTCTCAGCCGGATCAATTTTCGTGAGATAGCCAAGATAAACCTCATCGCCTACTCTCAAGACATGCCCCACGCCTTTCTCATCCACTATAAAGATTTTGTCAGCCATAACTGCACGCAAATCAGAACGTTCGACATCAACTAACCCGCGCAGGTTCGCCGGCGGCTCACTCGAAATTATGGGCTTCAAGAAATTCAGTCCGACGCCCACATGCCTATACAGCGTCGGGTCCTCACCGGAATACTCGGAAGACAAGCCTGCCACAGAGGAATAGTATGCATGTAGTTCCATTGTGAAGGGTATGATCGTCTTCGGTTTCTCTCTTGTTGCGTCGCGGACCTCATGTCCCGTCACGGTTAGGTCGCCGACTTTGTACATTAATTTTGCATGCTCAAGATACCATATAAACTTGAAAAGATTATCGTAGGATGTCTCGCCTTTCAAGTTATATAGATTGTAACCGTATTGCTTAAAATTCTTCGCTCCCTGATAGAGCATGTCGAATTTCACGAACCCGCTTGCATCCATCACGCGGTTTAAGTAAGCGTAAGTCAGCGCGGTAGTGTCATTGGACGGTATTACTTTGAATCTCTTTCCGTATTTTTCTTTCATCTCGGCGAGCTTTGCTTCCGAAGTTTTCAGATCTTTCTCAACTGCGGGACGCTCGCTGATCGTCCGATCAAGCGTCGCTGCTTCAGCCTGCAGCTTGGTTACTTTCCCGGGCTGTTGAACTCTCGTCAAGTAGAATCCCACGCCAAATATAATTGCTAAGAACGCTGCGAGGACTATCGTATTTCTAAGAGCATAAGACATTTTTTTATTCTCACTTTTTCGAGAATCTTAGGTCGATTTGGAAATTGTACACCGTCTTGCCGCGAATGTCGGCGACCAATACTTTTCTTAAAATCGAGCCGGGATAACTCTGGGCAAATCGCGGTATCCTATCGCGATAGATCGAGAATCCTGTTACTGAATACGTCTCGTCATTTATTTGATGAACATCCGTTAGCCACATACTGCCAACTCTGCGTGTTGCCTCCGAAAGTGAAGTCATAAAGCGCGACCACCTTTCGGTGTTCGGCATTAAAGAATCCAGAAGGGTTGTCGCGGTTGCATACTTGCCAAACTGAGTCTGCACATTCGTTATTTGAGATCTCAGAGCGGCAATTTCTGCGGCTTGCGCCTTTTTGACATCGATGTCGGCACGGATTTTTACAATCTGATTTTCATTCCTCGCATAGTTGTAAGTGAAATAAAAGGTGGACCCGAATACAAATATTGCCAACACCAAACCGTGCCATGCGAGTTTGAAAATCTTTTGGCCTTCGCGAATTTTCTCCGGCGTCAAGTCTGCAATGTAATAGTTCTTCGATTTCCCCACGACAGCACGGGTTGCACTCGCTATGGGTACTGCGTATTGGGGAATCAGGTCCGATCCACCCGCGGGAAGCTGCGACACGTCAGTTTTCTGAAGCTGCAGATAATCCACTTCTGCCCCGACCAGTAAAGACGAGAGAAATCCCTTTATGTCGAAGTTCTTGCATTCACCGCACAGGATAACCTTGTCTATTCGAGGTAAACTCAGGTTGTCTTGTCCGAGAAGGATTCTGCTGTAAATAGTGTTCTGAACACTGAATGAATCGGCGCCTTCGCTTATGATTGAAGCAATATTGAAGAAGTTCTTACCGCGCATAAAAATCAGTCGTGTATATTCAACACCTACGTAGACGATGACGGTAATCTCATCATCCTTCAAGTCGTAATTATTCTTGACAAGGTTGACAAGCGCTATGTCGCTGCTCTCGACAAATGCTATCTTCGGCATTGCGGAACCGAGAAAATGCCGAGCGCTCACAACAAGATCAAGCACCGGGATATCATGTTCTCTCACAACGCCGACATAACCCGATTCTGCTGTTGTCGAGAGTAGTTCAACTTGCTCTTTCGTTACACCCGAGCGTGTTGCCTGCAGCTCTTCAATTATGCGGGAGATTATTTTGTCTTTCTTTTGCTTTCCCTGTATTTCGATCGGATGGTAAAATATGTACGGCTCACCGACCGATAGCGCAAGGACGTTTCTTCTCTTCCTGTACTTGTTAAAGACTTCCGTGATGACCGACGAATTAGTCTCGACGGTGGCAGTCTCCTGCACAGTTGGCTGCGTGATATCGATTGTCTCTGCCGTAGGTTCAAAGCCGGTGCTGCTAACGGAGGCAGCAACTTCTAATTTTTGGGCAAGCTTCGCATCGTAGAGATCAAGGAGTGTGATTTTATTTCCATGACGCACTACCTGAGCGACTTTCAAATCAACTCCGTCTACATAAAGTCCGAGGGCGCTGTTAGAAGCCATTTGATACTCCTTAATTAAAAGCTACATCATCTGCAGGATTTGTTCCATCCTGCGCTTATTATTTGCAAAATTCACAGCGATTTCTTTCGAAATCTTGCGCTGCATATAAAGATGCTTCAGATCCTGTTCCATCGTTACCATTCCAATGTCTGAACTTTCAGAAATCATCTGATATATCTCACTGGTGTTTTTGTTCTTTATCGCAGCTCTAACAGGCGGACTGCCAACCAGAATTTCTTTTGCCAGCACACGTTTACCGTCCAAACTTGGCACGAGTTTCTGCGATATTACACACTGTAATACATCAGCAAGACGCGACCAAACACGTTCCTGTTCGACAGCGGGAACTTCAGCAACGATCCTGTCCACACTTTCAACAGCAGAAGCGGTGTGCAATGTAGAGAAGACTTTATGCCCACTATCTGTTATTTCAAGAGCCGTCATAATTGTATCTGAATCACGCATTTCTGCAATCATTACAATGTCAGGGTCCTGTCTCAGTGCTTCGACTGCACCCTCTTTAAAAGACAGCGTATCCCTGCCAACTTCACGATGGCGCACAATACATTTATCGGAATTATGAACATATTCAATAGGTGAACCGATAATCACAATATGTCCGCTGACAGTGTGGTTGTTCATATCGATTATCGAGTCCAGAGTCGAACTCTTTCCTGAACCGGTAATACCCGTGACAAGTATCAGCCCTTCTTTTGTATGAGCGAGGCTCAAAACATTTAAAACACTAGGATGGAACACCATGTCTTGTATCGGGCGGACATGTTCGTTTATTGCACGCATGTTCAATGCAATCTCGTCGAGGTCAAGGTAAGCGTCAGCGCGGAAACGATGCACCTTGCCATTATCCGTCAACACATAAGAAAAATCTAAATTCCGTCTGTCATAAAAAAACTGCCTTTGACGTTCACTGAGGACGTTCTGCACAAGTATGCTCGATTCATCTGTTGTCAATGATCCCCACGTTTCATCGGGACGTTTGGATCCAAAAATTCTGTACCACACCTTTCCTTGCGAACCGAAACCGCCCAGGTCAATGTCTGACGCGCTGTTGTCGCTCATCTTCAGAAGGAAACCGTTGAAGTAATTTCTCAAATCAAGACGCTGGTCATCAGGAATGTTGGCAATCATGTTGCCAATAAAGATATGCCTTTCTACTCCATGGACGAGATCGGAAATCTGAGATGCCAATTGCCTCAGCAAGTCCCTGGCCGGAGAAGCGTCTTTTACTTCAACAGCTTCCAAGTCTTTCCTGTGTTTTTGTTATCGAATCTTTATCGCAAAGATATAATAAGAACTCAAACCAAACATGTAAACGACCATCGCCATAGGCGGCGGCTTTCTTTTCCGCAGGTCGAAGACTCCGTAAGCGGAGATCCTTCGGACAACCCCTTCTTTTTCTTCCCATTGACAAGCCTATCATTACCCACATCTCTCTCATTCCCCCTTTTTCAAAGGGGGACTTGATTTTAATCTTGTTCCTACGCTCCGCGTCCGAAGGTCTCTCCGCCAAAGGTGGACGACTCGCTTTGGCGAGATCCTGTGGGTTGTAGTATCCGCTTGCGTCCCAATAAGATTTGCTTACCAAGTTAGCAGGCGGCGCAGAGCGCCACATCTGCGCTCCCACGCAGAGGCGTCGGAGCGAGTGGAAAAAACGAGAACGTGTTAGACTCGTACACAGCATCATTAGATCCATTCCCTCTTAGCAAAGAATCGTTCAGTTGAGTTGATTTCTTTGATCAAAGTAGGCACAAACCTCAATGCACCAGCATAGATCTTGTTCAAATCTTCGCTTTCGTATTCATGTGAGATAGAATTTCTAAGATCTCTTACCTGCAGAAGACTTTCGGCTGAGCGGATCATCCCCGGCTTTTCAGCGAGGTTCATCCTATCAACAAAAGTATCGGCTTCTTCCCGCAAAACCAAAATTGAGGTCTTGATTATTTTCTGTGTTAAAATATCTGCGGTCCTCGCAAACTTCGACGTGAGAGCATCAAATGATTCCGACTGTTCAAAAGTATAATTTGTCTTAATCCCGATTGCCTCACATTTTTTTGCGGAAGCGCTAAGTGATTGTGAACTACCACCGCCAAAGGCAATGGCTTCGTAGAAAACGATGAGCTGGATTTCCTTCATGTAGTCCTGCATCCTAACTCATCCCCCGTCCCCCTCTCTTTCGCAAAGAGAGGGGGAGTGAAGGGGTGAGTTCGACCGGCAAAGCCATTTGTCCATTACCACTGCCTTAGGCAGTGGGTTTCCACGCCGAACTAAACTCTTTTTCAAAAGCTGCCAGTCTCTTTTCAACTTCAAAAGAAGTTTTTCTTCACTCGACTCAGATTTCAACGGCGTGATCCATGATTAATTCTTTAAAAGGACCTTTCTCATCAAAAGTATGGCTCACCAAATCAATTTTCTGTTCTCCGAACCTCTTCCAGAAACCCACGCGAAGCCTGCTTAGCTCTTCAAACTCGAGTTTTCTCTCTGCAAGTATCATGATATCGATATCTCCGCCTTTCCTTTCGTCATAGACACGCGAGCCGAATAGGTAAACCCGTGCGCCCGGTTCGATCCTTGCAACTTCTTCTGCAAAATATTTTTTCATCTCATTCGAAATGCGCATGACATTCAACTATTCCATCAATCCAATATTCCAGGATTCCATTGACTTTTCTATGTCGTCCCTAACGAGACTCAACACCGAATTTCCGCAGAAGATATATTCCATCGTTCCACTATTCCTCATTTAGTCCTCTGTAGTCGTTGCTGCCACTTCTTCCATTGTCGTTATGCCTTCAAGGACGCGATGGATACCGGCCCTGCGCAAAGTCCACATTCCATCTTTTATTGCCTGCTCGCGTATATCGTCTTCATTTATATTTTCGCCGGCAGTTATGATAATATGCTTTATTTCTCTCGTAAAATATAACGCTTCATGTATCGCGGCGCGTCCTTTATAACCTGTTCCGCTGCACTTTTCGCAGCCTACAGCTTTGTAGAGTTCGTGCTCCTTCAACTCCTGCTCTGTAAATCCGAATCTCAGATAAGCATCGTGATCTATTTCTTCTTTATCGATGGGCTTTTTGCAATTCTGGCAGAGCGTTCGAACAAGTCTCTGGGCAACAATGATATTGACCGCGCTCGCCAGCAAGAACGGCTCGATTCCCATTTTATATAATCTTGCAACAGCGCTTGGCGCATCGTTGGTGTGCAAGGTCGAAAAAGTAAGGTGGCCCGTGTTTGCCAGTTTCACTGCAATCTCGGCGGTCTCTTTATCGCGGATTTCACCGACGAGCACAATATCAGGGTCATGCCTCAAAATCGACCGTATCGCTTGTTCAAAATTCATCTTAGGACCGATCCTGAGCTGCCTTGCACCGTTGATGATGTACTCCACAGGATCTTCCACGGTGAGAACGTTCACAGTAGAATCAATGACCTGATACAATGCAGCAACGAGAGTTGTCGACTTACCGCTTCCCGTAGGACCTGTAAGTATAATCATCCCCTGGGGTTTCTTAATGGCTTTGTAAAAATTTTCATGGGCAGGGCCCTGTAATCCCAACTTCTCCAAGTCTGTTATGACTTTCCTGTCATCCAGAACACGAATAACGACAGTTTCAAACTTATGCTTGAACTCGCTTGCAACCATTGGAAGTATCGAGACACGGAAACGAATCCAGTGGTCGTCAACTTTCCGTTGGATAAACGCATCTTGTGCGGCTTCGCGTTCAAATCTGTCGGCGCCTTTCGACCGGTCTTTCACAACTGCTGCGATGGCTTCCGGCAAGACTCCTTCCTGAGTGTACCACAATCGCAAATCGCCGTCTATGCGGAAATGTATGTCCGTTCTGCTTCCGTCTTTCGGGACCACGTGAACATCGCTTGCACCTCTCCGCACTGCCTCGACAAGCATACCTTCAACAAGATTGATGAGAACACTCTTGTTGATCTCGGCTTCTAACTGCTGCTCATCTATTCCTTCTTCTTCACCTGTTGTGATTTCGCCAAGCTCATCTTGAGTAGAGCTTGTCAAAACTTTCAGGAATTCATTCTCGGGCGGGAAGACTTTATCAATCAGTCCTTGAAGGTCTTTCAATCTTACATAAGCAACTTCATATCGTTTCGCCGCGAAGCTTCTTGCGAGTCTGGGAATTTCTTTGTTTGTAGGATCCGCCGCTACTATTATAAGCTTGTCAGGGCGCGCTTCATCGAACTTCAGCGGCAGCATTTTAGCGCTCGTAATTTCGTCCCTGAGATTGTCCCCGGACTCCACAAACTTTTTTATGAAGTCGATCCTGTCTGTGTCCATTACTTCGTCGGTGAGATAGATCTCGCGGAACCCGTAAAGGTTAGCAACTTCCCTAAAAACTAAATCGTGTTCAACGTTAAAATCAGAAACGAGAATTTGTGCAAGCGTTCGACGGGTTTTCGAATCCTCGGTCTCTTTCCTCTTTATCGCAAGCTCGAGCGTTTCGTAGTCAATGATGCCCTTCTTGAGAAGCGTGTACCCTAACTTATCACTTATATCAATTTCGGGCATGCAAATCCCCCTCGCTCCCCCTTTGGGAAAGGGGAAAGAAATCCCCCCTCGTTCCCCCCTTTTTCAAAGGGGGGCTAGGGGGGATTTCTAAACTCTCATAGATCCTCTCAAGAACTCCATCGGTTTCTACCATCACATCTCTTGAGGAAAAGTGCAATACTTCCAGGCCACATGACTGAAGATAACTATCTCTAATCTTGTCATTCTCAATCCCTTCGGCAGTATAATGCTGAGAACCATCAACCTCAACAACTAACTTTGCCCTTGGGCAATAAAAGTCCACTATGTAATTGCCTATTGTTTTTTGCCTGTAAAACTGGTAACCCTTAAGATGTTTCCTCCGGAGTCGTGCCCATAGAAATCGCTCCGACTCTGTCATGTTGTTACGAAGAGTTCCGGATATTCCCTTTAGCTTACCGTTGTACCAGATCATTGAAAGAGCACCAGATCAGTGAAGGACACTAAATCCCCCCTTAATCCCCCCTTTTTCAAGGGGGGGATTTGGAGAGAAGAATTTCTCTTCGACAAAGAAGGAAACTCGTGACTCAAACCTATCCCCCAAAGAAGCGGGAACGCACCCTCCGCTCCCCCCTTTTTCAAGGGGGGGATTTGGAGAGAAGAATCTCTCTTCGACAAAGAAGGAAACTCGTGACTCAAACCTATCCCCCAAAGAAGCGGGAACGCACCCTCCGCTCCCCCCTTTTTCAAGGGGGGGTTAGAGGGGATTCCTTTCCCATTTCTCAATGTGACCGTCACTTTAAAAGTGACGGTCACATCAGAACTTATATCAATTTCAGACATACAATCCTCAGCCAACCGATGGATTCGTTGGACTTATCATTGCAGACTCGGACGACACGATCGTCAGTGCAATCATGACCACCATGATAATCATCGAAACCATGACCTGAATCAAGTCAATTGCATTCTTCAATTTGTAGCCGGTCTCTTTTTCGTAATAGTTGGCAAGCTGCAAGGCTGTGTTTTTAACTGTGCCGGTCTCTGCGCCGCTGTGAAAACGCGAGATGGCTGTTTCAGTAAAAACATTTGTAGCCGCCAGCGACTCCGTCAATCCCTTTCCCTGAGTGACCATCATCGGAATAGCAACCGATTTAATCTGATGCTCCATGTACTTGTTGCCGCACGACTCCGCGGCTAACTTGATGACATCAATGTTTTCCCCGGAGCCGCTGTACATCGCATAAAAAACACGGCAGAATATCTCGATGTTTGTTTTGTGCAGAAGACTTCCGATTGCCGGAACTTTGGTCATATACTTGTCAATATAAAATCGTCCCTTTTCTGTCGATGCAAATCGAGCGAAGAAAATGCCAACGGCAATAAAAGCCAGCCCCATCCACCAGAAATTGGCAGTAAGGAAATGGCTCAACTTTAAAGTCGCTGCTGTCATAGGCGGAACCTGTCCAAGCTTCGCGAAAAGTTCCGCAGTTGCTGGAAATATATATGCGACGTAATAGATCACGGCAAGCATCAAAATGAACATCGTTACCGCTGGCATGATAAGAGCGCTCTTCAAATTCTTTTTGAATTCCGTCTGTCGTTCCAGAAACTTCGCGGTGCTGTCGTAAATCTCAGCCATGTTGCCGCTCTTCGAGGCAAGTCCAAGCATGTGCGCCGTGAATTTTCCAAAAACCTTTTCATGTTTCAGAAACGCCTGTTCGCTGTCCTTCCCCTGCTTCAAATCGTTGTTTATGTCCCTTACAGAATCCCTGAGTGTTTTGTTTTCAATGTCATTGGTCAAGAGCTGCAGGATCTCATTGAAGGGAAGTTTTTCACGGAGCAAATCCGCGCTCACACGAACAAAGGTTACAATTTCGGTAGCGGGCGGTTTAGGTTTGAAATCTAAAAACTTCCTCTGAACGGAAAGGACTTTGAAGTCGAGATGCTGAAGGGCTTGCTGAACTTCTTCTTTGGTGAAAGCTTTCTGTTCCCCGGTTACAGGTTTTTCACCATCTCGCCTGACTTTATAAACGTATGTAGACCGAGCCTTAAGCTCGGTCAGTTTGAATTGATTTTTTTGAGCAAGGTCGAGCACAATCTTCTTCGCTTGCGCTCGCGTCTCTGCGGATACAACTCCTTGAACTGCGCGTCCGCCCGGCTTTACTCCCTGGAATCTAAATTCAGGCAATCTTCGCCCTCCTCAATTCTATGATAATCTAATTAAATGTCAACTTTTAAACTTCTTTCATACGGAAAACGGAGAAGCCGACAGAAACTTCCTTCACCGATGCTTCCATGCCTCACAAAGACAAACCTCATCTCCTCCAAAGCTCTTATTAATTCCTTTCTCTTCACGCTACGTCTAATTCGGATACTCTGCGAATATATGAGATGGAACCACTCGTCAGTTCTGTATATATGTCTTTCAAGTTTTTCTTCAATTCCTCTATTGTTTCACCTTGCGTCATATAATCAGGATATTCCTCTAAGTACCCGATCCACATATTGTCTTCCTGCCACTATACATACTTTTTAGTTTCCATTATCTTCTCCTTTCCATTGACACGTTACACGACTTTCGCTCGCCTAACTCTCCCGACATCTTCTTTCCTTTTCCTGCACAAATTGAAACACATAGACACCTATGAGGTGTGGTCGAAAACCCCAAAGGGAAGAATTACACGGAGTGACACGGAGAAAATCTTTGAGTTCCACAGAGAAACAGTTCATTCTCAGTGTCTGTGTAACATTTTCTGTAAAGGGACTTTTTGCTTCTCTCTTTTTGCCTCTGTGCCTGCTCCATTCATAATTTCGCCTGCACAGTCACGCTCATCTCGTCAGGCGAGATTAGATGTCTCACAGATGCGTTAAGAAACTCCACCGATACCGGTTGACCATCTTCACCATAGCTCACCACTACTCCTCCTGTCTCTTCGATTGCATCCACCGGTGGATTATCCCTAACGACCAATGTCAATACGTCAGCTTCCGGATCATATCTAAGCTTCACTGCTTATCCTCGCTTTCTTGCCAATATCTGCTTACCTTACTTGTCCAATATACTGTCAGTATTTTGCGAGTTCCACTGATCTCCAGAAAGGGCACTCTTATCAAACCATTCTTGAATTTCGATTGCGCGACGAAAGCATTCAAATCTCCACGAACAATTTGCTCAGGTGAAATCACCACGGACTCGAACTCCGCTTCCGGGACACAACTAAGTGACCGTCACCTTTAAGGTGACGGTCACTTTGGCACCGAATGTCGCATCTTGGGCTGAGATTGTATTACCTCAGGCGCGGCATCGACTGAAGTCAACGCCTCCTTATTCAACGAATCCCGTCCACAGACGGGATTTCGCGCTCGTGAGCCGTCCGTTTCAACGGATGGCGATGGCTGTCCCTTCTCCTCGTTCCGACATTCACTTATCTTCATCCTTCAACATTTTAAGCACATGCCTGGCAAGGCTCTCATTTATCTCGTTATGCCTGGGAATCGGCTGCGAGATTTTGGTCCTGGGGTTCTGGTACCAATCATGCCTGCTTCCATGCCTTATGAAAATGCACTTCATTTCTTCCAACTTGCGTATCAGCTCTCTTCTCTTCACGCCATTTCTAATTCAGCCACTCTACGAACATTGGGGATTGCGCCCCCGGTCAACTCTCTATATATATCCTTGAGATTTTCTTCCAATTCCTCTATGGTTTCTCCCTGGGTCATATAATCAGGGTACTCTTCCAGATAACCTATCCACATCTTCTCTTCCTGCCAATATACATACGTTTTCTTTTCCATCATCTCCTCCTTTCCATCTTTCCATTGACCAACCCACCCTCCTTCTCGCCGTTCCGCCTTACTTTGTAAATGAAAGTGGCACGTGCTCTTAGGCCGGTCAGCTTAAATTGATTTTTTTGGGCAAGATCCAGGACAATCTTTTTGGCATGCGCTCGTGTTTCTGCAGACACAATGCCTTGCACAGCACGACCACCTGGCTTTATCCCTTGGAACCTAAATTCCGGCAACTCTTGCCCTCCTCGAATCTATTGAGACTTAATTAAACATCAATTTTTCAAACTTCTTTCATTCGGAAAACGGAACAGGCAGAACGGAACATGGAGAATGGAGACCGCAGACAAGATTGAAGATCTTCTATCCTCCTTATCAGTTCCTTTCTTTTCACGCCACATCTAATTATGTATTTCTTCGTCTCCATTACTTTCTCCTTTTCATCTCTGCCAAGTACGAATCCGGCGTTCCATCTCTTCAAAGGATTTGTTCTCGTAAATCTTTCTCAAGCAACTTTCGCTCTCACAACTTTCCCAACATCTTCAACTGCCAGGACTTTCCCTCTTGCCTTCGCCTGAATATCCTCTAGCTTTTTCATGGCCTTTCGATCATAATATCTTTCTCCACAATTCTGACAGACCAAAACCTCAATTGGGACCAAAACAATATCTTTGTCAACCCTAATCTCTTCCTCGACCTTCCTAAGCTCAATGTCCGAACTCTTGCACACAACACACTTCATGCTTTTCTTCTCCTCTCAAAATCAATCCATCGATTCGCGGTAGGCTGATAGACTGTTACTACGATTGCAATGTCTGCGTCGCCTGCGTAGGCGCAAACCACATGGACAGGCCTTTCCTTTGTTGTTCTTCCATAAACCAGACAACTCGGATACGGTTCATCATTCGGATAATCCTCAATTATTTTTCCACTCATGACAGCTTCAAAGACATCGTTCTCGCTTACTATGCCAAGCTCTTCTGTCTGCATTTCATCGCGTGCATGCCTTGAGTACAAAACTTTGTCTGAACCAAAACACGCCTGAATTACTCTTAGCTCCAACCGTCTACCAACATCTTTTCGTCAACCTTGTCAAGGCTAGCCACCCACCGGTGTCAGCTCGTAGACACGGGCCTTCTGCATCGCGCCATGAAGGTCATTGCGGCGCAAGGCTTCACGGACATCGTCGAGCTTGTAAGCGTCTTCGAGAGAAAGGTACGGCGACCATCCCTCGTTTGTCTCGATGAGTTCAACCTCAACCTCGGCGACGTACTTGCCTTCGTGAATCAGTTCGGTGTGCCTTTTCCTATTCATGCCAAACTCCCGACGCTTCTTCAGGCTGTCTCTATCTGCACGCTCTTCATCTTCTCAATCGGCATCCGATGGCTGAGGCCCAGGATTTCAATTCCTACGACGTTTTCCTTCGCGTCGTAGTCGAGAATCACTCCCGGTTTAATCTCTTCGGAGTCGACTATCGCAGATTCGTCAAGCCTGAGATAAAGGGCATCGTTTTTTTGGTCCACCTTGAGTCTCATCTATTCTCCAGCTTTGTGTTTCACTTCTGTCAAGAGAGCCTCGCTGATCCTGAAATTGGTTCTGCCTATCTCATCAATCAGTTCCGTGACTGATTTGATTATTCCTTTCTCCTTGGCAATCAAAAGGACACCGAGCGTTCCAGTGAACTTTAGCCCTAGCGATTTCACTTCCCGTCTTCCTCGGGACTCGTCGATTATCAGCAAGCAATCTTTCTGTTCAACTGCTAAGGCGATTACGCTCGCCTCGCCGGAGTCCAGAAAGCTCATCAGAAGCTTCTGGTAATTGTCATCCTGGGGATTTGTGATCTCAAACGATTCGGGAAGTTGCTTTTGGAATTCATAAGCGACTCTCCGCGTAACAGTTATCTTTCCGAACACAGACTCAAGCAGGTCGATTCTACCGATCTTGTCCAGCAGTATCAGACAACTTGTATCAGCGATTGTCACTAAGGAATGCCTGCGGCATGGTCCCGCGCGTTTGCGATGTCGCCGTCCAGTTCAGAGGGGGGATAATTTATGATTGGTACGTCGTAGTCGCCCAATAATTCCATAAAGGCCCTTTTCGACAAGCCAACCAAATCCGCCGCTTGACCTAGCGACAGCTTGCCCTTCTCATAGAGACGCGACGCGAGAAGCATCTTTGCTTCCCTCTCCTCCAACTCGACTGTGTCGGGTATGTTAATCTGGATAGTTTTCATATCAGGTCTCCTGATGGAAATTTACAATCCTTTCCGCAGAAAATCTAATCGTTCTTCGCACATCAGCCTTTTCAAAGAACTTTATCCCCGAACGATTTAGTCGGGGACCTT
>JAMCQL010000072.1 GCA_023381615.1 Bacteroidota bacterium
TGTCAAGGAGGGGACTAAGGGGAGGTTGATTCGTGGTAATCTTAGTAGACTCATCTCTCAACGTGACTTAGATCCGATGTTGATTTCTACAAGATTCTCTCGTTCAGAGTCTAAATGGGTAAACTCGCCTTCACATTTGCTTTGCGAACATCGAGAAAGTATATTTTTGCTGGCATGTGGTCGTTTTTGAATAAACTACAAAAATTAAACAAAAATCGGGGGACAACCATGGAAAAATTTTTCTTTGCCACAGCAGTGTTTTTATTTGCGATCGCAGTTTCCAATTTCGCTTATGCTCAGGTCGAATCTGACAGCGAAGAAAGCTCAGAATCGGTAAAGCAGCCAGCAGCAACCACGCCGCAGGAAGGACTGAAAGCCTATTCAAAATTCGATTTTGTTCCGGGTGAAAACGTCATTTTCTTTGATGACTTCTCGCAGGACAATGTCGGCGATTTCCCCGCGTTGTGGAACACCAACGCTTCGGGAGAAGTGGTCACGCTCAGCGAATTTCCGGGTAAATGGTTCAAGATGAAACCGGGAGGATCCTTCTACCCTGAAATGAAGGGTGTGATGCCGGAGAACTTCACGATCGAATACGATCTAGTTTATAGTTACAAAGCTGAGGCGCCGAGTTTCAGTATGGATATCTTCTCGACGATAGAGGGGGAGAGGATAGATGAGTTGGTTGCCGGCAACGGCGGTGCGGAACTTCAGCTTAGCGCCGGCCAGGTCAGCCTCTTCAACTGGAAGGACAAGGAATACGGAGCCATACGCAGCATTCTGGATAACGAACATCTTAGCGCAAAGAACAATCAGGTTGTCAGAGTCTCGATCGCGGTTCAAAAAGAGAGAGTGCGAGTCTATTTGGATCAGGATAAAATCTACGACATTCCCAAATTGCTGTATCCGGGATTGACATACGATAGGATCAGGTTTTACTCCGGTAACGAATCCGAAGGATACACGCCTTACATCAGCAATTTCAGAGTGGCAGTCGGCGTGCCCGATATGAGAAGCAAACTTATCACAGAAGGAAAATTGGTTACCCGCGGAATTCTCTTCAACTCGGGGTCGGATAAAATCAAACCGGAATCGTATGGAACTCTGAAAATGATTTCAGATATTTTGAAGGAGAATCCGTCCGTAAAAGTCAAAATTGTCGGCCATACTGATAGTGACGGTGATGAAAAGAGTAATTTTGATTTGTCGAAGAGGCGGGCGGCGTCTGTAAAAAATGTTCTATCGAACGAGTTTGGAGTCGAAATGACTCGTATGGAAGTAGACGGCAAAGGTGAAAGCGAGCCGGTATCTCCGAACACGACTCCCGAAGGAAAAGCAAATAACAGGAGAGTCGAGTTCATAAAGCTGTAAAAGATTACTTCGCAGGTCTCGTTCCCACGGTCTCCGTGGGAACGGATTCCGTGCGATATCCGCACGTGGGTTTGCTTTTAAGTCTCGGACGCGGAGCGTCTCAATTGTGGTCCCACGTTGGCAGATTGTGTGAAAAGTCCGAAAATTATGGTGGTCGCAACCTTCAGGTTGCGTTTTTGGAGATTTCTCGCAGGCATAAAGCCTGCGCCAACCAACGTTCATGGGTTTTCACACACTCTGTGGACGTGGGAACGGGGCGAAGGAAAGGAATATTTCCTAAGTTTGTCGCTTGGAAGACTTCCTTTTTTGTGCGGTGTATTCCTTAGATGTGTATGGACATCAACTGGGCGACGTGATGTCGCGTCGCCTACTATTATTCAATACTGCATTTGCTTCCTGATGAACTACGCCGACGTCGAGAGTCTTCGAACAAGCCCTCCGCCAATGATACCTTCTAATGCTGCACTCAAATATATTTAGAAGCTGAAAATGCTGATCAATAATGCGCCATGGATATTTGCGGCCACGACAAGAAGAACTACGAGTGAAACGTTTATTAGCCGGGAATTGCGGTTCATTTTGGGTGTACTGATTAAGTACCCGAAAATTCCGAATAGAAGAATGGTTATGAGGTCGGTAAGCATTGTGGCTCCTTTTCTTTGCTGTGCTTTTCTTATTGTTTCCACTTATAAGGAAACGTTCTCATCTATTTGCTGCGCTCCACACCAGAGCGAATAGAGCCAAGTATTTTACTTCTGGTTTTCCACCGCCGCTCTCACAAACTCCCTGAACAACGGATGCGCTTTTGTCGCGCGGGATTTAAGTTCCGGATGGAACTGGCAGCCTACAAACCACGGATGATCTGGAAGCTCAGCCATTTCTACAAGCTCGCCATCCGGCGAAACTCCACTGAACTTCATCCCGGCATCCGCGATTCTCTTTCTGAACTTGTTGTTCACTTCAAACCGGTGCCTGTGCCGCTCGCTTATTACTTCCGTCCCGTATGCCTGATATGCTTTCGAACCCTTTTGTAACATGCAAATGTACGCGCCGACTCGCATAGTCCCGCCTTTTTCCTTCACGCCTTTTTGTGTCGGCATAATATCTATCACGCTGTGCGCGGTCTTCTTGAACTCCGATGAGTTTGCATCTTTCCATCCGACAACGTGCCGCGCAAACTCGATGATCGCTGTCTGCATTCCTAAACAAATGCCGAAATAGGGAAGCTTGTTCTCGCGTGCATATTGAATTGCCATTATCATTCCCTCGATCCCGCGCTCGCCGAATCCTCCCGGCACAAGAAGTCCATCGACGTCGGCGAGGTGTGCTTCTGCACCTTCCTTCTCAACCTGTTCCGCGGCAACCCACTTCAGCTCAACCTTCGCGTCGTTCTCCGCGCCCGCGTGTATGAACGCTTCGCGGATGCTTTTGTATGCGTCGAGAAGCTCGGTGTACTTTCCACAGATTCCGATCTTGACTGAGTGCTTCGGATTCTTTATGCGCTCGACCAACTTCTCCCAATCCGATAGATCGGGTTCTTTTGCCTGCAGGTTCAACTTGTCGAGAACAATTTGATCTAATCTCTGCTTTCGGAGAATGAGAGGCATTTCGTAAATCGTCTCGACGTCTCTACCTTCGATTACGGAATCAGCTTCGATGTTCGTGAACATCGCGATTTTCTCTTTGACTTCGCGGGTGATTCGCTTCGATGTTCTGCAAATCAAAATTTCCGGCTGAACTCCGATTGCAAGAAGTGACTTGACACTGTGCTGCGTCGGCTTTGTTTTTATTTCGCCGGCGGCTTCGATGTACGGAACAAGCGTAACGTGGATGTTGAGCGCGTTTTTTCGCCCGACCTTCAGCATGAACTGTCTCATCGCTTCGAGGAAAGGAAGTCCTTCGATGTCGCCGACCGTCCCGCCGATTTCCGTGATGACGACGTCGTAATTACCGTTCTCGTAAGGAGCGGAGAACCGCCTTTTAATTTCATCAGTAACGTGCGGAACAACCTGAACTGTCGCACCTAAATAATCGCCGCGTCTTTCTTTCGAGATGACTTCGTAATAAACCTGTCCTGTCGTCGTATTGCTCGTGCGCGTCGTGGTAATGTCGAGGAACCGCTCGTAATGACCGAGATCCAAATCCGTCTCTGCGCCGTCGTCTGTGACGTACACTTCGCCGTGCTGGAACGGATTCATCGTTCCTGCGTCGACGTTGATATAAGGATCAAACTTTTGCATCGCAACACGAAGCCCCCTCGACTTCAAAAGCAAACCGAGCGATGCGGCTGCGATTCCTTTTCCGAGCGAAGAAACCACGCCGCCCGTTACGAAGATATACTTTATATTACGCTTTGCCAATTCCACTCCCCTTTTCTTTTGAGGTTAAACCAGTTAAAAATTCTTCGACTGCGGTGATGTCCGACGGGACATCGACCGAGATACTGTCTTCTTCCACGACCGCCACTTTTATCCTGTAACCGTTTTCCAAAACGCGGAGCTGCTCGAGTTTCTCCGCCGCTTCGAGCGGGGTTTCTTTGAGATTCGTCAGTTTCTGAAGAAAGTCATTAGTATAGATGTAAATGCCGAGGTGTTTTAGAAACTTAAAATTCCGAAGATAATCTTGCTGTTTGACGCCTCTCAGGAACGGTATCGTGCTTCTTGTGAAATACAGCGCGTCGCCGTTTTTCGCAGCGACGACCTTCACGACGTTTTCCGAGAAAAGTAAATCACGATCATTTATCGGAACTGCCGCGGTTGACATGACGCTGCCCGGCGATTTCAGGAGAGCGGCAACTGCGGCGTCGATCGTCTTTGGCGAAATGACAGGCTCATCTCCCTGCACATTGACAACGATGTCGGCTTTGATTTTTCTTGCCGCCGCTGCGCACCTATCTGTTCCGCTTCGCAATGCTGACGATGTCATTACAAACTTTCCGCCGAAGCTTTCGACTGCATTTGCAATTCGTTTGTCATCGGTTGCAACGTAGACTTCATCTACTTTCTTTGCTTCGCTGACCCGCTCGTAAACGTGTTGTATCATCGGGGTACCTGCGATTAGGGCAAGCGGTTTTCCCGGAAATCGCGTCGAGCCGTAGCGGGCGGGGATGAAGGCGACGATTCTATAGCGGTCAGTCATCGGTTTTCAGTATTCAGTTTCTTGATTAAGGTTGCTATCATACGTTTAATCTCGACAATGTTGTCAGTCAATAGTTGATATTCGTTCTTCTGAAGGAGATTCAGGTCTTTTGCCAAAAGTACGTGGTATTCCAATTCGCTCGCGGAGCCAAAAGAGATTTGAAGAAATCTGGCGAGTTCAACCTTCCCACTTCTACCGCATCCTTCTGCAATATTTGCAGGTATTGACGCAGAAGAACGTCTTATCTGACTTGTCAGACCGTAAAGCGCATCCTTCGGAAATTTTGCAGTAGCCTTATAGATATCCAACGTCAGCTGGTGTGCTTTTTCCCAAACTTTAAGCTTTTTGAAATCCTGCATTCCTGCTCAACTCCCTTTCTGACAACTGTTCACCGATGACTGTTAACTCTTAACAGCTATTTGTCGATTACCTTCGGCACCTTGAAGAACCTTTCCGTCTTCGCCGGAGCATTCTTCAAAGCGTCTTCAGTCGGAAGCGAAGGCTTTACCACATCTTCACGAAAAACATTGTCCAGCTCGATCACGTGAGACAGCGGCTCTACTTTCGAAGTGTCAAGCTCGTTCATCTTCTCGATAAACGCAAGAATGTCGTTGAACTTCTCGGTAAACTTCACCTTCTCCTCCTCAGAGAACCGGAGCTTCGCCAGCTTTGCGATATGCTCAACGTCTTTTATTGTTACTGCCATTGTCATATCTCCTTGAGTCAGTAGCTAATAGCTGTTAGCTTTATTTCTTTGTATAATTCTTCTCGATGATTCCGCGCACGCGGTTCATCAACGCGATTGCGCCCTGCTTGTCGCTGTACTCTTTAACATCTATCGGCGGATCGACAATGATCGTGATCATTCCTTTCCGCAGGTCCAAGCTTCCCTTTTTCAGGATGTTATAGCTTCCCAAAATTGTCAGCGGGACAACCGGAACGCCGGCTTCGATTGCCAGCGAAAACGCACCGCGCTTGAACGGCTGGAGGTTACCGTCTTTTGTGCGCGTTCCTTCCGCAAAAAGTATCACGCTTTCACCGAGCGCGATTCTCTCCGCCGCTTTCGCAAGACTCTTCGCCGCATCTGGCCCGCTTTTCCGGTCAACCATGATGTGAGCGCGCCGTGTCGCCCAGCCGAATATCGGTATTTTTCCGATCTCTTTTTTCGCAAGGAAACGTACATATCTGTTGACGCCCACCACGACTGCGGTGATGTCGAAAAGACTTGCGTGGTTCGACACAAAAACGTACGGCTTCGACAAATCAATATTCTCCAAACCGATCGTCTTGACTTTGATTCCCGTAACCGCAAATACCGCCTTTGACCAGTGGTATGCCACGAATGAAAACGATTTGTTTTTTTTGTCGAATGGAATTGAGAGAAGGTAGAACGCGGAAAAGACAATCGTCAAAACGACCGCGGTGATCGCTCCAAAAATGAATCTCATCCGTTCGCCTCGCTCATACCTTTCCCGCGAGCGGGATCTTCGACGGGCAGCGCGGCTCTTATTCTCGCGCCAATCGAAGGATGGCTGAAGAATATTTTCTCTATCCAAGCCGGCGGATTTTCCGGCGTAAGATTGAGCTTGCCTAATTTCCTCATTGATTCCGCAAATTCCTTTTTCATTCCCGTTGTCGAAAGTGCGAACAGGTCCGCCTCGTGTTCAATTTTGCGGGAGTAGAAGTTCCCGAGCGGCATCGCGATGACGCCGAAGATTGCCAACACCAGCGCAAGAAACGGAATCGCTTCGAGATTGTACGGAAGCACGTGAAATGCGGCAGCATATACCGAATAAATTTGTGCCATGATGTAAAAGCCGATCAGGCTTGCAACCGCACTAATAGAAATTCCTTTCATCATGTGGTGCTTGACGAGATGACCAAGCTCGTGCGCCAGCACAACTTCTATTTCATCGTTGGAAAAATTTTCAAGAAGCGTGTCGCTGATAATGATCTTCCGCGATCTGCCGAGTCCGGTGAGCGCCGCGTTTGCCTTTCTTGTCTCGCGGCTCAAGTCGAAAGAAAAAACTCCGCTCATTCGGTAGCCGAACCTTTCAACGAGCGTGTTCAGCCGTGCATGGAGTTCGTTCCCCTCGACTCCGCTCGGGGTGACATTGTTCGAAAGGGGTTTCAATTTATAGAACATCGGAAGTATGACCGTCGGGAACAGCTGTGCCGCCAAAATCTGGAAAAGGAGATAGAACGCGGCGAAAAGAAGCCACCACATCTTCGGAGAATTGACGAGCAGGAAATAAAATGCGATCAGCAGGACGACTCCGATCATGCTTCCGATCAACGCGGCTTTCAATTTCCGGATCAGCCATTTCGAAAAAGTCTGGTTGGAAAGATTGAAACGGTGTTCGACAATGAAATCGGCGTAATAATCGAATGGAAACTTGATGATTGAGAATAGGATTTCAATCGCGAAAATGAAAAGGAGGAATCTTATATAAATGTTCTGTGACACCGAAGCGAGGTCTATGAACGGATTTTTCAAGCCCGTGAACGTCAAGAGCGCGATATAAACGAGGGCCACCGAAAGGCCGACGAGCGACAGCGCAATTTTCTTCTTCAGGTAAACGTCGGGAGAGGATAAATCGGTCGGGGACAATTGGCGTGTAAAGTAGAAAAAATCACGATCCGCGAAGATGGTCCCGCTTTGCACTTGATAAAATAAAAATGTGAGGCGTGAAAAACAAACTGAACTTAGTATTAAGGTTGCAACGGTAAAACTGGTGAGTATGACAGGGATTGTTGTCTCCTCACTAACGACAAGTCAAGGCGAACAACGGGAGACGGCAAAGTGGTAATTGGAAAAGCAAGCTAAACAGCGAAGCCTGCTGAGGAGACACAAGAAACGCAAAGCGGGGAAATCGCTTATCACATGTCCTCCTTTGCAAAGCTTGCGGTTAAATATTCCGCCTGCTTCAGAAGTTTTGTGATGTACCTGCGTTGTGTCAGCAACCTTGCAAGTAGTCCTCATGTTTGCTAAACTCTTCGTGGTTGTTTGGTATTGAGTGGCAACAAGATCGGAGAAAAAGATGGATGAGTCACTCCTAAACGAGTCTGATAGTCTCACCAAAGAGCATTACCGCATACTCTACATGAGCTGGGCTGGCTGGGTCTTCGATTTCTATGACCTCATGCTTTTCACTTTCCTTTTAATTCCAATCGGCAGGGAGCTTCACCTTTCAAACGTCACTCTGTCATACGTTCTCGGCGCGTCTCTGGCGGCGACTGCAATCGGCGGAATTATCTTCGGAGTCCTCTCCGACAAGTTTGGCAGGAAAAGCGTCCTTCAGTGGACAATTTTAACTTACAGCATCGGCACTTTCCTGAGCGGGCTTGCTCCGAATCTTGAGACTCTTCTCGTGTTCAGGATCATAACGGGACTTGGCGTCGGAGGCGAATGGGCAACAGGCCAAACTTTTATCGGTGAAACATTTCCACCGAAACGGCGAGCCAGATATGCGGCGTTTATGCAGACGGGCGCGCCTATCGGAATCATCTTCGCTTCTGTCGTCGGTGGGCTGCTCGAACATTTGATCGGGTGGCGCGGCTCTTTCTTCGTTTCTGTCTTACCGGCGCTCTTGGTTGTCTTCGTGAGAAAGCATTTGCCGGAATCGGATGTTTGGTCCGCGCACAAGAGAATCGTTGACGGCGGACAATTGAGTCAAGAAACTCTGCAGGTAGAAAAATCCGCGAAATTCAAATTGCTCTTTTCGAAAGAACACAGATCGATGTTTCTGCGCGCGCTGCTTCTTGCGATCTTTTTGATGTCGGCTTACTGGTTCACCTATTCGTGGCTCCCCGGTTACCTTCACCAGCAGAGACATTTTACCATGACGAAGTCTGCATTGTGGATGATCGTTGTGCAATCGGGAGGATTTCTCGGCTACATTTCGTTTGGATTTACGGCCGACTTCATCGGTCGGCGCCCGGCTTTCACAATCTATTCATTTATGTGGGCAGTTGGACTCTTGATGACGACGCTCTTCTGGAATGCGGTCATTGCTTATCCGGCAGTAATTTTGGCTTTCATGTTCCTCGTCGGATTTGGCACAGGCGTATTCAGCGGTTTCGGGCCTTTGTGCGCCGAACTTTTCCCAACAGGGATCCGGAACACCGCGATGGGTTCGGCATTTAACATCGCCAGAGGAATACAATTTTTTACGCCGGTAGCGATCGCGGTCGTGGCGGAAGGATATGGGCTTGCCGGCGGAATTTCCCTTGCGTCGCTCTTTGCCGTCCTGACCGGATTGTGGATTTGGAGTTTTCCCGAAACGAAAGGGAAGAAGATATCGGTCCTCACCGTGGAATAAATTCTGACACTCAGTCGGATCATTTCAATAAAAGATTCTTTCCGTTTTGAAGAAATCGTTCTATCTCATAGATTCTACTGAGAATTGATTTGACGAACCCAATTGTTGAGCTAGAAGTGTGGACAAGAAATCCTTCGTGGCGCCCAAGGCGCCATTTCACCCCTCCTTTTCTCTCACATGGAGGGGGTTAAGGGAAAGCAATTAGAGTTTTCGTTCACGCTTCTAAGAGGAATTTGAATGAAACGAATAAAACTCGGAATAATCGGAACCGGACTTGCGGCAAAAGATCTGCATTTGCCCGCGCTGCAGAAATTGAAGGACACATTTGAAATTGTTTCCGTAAGCAACCACACTGAGAAAAAGGCAAAAGAGTTTTCAAAACTTGTCGGCGATGTGCCGTACTTCCTCAACTATCAAGACCTGCTGAGCAATTCGAATGTTGAGGCTGTAGACATCGTGCTTCCAATTCACCTGAATTTCAAAGTAACAAAAGATGCTCTCGAAGCCGGAAAGCATGTCATCGTCGAGAAGCCGCTTGCCTCAAATATATTTGATGCGGAACTCATGACGGCTTTTCAGGATCGATACGAGCGTGTCATGATGGTTGCGGAAAACTACAGGTATCATCCCGTCTTCAAGAAAGCAAAAGAGATGATCGAATCGGGAAGGATCGGCGAACCATATTCGGTTTTCTGGGACAACTTCGTCACCATGGACTCGCGAAGTAGATATGCGAAGACCGACTGGCGCCTTAATCACCAGTATCCGGGCGGATTCGTAACCGACGGCGGCGTTCATTATATAGCGGTGCTCCGCGATATCTTCGGCGAGGTGAGGTCGGGAGTCGCTTTTACGCGAAGTGTCAATCTGGAGATCGGCAAGATCGATTCGATGTCATTCCAGTTTGTTTCGGAGCGCGGTGTTAACGGAATGTTCAATACTTATTATAGCGCGAACGGTTACAATGTGAACCGGCTGATCATCCTTGGGAAAACCGGAACGATTGTCGTTGAAGGAAAGAAAATTGTTTTGAAGCGCGACGGCAAACCCGACTTGGAGGAAGTCATCGAAACCGATGGCGGTTATCAGGCGGAGTTCGAAGATTTTTATGACGCGATCGTGAACGACCGAGAACCCGTCAGCACATTTTACGAAGCGTACAAAGATTTTCAGACGATTGTGTCGGCGCTGAACTCGGCGAAGAAATGGGAAGGGCTTGCTCTTGAAGGCTGAGGAAAATTTCTTGGCGAAGAATCGTCATTGGAAAAAATCGTCGAAGCTTAACGACGTCTGCTATGACATTCGCGGTCCCGTCATGGAAGAGGCGAAGAAGCTTGAGGAGCGGGGAAACACAGTTATAAAACTGAACATCGGCAACCCGGCGCCGTTCGGATTTACCGCGCCTGAGGAAATAATCGAGGCGGTTGCTTCTAATCTTCGCAATGCTGAAGGTTATGCAGACTCAAGAGGTTTGCCTTCCGCGAGAAAAGCCGTGATTGAATATTGCGTCCAAAAGGGAATTACAGACGTCGGGATGGATGATGTGTACCTCGGGAATGGAGTCAGCGAACTCATCGGGATTTCCACCGAGGCGCTCCTTGATGACGGTGACGAACTCTTGATTCCCGCGCCGGATTATCCGCTGTGGACCGCTGCCGTGTCGCTCGCCGGCGGAAAGCCGGTTCATTATATCTGCGACGAAGAATCGGATTGGCTCCCCGATGTTAAAGACATTGCCCGGAAAATCACAGACAGGACGAAAGGGATCGTCGTAATCAACCCGAACAATCCGACGGGTGCAGTTTATCCGAAAGAAATTTTACAGCAGATTGCCGACCTCGCAGCTGAACACGGTCTGATAGTCTTTTCAGATGAAATATACGACAGCATACTTTACGACGACGCCAAGCATGTCTCAGCGGCATCGCTTTCCGACGAAGTTCTATTCATCACTTTGAACGGATTGTCGAAGTCGCACATGATTGCCGGTTTCAGGACAGCGTGGATGGTAATAAGCGGTAACAAGAACGGCGCATCTGACTATCTCGAAGGAATAAACATGCTTGCATCCATGCGCCTTTGCAGCAACGTGCCGTCGCAATATGCCATTGAAATTGCGTTGAAAGAATTCCAGAACATTCATGCTCTCACGCGAGCGAACGGCCGTCTGCTCGAGCAGAGGAACTACGGGTACCAAAGAGTAAATTCAATTCCGGGACTTTCCTGCGTGAAACCGCGAGGCGCATTTTATCTTTTTCCAAAGATAGACACAGAAAAGTTTCATATTGTGGACGATGAAAAATTTGTTCTCGATTTCCTGATGCAGGAAAAAATACTTCTTGTGCAGGGAACCGGCTTCAACTGGCACAAGCCCGATCATTTCAGGATCGTCTTGCTTCCTCCAAAGAATGACATGGAGGTTGCCTTTGACAGGCTTGAACATTTTCTCTCGAATTATGTGCAATCGAGCTGAGAGACGGCCGGTGATGAAACCCGATATAGAACCAAAGAGTACAAAATCCATCCGTTGGAAAGAGTATTATTCAACCTTTAATTTATCGGAGATGATCAAATGAAATCTTCAGTTTTAATCGGCCGCTTGAAAGTGGCGGCGCTGTTCATATTCGTGTTAAGCGTTTCCATTCTGAATGTGAAATCCGTTCTTGCACAAGAGCCGCCGATCGGCGCTCAAAATGGTGTAACATGGAGAGGCCTCGTGATCGGAACGCAGGCAGAAACGGTAACGAGAAAGACGTTTTACGTGGACGGGATGTACAACATGTCCGTTTACTGGTCGCAGCACGCGGAGTTGAAGACGGATGCCGTTAATTACAACGACGCATTTATCGGTTTGAACGTGGGAGAGATTCGCGACGGACTCGATTCGTTTTATGTCAATGACAAAAATCTTCAAATCCCGATAATTGACGCCGTTCTTGTCGTGCGCCTGCAAAATGCTCAGGTCGGAAAAGCCAAAGTCGATGAAGTAATAAAGGAGCTGCGCGAGGCAACGATAAACGGAATAGATCCGACCCGTGAAAACAAAATCTGGAGAACAAACCTGAGGCTTCTCAGGTGATTGTACCAGAATGAAAGCTGTCTGATAATTATGCAAATTGAAATTCAAAAAGAAAACCTTGTAAATATATGCCGGAAGCTTGCAGAACACGGCTTGGTTGCAGCTACGGATGGCAACGTCAGCGCAAGGTTGTATGATGGCATAGTCGTCGTCACGCCGAGCGGGAAAAGCAAGTCTGAAGTTGAAGTTAGCGACTTGATAATTGTGGATTTGGATGGCAAGATAATTTCGGGAACCAGCAGGCCGTCAACTGAATTTGCAATGCACGGCTTCATTTATAGGAAGCGGCCCGATGTAGGAGCCGTGATTCATGCTCATCCGGTTTACGCGACTGCTTTCGCCGCGGCACGTATCCCTCTCGACAAATTGGTGTTCCCGGAAGTTATCGTGGCTATCGGGAAAATTCCTCTTGCGGATTACGCAACGCCTTCTACGCAGGAAGTGGTTAAGACAATCGAACCGTTAGTCAAAGATTATGACGCGATTCTTCTCGCTAACCACGGAGTCGTAACCTACGGCGCATCTTTGGAAGAAGCATACAATAAGATGGAGAAGGTTGAGCACACGGCGAAGATCGCTTTTGTCGTCAGACAGTTGGGCGGCGCTAAAGAACTGACTCGTGATGAGATTGAACGTCTTGCTTCGGTGAGTGAAAAGAGCTACGGAAAGGAGATAGACATCAGAAAACTCTTCCGATGATTTCTCTTGGTTTCAGCGTTCTCAGATTTTCTTCCCAAGCTCCTGCTTGGGAACACGGAGTTTGCGTTCCGAAGCAGAGGCTCGGACCGAAATTAACCTCTCTTACTTTTTCATCAATTTCTCAATTTCCTTCGGCTCGACCGGAACTGAATCGGTAATATTTTTATGCCCATCATCCGTAATCAAAATATCATCCTCGATTCTGATGCCGATGTTCCAGTATTTCGGATCGACGCCGGGCGAATTCGCGGGAATATAAATTCCCGGTTCCACTGTCCACACTTCGCCGCTTCTTAGCACGCCGTTAGTCCACACATCATGCACATCCAACCCGAGGGGATGTCCAAGTCCGTGGTTGAAAAATTTTCCGTATTCATCTTTGTCTTTGATAATTCCAAGTCTGAGCAAACCGTCTTGAATGACTTTCACCGCCTTTTGAGAAACGGTCATGTAATAATTCACGCGGGGTCTCATTGCGCTGACGGCTGAGTCATGAGCGGCGAGGACGATGTTGTAGATTTCAAGTTGAGGCTGAGAGAATTTTCCGCTGACTGGAATTGTCCGCGTAATATCAGAAGCGTAATTGTGATATTCACATCCGCAGTCCATGACAACCACATCGCCGTCTTTCATTTGTCGCCGGTTCGTTTCGTAATGAAATATGGTAGAATTTTCGCCGGACCCGTCGATGCACGGGTAAGCCACGTACTCCGCGCCTTGCATCTCAGAGCTATACTCGAAAATTGCCTGAAGCTGGTATTCGTACATTCCCTGTTTGCAGGCTATGATGACGGCTCTGTGAGCGTTTGCCGAAATTTGCGCCGCCCTTTCAATTACGGCTAATTCTTCAGGCGACTTCACTTGGCGCATCTCGCGGACGAGCGGAGTTGGGTCTCTGAACTCAACCCTGCTGTTGTACTGCAGTTCGGCTTTCTTTATTTCGTTTATAAATTCAAGGATGTTTCCTTCCATTCCTTCACTCGGGAGCGGAATATAAGTTACCTTCGCGACGTTTAACGACTGCAGGAAATATTTCTTGAACTCCTTGTTCGGGAGAGCTGCATCGAAGCCGAGCGCTTCCTTTGCTCCCTGCGGTCCGAGCCGCTTTCCCGTCCACGATTCGCGTGATGGATCGCGCGGCATCACGAAGAGAACTTCCTTCGTTCGATGGACGCCGGTCGAGTCGACTACCATTATTCCTTTCGGAGCGAGAATGAGAAGCGAGTTCGGCTCGCTGCATCCGGTCAAATAGAAGAAGTCGTCGCCCTGTCTGTACTTGTATTGCACGTCGTTGTTTCTAATCCGCTCGCTGCCGGCATAAAAAATTGCCACGGCGGAATCGCCGATCGATTTCATTACCTTTTCTCTGTTCGATTTGAAGAACGAAGACGGCAAAAGATCCGTGTCGTAGATGCCGTATTCCGGATAGGTTTTTTCCTGCGAATAACATTTTCCTGTTGAATCGATTGGTAAAATTACTCCGCCGACGATTACCAGCAGCGAAAAGGCAGATATTGAGCAAAATATCTTTGCTCGCTTTTCGTTTATCATTCGCTTAACGAAATAAAATTTACTTGTCATCAAAGCCCCCTTGTTAGCGGTGTTGTCTATAGTTTTATCTTTTTTACCTCGTCTTCAAAAAATTTTTGGACGGTGATCTTATCTACCGGATTTCTCAGGAATTGAATGTTGGTATCTTCGGCGTCTTCCATGTATGTCAATTGTTCGAGGAATAATCTTGCATCAAAGTTTTTCTTGAATTTTCTCTGTGCGAGTTTAATAATACGCTCCACAGTACAAGAGTTCTCTGAGACAATAAAAAAAATGTCAATGTAATCTTTGTATGTTGCTCTGCGACCGATTGCGTAGGCTTTTGTGGCAGCTATTTCTGGAATTTTCAAGATATTAATTCCATCAAATGTTGTCGGCTTCAAAACTAATGGGAAAGGATATGACAGAAAAGTTAGCTTTATTTTATCGATAAGAATTGTGAGTTCGTCCCTGTTGTTGACGAGAATATCGATCTCAAAACCCGATAACACTTTTTCTGCTTGAATCAGAAGTTTTTTAGAGATTTCCTTTTCGGTGAACAAGTCAAAATCGGCCGATGTTCGGTGTGCAATTTGTAAAGCAAGTGCAGTTCCGCCAGCGAGGTAGAAGCTCTTGAAATTCTTAATTCTACTTAGAATTTCCCTTGCTTTATCGTTTAATATTTCGGGATGCATACTTGAAGTCTTTGATCCCAAGCAAAAGAGAAATTAGTTTTAAGGCAGGCGGTCGGAACTCCGTCGCCGAAGTTGTTTCGATGACTCTTTTTAGTTC
This sequence comes from Bacteroidota bacterium, assembly GCA_023381615.1. Taxonomy (GTDB): domain Bacteria; phylum Bacteroidota; class Ignavibacteria; order Kryptoniales; family JAKASW01; genus JAKASW01. The sequence goes on from JAMCQL010000072.1 coordinate 14,932, forward strand.
CTTCCTGCCGTAAAATTTGTAAAGTTTCTTCCAGTGTTTCCACTTTCCGTAATTAATCACGTTGATGATTATTCTTTGCTTATGTTTTTCCGCGTCCATTGCGGATAGTCTGTATGACCACAAGAAACTTTCAAATTCTCCGGGAATCTTTTTCATCTTACATATTATACGATAATTGGGGAAAAGTTGGAAATGTTTAAAAAACCGTTTTGAAAGAATTAAACCCAGAATTGTCATTAGGAAAGGGATAGCACACGGATGACACGGAACGCGCAGATTTTCACGGATTGATTTATTCCATTTTATCTCATCTGTGGAAATCCGTGTCATCTGCGTCATCAGTGTGCTATTTCTATTTTCGCAGGCTCTAATGACAAATCCGGGTTAAAAGACGACCTGCCGCCTGCACCGGAGGCAGATCGCAATTGTGTAGAAAGATACTATCCAGCAAAATCATCTTTCTGATTTGAGAAACATTGTCAGCTTTCATGACATAGAAATAGATCCCACTTGCCATGCCATCGGCTTTGAAATTCACGCCGGAATTCCAATCGCGGATCGAAAACGAGATTTATCGACAAAACGTCAAGATACATAAGAAACCTATGTTAGCGGGGAACCCCGAGCGCAATTGGAGGTTAAATACTGTTTTTCTTTTTTCTGCAATTGAAATTTTAGCTTGTATAGCCTAAACTCAATTAGGATACATTTTCACGGACCACAGATGAAAAAGAAATTTACTCCGCCGCCGAATCTTTCCATGGGAATCCTCGGGAACCTTGACAAGCCCTCGACATGCGAAACCGCCTTCGAACTGATCAAGATTCTCGAGGAGCGCAAGATCAAATTTATCATTCAAAGCGAAATAGCCGAACAGATGAAATCAAGGTGCGGCTACGATGCGGACAAGGCTGCCGTTCCATCTTCCGAAGTTCCCAAGCGCTCCGATGTCATAATCTCACTCGGAGGAGATGGAACAATTCTGCGGACTGCAAAAATTGTGGGCGAACTCGGCAAGCCGATTCTTGGAGTAAATCTTGGCAAATTAGGTTTCCTTGCAGAACTCAATTTTGACGAACTGAGAAACAGCATCGATGAACTCTTTAAAGGAAAATTCAATCTCGAAGAGCGAACAGTTCTCAAAGCCGTCTTTCAGTCCGCAGGATCCAAAGAACAGGACGACAAGACTACGACAATTTTTGCTTTGAACGATATTGTCATTGACAAAGCGAGTTCGCCGCGCATGATCGACTTGGAAACGTACGTCGATTCGGAGTACCTGATCACTTACAGAGCTGATGGGATTGTTTTGAGCACGCCGACGGGTTCAACGGGTTACTGCTTGTCGACCGGCGGACCGATCATTACCCCGGAAAGCCGCGTAATTGCGATCAGCCCGATTTCACCGCATACGCTTTCTGCACGGCCCGTAATAGTTCCCGATGCTTCCGAAATACGCATCGTGGTGCATTCGACTTTCAAGCACGTTATGATCTCGGCTGACGGGCAGGTTTCCAGTCTTCTTCCTCCGCCGGCAGAGTTTAATATTTTACTCGCTCCGCATAAGGTCATTTTGCTTCGAAAGAGCAAGAATGGATTTTTCAATTTACTGAGAACGAAACTGATGTGGGGAATCGACATTAGATCGTCCGAAGGATCCTGAGGAGAGGAAAAAGAATGAAAATATTTTTATGCATGATTGGACTTTTAACCTTCACGGCAATCTCGAACGCGCAGATCGTCGCGACAGATTCGATTTCTAATCAACGCATTTTGATAGGAGCAGTCACGCGTTCGGCGTTTGAAGATTCGTCGTGGTTTAAAGACAATTACTCGATGTACAATCCGACGAGTGAACTAATAGCGAAGATCGATTCGCTCAGCGGCGGCGATTCTGTAGATGTTGTTTTTGGTTCTTGGTGCTCCGACAGCCACATGTGGGTTCCGATGTTCTTGAGAATTATTGACCGTACTGCTCTCGGCAAGCACGCAGCGTTTGTCGCTGTGCCGCGGTCGAAAGGCTGGCGCGAGCAGTTGACTCCAGGAATGAATATCGAACGCGTGCCGACTTTCATTTTCTTTCATGACGGAAAAGAGATAGGAAGAATTGTGGAGGAACCCAAAGGAGATCTCGGCGACAACATCGTGAAAATACTCGGAGGGGAATATAAGCCATCCGAAGGATCCCTGCCGGAACGAGTGCATTAAAATTTGTTCCTGAACTTTCTATGGTTTATATTTGAAAGTGTAAACTATGAAGGAGATGATTATACGATGCATTCAACGGCAAAAGAACTAAGATTCCATACCAAAGAACTTCTTGATTCGGTATCAAGGGGCGAAGAAGTGATTATTACGCTTCGAGGCAAACCTTACGCTAAATTAGTCCCCCTGAAAAAATCAGGGAAGAATACAGGCACAACAAATGAATTATTCGGCATGTGGAAAGAGAGAAAAGACTTGGAAAATGTCGGCGAATATGTGCGCAGAATGAGGAGGGAGAGATTCCGTGTTCCAGGTTGACACCGACGTTTTAATCTGGTACATGCGGGGGAACAAGAATGCCTATAAGGTCATTGAAGGGCAAAACGGATTTTTCATTTCAGTGGTTACTTATATGGAATTGATCCAGGGGATGCGCAACAAAGGTGAGCTTGCAATACTAAGAAGGGCACTGAGAAGGTGGGACGCGAAAATTCTATATCTCAATGAAGACGTTTCAGCAAAAGCGATGTTCTTCGTCGAGCAGCATTATTTAAGTCATTCAATTGTCCTGACTGATGCATTGATTGGAGCGACGGCAGTATCAAACGGATTAAAACTATTGACTGGGAACATTAGACATTATAAGATATTGAAAAACATAGAACTAGAATCATTCAAACCTTAGACAGAAAGAGCAAGAAGTGCATTAGAAGGTTCAGTGAGCAGGTCTTCAGCAAACAACTGATTGCCAAAAGATGAACAATACAGTCGAAATCGTGAATGCTGACGTCATGGAATGGTTCAATCGAAGCAAGGATGTGGTGTTCCATCTTTCGTTTCTCGATCCGCCGTTCAATCAGGGGAAAGACTATAGATTCTTTGAAGATAATCTCTCGCATGAAGAGTACTGGGGATGGATAGAGAAAGTCCTTGCGGAAACATACGAGCGAACCGTCGAGGGTGGAGCAATTTATTTCATGCAGCGCGAAAAGAACACAGAATTTGTCTTGAGTGCGCTCAGAGAAACCGGTTGGTCATTTCAAAACTTGATAATCTGGAGAAAGAAGACTTCTGCCGTTCCAGTGTCGACTCGGTTTGGGAAGCAATTCCAAATAATTGCTTATTCCATCAAAGGTGAGAAGTCTCGTGTTTTCAACAGACTGCGTATTCAACCGCCGCTCCCTCCTGACTATAAGTATGACAGAGAAACCGGCATCTTCGTGACCGATGTCTGGGACGACATACGTGAGTTAACTTCGGGTTACTTCGCCGGGGATGAAGCAATTAGATCAGAGAACGGGGAAAGGTTTCATAAACAGCAAGCCCCGATAGCATTGCTTTTGAGGATAATAATGTCGTCGAGTAATGTCGGCGATATGGTATTTGACCCGTTCGCGGGAACCGGAACGACACTTGCCGTTGCCCAACAGCTGAAGAGAAATTCGATAGGCATTGACATTGACCCAGACAATGTGAAGTTGATCCAGCGCCGGCTTAAGGAACACAGACACTCTGATGACATTTCAAAATATTTTGATTACTACAGATACACTGATGGACTTGCTTCTATACTAGGTATGGAAGGGACGCAAGATACCAATCGGCCTAAGTCCAAACAAGCTACGCTGTTTGAGAAGTGAATGTACTCGATTTATCATTTCTTTAAATCTGTTGTGGACAAGAAAGGTCAACTTCGGACTGTCGAAGACCTTCGACTTTTTCCGTTCGACAATTCTCTTCTCTCCTGTAGAAGCGACGGGAAATTCCCAGATATCGCTCTCCGATTGAACAAGCATCGAGAAGATTTTTCGGGGGGAGAACTCATAGAGATTAAGGACAGCAAGAGCTATTCGATTCCATCATTTAATTCAACTCTTCCAACCGGCAGTAAAAAGATCTCGGAGATCGTGGGGAGCGAAAGCGATATTAAACACCAAATGGAGAAGGCGGAAGACGATATCTTCTCTTTGGTAGACAGGGATGTTTACTATTTTATCAGAGGATGGAAAAAGGGAAATCTGAAGGTATGCCTTGTTCATGGTTCATTCTTCGAAACTGTCCGCGTGGAAGAATTGATCAAAGGTGCATTCGCGCAAGTCTTGGAGGAACGACTAAAGGAAACGGGCGAAAAACTACCTGATGAGGTTAAGGCCAAGCTTGTGTCAATTTTCTCAAAGCAAAATAACTTCAAAAAAGTGAGAGATGTTCAGAAGGCATCTGTCAAGTTGAGATTCAGAATCATGACGGAAGTCAAGAGCGAGGGAAACGTTCTAAATTCTAAGCAATACCGCGATATTCTAGACAACTCGCTAAACCTGATCGTTCCATGTCATGATCTTGACGAGGAGAAGTTGCAAGATGAGAGAATGGAAGAAGTATTTGGCAAGAAAAGATTATCAAACTTGCATCGGGTGAAAGTGAAACATCCCTTGAACGGTTACTTCATTGCTTTTCAAACATTAATTTAAAGCTGATGGAAATCATGAAGGTCAGTAGACATTCCACGAGTCAATCAGAGGCGAGATTTAGAGGCAACGGGTACAGATTTCGCGTGGTTGAAGACAGGGGATATTTTTCTATTGAGGCAACTGACATCGTATCATTAAGATACTCTTCAATCAATAACGTGAACGGGATTATGGCTGAATTCGTTGATGATGATATTGACAATCCCAAGTTTGAAGATTCCACGTGGGTTGTTTCGCAAAAAAATGGTAAGAAATTGTTCAAAACTGCTATAGATATGCTGTCGAGTAAGCGTTACGTGGAGTATTTAGAGAGATGTTTAGACGAGGATAGATGGTGGGGGGAGTGGGAAAAACGCAGGAAGAAACCAAAGCGGTGAAGTGTGGCTTGATTGAAAAACAAAAATCGTTGAGACACTCGATTTAACTATTGATGCCAGTTCAAGAGAGAGTTTGGACAGTCTTAGACATAATCAAATGGGGGACTAACTATCTTACCGAGAAGGGTTTTGATGAAGCGAGGTTGACCGTCGAACTTCTTCTTGCGGCGGCACTCGACACGAAAAGATTCGATCTCTATGTGAAACACGATCAGCCGCTGAAGAGAAACGAGCTCGACAAGTTCAAGGTTCTTCTGAAAAGACGCCTTTCGCACGAGCCGGTGCAATATATTCTCGGCAGGACGAATTTTTATTCGATTGATTTAAAGGTTGACCGCCGCGTGCTTATCCCGCGTCCCGAAACGGAAATTCTTGCCGAAGCCGTCATCGAGCATTGCAGGACCTTTCTCTCACAGAAAGAGTCGATTCGCATTTTGGATATTGGCACGGGTTCGGGATGCGTTGCAATAGCCGCTGCCCGGTTCGTAAAGAATTCCATCGTCACTGCTATCGACGAAAGTCAAGGCGCGCTCGATCTCGCAGGTGAAAACGCACAAGAGACCAGCACCGAAGAAAAAATTACTTTCAAGAAAGTGGACTTTCTGAAACTCGAAAAGAATATTTTTGAACACGAGTTTGACATAGTTGTTTCAAATCCGCCCTATGTTCCGCAATCTGAAATCGCATCGCTCGCGCAGGAAATAAAGGATTTCGAGCCGATTGGTGCGGTTAGCGACGGCCAAGACGGACTTACTTTCTTCAAGAAAATTTCCCGGATGGCTCCCGTTCTTCTCCGCGACGGAGGATTGGTTTTTGTCGAAACGGGATTTGATCAGGCGAAGGAAGTTGAAGAAATTTTTCTGAAGGCAGGCGGCAGAGAGTTGATTGTGAAGAAAGACCTTTCTAACATTGATAGAGTTGTCAGGGCAAGGTTTTTCAAATGAAAGCCGTCGTTCAGCGTGTGAAGCGAAGCGCAGTGTGGATCGGCAAAGAGTTGAACAGCAAAATCGATACAGGCATTTTGATACTGATCGGCGTGCACGAGGAGGATACCGAAAGTGATGCGGATTTCCTTGCCGACAAATGCGCTGCGCTCCGGATATTTGATGATGGAAACGGGAAAATGAATCTGTCGGTCAAGGACATTGATGGTTCGGCGATGGTCGTTTCGCAATTCACTTTGTATGGAGATGCGCGGAAAGGAAACCGTCCGAACTACATGCGAGCCGCAAAGCCCGAACTTGCCGAGAGACTTTATGCGTATTTCGTTGGACGACTTGAAAATTCTCTGGGAAAAGGAAGGGTTGTGACAGGAATTTTTCGCGAGATGATGGATGTTGAATTAGTGAACGACGGTCCCGTAACAATAATTATCGAGACGAGGGAACATGATTAATCTATTGTTACTTTTGACGATGCTTTCCGCCCAGGGCGGATCGGTGCATCACGTTTCCGGCGCTAACGTAACGGTCTTCTATCCGCAAAATGTTGATGCGTCCGCAGCGAAAGGCTATCTCACTGTTCTAGACCAAATGTATTCCAACGACAGCGGCAGGCTTCAGGTTGGCACGAGAGGAACATTGAGAGTCAGGCTGTGCCGCGATGCGTATCAGTTTTCAAATTTGACGGGAGCCGATTCGATTTTTTCGCCGCTCTGGAAAGACGGCACGCTTTACATTGTCGTCGGGAATGATTTGGCCGATCCGGATTACGCATCTAAACTCGAGTCCGGCGTCATCCGGGGCATTTTAAATTATACTCACTCTAACGGTGCGCCGTGGTGGCTTATCTGCTCGGCTGCGATTTACGAGAGTGGGGAATATAGAGATTGCACGGCGCCGCCGATTGAATCGGTCAGATATTTTGCCGACCTCGATGAAAAAATTCAGGGCGCTTCCTCAGCGACCGATCTCGCCGACCTGTGCTTTTATCTCGGCAGCACCGGCAAGTTTTTCGATTTGAAGTTTGGCGTAGGCGCATTGGTTCAGCTCATGCGGGAATTCCAGCATGAGACTACTCTGAATGCGGCTGTGAAAAAAATCTTTCACATCGACCGCGCAGAACTTGAACGCAGTTGGCGCGAGTTCCTTGCGGGGGAAACTAAGGGGGAATGACAACCGGGATTTTCTTGATTAACAGGATTGGTCGACGGAGTGCCGGCTTCTGCGGCGCTTGCTCGAGCTTCCAGGATTCCCTTGATTAGCGCGGCAGATCCTGGTAATAATGTAAACCATGTCAATCATGGTCACGGTCACTTCCTGTTTCTGTTCCTCGATGGTGTCGGGATCGGTGAGAACAATCCGGCGATAAATCCATTCTTTTCCGCTGAACTGAAGTATTTCGGGGGGATTTTTGGGGGCATTCCCTCGAGAGAGAACGGCAGTATAGAAAACGGTTCGGCTTTCGTGCAGCCCTGTGATGCTTTGCTCGGTGTAGAGGGACTTCCGCAGAGTGGCACCGGACAAACTGCTTTGTTTACAGGTGTCAATGCGGCACAGCTTATCGGGATGCACTTCGGTCCTTATCCGCATTCTCAGATAAAGCCTCTGCTTGAAGAGAAGAACATTTTTAAGGTTTTGAAGGAGCTCGGTGCGAATGTCCACTTTGCAAACGCATTTCCGAAACAGTTCTTCGAATACATCGAGAGCGGACACCGGAAGTTGAGCGCAACGACGCTTTCCTGCATGATGAACGGTATACCACTTTGTAACGCGGATTCTCTCCGAAGCGGCGATGGAATTTCCGCCGACATAACAGCGGAGAGATGGCATTCCGAACTCGGCTATTCGGACATTGAGCCGATGAAACCTTTTGAAGCAGGCAAGGTTCTCAGAAAAATTACAGAGAAGCATGACTTCACGATGTTCGAATACTTCCTGACAGACAAAGCTGGGCACGATAAAGATAAGGAGTTAGCGGAGAGGGTTTTGGAGACATTTGATGAGTTCCTTGGAGGAATAATGGAAGATGGAATGCTGGATCTTACGATCCTGATTTCCAGCGATCATGGAAATGTTGAAGACCTTTCGACCAAAACCCACACTCTCAATCCGTCTCTCACCGCTGTCGCGGGCGAGCATGCTGACTTCTTCAAAGGGAAGCTTCCCTCGATCTGCGACGTGACTCCGCGGATAATTGAGTTGTTCAAAGACCGTTTCCATCAATCCTAATATTTGACGAACAAGCCGAAGTCCGCCAATTTTCCATTGTTTGCCACAAAACATGCGATTCTTAAGATTTTCTTTAACTCTGTGGTATTAAAATGATATCATGGTGATACCAACATGGAGGATGGTATGAATCAGATTTCTGAACGCGAAGCCCTGCACGTGAGCGGGTTTCTCATGTTTCTAGTCGGCTGGTCTTGCTTGGCTTGTCGGTACATTTCGTTCTTGCCTACGCGCACGGGAGTGGCGCGGGACACTTCTGGATCGGAATCATTTGCTTCATTCTGTTCGCTCTTGCAATCAACGGATTCTTCGTTGTTCAACCGAATGAGGCTCTTGCGCTCATTTTCTTCGGTACTTACGTTGGCAGCGTGCGTACCTCCGGCTTCTGGTGGTCGAATCCGTTTACCGTGAAGAAGCACGTTCTTCTTCGTATCCGTAACTTCAACGGCGACAAGCTCAAGGTCAATGATTCACATGGCAACCCGATCTAGATTGCTGCGGTCGTGGTGTGGCGCGTCGTTGATTCGGCAAAAGCTCTTTTTGATGTCGAGAACTACGAAACATTTGTCGGCATTCAGAGCGAGACCGCGATTAGAGCGCTAGCGACCGTGTATCCTTATGATGCACACGAAGACGGAGGAACTTCGTTACGTGGAAACCCGGACGATATTGCAGACAAACTTCGTCAGGAAGTCCAGACGAGGCTTCAGGTCGCCGGCGTCGAGGTTATAGAAGCTCGCATCAATCATCTCGCATACGCTCCGGAAATAGCTCAAGCCATGTTAAGACGTCAGCAGGCACAGGCAGTCATCGCCGCGAGACAGAAAATTGTCGAAGGAGCGGTCGGAATGATGGACATGGCGATCAGGATGCTGAGCGAACAGAAAGTCATTGAACTCGATGAAGAGAGAAAAGATACTATGGTAAACAATCTGCTTGTGGTGCTTGTCCCCGAGCAGCAAGTCAGCTCGGTAATTAACACCGGTTCTCTTTACACCTGAAATCATGGCTGAGAAGAAACGCTTCCTTCTACGAATCAACGAAGATCTTTATGCGGCATTGGAGAAATGGGCGGCAGACGATCCGAGGAGTATGAACGCAGAGGTGGAATATCTTCTTACTGATGTGATGAAGAAGGCGGGACGCTGGAAAGAAGGGAGGCAAGACACAGATGCTGCACGAACGAAGAGCGATGAACCGAAGTGAAACCGGGCGGGACACAAGCAGTGTCCCACTTGTGAATTACATTATGACCTGATTCTCAACGGCGTCATTGTTCATCGCCGAGACGAAACTTGTAACGCCTTTCTCACTTCCTATCATATCTTTTAAAGTGATCTTGCCGAGTACCGCGTCGACGGCACTTTGTATGGACCGCCACAGCGACCGCGTCGAGCAGTCGATGATGTGATTGCAGATTGTGTTTGTCCCGGTATGTGAATCGCAGAAAGATGGTTCGTAAATTTTTCCGCCGAGCAGAGTGAGCACTTCTCCGATTACAATTTGATCCGCGGGACGCGCGAGCTTGTAACCGCCGGAGCGTCCGCGCGCGCTCTCGATAAATCCGCCGAGGCGTAATATCCGGAGAAGCTTCGCCACGTTTGCGGGACTCAAGCCTTCCATCCGGCTGATGTCGGGTATCGTCAAACCTTCGGGCGTCTCGCAACTCCCGATGCGCAGCAAGCAGCGCATGCCATATTCTTCTTGTGCACTTACTTTCATTTTACATAAACCCTAATTCTAGTTTCGCTTCCTGAGACATCATTTCCGGCGTCCATGGCGGATCCCAAACAACTTCGACATTGACGTCGTTTACTTCCTTTATCTGCGCGACCCTCTCGTGGACTTCGATCGGCAGCGACCTCGCCGCCGGGCAGCCCGGTGCGGTGAGCGTCATCTTTATATTCACTTTCGGATCGTCGGTGACATTTATTTCATAGATCAGTCCGAGTTCCCAGATGTTAACCGGAATCTCGGGATCGTAACACTCCTTTATCGCGTCAATCACTTTATCTTCAAGAGCCTTTTTGTCTATCGCTTCCATTTCAACCTCTCAAAATGTGGCTCGGATATGTTTGTAAACCATCATGCTTTGCCCAAAAATCTCTCGGATAAAATATTCTCAAGCCGGCTGCGCACCTCATCGATCTTAATCCCTTTCAGGACATCCTTTGCGAATGCGTAAATCAAAATCGACTTCGCCTGCTCTTCGCCGATCCCGCGCGACCTCAAATAGAACATAGATTCTTTGCTGAGCTGTCCGACCGTCGCTCCGTGAGAACACTTCACATCGTCGGCAAAAATTTCGAGCTGCGGCTTCGTGTCAACCTTCGCTTCGTCAGAAAGTATGATGTTCCTGTTTTCCTGATATGAATTTGTCTGCTGTGCGCCTTTCCGCACCATTATTTTGCCGTTGAAAACGCCGCGGGACTTGCCGTCCAAAATACCTTTGTAATGTTCCTGGCTCGTACAGCGCGGCGAAGCATGATCGATGAGCGAGTGCGTGTCGGAAAGCTGATTGCCCGACAGCAGGTACAAACCTGCGAGCGTCGCGTCGCCGCCTTCACCTCTCAATGTGACGTTCAGGTTGTGCCGGTAAATGTTTGCGCCGAGTGAAACTGCGTGCGACTCGTAGCTGCTGTTCGAATCGAGAGAAACTTCGGTTGTGGCGACATGGTAAGCGTCGAGATTTTCCGATTGAACCTTGGTAGCGTCAACGACGGAACTTTCTCCCGCGTGGATCTCCGTCACTGAGTTTGTGAAATAAACTCCAGCGTCAACGCTCTCGTAATGCTCGATGATTTTAACTTGCGAGTTCTTTCCGGAGATTATCAGATTCCTCGGCTGTGAAATGAATTTTTCACTTCCGTGCGAGATGAAAAGGATGTGAACAGGATCTTCGATGACGATGTTGTCGGGAATGTAAATATAAGCGCCGTCGATAGTGAATGCGGTGTTGAGCGCGGTAAATACGTTGTCGTTGAATGTCGCGTACTTTGAAATATTGTCGTTTACAGTTCCATCGTTGCTCTTTAGCGCTTCGGCAAGGCTCCCGATGATAACGCCCTTCGGAAGAGGAAGAAGCGTTGAAAGTTCAGCCGAATAAAAGCCGTTCACAAATACAACTAAGTGGCTTCGCATTCCGCCGAATAGGAATCTTGATATCCCTTTCTTATCCGGGAGGAGTGTCGATTTCTTATTTGCGTAAGTGAACGTGTGCTTGAGTATCGGACTGATGTCGGTAAACCGCCAGTCTTCCTGATGCAGGTTGGGGAAGTCAAGCTCGGCGAATTTGTCTATCGCCTCCTTCCGAAGTCTGTGAAAAGGCGTTGACTTCTCCCCATTAAGATGATTCTCAAAATCTTTGAAGAGTGACAAGTACCAGTTTTTTATTTCAGAAGTCTCACTCATTAACCTTCCTGTCTTCTGTCTCCTGTCTCCCGTTTCCCTTCAATTCATAATTCCAATATTCCGACATTCCACTCTTCATACCGCAGATACCGTCTCATCCTTCTCTTTGACCCAGTCGTAACCTTTTTCTTCGAGTTCAAGCGCGAGGTCCTTCCCGCCGGATTTCACGATCCTTCCGTTATAGAGAACGTGCACGAAATCGGGGACAATATAGTTGAGCAGGCGCTGGTAATGGGTTACGAGAATGATCGCGTTGTCTTTCGACCGGAGTTTGTCGACTCCGTTCGCAACGATCCGCAATGCGTCGATGTCAAGCCCGGAGTCGGTCTCGTCGAGTATGGCGAGCTTCGGTTCAAGCACCGCCATCTGCAAAATTTCGTTCCGCTTCTTTTCTCCGCCGGAGAATCCTTCGTTGACAGATCGACTCAAAAGCGTGTCGTTCATTTCGACCAACTGCATTTTCTTCTTGAGCATCGAGAGGAATTGTCCCGCGCTGATTTCCGGCTGGCCTTTGTATTTGCGGGCTTCGTTCATTGCGGTACGGAGAAACGTCGTATTGTTCACGCCGGGAAGTTCAACCGGATATTGAAACGCAAGGAATACTCCTTCACGCGCTCTTATTTCCGGCGCCATCGCCAGTAGGTCTTTTCCTTCGTAGATCGCTTCGCCTTTTGTGACGTGATATTCGGGACGGCCGGCGAGGACATTGGCAAGCGTGCTTTTGCCGGAGCCGTTTGGTCCCATGATGGCATGTACTTCACCCGCGTTTACTTTCAGGTCGATACCTTTTAGAATTTCTTTTTCTTCAACAGAGGCATAGAGATTTCTGATTTCTAACATTCAATCACCGACCTTTCTATTATCGAGGTTGTGATCCCATTATTTTGCTGTTCCACCCTTTTGAGCAGAGTGCAAAGGGCATAGGGTATAGAGCAAAGCGTTGCGATTCCATTATTCCAACAATCCATTACTCCAATAATCCTTCTTACCCGACGCTTCCTTCTAAGCTCATGCTCAAAAGTCGAGTCGCTTCTACCGCAAATTCCATCGGAAGCTGCTTGAAAACTTCCTTGCAGTATCCATTGACGATGAGTCTGACTGCGTCTTCGGTGGAGATGCCTCTTTGGTTCAGATAGAAAATCTGATCGGCGCCGATCTTGGAGGTCGTCGCTTCATGCTCGACCTGTGCAGTCGGGTTGTTCATCTCAAGGTAAGGGAAGGTATGAGCGCCGCACTTGTCGCCGATGAGAAGCGAGTCGCACTGAGAATAATTTCTTGCGTTCTCCGCTTTCTTCGTGATCCTCACAGATCCTCGGTAACTATTGTTGCTCCTTCCCGCAGAAATTCCTTTTGAGATTATCGTGCTTCTTGTGTTCTTCCCGATATGGATCATCTTCGTGCCGGTGTCGGCTTGCTGCATATTGTTCGTCATTGCAACGGAGTAAAATTCTCCGACGGAATTGTCGCCCTGAAGAATGCAGCTCGGATATTTCCACGTGATTGCCGAGCCCGTTTCCACCTGTGTCCAGGAAATTTTTGAGTTGACTCCTCTGCAAGCTCCGCGTTTCGTAACGAAGTTGTAAATTCCGCCTTTGCCGTCCTTGTCACCGGGATACCAGTTCTGGACTGTCGAATATTTTATCTCAGCATTGTCGAGTGCGACAAGTTCGACGACAGCCGCGTGTAACTGGTTTGTGTCTCTGATTGGCGCGGTGCATCCCTCGAGATAACTGACGTAGCTTCCTTCCTCCGCGACGATGAGGGTTCGCTCGAACTGTCCGGTCTCCGAAGCGTTGATGCGGAAGTAAGTTGAAAGCTCCATCGGACATCGGACTCCTTTCGGAACATAAGCGAAAGAGCCGTCGCTGAATACTGCGGAGTTCAATGACGCAAAGAAATTGTCGGTGTAGGGGACAACGGTCCCTAAATATTTCTTCACGAGATCAGAATGATTCTGAAGTGCCTCAGACATCGAGCAAAAAATAATCCCGAGTTCGCTCAGCTTCTCTTTGAATGTCGTTGCGACAGAGACGCTGTCGAACACTGCGTCCACCGCAACGCCCGCAAGTCTTTTCTGTTCTTCGAGCGGTATTCCCAATTTTGCAAACGCCTTCACGAGATCCGGGTCGGCTTCTTCTATGCTGTTGAGTTTCGGTTTCTTCTTCGGAGCCGCGTAGTAAATAATATCCTGATAATCTATCGGACCATATTTGACATTTGACCAATGCGGTTCCTTCATCGTAAGCCAGTGGCGGTATGCTTTCAATCGCCATTCGAGCATCCATTCCGGTTCGTTCTTCTTTTGGGAAATAAGTCTGATCACATCTTCGTTCAACCCTTTGGGAATTTTTTCGGTTTCAACGTCGGAGACAAAGCCGTACTTGTATTCCGCGTTCGCTAATTTTTCAACGGTCAAATCAGAATTGCTCATCTCAAACTCCTAAAACCTCTTGTTTTGAAACTCTTCTTTCCTATTCATTACAACATCAGTTTAGCTAATCTGGATTTTAAAGTCAAGATTGGAATTTGAGAGGCGAAGAATGGCCAAAATCGACTATTTTGAGCCGCTTTGCCTTGAATTTCTCCGAGAAAAGTTTCTTGAGGGGAACTATTTGAGAACTGGCAATCAAAACCCGCGAGAGTGGGGACAAAATTCTCCCAAGAACTTTTCGCGCATTGGCTTTAACTTTGTCGAAACAAAACATCAAAAGGAGCGTGGCTATGTTTAGGAAATTCATTCCAATAATTCTTGCACTTTTATTGATTCCAGCTTTTGTATTTGCACAGAAGCATCCCCTGACTGTCGAAGATATGTGGAAGGTCGGAAGAGTCTCCGACCCGCAGGTCTCGCCCGACGGAAAGACTGTTGCGTACGTGATTACAAATTACAGTATGGAAGAAAACAAAGGGACGAGCGCTATCTATCTCGTCTCCATTGACGGGAAAGACGTTAGAGAATTCAATACCGGACTCAAGTCGAGCAGCGATCCGGTTTGGTCGCCTGACGGAAAAGAGATCGCATTCGTTGGTGATGACGGAGTTGGAACGCCGCAAGTTTATGTCGAGGATGCAAACAGCGGAACACCGAAGAAGATCACAAGCATTGCGCTCGGAGCAAGCGGACTTCTCTGGTCGCCGGATGGACAGCATATCGCATTTGTGTCGGATGTTTTCCCTGAGTGTACCTCCGATTCCTGCAATGCCGCACGCGAGAATCAGCTTGAGAACGGGAAAGTCAAAGCGAAGTTATTCACGAGTCTTCCGTACAGAGTCTGGAATGTCTGGAAAGACGGAAAAAGAAGTCATTTGTTTGTTGTCGGCGCGAACGGAGGAACGCCTGTCGATCTGACTCCAGGCGATTACGACACACCTCCGATCGATCTCGGCGGAAGAATGGATTATGCATTCTCGCCGGACAGCAAGGAAGTCTGCTACGTTAAGAACACCGACAAGATGGTCGCTGTGAGCACGAACAACGATTTGTTCACCGTGAGCATAAACGGCGGCGAAGCGAAACGGATTACCACTAACAAGTCGAACGATAATCAGCCTTTGTATTCTCCCGACGGACGCTACATTGCTTATCGTGCTCAGATGATTCCCGGTTTCGAGTCCGACCGATCCAGGTTGATGCTCTACGATAGAGAAGTAGAAGATTCCGTTCGCGGAAAAGGGACAATCATAAACCTGACTGAAAAATATGACCGTTCCGTAGATGAAGTCGTTTGGTCGCCAGACAGTAAGAAACTTTATTTCAATGCAGACGACGAAGGCTATCATAATATTTTCGAAGTGGATGCAGCAACAGGTAAAGTTGAGAGGCTGACCGAACATTCCACCAACGAAGATCTGACGATCACTCCGGACGGGAAGTATTTAGTCTTTCTGCGGCAGTCGGTAACGCATCCTAATGATGTCTATAAGATGAATATTGAGACGCGCGAAGTCACCCAGCTCACGCACACGAACGATGCGCTTCTTGCGCAGCTCGACATGAATCCGTGGGAATCGTTCTGGTTCAAAGGAGCAGGCGGAACAAAGGTCGAGGGTTTCATCGTCAAGCCGCCGAATTTCGATCCCCACAAAAAATATCCGATGGTATATCTCGTTCACGGCGGTCCGCAAGGGCAGTGGATGGACGAATTTCATTATAGATGGAACGCAGAACTCTTTGCGTCGCCGGGTTACGTCGCAGTGATGGTTAACCCGCGCGGCTCGACAGGCTACGGACAGAAGTTCACAGACGAGATCAGCGGCGACTGGGGCGGAAAAGTGTTCGTCGACTTGATGAACGGCGTCGAATACGTTACAGAGCATTATCCGTACATCGACAAAAATAGAATTGCCGCTGCTGGAGCTTCTTACGGCGGCTACATGATGGATTGGATGGAAGGACACAATGACAAAGGAATCTTCAAGTGTCTCGTAAGCCACGACGGACTCTATGACGCAGTGAGTGCTTTTGGCTCGACGGAAGAACTCTGGTTCCCGATCTGGGAATTCAAGGGAACTCCTTGGTCGAATCCGGCGCTTTACCACAAGTGGTCGCCAAGCACTTATGTGAAAGACTTCAAGACACCAATGCTCGTTATACACAGCCAAAATGATTTTCGACTCGATGTGAGTCAGGGATTTCAATTGTTCACGGCGCTTCAGATGCGCGGCGTCCCGTCCGAGATGCTGTATTTCCCGAACGAATTCCACTTTGTCGTGAAGCCGCAGGACTCGCGCCTGTGGTGGAACACAGTGCTCGGTTGGATCGGAAAGTATATAGGCAATTAATCTCATTTCTCGTTTAAATATCGGAATAACGTTTGGAGGCGACATTGCGCCAAATCGCCTCCGGGCATTTCTATTTCACGCAAAGGTCGCGAAGTCCAGTAGCCGTCCTCGGTGGGATAAATATCTCCGGCGCAAAGCGCGCAAAGATAAGAGTTGAGCTTTTTGCTTTGCGTACTTTCCGCGATTTGAGGCTCCGTAATATTATTGTCGGAACGATCCTTCGGAAAGGAGTGTTCCTCTTTGCGTTCTTGGCGTGAAAAGACTATTAAGAGTTATGCCGATCTACTCGCATGACTCCCCTGTGGAAGAATCTACTAGTAACATTTTGTTTTATCGTTCCGCGGAGAGAAATTTAGATACGATCAGGATTGGGTGCATGTTTGTTATATTAAAACATAAGATCAGCTGTTAATAAAGTCGGAATCTCAGAGATGTTTTTGCTCGATCAAAACATAGATGCAGCGAAAGTCATACAGCTTATGCTGTCGCCGGCGGTTATGATCAGCGCATGCGGGCTTTTGCTCCTTGGTGCGAATAATAAGTACTCGAGCGTGGTAAATCGAATACGGCTCATCAACGATGAGAAGCGCCGTCTCGTTTCGAAGGCCATCGATCGCGACTTCACGCCTGAGGAAAACCTGCGTTTGGAAAGCACCGCGAGACAGTTGAGTCACCTCAATTCGCGTGCGAAGCTCGTTCGCAATTCTGTCATGAGTTACACGATTGCCGCGGCACTCTTTGTGGTTAGTTCGCTGCTCATAGGGCTGGCGTCATTCCAAGGGTTCGTTGGAATTAACTATCTTTCCACGGCGGCATTCCTCGCTGGAATGCTCATGGTGTTCGCCGGTGTAATTTTTGGCGTGCTCGAATCAAAGAAAGGTTACGATATAGTGCGACTTGAAATAACCGCGGAAGAATAGCTTTAGAAAGCGGTCTTTTTTTAATTTACAAAAGTTAGGAGGCTCCAATGGCTGCGGTAGTATTTGACATCGAGACTTCGGGATTTCAGCCTGAAGTGTTTGACAAAGCGCAAGTCGACTACTTAATGAAGGGCGCCGAGAAGGAAGAAAGCGAGGAAAAACGTCAGCAGGCAAGGGACGAATTGATAAAGCAATTAAATCTCTGGCCGCTGACTGCGCAGATCGTCGCAATCGCTCTTCTGAATGTTGAGTCCGGAAACGGCATTGCGCTCTACTGCGCAGATGAAGAATCGGAAGTCGAAAAGAAAGACGGCGACAACACTTTTCTTTACATCAGCGGAGACGAGAGAAAAGTGCTTGAGAAATTCTGGGAGTACATCATAAAGTTTGACGATTTCATCACGTTTAACGGCAGGAGTTTCGATTGCCCGTTTGTCATGATGCGCTCGGCGATACTCGGCATCAGGCCGACTCGCGATCTCATGGCGGGAACAAGATACCAGATGGCGCATCACGTGGATTTGCTCGAAGAACTTACTTATCATGGAGTTACACGCAAGTTCAATCTTGATTTCTACTGCAAAGCTTTCGGCATCGAAAGTCCGAAATCGCACGGCATTACAGGATACGACATCAACGATTATTTCAGGGGCAAGCGGTACACTGAAATTGCCGAGTACTGCATGGGCGACGTCATCGCAACGGGGCAGCTTTACAAAAAGTGGAAAGAGTTCTTATCCGGAATAAAATGGCAGAGCTGACAGATCAACAAAAGAAAGCTCTTGAGTTAGACAAGCACATTTCTGTAGCTGCGAATGCGGGTTCGGGTAAGACTCGCGTGCTCGTCGAGCGGTATGTTGAGGCAATCAAAAGCGGCGTCGATGTGGAACAAATTCTTTGTCTGACATTTACGGAAAAAGCCGCGCTGGAACTCCGGGAAAAAATAACGGAGCGGATCAAGCTAGAGCTTTCTGCGGCCGGGAAAAATAACAAGAATTCGAATCAATTCATCGCGCTCAAAGAAGCCAGGCGAAAGATGCTCGAGGCAAACATCAGCACAATCCACGCATTCTGTTCGCAGGTGCTGAGGGAGTTTCCGATAGAGGCGGAGATAGACGCGAACTTCAAAGTCTTGGAAGATTTCGATGCGGCTTCTCTGAAGGAAGAAGCTTGCGATGAGGCGGTCAGAGAGTCGCTTGCGAGTGAACGAGGAAATCACGGCAAAGTTCACAACTTTCTCGTGGGAATCGGATATAAAAGAACGCTTGGCATTTTAAATGATTTGCTCGACAGCCGCGAGAAAATCGAGCACATTAAAGCCGCCGGCAAACAATTGCTGCTCGACGAAGAGGCGGTTCGGCGACATTGGACAAATTTGTCGAAAGCCGTACTTAAAGTTGCAAAGGAAAATGTCAGGTTGAAAAAAGGCGATCTTGCAGCTGAAGTAAAAACGGTGAGAGATATCCTCGATGAAAATGAAATTGAGCTTATCAATATTTTGGATGCATTGAAGATCCTCCTCGATAGGATACTCACGGAAAAGGGTACTCCTCGCAAGAGGGAAGTGGCAATTGTCGACGGGAGCGCTTATTCGTGGGAAGATGCACTTGCAATACTTGAAACTGCTTTCAAGCCGCTCAAGGATTTTACCGGCTCCCGCATCGGCAATTCAAAAGAGTACTTAGGATTGCTAAAGACCCTTCTCAATCTATATGAAAGGAGCGCCGGCAATTACGCGCAGAAAAAGTATTCGATGGGTGCTCTCGACTTCGATGATCTGCAGATCCTCACGATGAAGCTCTTGCGAGAAAAAGAAACGGTGCGAAACGTTCTCACTTCACGTTTCAGGCACATCATGGTCGATGAGTTTCAGGATACGAACTTCCTGCAATACGATATTTTCCTGAGTCTTCTGAATAATTTTGCAAGTGACGCAAAGCTTTTTGTCGTTGGCGATCCGAAGCAGTCGATTTACAGATTTCGTAACGCGCAGGTAGAGGTCTCGCAAAAAACAGAAGATGATTTGTCGAAGCGACAAGATGGCACATCGCTGCCGCTGTTCGAAAGCTTCCGCATGAACGCCGATATCGCCGCGTTTGTAAACGAAGTGTTTGCAAAAGTTTTGACGAGCAGCGGCATTTTCGGAACTGTCGGGTTGTCTTTGATGAATCAGACCGAATATAAAGCGTTGAAGGCGCGGCGGCCGAGCGGGGAAGCGAATCCAATTGAGATCTATATTGCGGAAAACGATCAACACTCGGAATCGGGAGATGAAGTCGAAAGCAACAGCCAAGGAACACAACTGAGCGCAGGCGATCTTCAGGCGCAGTTTGCGGCTTCGCGAATCCGGCAGATGGTAGACTCTGGCGAGAAAGTGAAGGATGCCAAATCCGATGAACAACTGAGGTCCATCACTTACGGTGATATTGCGATACTTTTGAAGACCCGTTCGAAGCTTGTGCTGCTTGAAGAAGCGCTGAACGACCGCAATGTTCCGTACGTCGTTACTTCCGGAATTGGTTTTTATTCGGCGCAGGAAATCTTTGACCTTACAAATTACCTCACGTTTCTCCTCGACAACACTTCCGACATCGGTTTGCTCACCGTCCTTCGCTCGCCGCTTTTCGGAATTTCGGAGAACGAACTGTACAGGATTTCATTATCCGACGGAGAAACGCTGTTTGCCAGGCTTCTCGGTTTCTCCTCTTCCCCGAAAGCGACGGACGAAGTGAGGTACACGGTTTCTGTCCTCGAAGAGGAAATCCAACTCGCACAACGGCTGACAATACCACAGCTGATAAACCGGATTCTCGAGAGAACGGGCTGGCTCGGTGCATACCGGTTGTCGCCGACAGGGAGTCAACGCATAGCGAATCTCAGAAAACTTTTGAGTATCGCCCGTGAGTTTGAAGGACGCGGTTTCAATAATCTTTATGATTTCGTCGAGCGACTAAAATATTTAAAGGACACCGCTCGCGAAGGGCAAGCGCCGGTCGAGGAAGCGGTTGATGCGGTAAAGATCATGACCGTACACGCCGCAAAGGGACTTGAATTTCCTGTGGTGGTCGTCCCTTTTTGCGACGCGAATGCCAGGAGAGGAAGAAGCTTGATCATAAACGATCAAGTTGGCATTCTGCCGTTCATATCAAATGAAGTTCCGCCGGAGTTTTCGCTCTACAAAAGATTCGAAGACATGAGTGAGCAGGCGGAAACCGCAAGACTTTTTTATGTCGCCTGCACGAGGGCGATGGATAAACTCATAATCACAACCGCGCCGAAAAAATCGGGCAGCACGACAAATATCAATTCATTCACAGATATATTGACAAAAACGTTTGATTTGTCCGCTCCGCCGGTTGCAGGACACTTTGGATTTTCTGGCGGAAAGGTATTGGTTCACGGTGCAGTTCCGCAGGTCGCAGAAAAAGCTGTTAAGATAATTTCAAAGAATGTGAATGTCGGAGAAATATTTCTCGATTCGATACCGGCATACATCGATGGCGAAATATATTCGGCAACGCTGCTGCAAACATTTAAGCTTTGTCCGACGAAATATTTTCTGCGGTACCGCCTGGGAATGCCCACGCCGGAATCGAATATGAGGATCGAGGAGTATGCCGAATACAACGATGCGATTCTTTCAACTGTCAGGGGCGAATTAATACATTCGACCTTACAGCAAGTTCTTTCAGTTGGTAAGACGGACGAAAGCGCGATAAGAGATGCGGCGGAGCGAGCGATCTCATCGGGACTTGACAAAAGTGTTGAAGAAGGAAAGAAGCAAAAGCTTCTGAACCAGATCGTTGAAAATGCAAAGAACGCGATCGGTACTCTGGGAAAGATCACGAAGCTCGACAAAGTTTACCTCGAACAGACAATAACGAGGAGATTCGGATCCGATTATCTTACGGGCACTTTAGACTTGCTTGTCGAGGACGGGAAAGGCTTTCATGTTTTCGATTACAAGACGAACCGGCTCGACAAACCGGCGGAGAAAATTTACTCCGATTACGAAATCCAAATGAAATTCTATGTGTCTCTCTGCAGCAAGTTGAAAGCGGAGCAGAAAGAATTTGATGTTACAATTATCTTCACTCGTGAGCCGGGAAAATACCTGACAAAGGTTTATTCCGGGAGTGAACTTGAAAAGTTTGAAAGTGAATTATCAACTATGGTCGACAGGATAAAAAAGATCGAGCCTGCAGGCGGATATTTCCCATCGAGCGATGGGCTTCCCACCGTATCTCCGCACTGTGGTGAGTGCGAGTATTTTATTGGTGATGCGGAAAAAGAATGCCTGCTGAAGAGAACGATATCCCCTAAGTAGTTCTAACTGAAAAAGTTAACATTACACAGAGAGTCACAGAGGAAAAAGGAGTTACACTGAGAAAAATAGATTATTTATTATCTCTGTGTCGCTCTGTGATTTCTCGGTGTGTCTCTGTGAAATGTTTTTCAGTGTGAACTAAGTAGTTTAACCACTGGAGACACGGGGGCACGGAGAACTCAGTAAAGCGATTGCTGTGCCTTAGTCCCTTTGCATCTTTGTGCCTTCTCGCTCAATTCCTCTGTGCCTCGGTGGCTCTGTGTTTTGATTGAACCAAGCAAGGCGCCGCGAAATAAGAGTAGCTGGTTCTCCGCCGCCGTCAAACGGCGGAAGGGTTCTCGGTCTTCACTTATCGCAGCAGCTTCCTTTGCTTCTTGATTTGACCGATCGCCGAATCAAAAATCCGGCCACGACAAGAAGCGAACAAAGAAAGATTATCTCTGTAATCATAGAATGCTTCCAACTTGATAAACAACAAAAGCAACGACCCAAGCTATCACAAAGCTATATCCGAGGAAAACCAGTGCAAACTTTTTTCCAGCCTCTCTCGCCATCACCGCAACCGTCGCGAGACAAGAGGTGTACAACAGCAGGAAGATCATAAACGACAATGCGGACGCCGAAGTAAAACTCGACCTTATCACATTTCTCAACCCCGAATCTGCATTTTCTGTTTCGAGCGTTTTTATCGACGGGCTGAAGAGAGATAAGAGACTCTCCTTCACGGCAGCACCAAACCCGTTTACTTGTTCTTCAATAGCAGGCAGGAAATGAAAATCCGGCTTGTTATTGGGAACATTCACGGAGTAAATCGTTCCCATAGAACTCAGCACGATCTCCCTTGCCAGGAATGCTGGAATTAATGACGTGGAAATTCTCCAATCATTTATACCGATAGGTCTGAGGATCGGCGTAATTGCTTTGCCGACGTAAGCGGCAGCGCTGTCGGACTGATTTTTGATGCCGGGCGGTGTGTTCAGCAAAACCCAAACAACTACCGATGCCGCGAAGATCAGAGTGCCGGCTCTGTATAAAAAGCTCTTCACCTGAACCCAGACAATTTTCACGACGATGCGCATTCTGGGCATCCGGTACGGCGGGAGCTCCATCACAAAATGCGACAGTTTTCCTCTGAAAGCGGTCTTTCTGAGAAAAAAAGCCGTCAAAAGTCCGATGAGGATTCCGCCCAGGTAAAGAGAAAATATTATCACTGCCGGATTATTGAAGAACAAAATCGCGAAGAAGGAAAAGATAACGAGTCTTGCGGGGCAGCTCATGAACGGGATCATTGCCATCACGAGAAGCTTGTCGCGCTTATTCTCAAGAGTTCTGGTCGCGATTATCGCCGGTACATTGCAGCCGAAGCCGAGAAGGAGCGGGATCATTCCTTTGCCATGAAGACCTAACTTGTGCATGAACTTGTCCATCAAGAAAGCGATCCGCGGCATGTAGCCGGACATCTCCAACAATGCTAACATGAAGTAGATGGTGGCGATGAGAGGGACAAAGGTTATCACAAAGCCCACTCCGCCTACTATCGCTTCAGAGAAAAAACTTAGGAGCCATTCACTGGCGCCGATTTTCGTCAGCAGCAACGAGACTAATGGCGAGAAAAAGTTGTTGATCAGCCCCTCTGTCCAATTCATCAATGGGTTCGAAAAGTCGAAAGAAATCTTGAAGAGCAGGAACATCGCGAGAAGAAATATGAAAAACCCTAAGATCGGATGCAAAACAATCTTGTCTATCTTGTCGGTTATATCCCTTGCGGTTGACTTTTTTTTCTTGAGGATCTCCCTGTAGAGACCGTTGGCAAAAGCGTATCTTTCGTCTTTGATGATGCTGATTATGTCTTTCTTGTAAAACTTTTCGAGCTTAGTCTTCTCTCCATTTCTGCCATCATTCTCCGTGAGCAGCTTAAGAAGTGTGTGCTTGTCAATCTTTCCGTTGCGTCTTTGTTCCCCGATTTTGTCGAGGAACTCTTCGATTTGGTCGCCGTACTTCACAGCTTTTGGTGTCGAGTGCGCCTCGGCGGTTTCGATAATTGCATCCAATAGCTCCTGAATCCCGTCGCCATTTCTTCCGTTAGTCTTTACCACGGGAATTTCGAGAAGCTCTTTGGTATGGCTGCTGTCGATCTCTATTCCTTTCTTGTTTGCCTCATCTGTCATATTGAGCGCCACCACCATCGGCCTTTCGAACTCAAGAAGCTCCGTGGTAAGGAGAAGGTCCCGTTCAGCATTCGTGGTTTCGATGACATCCACTACAACATCGGGATTTTCCTTCATGATAAAATTATATGCGATCCATTCATCCTCGGATAGCGGTTCGAGAGTATAAATGCCGGGCAGGTCGACGAAATGTATGTCGTAGTCCTTGTAGCTCAGAAACCCTTCTCGCTTTTCGACGGTAACACCCGACCAGTTGCCGACTTTCAAGTTCGTCTTTGCCGCGTGATTTAAGAGTGTTGTCTTGCCTACGTTCGGGTTGCCGGCAAAGGCGACCTTGATACTCTTCCTCATTTTACCTCAATGTTCTTCGCCACGTCTGAGGTTATGACAATCCTTGAATTGTTCGTCTTTATCAATATTCCTCTCCCGAGTTTTTGCAGGACAGTGATCTTCTTTCCTTTTCTCAGTCCCATCGCTTCGATTTTCCTTGCGATTTCGTCGGGGTTGAAAAAATCTACAATATGGGCAGCCTCGCCAACTTGAAGTTCCTTCAAGCTGGTTCGTGATGGATATGTCTTGATTGTGTCGGTCTCGACGGGTGTCCTGCCTCTTGAATGTCCGAATCGATATCTCATAATAATGGTCCTGGTTTTTACAGATGGTTTATTGATTCTTCTGGCAGTCGGGACACAAACCGAAGATCTGGTGCGAGTGAGCTACAAGTTTGAACTTGAATTTCTTTGCGACATTCTCCTGACCGGTCTCAATGGCTTCATCTACAAACTCCACGATCTTTCCGCAATTGACACATACAAGGTGATCATGGTGAGATCTTCCGAACGCTTTTTCGTATCGCGAGCCGTGATCCTTGAGCCGGGTTTTGAATACTAACCCGCACTCTTCGAGAATATCCAGTGTGTTGTAGACTGTCGCTCTCGAAACTTTGCTTCCGCCTTTTTTTAAACTGAGGAACAGTTCGTCGGCATCGAAGTGCCCCGTTGTGGACATTACCGTATTAAGGACTTCGAAGCGTTCGGGTGTTACCCGGTAGTTTTCCTGTCGCAGATAATCTTCAAATTTTTGTCGTGCGGTTTCCATTTGCTTTTATAGTTTAAATTAAGTCTAAATAAGTTATCTGCCTCCAGCCTATTATTCAAGTCGGCATAGCGTCTTGTGGAATCGATGAGTTGAGAATTCCTTCGCGATGTTATTGGTTGACTTCTACCGAGATTAGACGTCACAGGTCTATCCCAATTATCGCGCGGAAATTAATTGCATTAGAATTTTTTGAAACGCCGAAAGATGCTCCGGTAGTGATCCAGAACCACGGAGTTGACAGTGAGATTGTTGGTCCAACGCCGACGCCATGCAAGTCTTCGTCTGACGCTTCGTCCTCGTCGCTTATCGTCGCAAAAGTCTCGACACCGGCTCTTAGATAGCTTGCGAGTTCGTAACTAAGCCCAGCGCTTATTTCCGGAGTGAAATTGTTCCTGCCGCCGAATTCATATTCCGCAATTCCATTGACAGTCCCGTTTAATCGTCCAAAGTCTTTCGAAAGAATGAGTTTCGCTTCTGCCCGATTTGGATTTGTGAAATTCCAATCGCGTGCGTACTCAAAATAAACCATCGGATCGACAACAAAGTTATTCTTGGGAATAAGTTTGTATAAAATTTCGATCTTTGACGACTTTGCCGAGATGCTTCCTGCAGGATAATCGCGACCGAAAACCTGATACAATCCCAACTGGAATCTGTCCGTTACACCGTATTCGAGTTCGAACTGCTGCTCTAAGGAATGAGCGTTATTTGAGAGAGAGGGCGTATTGAAGTAGGAATGACTTTCTAATTCAAATTCGTTTGCTTCTTCTGTTTCGTATTGGTAATTCCAGATATAGTATCGGCCCTGCGCAAAAACGGATGAGAAAGAAAAGAGAGTCAAGAGAGCTATAAACGGTGAAAAGTATTTCATTTTGAATTCCCGAAATGTGTTTATTTGGATGCTTTAATTTCACTATACTTATTAAGACCACGTCTAAATTACGACAACCGCTTCATGTTGTCAAGTCAAAAGTTTGTCGGCATCGGACGATGGTTTTGCCCTGCAATTTCCGTAAATTTATTTATATATGAGCGAGAGCGCACTGAAAATCTTAACACCCAAGTTCATTTCCCAGTTGTCAACGATGGAACTTCGTGCGCGATTGATCGTGGAGGGATTTCTCGTCGGAATGCATCGAAGCCCTTATCACGGTTTCAGCGTCGAGTTCGCTGAGCACAGGCAGTATTTTCCCGGAGACGACATAAGTAACATCGACTGGAAAGTTTACGGCAGAAGCGACAGGCTTTACATAAAACAGTACGAAGAAGAAACAAACCTGAAGGCGTACATTCTCGTGGATGCGAGCAGGTCGATGGGCTTCAAGCGGGACGGCGCCGTCACAAAACTCGAATATGCTGCATATCTCGCCGCAGGTTTGATCTATTTAATGATGAAACAGCAGGACGCGACCGGGCTTGCTATCTACGATGAAACGGTCAGGCGTTTCTTTGAGCCGCATCTCACTTACTCGTATATGAAACTTTTGTTGACGGAGCTGTCGGGCTTGCAGCCGGATTCAAAGACCTCCACTGCGACCGCATTGTCATCGCTCGCCGAGCGGATAAAGAGGCGCGGACTAATCATAGTGATAAGCGATTTCCTCGACGATACAAAAAGCGTGATCACTGCGTTGAAACATTTCCGTCACAGAAAAAATGAAGTTATAGCATTCCACATTTTGGATGATGCGGAAATAAATCTCGATTTTCCCGGCGATACTTTGTTCACCGACTTGGAAACAGGAGAGCGAATCTCCACGCAGGTGTCGGCTTTGAAGACGGCATACAAAAAGAGCGTGGACGGTTTCATTCATGATTTGAAAATTAAGTGTTTCGAGAACGACATCGATTATGCGCTTCTGAGCACTTCGACACCGTTCGACAAAGCGTTGACGGCTTATCTTACAAGAAGAAAAAAGATTTTCTAATTATGCGTAAGGGGCAGACCGAATCGTCCTCCATGTCATGTGAATTGATAGGTGGAAAGCGATTCGAGATCGATTTGGAACACCGCAGTTAAACACGGAGAAAGAATGGAAACTTTGATCTTAGCGGTAATTGCATTGATGATCGTCGTGATGATTCTCGTTTTCTTTCAGTTCAAGAGCTTGACGACCAGACAGCAATCTGCTTCTGAACAGACAATGCAGCTGTTCACGATTTTCAAATCGGACGTCGAGTCTTCCGTCAGGTCCGTTTCCGATGCGGCGCGTTCAAACAGCGAGACAATAGCCAGTACTCTTCAGCTCGTCAGCAATTCGCTTTCGAAAAGCATGGAAGAGAACCGTGCCGGAACAAACGCGCAAATCAATCAGATGGCTCAGCAGGTTTCCGAATTGTCGAGCATCGTTGGCAGACAGGTCGAGAGCCTGAGAGGATCGGTCGAACAGAGATTATCGAGTTTCGAAGGCCAGCTCGGCGGCCAGCTCTCCGAGGCGAACAAACTTTTTTCGTCGTTGAAACAGGACTTCGGCGAGCTGAAAGAGTCGAGCAACAATATGCTCGAAATAGGAAAGCAGATAAATGACCTCCAAAACATATTGAGTTCACCAAAGCTGAGAGGAAATCTCGGCGAGACACTGCTCGAAGAATTGATCAAACAGGTTATACCTCAAGGGTTTTACGAGTTTCAATATTCGTTTCGTGACGGATCGAAAGTGGATGCGATCATAAAAACCTCCGAAAGAATAATTCCGATCGACTCGAAATTTCCGAAAGATGAGTTCCAACGTTACGTCGAGGCCCAGAGCGATTCCGAAAAGAGTCTTGCTCTCGGCAGGTTTTCAAGCGTCTTGAAGAAGCAGATTGACGATATCGCGGAGAAGTACATCAAGCCAACCGAGAACACATTCGATTTTGCGATCATGTTCATTCCTTCGGAAAGCATGTACTACGAAATTCTGATGCAGGATGGCGACGAAAACGGCGCTTACAGGTACGCGATGAAAAAGCACGTCATTCCCGCTTCGCCGAACAGCTTTTACGCGTACATCCAAGCCATAGCAATTGGACTTAAGGGGCTTCAGATCGAGAAAAACGCAGAGCGAGTGCGGGACCAGCTTGCACAACTTGAGAATTCGCTTGCAAAGTTCGACGATAATTTCGAAACGCTCGGTACGCATTTGAGAAACGCCGCCAACAAGTACGGCGATTCGCACGAAGCTCTCGGAAGGTTCAGGGAACGGCTTCAGGGAATTGCGAAAATAGATGAAGAACCGCCCCGGATAGAGTAATGTCGATCATTCTCACGAAGAATTTCGAAGGAGGCGCAACTGAAAATTTCACCGCTCTGGTAAAAGAACGGGCGGTGCGCAGTTCACAAAGCGGTTCTTACGATTTTATCTATATAGTTCCGACTCGCAGGCGCGTGCGTGAATTGCAGCGCGAGTTCGTTGATGAAGTGGTATTCGGTAAGTTTCCAATTTACACGCTGGAGCTGTTCAGCCACGAAATTTTTTCGCTGCTGAAAGCCGGAAGACGGACGATCTCATCGTCCATGCAGGGAATGCTTGTGAGCGGAATAATTTCGAGCGGCGATTTCAAGTTCTTCAAGTATGCGTCGTTCCGTCCGGGTGCTCGCAGGGGAGTCGCGCCGGCAGGCACGATAAAAAAAGTCGTCGACCAGATCGATTATCTGAAAGAAAACGGGATCACGCCGCAAGACTACAAGCTAATGCTTTCGGCGTCGGAGGAATCGGAGCGGCAGAAATTAGAAGAGTTTTTGAAGATTTACTCGAGTTACGAAAACAGTCTCGGGAAAAACTTTATCGATAATGCCGGCGTGTTATCGCTGGTAAATTCGGAGCTAAAGCAGTCACAGGAGCTTATCAAGCGGCAATATCCGAATACGCTCACTTTCTTTGTCGAAGGGTTTTACAATTTCAAGAAACCCGAGCTTGAGTTTTTGAAAATCCTTTCATCGCGCAAAGAGTTCTCTTTTCTCATTAAACTCGATTGCAGCGACACAAATGAAAATCTGTTCAAAACAATGCTTGCCACTTCCGCCGATCTTGTGGACAGAGGTTTCAAACCGCAGAAGACGGGAAACGAACCGGATTCCGACGGGAGCGCAACGCTGAAAAATCATCTCGGTTCAAATTTGTTTGCCGACAAAGAGCCCGGGACCAAAATAGACCTCAGAGACAAGGTTTTTGTGGTGAGCGTTCGCGACAATCTCAGGGAAGCGGAATTCGTCGCGGAGAAGATCAAAGAAATAATCAAGAAGAACCCCGGCCAAGAATTGGATAAAATTTGTGTGGCTTCCTACCTCCCGCAAAATTATTCTCAAATGTTCAGAGAGGTTTTTCCAAAGTATCGAATACCGACGAACATTACCGACAGATACACGCTTGAGAGCAACAGTGTCGTGAACGCACTTTTGTCGTTCATAGACATCAGGATAAGCGACTATGAACGAGCGGCTCTTCTCCGCGCAATTACGAACCGCGTTTTAACTGTCAGCAGTGACATGAATCCGAACGAAGCCGGCAGCGTTGTATATAACGCCGCGGCGATTTGCAGATTTGAAAGAGGGCTGAAGAACTTCAGGGAAACTATAGCGGCGCGTCTCGAGCTTTACGAGAAGCTCGGCCTGTCCGAAGGTCAACGACTTGACTCGTCGAGATCCTTCGGAGAGAACACCGATGACGATGCGGAACAGATTGCTAGGAACACTAAGACGCTGAAAGACGCACAGAGACTTTTGAACTCCATCGAGCGGAAGTTGGCGCCATTCAATCGGGACATTTCACCGGAAGAATTCCGCGGCGCTGTCAAGTCGCTTGTTAATGATTTGAGAATCTACCAAAACATCGCCCGACTGAATGTCGAGAGGGTTTCCACCGAGATAGTTGAACGGGACGCGCGGGCACTTTCTTCATTCTTTGAAGTGCTCGATGAAGCCGTCGAAGTTGAAGTGGAAAAAGGAGGCGAGAAGCTTCCGATTGAAACCCGGGTCGAGAACTTGAGGTCGGCGCTTTCGCTGACACGTTACAACGTCCGCCAGAAGTATGGCTACGGCGTTTATGTAACTGCGCTTGAAGAAATACGCGGGTTGGAATTCGATTATATGTTTATAGTTGGACTCAATGAAGGCGAACTGCCGGCAAAATACAATCCGGAGATTTTTCTTCCCCTGAGTACGCAAAAAGAAAACCGTGAAACACAACCGTACCTTCAAAGGCATTTGTTCTATCAAGCGGCGAGTTCGTTCGAGAAAAATCTATTCCTGATCTATCCGGTTCAGACCGACGATGTCCGTCTAACGAAGTCGTCTTTCATCGATGCCTTCACGAATATTGCGGAAGTGACTCGCATAGACAAGACGGCTGGCGAAGACGGACTGAGGAACATTTACAATATTGAGCAGCTTGTCGAGATCGAAGCCGCAGCTCCGGACTTTCACAGGAGAATTGATCCCGAGACAAACGCAGTTCAGCTCTTTCCCCCGAATTTGGAGAGATGCAAGGCGGCGGAATCTGCCAGATACAAAGGTGACAGAAACAGTGAGTTCGACGGGAAGATAACCGAAGTAGAGCTGGTTAATTCGATCGACAAGCAGTTTGCGGATAGAGTTTTCTCCGCGGCACAAATTCAATCGCTTTCGCGCTGCGGTTTTCAATATTTTGTGCAAAGGATTCTCCGGATTGCCGAGGTCCCGGAAATTGAGACTTCACTCAGTACAATCGAGCGCGGCGCAGTTTTGCACAAAATTCTCTATAGATTTTATAATGAACTCTCAAAGACCGGGAAGCTCGCGAACGCGAAAGACGAATTAAGAGTCTTGCTCAACATCGGACGCGAAGTTCTAGATGAACTCGGAATTCAACATGACCTTTTTGAAGTCGAAAGGGATACGATACTTGGTACGGGGAATGTACCCGGCACATTGGAATTGTTCTTGACAAAAGTGCAGACAAAACTTTCGGAATACGGCTTCACACCAGAGAAGTTCGAATTAGAGTTTGGAATGAAAAGCGGCGGCGGGAACGCGACTCTTGGCTCAGTCAAGATCGGCGATGTTGCTTTGCGGGGCAAGATAGATCGAATTGATTCCAATTCAAACGGTCTTACGATTTTCGATTACAAGACATCAAGCCAGAACGCGACACATCAAGATGTGATCGGCAAGAAAATTTCTCCCCAGCTCATTCTTTATCTGGACGCATTGGACAAAATTACAAGATCGGGAAAAGCGGAAGGCTTAGTTGCCGGTGCAGCGTTCATTTCCATCAACAGGGACATATTGTTGAAGGCAGAGGACGGAAAGGAAGCGATTGAGTTCATCGTTAGCGATGAGGACGGAGAACTGAAGTTCAACAGGACTTATGGAAGCTTGGCAAAGACCCGGAGCACGGACGATTATCCTAGAGCGATGAATGAGCTTTTGAAAGAAACCGATTCGTTTGTCAACAAGAAGGTTTCTGAGGCGCGATCGGGACGTTTCAATTTGACCACATTTCCCCGCGAAAAAGTCTGCAGTTATTGTTCTTACTCCGAAGCCTGCCGCATAGCACTGACGGGCGAAAGCTTTGAGACCGATGAGCCTGAGGCTTGAGCCTAAGGCTCATCCGCCTCTGGAGGAGAAGTCAGCTTAGTTTTACAGCGACTATCTCGTTTGAGTTGCGGACGTAGATCAGTTGTTCGTTTACCGCGAAGTAAAAATCTTGCAGAGCGGAGTAGACTTTCTTATCCGCAACGTCCTCGAAGAGAATTTTCCCTTCACCATCGATGATCTTGAGATGCGAATCGTAAACCTGAACGCCCTTTTCGTCAGTTCCGGCATTCAGATGATAGCCAACAATCTCTTTTCCGGACGGCGATTTTATTACCGTCGGTGTCTTTGCATCGGGGGGAATTAATCTTTTCAAAACAGCAGCACTTGCCGAGTCGGGAGTTTCTTCTAACTCTTCAAAAAGACTCGGAAGGATGAAGTCATCTTCAGGCAACGAGAATGATAATTCTTGTGCCCGCGTGTCGTCGGCAGAGAAAACCTCCCGTTCCTCCCCGGTTCTGTAATTTAATCCAACAATGTCTTCCGACTGCAATGTCCTGCGCAGCCCGTAGACAACATCGTCAATGATATTTAAGTAGGACAGCTCGTGATTTTGCCAGAGCGGCTTGCCGGTAAATAGATCGACTGCAAAGATTTTTCCCGGTGTTGGCATGTCCGGTTTCACGAACTGCTGAAGGAGGAGCACATCGTTGTATATCTTGTTTACCGTCACCCACCATTTCTCTTCGAGCTGGAAATTTTGCCAGAGAGAAGAGCCGGTTTCAATGTCTAAGCCGGCAAATTCAGTAATCTTGTTGTCGGTGTCGCGGAGTTCTACTGCGAGAACTCCGCTTCCCGGAAGTAACCGCCAGACTTTTTTATCGCTTCGAAATGTCCATGTGGGTGAAAGACGTTTCCTGAATAGCTGCATTTATTTACTATTAGGACAAATGTCGTTATTTCATCAGCACCATCTTCTTCACGGAAGAATAATTCCCCGCAGTAATTCGATAGAAATAGACTCCACTCGGCAAGCTGCCGGCATTGAATGCTACGGAATGATATCCGGCATTCTGTTGCCCATTAACCAATGTTGCCATCTCTCTGCCAAGTACATCGTACACTTTCAACGTAACGTAGCTATTAGCTGAAAGCTGATAGCTGATAGCTGTTGACGGATTGAACGGGTTTGGATAATTCTGATTCACAGCAAAAGTTGTGGGTGTGTTATTTGCGGGCGAAGCAATTCCTGTCGTCAGATCGATTTGCCAGGCTCCTCTGCCATGCGTTCCAACTCTGAGAGTGTGCGATGAGTATTGAATAGCAATGTCATCGACAACTGAATTCGGCAAGCCGCTGCCAAATTGCGACCAAGTCGCGCCGTTATCGGTTGATGCGTAAACGCCCGCATAAGTGCCGGCGTAAATGTTTGCGTTCAGTGAATCGATACAAATAATCTTTGTCGGAACATCAGCGAAGCCGTTCCCGGTAGAATCGAGAGGCGTCCAAGTGTTTCCATAATTGGTTGTTCTGAGTACGTGGGAATGACTCGGAAGACCACTTAAGATTGCCGCATAAGCGACGCCTTTTTGCGTAGGATCCGCAGTGATGCGCGCAAAGTTAGCGCCCGCAGGGAGGTTGCCCGAAATATCGTTCCAAGTACCGCCGCTATCTGTGCTTATAAAAAGAAACGCCGTGCTAGCACCTCTATAACCGCTAAGGCCCGCGTATATCACACTGTCCTGGACAGGCGAGATTGACATAGTTGTAACAAGCCGGGTTGAGGATTCCAAAACTTGACTTACCGGAGTCCAATTGCTTCCAGCGTCAGTTGACTTGTAGATTCTGTTTGTTCCAGTGTAGAGGATGTTGTCATTTTGCGGGTCCATGACATACGGCGTTAACCAGTAACCGTCCTCGGTTATTCCTGTCGTGATTTGAGTGAACGTCGCTCCTCCGTTTGTCGATTTTTGGAGACTGCCGTTCACGTATTCCGTATAAATGATATTTGAATTTTTCGGATCAATTAAAACATATCCACCATCCCCGCCATATATTTCGTTCCACACCAGAGACGGTTGGGTGTTCTTTTGAGTTCCGTTGTCCTGCGTGCCGCCGACCGAGATCGCTGAATTATTTTGGTCCGCATCGATGGAATAAAATTGTATTGTCTGGAGATTTGTGTTGCAGTCTGTGAATGAGCTTCCGCCGTTCCCCGTTTTCCATACGCCGCCGTCGTTGCCGATGTAAAAAGCAGAACCATTTCCATTTGCGAAAGCAATCGCGTGCTGGTCGACGTGCACGGTTCCGCCAGTGTAGCCTTTCGTCAGGTTTGTCCATGTTTGTCCGGCGTTGGTCGACTTCCAGAAATCTATTCCGCCCACGTAGACCGTGTTGGAATTAGTTGGGTCGACAGCGATGACGTTGTTGTACCAGCCCTGCCCACCGCCGAAATCTGTTTTCGATGAGACAGATGGAAGAACCGTCCAGTGAGCGCCGGCGTCCGTTGTTGTATAAACGCGGTTGGTGTCGGATGAGCTGTTGTTTGGATTGGTCCCGTTTATTGCGGCATAAAGAACCTGTGGATTGCTTGGCGAGATTGCCAGCGAGACTCTGCTTATCTGAGTTGAAGGCGGAAGTCCGTTTTGAAGATAACTCCACGTTGCGCCGCCGTCTGTTGACGTATGGATTCCGTAAGAAGTGCTGTCATATGCAAATGACGATCCGTAAGCAGCATAAACCGTGTCTGCGTTTGTCGGATCGACGACGATGTCATCAACTGCGCCGCCGCAAAGATTAAGTTCGGTCCATGTTGCTCCGTAGTCTGTTGACCTGTAAACATCCCAGAAACCTGCGGCGTAGACAACATTGCTGCTGGATGGTGCAACGACAATCTTGCTCGTGTAGTAAAGTCCGCCGCCACTTGGCAGGGTCATTGGTGACCACGATGCTCCGCCATCGGTTGACTTAAAAATTCCGGCGCCGGGGTAACCGTCAATGTTGAAGTTCAATTCTCCTGTGCCGTAATAAACCGTGCTTGGATTGTTCGGATCCAACGCGACAGCTCCGGACGAGAGTCTCGGGAAATTGTCCGTCAAAGGAGTCCATGTCGTTCCGCCGTCCATCGATTTCCAAAGTCCGCCATCCGCGGCGGCGGCGTAGACAACGCTTGAATTTGTCGGATCGACTGCGAGTGAAGTGACTCTTCCCGACACATTTCCATAATAGGTGCTTTGCGAGGGCGCGGGCCCGAAAGCTACCCACGATGATGATTGGGTTTTGAAAAGTCTTCCGGCGGGGACATATGGTGAAGATTTGAGTTCCCAGAGATATGGTTTCTTCAGTCTGATCGCGCCGCGATCCTGGGCTTGTGCAAATCCGACGATTACAGCTAAGAGCAGTATAATGCTTTTCATCTGTTGACTCCTTGTGGTTTATTTATTCTTTTATTCCCTTCGACATTCACCGTGAAAATTTTTTTGTGAATTTTGCCCCAGTATGAAGTCAGGTAAAGCGTGTGCCGCATTGATCCGACAGTCAGACCCGTTTCCCATGTGAGCCCGTACCATCTTCCTTTCAATTTCAGGTCTTTTGTCAGCGTGTATTCTGGCAAGCACATCTGGACCTCTGTCGAATCCACAGAAGCGCTGCGGAGTTCGTAAGGAGAATTCACGAGCAGCTTAATTACAGCATGACCAACATTAGGCATTTGTATAATGCTGAGCTGCGTCAGAGCTTTTCCATTATAATAGAATATTTGCGGCTCCCTTGGCAATACTAAGAGAACAAGCAAAGCAAAAATAAAATTCATTTTTTCTCCTCCGGAGATTGACTTATTATAATTATTTGCGGCAAAAAAGCAAATACATTTCATCACCCTTATATTCCCGGAGATCGAAACACCAGCGGGTCTCTGGCAGGAACCAGTTTCTGGGGACAATTTGTGGTTAGAAAAAGGACTTGCATTTTCAGAAGAGTTGGTATTACTTACTCGGCACGAAATCGGTAAAAGGCGTTAATTTTGTTGAAATGGAAGGGTTCTGATGACCAAGGTTGAACTTGAGGAAACACTTGAAAAGCTAAAATATCTTGATGTTCCTATCTGTGAATTGTCTACAAAGATCAACGGCACATTTCTAAGACTTATAAAGCAAGTTGAAGCGGAAGCATCCAGAAAAGAAATAAGATTCCGTCCCGAGTATTATTTGGGAACCGGATGGGGATGCGTCAACAAAAGCATTTCGATCGAGATCCCGTTCTGGTTTCAGAACGAAACTTTGATAGGAATCGAAGACGAGATGGCTTATGACGGCGTCGAGAATGAAAGTGAAATCAAGATGGGGCTGCGGCACGAATTCGGCCACGCAATAAATTATGCATATAAATTGTATCTCGATCCGGAATGGAAAAGCATCTTCGGGAATTTCAATAAAAAGTACAGAGACAACTATCGCTTCAATCCATGGAGCAAGCGTCACGTAAAACATCTTCCGGATTATTATGCGCAGAAACATCCTGACGAGGACTGGGCTGAGACATTTGCGGTGTGGCTGACGTCTGGGAGCAACTGGCGCCGTGTTTACGCAAAGACACCCGCTTTGAAAAAGCTTCTTTATGTAGATAAAAAGATGGGCGAGATTGCAGGTGAGGAGCCGTTGAATACCAGAGTCAAGCGTGATGTGCCTATAGAAAAAGTCAAAATGACCATCAGGGAATTTTACGGCGCCGATTACGAAGACGTCGGTCCGTCCGAGCAATTGCTGGAAGACGTGGACGCGATGAAGCGAATTTTCCCGAACGGTTTTCACAGCAAAAGGAACTTGCGTGACGCGTGGAAATTGGTGCACAAATATTCTCCTCTGATCATATCAAAGCTTTCGGAAGAGTTGAACGTTCCGCACCACTCCGCGGGGAGAGTCCTCCGCGTCCTCGAAAGCATCTGCAAGACGTATGATCTGAAGACTCGTCAGGGAGACGAAGACGAGAAGATAATTGCGATGTCAGTTTACCTCTCGAAGAAATTCAGTCAGGATTAAGTCAGGTGGGAATTGCGGAAAATGCTGCGGAGATAAACCGGAGAGTTTCGCAAGCACTATTAAGATCGAGCGACCCGTCGCGTGAAGTGAAACTGATCGCCGTATCAAAAACTTTCCCCGCCGAAAGAGTTCTGGATGCGATTGACGCCGGACTTTTTAGGTTCGGGGAGAATCGCGTGCAGGAGCTTGTCTCCAAATCGGAAGCGCTGAAGAAAAAGAAAATCGAGTGGCATTTCATCGGCCACCTGCAGACGAACAAAGTAAAAAAACTTCTCGACGTTCCTACTAAATACATTCACTCGATTGACCGGATGGAAGCTGCAATTGAATTGGAACGACAGTTACAGAAGCGCGGGGAGTCGAGAGATGTGCTGGTCGAAGTGAATATGTCGGGCGAATCGAGCAAGAGCGGAGTTGAGCCTGACAAAGCGATAGAGCTAATTCGCGCGCTCACGAAAATTGAGACGATAAAAGTCAAAGGTTTGATGACGATAGGTGCGCTGACGGAAGATAGGAAAGCGGTGAGAGACTGTTTCGTAAAACTCCGCGAGATTTTCTTGCGGGTTCGGGAAGAAGCAATTGACAAAGTTGAGATGGCCGAACTTTCGATGGGAATGTCTGGCGATTTCGAGATTGCAATTGAAGAAGGGGCGACGATGATTAGGATAGGCACTGCAATTTTCGGAGAGAGAACGAAAGCTGCCCAAAACTAAAGTTGGGTTTTGGATTTGAGTCAGTAAAACAACAAGAAAAACACAAAAAAGTAGAATCCGATTCTGAATAGGATTCTACAATAAGCTCCACCTTGTTTCTTTTCACCTGCGGTTCTAAATTTTCGGGCACACCAACCTTGGAGCGATGATGGAATTTCCGAAGGTCGACCTACGGTCTCGTAGAGATGACTCCCGACGGGTCGGCCTACGGCCTCGCAGAGGGTCATCGACGACTCGTCGAGATCCTGTGGACAAAAATATCATTCTTGCCAAAGAAGATTTCCGCCATAGGCGGACAATAATTCAACTCAATCGTCCGGATGTAATGAACGCCTTGAATCGCCAGTTGATGAGTGAGCTTTCTGTGTGTATCGAAGAGTTTCGAGCTTTCTTTGAAAGAAGGGTTGGAATTCGAGAGGAAGAATTTCTACATGCTGTTTTCAACCGAGGACCAAAAGGAAGGAATGCGAGCGTTTGTTGAAAAACGCAGGCCGCAGTGGAAAGGTAAATAATTTTTCCGGTGAAAAAGAGATGAAACGAAAATTCGATTTTATAGTGAAATCAAAAAACGGCTCGATAATCTTCGAGGACGAAAATATTATTGTGATAAATAAGCCGCCCAATCTTCTCGTCCTTCCGGATAGGTACAATCACTCGCTTCCGAATCTGTACAATATGCTGAAGGAAGAATTTGGACAAATATTTGTGGTCCACCGGATAGACAAGGAGACAAGCGGTGTGATTGTCTTTGCGAAAGATGCTGAGACGCACGCGGCGTTGAACTCTCAATTTGAAGAGAGAGAAGTGGCGAAGACTTACGTTGCGATAGTCGTTGGCACGCCGACGGAGGCAGAAGGGAAAATCGACGCACCTATTTCCGAGAGCCAGACGCATCCGGGCGTGATGAAAGTGAACAGCAAACACGGCAAGCCTTCGGTTACAAATTATAGAGTTGTGGAAATGTTTGATGGCTACGCGCTTGTTGAAGCAAGGCCAGAGAGTGGACGCATGCACCAAATAAGAGTTCATCTTGCCTCGATTGGACTTCCTGTCATGTGCGATAAAGTCTACGGTGACGGGAAGCCGTTCTTTCTCTCGCAGGTTAAATCACGCTACTTTTCCGAGGGGGACGAGAAACCATTACTTTCACGAACCGCGCTTCACGCCGAATCGATTTCATTTGTTCATCCGACAACGAACGAGAATGTGTCTTTCACCGCAGAATTACCGAAGGATATGCGCTCTGTATTGAATTATTTACGAAAATTCAAGTCGCAAAAAGTAGCAGCTTTCGAACATGCCTGAAATTGAAACTATAAAAATCGAAGTTGAGAACGGAATCGGCAGACTTACATTGAATCGTCCGGACTCGCTCAACGCATTCAACGAGGAAATGACAGGCGAGATTCAGTCGGCGCTCAAGAGTTTTTCAAACGATGAAAATGTCCGCTGTGTTGGCATCACTGGAAGCGGGCGGGCGTTTTCTGCCGGACAGGATTTGAAGGAAATTGCGCCGGGTAGATCGTTTTCGGATTTCTTGAAGCGGCGTTATAATCCGATCATAAAACTCATTACATCTATGGAGAAACCTGTCGTCGCGCTCGTCAACGGAGTTGCCGCCGGCGCGGGAATGAGCCTCGCGCTTGCTTGCGATTTCAAGATTATGAACTCGAATGCAAAGTTCATCCAGGCTTTTGTTAAGATCGGGCTCGTGCCGGATTCGGGCTCAACATATTTTCTTCCGCGGCTTGTCGGATATACAAAGGCATTCGAGCTTGCTGCACTCGGAAATGAGATTTCGGCGGAAGAAGCGCTGAGCTTGGGAATTGTCAACCGCGTTTACACCGACGATAAATTTCTTGATGAATCCGAAAAAACGCTCGCGCTTTTTTCAAAAGGTCCCACTAAAGCTTATTCGCTCATAAAAAGAATGCTCAATTATTCTTCAAACACTTCACTCGAACAGAGTCTTGAATACGAGGCTTACATGCAAGAAATTGCCGGTCGGAC
Organism: Bacteroidota bacterium; assembly: GCA_023381615.1. Lineage (GTDB taxonomy): Bacteria > Bacteroidota > Ignavibacteria > Kryptoniales > JAKASW01 > JAKASW01. The sequence goes on from JAMCQL010000072.1 coordinate 54,110, forward strand.
GGAGGACGCCCAAGAAGCCGTAAAAGCTTTTGTTGAGAAGCGTCCGCCGGTTTTCAAAGGGAGATGATTTTGCCTGCGAGGCAAAAATGCGGCGGAGGAAGCTGAGGAGAATCGTCGCACAAAGATGGAGAGGAGGAGAATTGTGGCGATAGAAAGCGATGTCCCGGTACGGAATTTATCGAGACTGCCCGACGAGGAACGCGAGAAACGGATGTGGGAGAAAATTCAAAAGGGAGAATCAATAGAGAGCCCGGACGAGATGAGCGACGACTATTTCCAAAATCTTGTCAATCTGATGCTTCAGCAAGCCGATTCCGAACTCGCCGGTGCGTTCGGTTACGTGCAATGGATAATGCAGGCGCCGACGACTGAAGAAAAACTCGCGGTTGCAAACATAGTGAAGAACGAGGTTCGCCGCGCGCGTGCAATATACAGACTTCTCGAAGACCTCGGCATCGATGCCGACTCACATGTTGCAAAACATGATTACACTCTCCGTCTCGACTTGAAGTCTGACGAGTTGAAAGACAAGCGCGCGGCTGACGACAGGCGCGTGAATATTTTTTATTATCCGATAGACACATGGGCAGATTTCGTGATGTTCCGGTTCTGCGTGGACCGCGGCGCCGGACATCAACTGGAGGATGTTCGCAAGTCCACTTACGGTCCGTGGAAAAGAGAAATCGAGCGCATCTTCAAGGAAGAGATGATGCACGTGAACCACGGCGATTACTGGGTGAAGAAAATGGCGTTCGATCGTTCTACGAAATCGGAGATACAAGCAGTGTTGAACAAATGGTATCTGCGCACGATGAATATTTTCGGAAGACCGAAAACTCATCGCAACCAGATCTACAGGAAGTACGGGCTTAAGCTGAGGGATAATGACGAAGTGCGAAAAGGATTTTCAGAAGAAGTCAGGTTGAAATGCAGCGAGTGGGGACTCAATCTCCCCGATTGGAAGCCCGAATGGAAAAAAATTGTCCAAGGGACCCCTTTCGGGGAAGAAGACGGAGTCATATCAGGCTAATGAAAGCAGTGGGCATTGCGGGTACGAGCACCATGGGTGCAGGTATTGCCATCACTTTCGCTCGGAGCGGATGGGATGTGCTGCTGTACGATGTTTCGAAAGAGATCGTCACGCGGTCGCTTGAGGTCATCAGCACGGAATTTCAGCGCGAGGCTGAGAAGGGAAGGATCAAACCTGAAGATGCACAGGCGTCGATAGCACGCATCCACCCGCGTACAGAGCTTTCCGATTTCTCCGAGGTGCATTTAGTGATTGAAGCGGTTACCGAGAATTTGAGCGTAAAAAAGGACGTGTTCGCGGAGCTCGATAAAATATGCGCGCTCAATGTACCGCTGACCTCGAATACTTCGAGTTTGTCTATCGGCGCGATCGCGAACGGTTGTTCCGGTAGAAACAGAATCGCAGGGCTGCACTTCTTCAATCCAGCTCACAAAATGAAACTTGTCGAGGTGATAAGGACCGATTTTCTTTCCGAGGAAGTGCTGCTTGAACTCTCGCAGATTGTGCGGCAGATCGGAAAGACGCCGATCGTTGCGCGTGACACGCCTGGATTTGTGGTCAACCGCTGCGCCCGCCATTTTTATCTCGAGCCGCTCCGCTTTTTGTCGGATCGGATCGGAAGCATCGAAGAGATTGACTATGCTTTCGAGTCGGCGAATTTCCCGATGGGACCGTTTAGGCTGCTTGACTTGGTTGGCATTGATCTAAACTTTCTCGTCTCGAAGTCGATCTATGAGCAATTTTTCCACGAGCCTCGATTCAGACCGGTCATCCTGCAGCAAAAGATGGTGGAGTCGGGACTTCTCGGCAGGAAAACGGGAGCTGGGTTCTACAATTACAGCGAGAAAGTGCCGCATGCTGTCGTAAAACTCGAACGGCGGGACGCTTTCATTAGCGAGACTCTTCGCGAAATGGCGCACAAGATTTCTGAAAGACTCGATGTAAAGAATCCACTTAACGGCAGTCAGCAGCTAATACTTGCACGAACAATATCAACGATAGTGAACGAAGCATATTTTATGTTGGAAGAAGGAGTTGCGAGCGAAGAAGACATTGACCTTGCAATGAAATTAGGAACAAATTATCCGAAAGGCCCGCTGCAGTTTTCGGAGTCAATTGGAAAGTATTTGATCGCAGAGTTTCTCCAGATTATGCGTCGTGCTTATGGCGATGCCTACCGGCCAAGCCCTTTGTTGTCATACTAAAAGGAGATAAAGATGCATGCGAATCGTTTGTCGTACTTTCTTGTTCTTCTCTTTTCCTCAGCCGCGGCAGCACAGCCTCAAATAATTCATTTCAAACAGTTGCAGCAATTTCTTCCGCAAGGTGACTATGAAACTTATACTTGCGGAAAACCAACCGGCGAGACCGCTTCGATGATGGGCTTCTCCACATCATGGGCGCAGGTGATTTACCGTTACTCGACCGATTCAATCAGCAGCACAATATCGGTAAAGATTACAGACATGCTGAACATACCCTCTTACATGTCGGTATCCGGCGATGTCGATAAGGAAACCGAAACGGGTTATGAAAAAACTGTCCTGTACAAGAACATAAAAGTGCTTGAGACTTTCGACAGCACTTCTCAGGAAGCCAAGCTGCAGCTTCCTTTCGCGGACAGATTTCTAATCGAGATCACCGGCAACAATATTCCCGGCACAAAATCACTTTATGGTCTGCTTGACAAAACGAACCTTGAAGGATTGGACAAATCTATCCCCCCTGCCGGTTCTCAAAAGAAATGATTTCAGGAATTTCGACAATTGTCAGATTAAGTTAATCAAGGAGAGAACAAATGAACTGGTTTGCCGTATCGTTATTTTTTCATTTAATCGGTGTAGGAATGATCTTCACGGTTCTAATCGCCGGACCGATCATAGAAGCGAATTACAGGTGGGAGAACGACTTAAGAATGAAACAGCACGCTGCAAAGTTATTGCGGAGCGTCGGGCTCCTTTCTCCGTTTGGTGCGCTCGTGCTTGTGCTCAGTGGAATTGCGAATATGGTTGTAAAGAACATCACTTTTGCAAATCTTTTCGGAAGCGCGGCGTGGCTCGGTATGAAGCTTATACTTTTCATTGTTCTGCTCACAATCGGAATGACAACGAGTCCGAAAATTGCGAGACAACGCGCGATGCTGCTCGAGCAGATGAACCAGCTTAATCCGCCGGAAGACGTTAACGACAAGATGTCATCTCTCAACAGCACGCAGACAATTTCCTTTCTTGTGCAATGGATACTTGTCCTATTGATTTTACTTTTAACTCTTTTCAAACCTTGAAATTATTCTACAAAGATTTTTACCCTCATCCTCGACGGGCAAGGGCAAGTGTAAGTAATAGCCAAAGATGAGTCTGAAGAACTTAAACTTGTAAAGGAGTTGTAAGATGAATTCCAAGACAGCCGCGTTACTTCGTAAATATGAAAATGCGCCGGGCGAACTGATCGAGTCGGTCAATGGTTTGTCGGATGCGGAACTCAATAAACGCCTTGCGCCGAAAAAATGGAGCATCAGGCAGCAAGTTCACCACCTTGCCGACGCAGAAGTGAATTTTGTTCAGAGGATGAAAAAGATCATCGCGGAAGAAAATCCGCTCATTACTCCTTTTGATCAGGACAAATGGGCGGCGAAATTTTCATACGACAAATCTCCGGTGGAAGGTTCCGTCGCGCTTTTCTACACACTGCGTGCGTCGATGGTGCCGGTGTTGAAAAAGCTTAGCGACAAAGATTTTATGAGAACTGGCGTCCATGCGGAGAACGGGAAAGTGACTTTGTTCGATATCCTCGAGCACGCGGTTGAACATACAGAACACCATTTTAAAATGATCGAAAAAAGTAAAAAGAAAATTTGAAATTTAAATATGAGATAAATCTCAAATTACAAACTTCAAACAAATTCCAAATAATACTAGTGTAGTGTCTCGTAAATGTCTTATACTCGTTCCCATGCTCGGAGTTTATCCCTGCCCTTGGCGGGATGGGAACGCAATGCTGGCGCTCCGCGCCCGATATCGTTGCCATTTTCTTGCGCGGAGCGCAAAATCTGTGTTCCCACGGTCTCCGTGGGAACAAGAAGAAAACTTAGGCAGCCCGCCGCGGGCGGGTCGCGGACTTTCACAATAATGATGTTGCAGCCTGACAACCTTTTCAAGGAGAATTAATGGGAACGAAAACAATTTTGATAACCGGCGCGAACGGAGAAATCGGGCATGGACTCATTTCACATTTTGCGGAACATGATGGGGTAAAAGTAGTTGGGGTCGATCTCAATCCGCTCGACGACACCACGCGCACCAAATGCTTCAAGAGTTTCACGGGCGATATCTTAGACAAGAGATTTCTTGACTCGCTCTCGACGGGTTTCGACTTCGACAGCATTTATCATCTTGCTGCTCTCTTGTCGACCCGGGCCGAGCGCCAGCCGACCCTTGCCCACAAGGTGAATGTCGATGGGACACTCAATCTCCTCGAGATGACAGTAACGCAGTCGCGATTACAGGGAAGAGAGATCAAGTTTATCTATCCGAGTTCTATCGCGGTTTACGGACTTCCCGATCTTCCGACAAAACACAAAGTCGGGAAGATAAAAGAGGAAGAATGGACCGAGCCGAGAACGATGTACGGAATTAACAAGCTTTATTGCGAGAAGCTCGGAAGGTATTACACGCATTTCTACCGTCAGCTCGATGCTGAGCCGATGGCGGGATATGTCGACTTCCGCGGTGTGAGATTTCCGGGACTTATAAGCGCCCTCACTCTTCCCACCGGCGGGACGAGCGACTTTGCTCCGGAAATGGTTCATCAGGCAGCCAAGGGAGAACCATACACATGCTTCGTTAGGGAAGACACGACAATTCCATTCATGGCGATGCCGGATGCGATCACCGCGCTGCTTAAGCTCGATGCCGCTTCGCGCGAGAAGCTCGGAAGGGAAGTTTACAACGTCGGTTCGTTCAGTCCATCCGCAAGCGAGCTCAACAATCGGGTCAAGAAGGCGTTTGCGTCATCAGATGTGAACTTCAAGCCTGATTTGAAAAGGCAGGCGATTCTTGATAGCTGGCCTGAGGACGTTGACGATTCCGAGGCGCGGAAAGATTGGGGCTGGAAACCGGCGTACGGTTTCGAAAGGGCGTTTGAAGAATACCTGGTACCGGCGGTGACGAGGTTTTACATGTCGAAGTAAGACAACGGAGACAGGAGAAGGGAGAAAGGAAAAAGGAGGACGGAAAACGGAAACTGGAGGCTGGGGACGGAAAGCCGAAAGCGGGTAACACCTTCTGATGGATTACGAAAGCGGGGTGATTTTTGTTGATTTCAAAAATATGTTGGTCTATATTTCGGCAAGGATATTCGGTCAAAAGAATCGTGAAAGCTATTATGATTGCGTGTGCGATGAACTCATGTGGGAGGGGATCAATAGCGTCTAAAATAAAGGCGCCGCAGGAGAACTGGGGCAAGGCTGAAAGCCCAAAGGTTCCCGTGGACCGGAATACTACTTCTCAGAAGAATCCTTCGGATATAATTGGGAGAGTCGGTTATGTTTTTTGCTCATTCGGAAAATGAAAAAGGAAAGAATTGAAAGCGATAGTACCCACAGTCCCAGCTTCTGTCTGGAAGGAACTCTACTCTGCTGCACAAAAATTCAACTCCCTTCAGCCGTGGAATATCCTTGACGACAGAGATCTTATTTGCGTTCGCAACCCATCAAGCGGTGAAACGGGATTCGGCGGCGTTATGGGAAGCGGCGGCGAGCTTTTCGGATTCGTTCTGTACCGCGAGGCGGAAGGATTCCATATCTACCGCCGGACGATCCAGGGAGAGATTGACCGGGAAAATGACGACCTCTTTGAGATGCAGAATAGTCTGAATTTTGAACTCGGCCCTCGCAGCAATATGATGCCCGAGGACTTTGCGGTGATGAAGCAGCTGGATCTCTCTTTCAAGGGGAAGAATGCGTGGCCTGAGTTCAGGAGCATGGTATCGGGATACGCGCCCTGGTTTCTGACGGAGCCCGAAGCACGCTTTCTGACGCTCGGCATTAACGCGGCATGCTGGCATCACGATCGCGTGCAGAGAGGCGAGGTTGGAGAATCGATTCGAGATGATGAATGCCTCATGTACACTCCCGTCGAAGGATCCCAGACGGAGTTTCGTTCGGAGTGGGAGCCGCTGCCCGTGTATGAGAAGAAACCGTTGAAGCCGCCGGTTTTGAATTTAGGTGTGATCAGCTCGATCAAGGCGAAGAAGCTGAAGCCCGACTCGGAGTGGGAAGCGGATGCGTTTTTCCTTCCCATGCCTGTCATGGACCGTGACCGGCCTTATTTTGCCCGGACCGCAGTGGCATGCCAGCAGGTATCGGGGTTTGTGTTCGACATGATCACGGCCTCCCCGGAAATCCCGCAATATCAATTGCTGGCGGACACGATTTGCTCGTCCATAGAGAAATCCGGATTTAAACCGGATGCGATCTTCGTCAGGAATGAGGAGTTTGCATCTGCCCTGGCGCCGTTGTCAAACGTGCTCGGGATTCAGGTGCGCAGCCGCAAGAATCTCTCTTCGATTGAAATGCTCAAGGAGTCGATGCTGAGCTATATGATGGGTGAAGAGAAGGGGCGGAGAGGGAAAAGATGATTGTGGTTGTGAGAATAGGGGAAGACAGATGAAAACGCTTCAAAGCAAATCGAACGCGTTCTACGCTCATTCGGAGAATGAGAAAGGTGAGAGACACGAGTTGAAGGCGCACCTCCTGCAAACAGCAGAACTTGCGGAATCGTTTTCGCCAACAGAGAAGTTTCGACGCTTGTTCTATCTTGCCGGACTTCTTCACGATGTCGGCAAGTTCCAGGATGGGTTTCAAAAATATATGTTCGAAGGAGGCAAAAGGACTCCGCACGCAGCTGTCGGGGCGTTCGTTGCCAAGTTGTTGGCTAAGCAATATTTGCCTTTGCAGTTTGCGATTCAGGGGCACCATTCAGGGATGCCTGATAACTCAGAACGAAGCGCCAATATCGAGGACTACGAGGAAAATGAAGATGGAGTGAACATTCTATCTGAAAGATTCAAAGAGGCTTTTCCTGCGTTCGTCGTTCCGGAAATTGTTCTCCCGAAGAAGGACTTCCTGTTGGCTGAATGCGTAACGCGTTTCCTATTCAGCGCGTTGACAGATGCGGACTGGCTGGATACCGAACATCACTTCGACACGGAACGTACGGAAGCCAGAATGGGTCAAAGACTTGACCAGGATGGTTTGTGTGAACTGTTACTCGAGAAACTTGAGAACAAATTTCAACAACTTCCGACTGAAGGAAAGATAAACGCACTTCGCACAAAGGCAAGGAGTGACGCAGCAGCGCATGCCGAAGAGAATCCGGGATTTTTCTCCTTGCAATTGCCGACCGGCCTGGGAAAAACACTGACATCTATGTACTGGGCGCTGTTGCACGCAAGACATAACCACCTGCAACGTATTATGATGGTTCTTCCATATGTCAACATCATTGACCAGACAGCAAAGGTATTGAAAGAGGTTTTCGGAGAGGATGCGGTTTTGGAACACCACTCCGGACTTGTCGATGAAGATGGAAAGAAGGACAAATATGACGAAAGTGATGCCAGCGACGACAGAGAACTATCCAAGCGATTGGCTTGTGAAAATTGGGATTCGCCGATCATAGTAACAACATCTGTCCAATTCTTTGAGTCCCTGTTCAGCAACAGACCGTTTAAGTGCAGGAAGAACCATAACGTTGCGGAGTCTGTGGTCATCTTCGATGAAGTTCAGACTCTGCCCAAGGAATATGCCGAACCCATAATCATGATGCTTAAAAATGTGAGCGCACTTGCGAGGACATCTTTTCTGTTTTGCACGGCCACGCAGCCGGCATTTATGAAGCGTGATGGTTTCGATGGAATCGAAAACATGTGCCCGCTTATTGCAAAGCCAGAGAAGTATTTCAAACCGACGCGACGGGTGAACTACGAATTGTTGAATGGACTTGAGGAAGTGCCGCTTGACAGGGTTGTAAAAGAGTTGAGCGAAGAGACAGGATCATTTTTGGTAATTGTTAACACGAAGAGCGTTGCACGGGAGTTGTTTGAAGAAGTCAAACAATTCGACGGATACGACAGGTATTACCATCTATCAACGGCAATGTGCCCCCATCACCGAAAGAAAACAATCGATGCCGTCATTGAAGACTTGAAGAACAAAAAACGCATCGCAGTTATATCAACCCAATTGGTTGAAGCAGGCGTGGATTTCGATTTCCCGTGCGTGTACCGCGCTATTGCGCCAATGGATTCAGTTATTCAAGCCGCGGGCAGATGCAACCGGAATGGAAAGTTAGAAGAGGGCAAGGTCGTCATTTTCAATTTGGAAAAACACGAAATGCCGGATGTGACATACCAGGCGTGTGCCTCTTTTGCTGCAGGTATTATTAAAGACGACGTGAACATTCTCTACGATGCCAGCTCATTTGAAGAATATTATAAGCAGGTTATCGGGCTGTTCGTGAACGCAGACAAGTTTAAGATTACGGAGAAAAGAAAAGGATTCGATTTCAGAGAGGTGTGCGAGAGCTTTAGGTTCATCAATGAACCGACAACTTCCCTTGTCGTTGAGAAGTACGCCGAGGGAGAATCTTTACTTGAGGAGGTCAAAAAATTAGTGGATGCGGAAAGAATCACTAAAAGAAAAATAATTAACAGAGGTCACTACAGAAGACTACAGCAATTTTGTGTGCAGGTATATCCGACTTTTCTAAGAAGTTACAATGACCAGATTGTCCCGTTGAACGATACGATCAGAATTTATACCGGAAATTACGACGAAGATTTTGGTTTGTCTCCGAAGGATGTTGAGACGGTGTTTTGATCATTGTCAGGGCAATCATTTCTGATTGACCTGTAATTAAATGACGGGCAGGAATGCCTGTTTGAATTGACCTAACAAAGGAGGGCTTATGGGTGATAACACGGTCCAGGTGAAGGTCTGGGGTGAGTTTGCCTGTTTCACGCGGCCAGATCTCAAGGTAGAACGAATGACTTATCCGTGCATGACGCCTTCGGCAGCTCGCGGTGTGTTGAATTGCATTCTCTGGAAACCGGAGTTTGTCTGGCATGTCCATCGAATTGTCGTGCTCAAGCCGGTGAAGTTCGCCTCGGTCAAGAGAAATGAGATCAATTCTAAGCAGGGGGTTAATCCAATATATGTCGATGAGGTCGATTCCAAAGGCAAGCCAAAATATCGTGCGCAACGCAACAGCATTATTCTCAAAGACGTCGCTTATATCATTGAAGCCTCGGTTTATCAGAAAAAACCTGACAAGAAAAACCCACCCAAGAAGTACGTTGAGATGTTTAACCGGCGAGTGAGAAAGGGACAATGTTGGAGAAGGCCATTCTTGGGAACGCGCGAGTTCGCGGCAGAATTTTCTATGTCTGCTGAGGATGATTTTGAGAGAAGAATCAAAGAAGATATTCCCGTCGGCAGCATGTTTCTCGATATGTGGTACGACGATAAAGGCGTGCCTATGCCGAAGTTTTTCTACGATGTTGCGGTGAGGGATGGGATATTGGACTGTTCAAAGGAGTATGGACAGATTCTCACTAGTACCCATCAGCGCGGCAAGCTGCCGGATTACCAGTCGCTTACAATCCATGAATTGAACCGCGCCGAAGAAGCTGCGAAGGAGGAATTATGATTCAGGAACTCGTTGAACTTTCAGGCACGGTCAAGAGAAGATATCCCGGTGAGATGCTTGAACATGATGCCCTGGATAAGGTGCCAGTCTCCATAGATTGTGTAATAGACAAAGAGGGAGCCTTTAAGCAATTCATAGTCCACGAAAAACAGCTAACAATCGCTGAGAAGATTACCGCAAAGAAGGGAAAGGGGAGACTTCTTGTCGATAAACCAGAAGAAGTATTAGGGTACGGCGCAAAAGCAGACAAGAAGCACGAACTTTTCTTAGCCAAACTCGAGATTTACAGAGGCATGAAACCCCTATCACCGGTTTTCTCTTTTTATGAATCCAACAACACAAACGGCATAAAGAAGGCAAAGAAGCTCTTTGACTCTCAAGTTGAAGAAAAGGAAAGATCAGGGAACATAGCGTTCCTCATCCAAGGAAAACGGATCAATGAACAGCAACCCGTTCAGGATGAAATTATCAGGCAGTACGAAACCTCATTGAAAGAGATTAAGAACACAAGGTTTGAGAAATGCTCTATATGTGGCTCACATTCATATCCTATTGTCGATCTTCCACATGGTATGGTTAAGCGAGTCCCAGACGGACAGACTTCGGGATGTGCTTTGGTTTCTTACAATGATAAAGCATACGAATCCTATGAATTGGAAGGGAATGAGAATTCTTCAATATGCACTCATTGTGCTCAAGCGTATGTTGGCGCACTTAACTGGCTGCTGTCCAATGGCACAGCTTCTATCAACGACAAAGGGAAGGACATATTCATCTACAAGAATCGAAAGAAGATTTCAGAAGATACCGCGGTTGTGTTTTGGCTGCAAGAGGCATTGGAAGCAACTGACCTTGATCTGCTCGATCAACCGGACGAAGGAAAGATCAGGGAGATGTTCGATGCGGTCGAATCGGGGCGAGCCAAGAGGGCTAAGAACGTTCAAGCAGATATATTTTATGCCATCACTCTCAGCGGTTCTGCTGCCCGGATTGCCATTCGAGACTGGATTGAGACAAGTCTGGAAAACTTGCGGGCGAATATTGCTCGATGGTTCGCTGATATTGAGATCGGTGAATATGATAAAGACGAGAAGAAAGTCATTCGCTATCATCCACGTTTTTGGGAGCTAGTCCGGTCTGCGAAGAGTAAGGGCGGAAAAGATGTACAGCATGGAAGGATCGGGGCGGCACTCTGGCAATGCGCAGTAATGGGGACCTCTCCGCCACTGTGGATTCTGAGTTCGATACTTAATCGGATAAGAGCGGAGCAGGGAGATACGACGTCCGAGCGAATTGCGTCACTGAAATTAATCATAAACAGAAATCAAAAAGGAGGATTGAAGTTTATGGCGGAACTCGATGAATCGAACCGAAACGTCGCATACACATGCGGGCGTATTTTTGCGGTACTGGAGTCAATCCAATATCACGCATCAGGAGGCAATCTGAACGCTGGCGTACGCGAACGTTTTTTCTCGTTTGCCTCCGCGATGCCGGCAACTGCCTTCGGAAGACTGATGAAACTGACGCAACATCACCTGTCGAAGATACAAGGTGAGAAGCCGGGTCTTGCTGTTAACCTCGATAAAAAGCTACAGGGGTTGATGTCGAGAATTGAAGGCTCGCGCTTTCCTGCTGTCTTTTCTTTGGAAGATCAGGCGAGCTTTGCAATCGGCTATTATCATCAGCGACAAAGCGATTTTAACAACAAATCTGATAAGGAGAACTGATCATGTCCGACCCCATTAAGAACCGATATGACTTTGTGTTTTTGTTCGATGTGAAAGACGGCAATCCTAACGGCGATCCCGACCAGGATAATCTTCCTCGTGTCGATGCAGAGAACCAGGAAGGTCTCGTGACGGATGTGTGCATGAAACGAAAAGTCAGAAACTACATCCAGACTGTTCGGAAGGATATTCCGGGTTTTGGAATATTTATTCGCCAGCGAAGCGTAGATGAAGAATATCCTTATCTCAACAAAGAGATCGAAAGCTCAGGCGATTCCGTTCAGGAGAAGAAGAAATCTCTCATAGAGAAGTACTACGATATCCGCACTTTTGGTGCAGTGCTTTCCACTGGGAAAGAAAATAAGGCGGCAGAAGATACTGATAATGATGAAGGAAAGAAAGAAAAGAAGAGCAAGGAGAAGAAAGCCAAAGGAGCAGGCACAGTTCGTGGGCCGGTTCAGTTCACATTTGCGCGGTCTATCGACAGGATCTTCCAGGCGGATCATTCCATTACGAGATGTGCGGTAACAACGGAAGGGGAATTTATCGACCACAAAGAAAAGATGGAATTCCCTTCCACGATGGGTCGTAAGTCCACCGTTCCTTATGCTCTCTACGAAATGCATGGATTTGTCTCCGCAGTGGATGCTGTCAAGACCAGGTTCTCTGAAGATGATTTAAGTCTGCTATGGGAGGGATTGATTAACGCTTTTGAGCACGACCGTTCTGCCGCGCGTGGTGAAATGAATCCGAGAAAGCTCATTGTGTTCAAACATGAGAGTCACCTTGGAAATGCAAGAGCAGGTGAACTGTTCGAGCGGGTAAAAGTTGAAAAGAAAAAGGACGTTGTTCTTCCTCGCGCGTGGATTGATTATGAGGTCACAGTTCAAAAATCAGATCTTCCCAAAGGCGTGTCCGTGGAAGAGAAACTGTAGAACTCTGTGACAGGCTGGGATGTCGGAGGGAGCTGAGGAGAAGAATCTTCAGCCAAGACCTTATGGTGCAGAAGATGAACAGGGAAGAACGTATAGAGGATAATCAGTTCTACCACGTTTACAATCGTGGCAATGATCGAGACCCTATCTTTGGCGACGGGTCGGATTACTATGCCTTTCTGGAAAAGATGAAATCCCTCGCAATCCAGCATCTGGTTGCCATTCCGATCTATACTCTCATGCCGAACCATTATCACCTCATCGTGCTCCAAAACCCGGGTGGAAATCTCTCCAAGATGATGGGTGCCCTGGCAACATCGGCGGCGAAACGATATAATCTGAAGTATGGACACATCGGGCATCTGTTCCAGGGTCCTTTCCGCTATAAGTTTGTGGCCGATGAGCTCCTTTGGTATGTCGCCTGCTACATCCATCTGAATCCCGTAAGGGCAGGGCTGGTTAGAGAGCCGGCGGAGTGGAAGTTTTCAAACTTTGGGGCTTTCGGTGAAGGTTTCCTTCACCAAAGCTCAAACCAGGGAGAAGGAAACCTTCTTCCTGGCATGTGGCAAGGCTATGCGGCATACGTGGCGGAAGTGCTGAAGGACGAACGCATGCAGGAGGAATGGGAAAAGAAAATGCGGCTGCATTTCAAAGGATTTCTGGATGAAGACCCGAGTTGAAGGGAGAAGGAAATCTTCTCCCTGGCTGGTTACAGATCTTCCGGCTTCAAGCCGGTATGCTTGGCGATGCGCGCAAGCATTTTCGGACCTATTTCTTCGGCATCATGAAAACTGAACACATAATCAGGCCAACCGGGGCGGGAGAGGATCTTGTGGGAACCGGGCGTTTCACGCTTGATGGCCCAACCGATTCGGACAAGCGCCGCAAGAACCTGCCGGGCTTTGCGCGACGGCCATTGCGTCATGCGGCGAGGAAGGAGATCGTCAATGGCATCGAGGAAACCTCGCCAACATCGATTCTCTCGGCGAGAACGCGCAGTGCGAG
>JAMCQL010000046.1 GCA_023381615.1 Bacteroidota bacterium
CTACTTAACGAGTCGAGTAAAGAAAGGATCAGAAGGAAGAAGATTATGACCCTCAGAACATATGTCTGCCCAAGGACCTTAGAGAAGGGTTCTCTCTAAATGTGTCCTCGGTGTGCACTTAAACGGCTCGGCCCCAACCGACACAGCTACCTTTTAGGGCGTGAGACCAAATGTCAGAAAACAAAAACAAAATTTTTGTTAATGGGATCGTATTTTCTCTTGACATTCTTTTCCATAGGCGCAAGGTTATATTCGTTTTTTAACCTCATAACTGAGAAGCTGTGAAAAAATCAATTTTGCAATCAGTCACACGCTGAATTCGAGAGGAATTCATAGGAGAGTTGAGTCCTTCGGTAATTCTTTCACACCTTCTGATGGATTACACTACAACTTCTTTATCTTTTTGAATTCGTCCAGAAAATTGATAATTTTATTCACAAATAATGATTGTTGACTTTAGACTTTAAGAAAGCAATTTGAACTTCCAGCAATGAAAAAGCCTTTCCGAGAAAGACTGAAAGATGGCGTAATCGTATGCGACGGCGCGATGGGAACGCTCCTTGAACTCTACGAATACGATGAGAAACCGCCGGAAATCCACAACATCAAGAATCCCGATATCGTGGAACGCGCTCACCGCGAGTACATTCAGGCCGGTGCTGAGATAATCGAGACGAACACCTTCTCGGGCAACCGAATGCGACTCGAAGTTTATCATCTCGCCGACAAACTAAAAGAGATAAACGAGTCTGCTGTTGAAATTGCGAAACGAGCCGCTGAAGACAATGTCTATGTCGCAGGAGCAGTCGGACCGACCGGCAGGCTCCTCGAGCCGCTCGGCAAAACTAAACTCTCGGAAGTAAAAGAAGTCTTCAAAGAACAAATTAAGATTCTCGTTGAAGGCGGTGTCGATCTTCTAATTCTCGAAACCTTCCTCGACTTGAACGAACTCGACGCTGCCATCGATGCCGCAAAAGAAATTTCTGCGGACTTTCCGATAATCGCACAGAAAACTTTTTCCGAGGACGGCGCGATTCTGTCCAGCGATTTCCCTGTCGAAGTTGTAAAACACATCAAGTCGAAAGGGGTCGATGTCGTCGGCTCGAACTGCACCGTCGGACCGCAGCGAATGTACGGAATCATCAAGTCAATTTACTCCGAAGATGTCGTTCTCTCTGCCCAGCCTGCCGCCGGAATTCCGACTTTAGTCGATGGAAGATCGATCTATCATGCCACGCCGGAATATCTTGCCACATACGCCAAGCAGCTGGTCGAAGCCGGCGTAACCATCGTCGGCGCTTGCTGCGGCTCAACACCCTCGCACATAAAAGCGATTGCCGAAGCCGTGCGCGGAGTCAAGATAGAACGAAAGCAGATCGTCGTAAAAAGGAAAACAACTGTCGAGGAAGAAGTTGTCGAGAAGAAACCACCGACACGGTCGGAATTTTCCAAAAAGTTAGGCCAAAAATTTGTAACGACCGTCGAACTCGATATCCCGCGCGGACTCGACATTTCCGGCGTGATGGACGGCGCCCGGTTCTGCAAGGAAAACGGAATCGACGCAGTGAATATCACCGACGGCGCCCGCGCCCGGATAAGGATGAACCCAATCGCCATTTCACATTTGATCCAGAGAGAAATCGGGATCGAAGCCATAACACATCTGACGACTCGCGACAGAAACATGATCGGCTTGCAAGCGGAACTCCTCGGCGCGCAAGCTCTCGGCTTGAGAAATATTCTCGTCGTTACAGGTGATCCGGCAAAAATCGGCGACCTGCCTCAGGCGAAATCGGTATTCGACATCGATTCTGTCGGACTCGTAAAAATTGTCAAGAGCATGAATGACGGCCGCGATTCGATGGGAAATCCGATCGGCGAACCGACATCGTTCCTGATCGCCTGCGCCGCCAACCCCTCCGCAGATAATTTCGATTATGAGATAGAAAAACTCGAGCGGAAGGTTGAATCTGGAGCAGATGTTATTTTCACACAGCCGATCTACGAAACCGAAATTTGCACAAGGTTTATAAAGGCTGTTGAGCCAATGCGCGTCCCAATTGTCGTCGGGATACTTCCTCTTCGAAGCCACAAACATGCCGAATTTCTCCATCACGAGATTCCGGGTATAAACATACCGGAAAGAATCAGGGATAAGATGTTCCATGCCGGCAAAAACGCGGCACAGGTCGGCATCGAGATTTCCGCCGATCTTCTACGCGAGATAAGGACATCTGTTGCGGGCGCTTACCTTCTTCCGCCATTCATGAAATACGAAGTTGCGGTGAAAGTGCTGGAAAAAGCGGGGATTTAAGGGTTAAACTTTTTGATTTTGATTCCGTCTTTCTAAGAAACTTATCAAAACCGAACTTATTGAGAGTTTGGAAGCAAATGGAAAAGTTAGTGATAGACAGCAAGCACCTTTTCTTGATTACCAGCGTCTATTTTGTTAGATTATTTGACAATTCGGGCTCTTAGCTCAGCTGGTTCAGAGCACTTGCTTCACACGCAAGGGGTCGCTGGTTCGAATCCAGTAGAGCCCACAGTTGGAATTGTTGAAGTTTGTTCTTCTAAAGTTTGAGAATCTGGTTCTGAGCGTCCCGATTCAACGTTGTTGAATTGGGGAGGTCACTGGTTCTGCGCCAAAGGCGCATCCGCCTCCGGCAGAGAATCCAGTAGGTCGTCCCGCTTTTGCGGGATAGAGCCCACGGTTGGAATTGTTGAAATGTTCGTTATTCAATAAATTTTGATGATTGAGTCTGATGAACTTTATGGAAAAGAAAAATCTTACACAAACGGAGGGGAAAGCGAGACTTTGATAACGTCTATTGAACAAAAGTCTCACTAAAAAATAGGCGAGGAAAAATGGAAAAGATTAGCGGACTTCCCTCCGAAAAGAAGAGGGTACAGAAAAAGCAGATCGAAAACCCGTTGAGCGACCTTCTCAGCGATGAGTTGTACGAAAAGCTTATTGAGAACAGTCTCCTTGACTACAAAGCCGTCCGAGATTACCAGATCAAGCGGCGTTTCAAGGACTTGCGCAACTATATGAGCGTCGGTGATGCAATCGAGAAGATTCAGGACGAATACCCATACCTGCGGTTCGACACCATCCGCAAAATAGTTTATAACGCAAAATCTGAAAAAGAATAGAACTTTAATCTTTTTCATTTCGTCGGCGACTCAGGAAATTTTCTTGACTGCAATAGGGTTTAGGAAATTGTCCGAAGGTCGCCAAAGGCGACTCGCTGCGGCGGGATGCTGCGGATAGCAAGTCAAGACTGATTATGAAAGAAGGAGCTGTGCTATGAAGCGCTACGTTTCGAACAATGATGAATCCGCGCGGATGTTCAAGAGCAACATCCTCGAATTTTTCTCCCACGTTCATCCTTCTGTACCGGCAATCATCTATCTTCCTGTCGTTGCCTACATGCTCTACAAGACAACAATAATTGGTGTCGGCCTCGCTTACGCATTTCCCCTATTTGTGCTGGGACTTTTCATCTGGAGTCTTACAGAGTACACGCTCCACAGGTTTATCTTTCACTTTGTTCCCAAGAGCAGCTGGGGCAAACAAATCCAATTCCTGTTCCACGGCGTTCATCATGACTACCCCAACGATTCAACACGCCTTGTGATGCCGCCCGTGGTGAGTATCCCGCTGGCTCTTCTTTTCTACTTTCTCTTTTTGAAAATACTTGGCGCATTTTATCTTCCCCCCTTCTTCGCAGGTTTCATACTCGGATATTTGTCATACGACCTGACACACTACGCAGTTCATCATTTCAGTTTGCACGGAAAGGTCTCGTTATATCTGAAGCAGCACCACATGCGTCATCATTACATGGATCCAGACAATAACTACGGAGTAAGTTCGCCTTTATGGGATTTCGTGTTCGGGACTTTCATTAAGAAACAACAAGATGAAAC
>JAMCQL010000022.1 GCA_023381615.1 Bacteroidota bacterium
TCCAGAAATACTGTATTTCCCGCACTCGATCTCCTCTACTACCTTTCGTCTGAATGCCTCGCTGTATCGTATACATCTCGTTCTCTCCATAGGTTATTAACTCCTTATGTGGATAACTCCTCCACATTCTTTGAAGTGTCAACCTATTTCAGGACAAGACAAACTATTCCCATATTCCACTACTCCATTCTTCCTCCCCCTTATTATTGCAAAATCACCCCCTCAAATTTATATTGAATCAATGAATTACGAGGTAAGAAGCGCATCCTCTATTATCGGCTCATTCAAAGTACCCGGCGATAAATCGATTTCTCACAGAGCGTTGATTTTTTCGTCGCTTGCGAACGGCGAATCGGAAATAAGAGGTATTTCAACCGGCGGCGATGTGAACAGCACAATGAATTGTCTGTCGCAGCTCGGCGTGGAAATCGAACGGCAAGATGGAACTGTCAAAGTTCATGGAAAGGGGAAGCTATCTTACTCCTTCCCAAAGTTAATTCTCGACGCGGGCAACAGCGGAACAACAATGCGGCTTCTGACCGGAATTCTCGCCGGACAAAAATTTGAAAGTACAATCACGGGTGACGAAACGCTCCGGCGCAGACCGATGCAGAGGATTGTCGAGCCGCTTTCTCAAATGGGCGCAAACATAGTTCCGTCTTACAACATGACAGCGCCGCTGAAAATATTCCCAGCAGAAAATCTTCATGGCATAAAATACGAACTCCCGCTGCCGAGCGCTCAGGTGAAATCTGCTATACTTCTTGCCGGCATGTTTGCCGAAGGTGAGACGACAGTTGTGGAACCTGTTGAGTCTCGCGACCATACTGAACGCATGTTGAAGTTGACCAAAGTAAAAACTCCGTCGGGCTTCGAGACGAGAATCTCCTGTGATTATGTTGTTGAGCCGATGGAGTATGATGTTGCCGGCGACATTTCCTCAGCCGCTTTTTTTCTTGCGGCGGCGGCAATACTTCCAAACTCGTCAGTGACTGCGATCGGCGTAACCCTCAACCCAACTCGCACCGGATTCCTCGATGTTCTGGTAATGATGGGAGCAAGAGTGGAGATTGAAAATATCCGTGAAGCCGCCGGAGAACCTATTGCCGACGTCACTGTTTCAAATTCCGAACTGAACGGAGTCGAAATCAGCGGCGGAATGATCCCGCGTCTTATAGATGAACTTCCGATTATCGGTGTCATGGCCGCTTTCGCAAAAGGCGAGACGATCGTGCATGACGCTCACGACCTCCGAAGAAAAGAATCGGACAGAATTGTTGCGGTCGTCGATAATCTCGAAGCGATGGGAGCAGAGGTATCGGAACTTGACGACGGTTTTATCGTCAATGGTACTGGAAACTTGGTGGGAGCTGAAATAGATTCATACAAAGATCATCGCGTTGCGATGGCGTTCACGGTGGCAGGTCTCGCCGCGAAGGGCACAACGGTAATCAAGAATGCCGAGTGGGCGAAGATCTCGTTTCCCGAATTTTTTGAAATCCTTGACAAACTTGTTATTCGGAGTTAAAGATGGCAGGCGTTAGACTCAATAGCATATCGAAAGTTTATGAAGGCGGCGTGGTGGCGGTGAAGGATGTTAATTTAAACGTTGCCGACAAAGAGTTTGTTGTCTTGGTCGGGCCATCGGGCTGCGGCAAGACAACCACACTACGAATGATTGCCGGGCTTGAGGAAATTTCAAGTGGAGAACTTTATATCGGAGATCAGCTTGTCAACAACGCCGCGCCGAAAGACCGCGACATCGCGATGGTGTTTCAAAATTATGCGCTCTATCCGCACATGACAGTTTACGAAAACATGGCATTCGGTCTGAAATTGAGAAAATATTCCAAGCCGGAAATCGATGCGCGCGTGAAAGAAGCGGCAGAAATTTTGGGAATCACCGAATACCTCGGCAGAAAACCGAAAGCGCTGTCGGGTGGACAGCGCCAGCGCGTCGCGCTCGGAAGGGCAATTGTCCGGAAGCCGAAAGTGTTTTTGTTTGATGAACCGCTCTCGAATCTCGATGCGAAGATGCGCGTTCAAATGCGCGCCGAAATATCGAAGCTTCACCAGAGACTCGGTGCGACAATGATCTACGTGACGCACGATCAAGTTGAAGGAATGACAATGGGAGACCGGATCGTCGTGATGAAAGACGGAATCGTCCAGCAGATTGACTCGCCTCTCAATCTCTACCATAGTCCGGTGAATAAATTTGTCGCTGGTTTCATCGGAAGTCCGGCAATGAATTTCTTCGAAGGCTATATCCAAAGAAATGGGAAACTGTATTTCAATGAAATAAATGGCGGTATACGGCTCGAAATTCCAGAATCGCTGGGATCCAAACTCTCTTCTTTCTTAGGCAAAAATGTTTATCTTGGCGTTCGACCGGAACATATTTCGATAAGCGATGCCCATCATGGCGACCTCGATTCGACTGCGACGCTCCGGGTGGAAATCTCTGAGCCGATGGGGAATGAGGTTTATCTTTATTTTGAATCGGGAACCACGCAGATCGTCGCGCGCGTGACGACACCCGTCGATCCCAAACCGGGCTCCGAACTGAAAATGTATTTTGATACCACGCGGGCGCAATTTTTTAACAAGGAAAACGAAAACTCTATACCTTTAAACTAATATGGAAATTTCTTTTACAGAACTGCCGGAACAATCGAAGCTTTATACGGACTACGTTTATAACTTCGATAGCCTCAAGAAATATTACGATGTGGATTTTTCGAACGACGATGAACTGCGGGATCACTTCTCGAAAGTTCTCCGAAATTTCAATCCCAAAAGAGGCGAGATAGTCGACCTTCTTCGCCGGCAAAACTCCGAGCTTAATAATTCTCCCGATTACGAGTCCGCATTGGAATTATTGACTCACGACAATGCGGTTTGTGTCGTTACGGGGCAGCAAGTCGGACTATTTTGCGGACCGCTCTACACTTTCTTCAAGACCATCAGCGCAATTAAACTTGCAGCCGAACTTAAAGAAAGGTTTCCCGAATTTGAATTTGTCCCAGTCTTCTGGCTGGAAGGAGATGATCACGACCTTGAAGAATCAAACCATATTCATTTGCTCAACGGCACTTCGGATGTAGTGCGAGTTGAGACGATTCCTGCGGATGGTGAAAACGAAAACATGCGTCCGCTCAGCGAAATAAAATTCGACGCTTCCATCGAGCAGGTGTTCCAGCAGATAGACGCATTGCTCCCCGTCACCGATTTCAAGCAGAGTCTCATGCAGGTTCTGACTTCCTCATATAAAGAGGGTGAATCTTTCTCGAGCGCTTTTGCCCGCACGATCACGAAAATGTTGGGAAAGAATTCTCTGCTTGTAATTGACCCTTATGATCCTCAGGTCAAAAGACTTTTGAAGCCGATTTTCGAAAAGGAATTTCAAACCTTTCCGAGAACGAGCGAGGAAGTGATAAAGCAGAGCGCGGGACTCGAAGAAAATTATCACGTTCAGGTAAAGCCGCGAGTATTGAATTTATTTTATATCGAAGACGGAGTGCGGCGCGGTCTCGAGCCGATCGGAAGCGGATTCTCACTTCGCGGCACCAAACGAAAACTCATGCCCGAGCAAGTGAGAACGACTCTCGAAACAAGGCCGGAATCATTCAGCCCGAATGTCGTTCTCAGGCCGATTTGCCAGGACTACCTTCTGCCTACCGCGGCTTACGTTGCCGGACCCGGAGAGATCGCTTACTTCGCACAACTCAAAGGCGTGTACCAGCATTTTGGTATTGAGATGCCGCCTGTCTTCCCGCGCGCAAGCGCAACGATACTCGAGCACAGGATTGCGAAAGTGATGGAGAGATACCAACTGACCTTGTCGGACGCTTTTTCCAATTTTGAAGTTGTCATGAAAAAAGCTCTCACTGCGGCGAATCCCGAGAATATACCGGGAGAATTTGAAAAGGCAACGGAAGATATAAAGACTGCCATCGAGCGTCTCGATCCGCTGATCGTTCGAGTAGACGCCACGCTAAAGGGCGCGATGGACTCGACAATATCCAGAATGCTCCATCACCTCCAGCATCTTCAGGAGAAAACTACGACGGCGTACCGTCGAAAGAACGAACAGGTCTTGCAGCAGACAAAGAAATTTCAGCAATCCATTTTTCCAAATCGTGACTTGCAGGAAAGAGTTCTGAACTTTTCCTATTTCTATAACAAGCACGGCGAAGAATTTATTGAATTACTTTTCCGTGAGCTGCCGGCATACGCAAAGTCACACAAGATTCTGAATATTTGAAATGATACGCGAGACGATTGCGAGACTTGTCGCCGGTGAAAATATTTCCCGCGACGATGCCTACAGAACAATGTTGGAGATTATGAACGGCGAGGCGACGGAGTCTCAGATTGCCGGTTACCTTGTTGCGCTCAGAATGAAGAGCGAGACTGTAGACGAAATTGTCGGAAGCGCGCTCGCGATGCGGGAGAAAGCTGAAAAGTTCCACATCGACAAGGAGATTATTCTCGACACTTGTGGAACGGGCGGCGATAACGCCGGGACTTTCAATATTTCCACTGCGGCGGCTCTTGTTGCTTCTGCCGCGGGAGCGACCGTTGCAAAACACGGCAACCGCGCGGTGTCGAGCAAGTCGGGAAGCGCGGATATTTTGAAGGCAATCGGTCTTAATCTCGATGGGCTCGATCTCCAGAAAACCGAACGCGCATTGCGCGAGATCGGACTCGCATTTCTTTTTGCACCGCTCCATCACAAGTCGATGAGATTTGCCGCACCGGTCAGGCGCGACCTCGGCGTCAGGACGATTTTTAATTTGCTCGGACCTTTGACGAATCCCGCCGGCGCCAACCGTCAGTTGGTCGGTGTTTATGACAAGAAACTTGTCGAACCAATTGCGGAAGTTCTAAGAGACCTCGGCAGTCAGGCGGCGCTTGTCGTTCACGGCGAGCCGACGATGGATGAAATCTCTCTTTGCGGAAAAACCGACGTTGCCGAGCTGAAGCACGGGAAAATTGAGAGGTACGAAATAAAACCTGAGGACTTCGGTTTCAAGCGGATAAATCTGAGTGATCTCGTCGTGCGAAATCAGGAAGAATCTGTCGAAGCTTTCATGCTGGCGATAAGAGGGCAGGAGTCGCCGTTCTACGACGCAGTGTTACTGAATTCCGGAGCTGCCATTTACGTTGCAGGTATCGAACGGGACATAAAAGCCGGAATAAATCGCGCTCGCGATGTCATCTCCAAAGGACTTGCGGAAAACAAGCTTCACGCTCTCATTGAGATAACTGGATTATGATCGGAAGTTTCATTCTTTTCGTGGCGCTCTTCTCCATGGCATCACTTGGATGGGCATTCTTCTTTGCGTTCGACCTTCCGAGGCTCACCAGAGCGCAGCTTCTCTACGTTATACTCTTCACGCTCGCGGCTTCATCTCTCGCTTCAATCGTCTTGCTTGAAGGACTGACAGACGCGGGAAGCGGGTTCGACTTAATAATGTCGACGATAGTGTTTGCTTTTTCGTTTGGGCTGAGTCTGGCGGCAGGTTACGGATTGAGTAAATATTCGGAAATCTCGAAAGTGTTTCCGTTCGTCGAAAAAACATTCAGCAGTGGAAATAAAGCGGAAGACCGCTTCGATATTATCGATGAAATTCTCGACAGAACGACGCAGACAGGAAAGATCGATAGCCTCGAGAGAGAGTTAATCGAAAGCATATTGAAGTTTAACGATAAGATCGTGCGCGAGGTAATGGTCCCGCGCGGCGATATCGTAGCTATTGATATAGACGAACAGCCGCGGCGCGTTTTGAGAAAGGTGATCGAAGAGGGCTACTCTCGCCTGCCAGTTTATCGCGGCTCGATAGACAACGTTATCGGAGTAATTTACGCAAAAGATTTGCTGACGATGGTGGAAGACGGCGGAGTGATTGTCCTGCAGGATCTTTTGAGAAGTCCTTACTATGTTCCGGAGGCGAAAAAGATAAGCCAACTTCTCCGCGAAATGCAGATAAACAAAGTCCATCTCGCCATCGTGGTGGACGAATTTGGAGGAACCGAAGGGATAGTGACGCTGGAAGATGTGCTCGAAGAGATCGTCGGTGAAATTCAAGACGAGTACGATGAGTCTCTTTCGGAATTGGTGAGCGATGAAGACGGAGAAGTACATTTCTCCGGTTCGATGACGGTGGAAAGATTCAACGAACTTCTCGAATGCAGCATCCCGCAGGGAGAAGATTACGACACAATGGCGGGTTTCGTTCAGAAACTTGCCGGGAAACTTCCGCAGAAGGGCGAAGCTTATAATTACGAGGAGATGTTTTTCACCATAGAAGAAGTTGCGCGGCACAGAATAAAACGATTGAGAGTCTCTTATAAAGAACATCCTTCTGCAGGAACCAGACGGGAAGTTCCTGCGGCTGAAACCGCGCAGAATAAATTCGAGGTTCGAACTGCAAAACCTGCAGAAGCGAGACTCCCAAATAAAGCGAAAGCCAAACGAGTTCCTATCAAGAGGAAAACGACCAAGCCGAAAAGAAAAACAAAATCTACAAGCATAAGAAGAGCCAGGACAAAGAAGCGTTGAATTTCCTCGAACAAATTGTCAACCAGAAGAAAGCACTTGTTGCGGAGGCAAAAGAGATCCTCAGCCTCAGCGAACTGACGAGTCTCGTATCGGACGTGAAGCCGAGAAATAATTTCAAAGATGTCATCACTCGCCGACCGACCGAACCTATCAAGGTAATTGCCGAGATCAAACGCGCGTCGCCGTCAAAAGGTATTATCGCTGAAGACATTGACCCAGTGAGAGTGGCAAAAGATTATAAGGCGGGCGGCGCCTCTGCGATTTCCGTTCTGACGGAGAATGTTTTCTTCAGAGGCTCAACCAAAGACTTCCAGTCTGTCCGTGAAGCTGTTCCCGATGTGCCGCTTCTGAGAAAGGATTTTATAATCGACGAATATCAGATTTACGAGTCGATGATCATCGGCGCGGACGCGATTTTGCTTATAGCTGCGGCGCTTCAGAAGAAAGAGCTGGAGAAATTCGTTTTGTTAACGAAGGAATGCGGTATGAGCGCGTTGGTGGAAGTACACACCGAAGACGAGCTTGAAACGGCGCTCTCTGCCGGCGCGGAGATTGTCGGCGTGAACAATCGCAATCTTGTTACATTCAAAGTTTCGCCGGAGGTTTCGGAGAGGCTTGCCCGCAAGATTCCGCCGGAAGTTGTAAGCGTCAGTGAAAGCGGGATTAGCGCCCCATCCGGTATGCGCGCCGCTTCGGAATCGGGATATCACGCAGTTTTGATAGGTGAGCACTTCATGCGCGCCGCTAACAGAGTGGTGGAGCTGCAGAAGTTCACGCGGTTGGCGAACTATGCCAAGGTACAGGAATGATTTGCCGCTGCGAGATGCCGGTGAATGAGGCCTCGTCATCTGCCTTTAGTGTCTTTCTCGCAAAGAACGTAGAGGGAAAACCGTCTTTCGTAAAGGGCGCAAAGACATTTGCCGGTAATTTTTCTTTGCGAACTTTGTGTCTCCTTTGCGTACTTTGCGTGAAATCGGCGAGTCGGATTTTATGTTCGTGAAGATATGCGGCGTTACCAACATTCAAGACGCCTACGCTTGTGTAGAAAATGGTGCCGATGCGATCGGTTTGAATTTCTATCAGAAGAGCAAGAGATACATTTCATTCGACGACGCAGCCGCGATTGTGCGGGAGGTTTCACCGTACATTACCACTGTTGGAATTTTGGTTCAACCGACGATAGAAGATGTTGCACTGGCAATTGATGCGACGGAAGTGGACGCATTGCAAGTCTACGAGCCGAAGTTCGGACTCGCCGATTTCGATTTCAAGAAATTGTTGTACTATTCCGTGCGTGTGAGAGACGACGAGGAAGTAAAAGCGGCGTCGCGACTAGGTGCCGACCTAATTTTTCTCGACTCATACACAAAAGACGAATATGGTGGAACAGGGCGGAGAGCAAACTGGGACGAGATCGCCAAGAGCGGCGTGGATTTGTCGACGCGGTTTGTCATTTCCGGCGGACTTACAGAAGAAAATGTGTGCGAGGCTATAAGAAAGTTGAAACCGTTTGGTGTTGATACTGCATCCGGCGTTGAGCTGTCGCCCGGCAAAAAAGATCATGAGAAAATTCGAGAGTTTATTTCAAATGCAAAACAGTGTGTGTAGAAAAGCAGTTCATGGTTCATAGCTGATTGCCGATTACTATCAGCCATGAGCTAATTGCTATGGGCTAATTGCTAACCAAGGATCATTATGGAAAACATTAAAGATAAGATTGAAGAGTATTATAAACTTCCTGATAACAAGGGACATTTCGGGAAATACGGCGGCGCATTCGTACCGGAAACATTGGTCAAGGCGGCGCAGGAACTTGATGAGGCGTTCGAATCTGTAAAGGGCGATAAAAGTTTCAATGAAGAGTTTGAATACCTGTTGAAAAATTATGCCGGAAGGCCGACGCCGATCTTCTTTGCCAAGAATTTAAGCGATAAATATGGCGCAAGATTTTTCCTGAAGCGCGAAGACCTTCTTCATACCGGCGCGCATAAGATAAACAATACTATCGGACAGGCGCTTCTCGCAAAGAGACTCGGCAAAAAGAGGATCATTGCGGAGACTGGCGCGGGCCAGCACGGAGTGGCGACAGCGACAGTCTGTGCACTTCTCGGCTTGAAGTGCATTGTTTACATGGGCGAAGAAGATATGCACCGGCAGGAGCCGAACGTTTTCAAGATGAGATTGCTTGGTGCGGAAGTTGTGCCGGTGATGAGCGGGACGCGAACGCTCAAAGAGGCAACGAGCGAGGCGATTCGCGACTGGGTGACGAACGTCCGCGACACGTTTTATATCATTGGTTCGGTTGTCGGAATGCATCCGTATCCGAAGATTGTCAGACATTTTCAAGCTGTCATCGGACGCGAATCGAAAAAACAGTTCAGGGAAAATTACGGCAAGCTTCCGGATTACGTCGTGGCGTGCATCGGCGGCGGGAGCAACGCGATGGGGATTTTCTACGATTTCGTGAGAGAAATTCCCGCGTTGAAATTAGTCGGAGTTGAAGCGGCAGGTGAGGGACTCGAAACAGGGAAGACGGCGGCGTCGCTTTCGCTGGGGAAGCCCGGCGTCTTGCACGGCTCGATGCAATATCTTTTGCAGGATGAAAACGGAAATGTGTTGAATGCGTATTCTATTTCTGCCGGACTCGATTATCCCGGAGTCGGACCGGAGCATTCGTATTTAAAAGATTCCGGTTTGGTCGAATACGAATCGGTCACGGACACAGAAGCACTTGATATGTTTGTGGAATTATCCCGGCTTGAAGGAATCATACCCGCGCTCGAGTCTGCACATGCAGTGGCATACGCGGCAAAGCTCGCACGAGCCGACGGCAAAGGGAAAGATATCCTGATAAATTTGTCGGGCAGGGGAGACAAAGATCTTTACAGCGTAGCGAAGAGATTGAAGCTGGAATAAGCCGATTGCGAATCGGCTTCTACGTTTTGTCAATGCAAAAGGAATTTCTCCCCCTTGAAAAGGGGGAGATAAGAGGGGGTTGTCAACACAGGCAAGCATCCCTTCCCACGCTCCGCGTGGGAACAAGAGGGAAAAAATTCTAATTGGACTTCATCTACGGAACTTTTCTTAGTATTCTATTGTCTGACCTTCCTTGACTTTCCATCCACCGACATTTAAATTTATTGCGAAAATTTTTTGGAGCTGCAAATGCTTTCACAATTTGGGATTGTGCTTCTCTTCTTCATCGTGGCGGCGCTGTTCGTAGCCGCGGCAATGTTCGGTGCACGATTACTGAGACCTGCCCGTCCCAGCGCGGAAAAACTCAGCACGTACGAATGCGGCGAAGAACCGATCGGCGATACATGGGTCAAGTTCAATGTCAGATTCTATATCGTAGCTCTGATATTTTTGATCTTTGACGTAGAAGTCGTTTTCCTTTTCCCGTGGGCGCTCGTCTATCAGAAACTTGGGATGTTTGCTTTCGTAGAAATGATGATCTTCCTCGCGATACTGGTCGCGGGATATGTATATGTCTGGGTGAAAGGCGACTTGGATTGGGACAAACCGCGTCCGCGTTATATCGATTATGTCAGAAATATGGTGGCGGAGACCCTTCTCGCCGAAGGCGGCGAGCCGAGGCAGACTCATGTCGTCGGCACCGAGGTGAAATGATGGGACTGCTTGATAAACAATTTGAAGACGGAAATATAGTAATCACTTCTTTAAATAACCTTCTCAACTGGGCGCGACTTTCTTCGCTCTGGCAAATGCACTTTGGACTTGCCTGCTGTGCAATCGAAATGATGGCAGCGTCGGCATCGCATTTCGACATGATGCGTTTCGGCGTCATTCCGCGCGCTACTCCCCGGCAAGCTGATGTCATTATCGTCTCCGGGACTGTTACTCTGAAGATGGCTACTCGCATTAAGAGACTTTACGAACAGATGGCGGAACCTCGCTACGTGATTTCGATGGGCTCCTGCTCGAATTGCGGCGGTCCGTATTGGGAACACGGTTACCATGTTTTGAAAGGCGTTGATCGTGTCATTCCGGTCGATGTTTATGTGCCGGGTTGTCCGCCGAGACCGGAAGCGCTGCTGGAAGGTCTGATGAAATTGCAGGAAAAGATCAGGCGCGAGAGCCGCGTGAAGAAGCACGAAGCTGACCTGATTTCAACTGTAGAAGCGGAATAATAAATATTATGAATGCAAACGAAATCCACGATAAGATAAAATCTCAATTCCTTGAAGGCGTCGTGGAGTTCAAACCCGATGCAGTGGTTGAACCGTTTATCGTTGTTCGTCCCGACTTGGTCAGGGAAATATCGAGATTTATTTCTGAAGATCCCGAGGTTAAATTCGATTACCTGATGTCTCTGTCCGGAGTTGACTTCAACGACGGCAACTTAGGCGTGGTGTATCATCTGTACTCGATGGAAAAGAGACATCGCATTGTATTGAAAGTAAAAGTGCCGAAAGACAAGCCCGAAGTGCCCTCGGTAGAGTCAATCTGGAAAACGGCAAACTGGCACGAGCGCGAAGCATTTGATCTTTTTGGAATAATGTTTCTCGACCATCCCGACTTGCGGCGAATATTACTACCTGACGATTGGGAAGGTTATCCTCTGAGAAAGGATTACAAGGTCCAGGAATACTATCAGGGAATGAAAGTGCCATACTGAATGGCAGCAGTAGGCACTTTTGATCAAATCATCGACGTCCCGATAAATCGGGGCGTAAATCCCCCCGAGCGAGCAGCAAGAGAGCATAGTTCAAATCGAAAATTTTAGAGGAATACATGGCTGAGCTGCGCACCGAACAAATGGTCCTCAATATGGGACCGCAGCATCCATCTACACATGGTGTGCTTCGAATTGAATTGGTCGTTGACGGCGAAGTTGTCGTCGATGCAATTCCGCATATAGGTTATCTCCACAGATGTTTTGAGAAGCACGCTGAAGCGATGAACTACCAGCAGGTGGTTCCGTATTGTGATCGTATGGATTATCTCTCTTCGATGAATAACGACCTCGGGTATGTGCTCGCCGTCGAAAAACTTTTGAATATACAAGTGCCGGAACGCGTGGAATATATTCGCGTGATCATGGCTGAGCTCCAGAGGATTGCAAGCCACCTTGTCGCAATCGGAACTTACGGACTTGACATCGGCGCGTTTACGCCGTTCCTCTATTGCTTCCGCGACCGCGAAATGGTACTCGACTTGTTCGAGATGACATGCGGCGCGCGGTTACTTTACAATTACATGTGGCCCGGCGGACTTTCTCACGATATACCTCCAGGCTTCGTAGAGAAAACTAAAGCCTTTATTAAACACTTCCGACCGACGATAAAAGAAGTCAACGACCTCTTGAGTTACAACGAAATTTTTGTGAAGCGTACCGCAAACGTTGGTGTCCTTCCCGCTGATGTAGCGATTAATTATGGTGCGAGCGGTCCGACGCTTCGCGGCTCCGGCGTCAAATGGGACCTGCGCAAAGACGATCCATATTCAGTCTATCATAAGTTTGATTGGGATGTCGTTGTCGGAACAGGCGAGATGGGAACACTCGGTGACTGCTGGGACAGATATATGGTTAAAGTCTGGGAAATGGAACAGAGCCTGAGAATAATCGAGCAGGCAATCGACAATATTCCCGAAGGCAATGTTCAAGCGGCAATTCCAAAGAGAGTGCGTCCGCCGGTTGGTGAGGTCTATGTCAGAAGTGAAACTCCACGCGGTGAACTTGGATATTATATCATCAGCGACGGAAGTCAAAATCCATATAGAGTAAAAGCACGTGCCCCGTCGTTCGTTAATTTGAGTTTGCTTCCCGAGATCTCGCGCGGCTATTTGATCGCAGACATGATCGCGATCATCGGCAGCGTGGACATTGTCCTCGGTGATGTTGACAGATGAATTAAGAATTTTGAATTGTGAATGCTGAATGTTGAATTGCGAATTAAAAACTTATAATTGAGAATTTAAAATTTGAATTTATGCATAATTTTATAACTTATTATCTTGGCACAGGCATTTTCGGCTCGCTGTTATCGAGCTTGCTTCCTCTCCTTTGGATTCTGCCGTATGTTCTCCTTTGCGTCTGGCTTGAGCTGAAGGTCTCGGCTCATATGCAGGACAGACTCGGACCGATGAGAACAGGAAGATGGCATGGCTGGGCACAGCCCATCGCTGACATGCTCAAACTTCTTCAAAAAGAAGATGTAATTCCGACAGCAGCCGACAAGTTCCTCTTCGTCCTTGCGCCTATACTTGTCTTCGTGGGAGGGTATGCCGCATACGCGGCGATCCCATTCAGCCCTGCTTTTATCGGAGCGAATCTGAATGTCGGAATATTTTATATAATTGCGGTGAGTGCGATCGTTGTCATCGGGATCCTCATGGCTGGATGGGCTTCGAACAATAAGTGGTCACTTCTTGGCGCGATGAGAACTGCTGCACAGCTTGTCAGTTACGAGATACCCGCATCGCTGGCAATTCTTGCCGTGGTGATGGTGGTCGGAAGTCTGAGTTTGCAAGACATATGCGACGCGCAGAGTGGCTGGCTCTGGAACTGGATGATCTTCTCAAAGTTCCCGTTTATGTTCATAACTTTTTTCATCTATTTTGTCGCATCACTTGCCGAGGCAAATCGTACACCCTTCGATATTCCGGAGGCGGAATCTGAACTTGTGGCAGGCTATCACACTGAGTACAGCGGAATGAGATTCGCCATTTTCTACCTCACTGAATATTCAAATATGTTCGTCGTGAGCGCCATTGCATCGATTCTTTTCTTCGGCGGATGGAACAGTCCGTTCGGAACATTCATGTCCGGTCCGATTTGGGGAGTCTTCTGGCTCTTGAGCAAGGGAATGTTTTTTGTGTTTGTTCAGATGTGGCTGCGCTGGACGCTGCCCCGGTTTCGCGTTGACCAGCTAATGTATCTTAGCTGGAAGGTCCTGACACCGTTCGCGCTTGTAAATATATTTGCCGTCGGTCTGTGGATGGTGCTTCGCGGTTAACTTGTGGCTATGCCAATGGAGATAATTAGATGAGTTTGGTATCGAGATATTTCAGAAACGTAGGAAAGGGAATTTGGACAGTCCTCGTCGGGATGAAAATAACAATGAAGCACTTGTTCACTCCAGCGGTTACGATACAATATCCCGATGCGAGAATGGCAATTCCGGAACGCGGACGAAACAGACTTTATGTAAACATGGACGACTGCATCGGCTGCAAGCAGTGCGAGATGGCTTGTCCGGTCGATTGCATAAAGATCGAAACAGCGAAAGCTCTTCCCACGGAAGATCTCGGAGTAACTTCAACAGGGCAGAAGAAGCGTTTGTGGGTGACACAATTTGATATCGACATTGCAAAATGCTGTTACTGCGGTTTGTGCGTGCCGCCGTGTCCGACAGAATGTATTTACATGACAAATGTTTATGAGTTTTCCGAATACGACAGGAAGAATCTGCTTTACAATTACATCACCTTGACTCCCGAAGAAGCGGAAGCGAAGGTCAAGCAGGCTGAAGATGCCGAGCGCGAAGCCGCCGCGAAGAAAGCGGCCGCGGCAGCTGCAGCAGCCGCGCAAAAGGCAGCTCAACCTGCTCAAGCGTCGGCCCCGGCGGCTCAACCGACAGCGTCTGCGCCCGAGAAAGCAGCCGTCAATCCAAACGAAAATAAGACAAATCTAAAGGATCCCGACCTTGGTCGGGACTGAAATGAATATGAACTGGTACGACTTAACTTTCTACGTATTCGCTGCGCTGACGATCATCAGTGCTATTGGTGTTGTCTTTGCCCGAAATATTATCTACGCCGCATTTTCGCTCCTGTTCGCTTTCTTTGGAGTTGCAGCGATTTATGTTCTGCTCGCCGCGGACTTCATCGCCATAACGCAGATACTTCTTTACGTCGGCGGTATTCTTGTGTTGATAATATTCGGCGTGATGTTGACTTCGCGTGCGTATGATGTCGAAGCGAAGCACGGGCTTCTGCAGATAGTTCCAGCGGTGTTTGTCGTTGGCGCGATTGCCGGGACTTTGATCGGAGTTTTGACGACGACGAAGTGGCCAGTCACGAATTCTCTTCCTTATGAAGAAACAGCAAAGCCAATCGGTGCATTGCTCATGACGCAGTTCGTTTTGCCGTTTGAGCTGGCGTCTGTTTTGCTTCTCGTCGCTTTAATTGGCGCAGTGATGATCGCACGGCGCGATAGGGTGCGAAAGGGATAATGAGTTTGTCCGGAGGATCCTTTGGATTTACTAGAGACGTGGCCGAAAACCTAGAATCTCTGTGTGCCGCTCAATTATCTGTATGGGTATGCGGCATGGTGCAAGTCGAAGATCCCGCTTGCGGGGGCGCTCAGAACTTTGTGCCTGCGCACCGAAGTGGGCTTTGGCACACAGGTGTGATTCTCAGTGTCACTCTGTGTAACAAAAGAGCTATTTCACTGAGAAACACAGAGGAACCACAGAGAGCCATGGAGAAAAAAACAAAGGAGTTGTTTTAAATGTCAGAAACAGTGATGTCGCTGCATGTTGGGTTGTACCATTTTCTGATAGTCAGCGCGATACTTTTTTCGCTCGGTATTTACGGAGTCATAACGAGAAAAAACGCGATAATGGTTTTAATGGGAATTGAGCTGATCCTGAACTCGGCTAACATAAATTTCATTGCGTTCGCGCGCTTTGGGCTGATGAATCTTACCGGGCAGGTCGTGGCATTATTCGTAATTATACTTGCCGCCGCCGAAGCCGCCGTTCTTCTCGCAATCGTGCTGAACATCTTCCAGCAGCTTAACACCGTCAATGTCGATGAAGTTGACAAACTAAAGAACTGAGTTAGAGATGTCTCCAATTGTCCAAATGGATCCCTTTGGGAAAAGTACTTTGATAAATCTCGCCATGGCAGTTCTGTTTCTGCCGCTTGCCGGTTTTGTATTGCTGATATTTTTCGGCAAGAAAATCCCTCGTCAGGATTTGCTCGAAACCGGAATCCTATTCGCGGCACTTGCGCTTTCGATTTATATAATGGTACAGAAAGTTTTCTTCCTGACCGTGCCGAAGATCGATTTTACTTTCAGATGGATCGACTTGGGTTCCGTGATTGGCGGCCAAAGTATCCCGATTGACCTCGGAATCGCTATCGACAACATCACCGCGATAATGCTCGTGGTGGTTACGCTGATTAGCGCGCTCGTGCATCTCTTCTCGCTGGGTTATATGCACGACGATATACGTTATTCGCGGTATTACGCTTATCTCGGCTTCTTTAGCTTCTCAATGCTCGGCATCGTCCTTGCCAATAACCTTCTGATGATGTATGTGTTTTGGGAGCTTGTTGGAATAAGTTCGTATTTGCTGATTGGCCATTGGTACGAAAAGAAGTCTGCGAGCGATGCCGGGAAAAAAGCTTTCATTGTGAACAGAGTCGGTGATGTCGGATTCTTCATCGGCATTATGATTGTTTATACGTCGCTTCATACATTTCTGTTCAGCGGAATATTCAGCGGTATAGCAAACGGGCAGTTGTCCGGCACTTTGCTCACTGTCGCAGGGATTTTGATTTTCTGCGGAGCTGTCGGAAAGTCAGCTCAATTTCCACTGCATGTTTGGCTGCCGGACGCGATGGAAGGTCCCACGCCGGTCAGTGCTCTTATCCACGCCGCGACGATGGTTGCCGCAGGCGTTTACTTGGTAGCGCGTGTTTATCCGATGCTGACCGCCGAAGCATTGACGGTCATCGCTTACATCGGAGCAATCACCGCATTCATCAGCGCAACAATTGCCATTACGCAAAACGACATCAAGAAGGTTCTTGCCTACTCGACGATAAGCCAACTCGGATACATGGTAATGGCGCTTGGAGTCGGCGCGTTCTCTGCGGGTTTCTTCCATCTCGTAACGCATGCCGCGTTTAAGGCCGGATTGTTTCTCGGCTCAGGTTCCGTGATTTACGCGATGCACCACGAGCAGGACATGCGCCAGATGGGCGGACTTCGCCGAAAGATGCCGATAACTTACTGGAGTTTTGTGATATTCAGCCTGTCAATTGCCGGGATTCCGTTCACATCGGGTTTTCTCAGCAAGGACAGCATCCTCGCCGGGACTTTGGCTTATGGAATGCTGACGGGCAATTATCTCATTCCTATTATTGGCTATGCCGTGGTTTTCCTGACCGCGACGTACATGTTCCGACTCATCATTATGACTTTCCATGGTGAACCGAAAGATCATCACAAGTTCGAGCACGCGAAAGAATCACCTGCAGTCATGACAATTCCGCTGGTTGTTTTGGCGGCGCTGTCGCTGTTTGTTTTCTATAGCTTCAACCCGTTCAATCCCGACAAGGGTTGGTTCCTTCAAGCTGTTGTGAAACCCGAGTCAGTTGTCCCGGTGGCGCAGAGATATGGTTGGGATCAGGTTGAAGAACCGCAGGCTGCGAATACTGTCGCGGCAAATCTTGCCGCTGCGCCGGCGACTCGAATTCCTACTTCATCACAGGTATATGAAGAGGCGCTTGAGAAGATTCATTATTCCGGCCTCGCACTTTCGTTGACGCTCGCACTCCTTGGAATCTTCTCGGCATTCCTGATTTACCAGTGGAAAAAGATTGACGCCGAAAAACTGAAGCAGTCAGTAAAACCCGTTTATACTTTCTTACTGAACAAATGGTATTTTGATGAACTCTACAACGCAACGGTCGTGGGCGGAACGATTTTGGTGAGCAAGATTTTTTCTTGGTTTGATTCTAAGATCATCGATGGGATCGTGAATGGCGCCGCGTCATTAGCGCGAGTATGGTCGGCGTTGAGCGGCAAATTTGACAATTACGCTGTCGATGGGCTTGTGAACTTCTCTGCTTGGTTTACCGGACTGCTCGGCTCCGGCATTAGAAAGACGCAAACCGGTAAAGTCCAGACATATATCGTTTTCGCATTACTCGGTGTAATAATAATATTCTTTGCTTTTAGATCATTTTGAAAATTTTATAACAATGCTGACACGAGAACGAATCGCAAAAAAACTTCTTATGAAATCCGACCGCTTAATTTTCCGTAGGAGCCTGCGGATGGGATGTGGTCAGATGCTTGGAAGTCAGTGTTCGGCAGTTTCTAAACTTATGGAGGAATAATGCTGCATCAATTCCTTGGAATTGGGTATTTAACCTGGATTACTTTTTTGCCTGTTATAGGAATGATTGTAGTTCTGCTCATTCCAAGAGGTAATTCGAATGTGATGAAGTGGGTCGCGCTCGCGGCAACAATACTGCAATTGGTTTTTGCCGCGCTGATCTGGATGAACTTTAATCCGGCGCTCTCCGGCATAAACGATCCGAACGGTTTCCAGTTCGTTGAGAAAGCACGCTGGATAGATCTCCAGGGCGCGGGCTGGTTTGGGAAAGTCGCCGTCGATTACTTCCTTGGGATAGATGGATTAAGCCTGCCGATGGTTATGCTGACGGCGCTTATTTCATTCGTCGGCGTGATTGCATCGTGGAACATTAACAAGGCCCAGAAAGGTTACTTCGCGCTTTATCTTCTGCTTGACACCGGAATGATGGGAGTCTTTGTTGCCCTTGATATGTTCCTCTTCTACGTTTTCTGGGAACTCATGCTTCTGCCGATGTATTTCCTGATCGGTGTCTGGGGCGGTCCGAGAAGGGAATACGCCGCGATAAAATTTTTCCTCTATACTTTGCTCGGTTCAGTTTTGATTTTGCTTGTGATGCTGGGCCTCTACTTCAGCGTCAGCATCCCGGATCCTGCGACGGGTCAGAGCATGCACACTTTTGACATGCTTGCCATGATGAATCCGAAAAACTACGTCACCAACTCATTGTTGGCAGGAATCGGTACGTATTGGAGAGATGTGGCATTTATCGCGCTGTTCATCGGCTTCGCAATCAAAGTTCCCGTGTTCCCGTTTCACACTTGGTTGCCCGATGCTCACGTCGAAGCGCCGACAGCCATCAGCGTTATTCTGGCGGGCGTTCTTTTGAAAATGGGAACTTACGGTTTGCTGAGAATTAGTTTCCCGATTTTCCCAGATGCAATGCTAAAATATGCTTATCCGATGGCAATTTTGGGCTTTATCAACATTGTCTATGGCGCGCTTTGCGCCATGGCGCAGACAGATTTCAAAAAGTTGATTGCGTATTCGAGCATAAGCCACATGGGTGTCGTTCTGCTCGGTATATCGGCGCTGAATACGCAAGGTATCTCAGGAGGCGTCCTGCAGATGTTCAACCACGGGGTTGTAACGGCGATGCTCTTCTTGATCGTTGGGGTGATTTATGATCGCACGCATACCCGCGGCGTGAA
Organism: Bacteroidota bacterium; assembly: GCA_023381615.1. Taxonomy (GTDB): domain Bacteria; phylum Bacteroidota; class Ignavibacteria; order Kryptoniales; family JAKASW01; genus JAKASW01. Next base: position 18,858 of record JAMCQL010000022.1, read on the forward strand.
CGATTTCGGCGGCTTGGCTAACCAGATGCCTGTTTACACCGCTATCATGACGGTCGCATTCTTTGCGGCTATCGGATTGCCGGGTCTCAGCGAATTTGTCAGTGAGTTACTTTCATATCTCGGCGCGTTCCAGACTTTCCGCTGGGTCACAATTTTCTCCAGCGTTGGAATTGTCCTGACAGCCGGTTACATGCTTTGGACATTGCAGAGGGTTTTCCTCGGGCAGCTTCCTGAGAAATGGAAATCGCTTACCGATGTTAATGGAAGGGAACTCGTTGCTTTTGTTCCACTAATGATCGTTGTGATTTTGCTCGGCATATTCCCCTCGATAATGCTCCATCCGATGAACGCGACTTTGAATCATCTTGTTGACTTCGTTCAGAAAGTTGGAACAGGTTTAACAGCGGTAAAGTAATTGTGAATTTTGAATGGTTAAGAACCGAATTGTGGATGTTGAATTTAGAATTAAAAATTAAGAATTGAGAATTCCAAGATGGCACAGACCATATACCAGAGTTTCGTTTATGTTCTGCCGGAGACTGTACTTTCGATTTTCTTTGTACTGACGCTGTTGACTGCGATAGTCGGCAAAAGGCGAAGCAAGTATTTGCCCGCATTCATGGCTTTGCTTGGATTCGTGCTTGCAGGAGTGTTTGTCTTCCGGCAAATCGGCGTCAGCGAATTGGTGTTCAGCGGGATGTATGTAGTCGATCCGTTTAGCTGGTTTTTCAAAGTCATATTTCTCGTAACGGGAATTTTGATTGTCGTTTTCTCGATGCAGAGCCGCGAACTCGAAGCAATCTCTACCAAATATTCCGAATATTTCAGCTTAATTATTTCACTCACGATCGGCGCGTTCTTCATGGCAGGCTCTTCAAATTTGCTGATGATGTATCTCTCGCTTGAGCTTGTCAGCATTTCTTCTTATATCCTTGCAGGCTTTACAAAGGAAAACGCGCGCGCCGATGAAGCTGCTTTGAAGTATGTGATCTACGGCGCTTTTTCGTCCGGCTTGATGCTTTATGGAATTTCACTGCTTTACGGCTTGACCGGCGAGACAAATCTCTACGCTTTCAATCAGGCGTTAGCAATCGGAAGCATTCCAAGAGTCACGATATTGATTGCGATTGTATTGATGCTGGTTGGACTCGGCTACAAGATCAGCGCCGTGCCGTTTCATTTTTGGACTCCGGATGTTTACGAAGGTGCGCCGATAACCGTTACGGCATTTTTATCTGTAACGTCGAAGGCGGCAGGCTTCGCGATGCTGATCCGGTTTTTCAAGATCGGTTTCATCGATGTTTCGGCACAGCCTATTGCGGCAGGGATGTGGGACATTTTCAAGGGTTTCAATTGGACGGACATAATCGCAGTCCTATCTGTGTTGACCATGACAGTCGGCAACCTCGTCGCATTGTGGCAAACGAACATGAAGCGTCTTCTTGCATATTCAAGTATCGCGCACGCGGGCTATATCTTGATGGGTTTTGTTACACTGACAGACCAGGGCATCTCAGCGATGCTGATATATTTTGTCGCATATCTTTTGATGAACCTCGGTGCATTTTACGTCGTGATGCTCGTTGCAAATAAATATCATACCGAGAACATCGACGACTACAAAGGACTTGGCTACCGTTCGCCTTATGCCGCGTTTGCATTGACGGTATTTCTCTTTTCTCTGACGGGAATTCCGCCAACGTTTGGATTCATTGGCAAGTTCTATCTTTTCTCTGCGCTGATAAACTCGCATTACGTCTGGCTGGCGATCGTAGGTGTGCTCAACAGTGTAATATCACTTTACTATTATGTCAAAGTCGTGCGCAACATGTATCTCGTCCAGCCGACGGATACATCGAGAGTGGAGTTTGATTTCGGCAGCAACCTGATGATGACTCTTTTGGTGGTCCCGAATATTGCCTTGATGCTTTACTTCTCTCCGATTCTAAACTGGGCGCAATACTCGGTAACGATGTTCGGATTGCGGTAGGCCTGAATTTCAGTTTCCCCCAAAAACAAAAAGTCCCGTCCCAGAATTATCTGGGACGGGATCCGTATCAACCGAGTTCCGATGCAAGTTTCAGAGAGCGACGTATAGCTTTTACGCGCTTCATTCGCTTGCGGACTGAAGGCTTCGTAAAGTATGTCCGTTTCTTGAATTCTTTCAGAATTCCGGAACGCTCGTACTTTTTCTTGAAGCGCCTCAGTGCTCTGTCAATCGGCTCATTTTCTTGGACAATGACGCCGACCAATCGAATCACCTTCCTTTTTGTTAATGAACTTCGTATAAAACTAAGCAATATGGATTGGAAAAACAAGATGCCGCACATCGGTCTGTCGCTGCTATTAAATAATTGCGAAATAATGGGTATCTCAAAAAACCCCAAAATATTTTTCACCGCAAAGGCGCGAAGTCGCAGAGTATCTTTTTTATAATTTTTTCTCAGCGTCTTTGCGTCTCCGCGGTGAAACAAATTAGTTTTTAGAGATGCCCTAATGAAAATCCGCCGCTGTCTTCGTATATTTACAGAGCTAAGGGATAAATGCCTTCATCTAATCTTACATATAAGTTCGGTGACATGACCGTCGAGTTCGGCAAGAGAACCTACCTGATGGGTATTCTCAATGTAACTCCCGACTCGTTTTCTGACGGGGGAAGATTTTTCACGCAGACCGACGCGGTGCTGCACGCATTTCAGATGGTCAAAGATGGCGCGGACATAATCGATATCGGCGGTGAATCAACGAGGCCCGGCGCGGAGCAGGTTTCGTTGGAAAAAGAAATACGAAGAGTGATTCCCGTAATTACCAAGATTCGCCAGAAGAGTAGTGTCCCATTGTCCATCGACACGTATAAGTCTCAAGTCGCATTGGAAGCCTTGAAGGCTGGAGCGAACATCGTCAACGACATCAGCGGACTGCATTTCGATCCGAAGATGGCACAAGTTATAGCCGAGCAAAATGCATCTGTGGTGATAATGCACATCAAGGGCACGCCGAAAGATATGCAGTCGAATCCTCATTACGACGATTTGATTCGTGAGATTTACGATTATCTTGCAAGTGCGGTCGAGCTTGCGGGGAAGAATGGGATCAAACAAGTAATGATTGACCCGGGTATCGGTTTCGGCAAAACTGCAGACCATAATTTGGAACTGATTAACCGGCTGGAAGAATTTCGCGGCATTGGAGTTCCGATATTGATCGGGGTATCGAGAAAATCTTTCATTGGAAAAATACTTGAGACACCGGTTGAGGCTCGCCTGGAGGGCACCGCTGCGGCTGTTACCGCGAGCATTCTTAAGGGTGCGGACATAGTACGCGTCCACGATGTCCGGGAGATGCGTCGCGTGGCGCTTGTTGCCGATGCAATACGGAGACAAAAACTGTAATGGAACTATTTCACATCGGATTTATCACTGTCTCTGTCATCGATCTTGTCGACATCGGTATCGTCGCTTTTATATTTTACAAGTTATATCAGGTCATGCGCGGGACGGTGGCGGCTCAGATTTTTATCGGACTGCTAATGATACTCGCGCTTTCTTTCGCCGCACAAGCGCTCGGTATGCGCGCTCTCGGATGGCTCCTCGGTACACTCACAAATATATGGGTCATAGCGTTCATAGTTTTGTTCCAGCCGGAGTTGAGAAGACTCTTTCTTTATTTCGGCAAAAATAGTTTCGTAAGATTTTTTATTCATATCGACATCAGCGAGACCGTAGATGAGATTGCCGATGCCGCGGCGGAACTGAGCAACAGGCAGCATGGTGCGTTGATCGTGATTACGCGCGGAAGCGCATTGAGAACAATTATCGAGACGGGTGAAGAGATTCGCGCGAAAGTCTCGAAGTCGCTGCTCGTATCGATTTTCAATCCCAAAGCGCCGCTGCATGATGGAGCAGTTGTGGTACGAGGAGATACACTTGAGGCGGCAAGATGCACTTTGCCGCTCAGTTCGACCACGAAGATCAGCGGGTACGTCCTCGGCATGAGACACCGTGCCGGGCTTGGAGTATCGGAACAATCTGATGCCTTGGTGGTTATTGTTTCCGAAGAGACAGGAACGATTTCAATTGCTGAGAATGGTGTTCTTACGCGCGGACTTTCTCCGGAAGGATTGCGTCGCAGGTTGAAGGAGACTCTACCCAGTCCGTCGGAGAAGGGAGTAAAATCGATCTTCAGGCGTGCAACTGAGGATGCCTAAGGTCGCGGTTGCCATCCCGGCTTACAATGCCGCCAAGACTATCGGGGAGGTTGTCTCGCAAGTCTCAAAATTTGTGTCCTATGAGAATATCTTTGTCGTGGATGATGGCTCATCGGATCAGACAGAATTAATCGCGCGTGAAAAAGGTGTCTGGGTCCTGCGTCATGCAGTGAGGAAAGGGAAAGGATCCGCTCTCCGTGATGCTGCGACAAAGATTCTTGAACTTGGCTATGATCTGGTCATCACTCTCGATTCCGATCTTCAGCACGATCCGTCCGAAATACCGAATTTTGTTTCCGCTTCAGAAAAATTCGACGTCGTCATCGGAAAGAGGACAATATCAACAGAAAGAATGCCGGTACACCGTTTTATGTCGAACTCAATAACCACAAAACTAATTTCGTTGAGAACAGGCGTTAAAATTGAAGACAGCCAGTGTGGCTACCGACTTTACAAAGCAGAAGTCTTGAGAACCGTTGATTCACGCTGCAGGCATTATGATTACGAATCGGACATTCTGCTCAAAGCGGCTCTCGCGGGTTTCAGCGTCGGATTTATTCCGATAAAGACAATTTATAACGATTTGAAAAGCAGCATTCGCGTAATCGACATTTTGCGTTTCGTAAAAGTTTACTTAAAATCTTTTGCAGGGGCTCATGACAAAAACAGGACTTCTTGACAAATATTTGGAAGCGCGGGAAGACATGGTGCGGCTGCTCAAGGATCGGGGGATAGCTGACGAGCGTGTGTTGAAAGCTATGTTGCAAGTTGAACGGCATCTCTTTGTTCCGATTCCTCTTCGCAATCACGCTTATGACGATGCCGCTTTGCCGATTGGCGAAGGCCAAACGATTTCACAGCCATTCACAGTCGCTGTGATGACGGAAGCTCTCCACGTGAATGAGTACGACAAAGTTCTTGAAATCGGAACCGGCAGCGGTTATCAAACGGCAATTCTTGCAGCAATGGGAATCAGGGTGTTTACGATCGAGCGGATTTCATCCTTGCTCAAGACAGCCCGTCAGATACTTGAGAGTTTGAATGTTAAGTTCGTTTCTAAAACCAGCGACGGAACTATAGGCTGGAAAGAGTTTTCTCCATTCGACGGAATTGTCGTTACGGCTGGCGCGCCGGAAATTCCGAAGACTTTGATCGAGCAATTGAAAGTTGGCGGCAAGCTCGTTGTGCCGGTCGGTTCTCTCGACTTCCAGCAAATGAAGGTCGTTACCAAGCTGAATGAGAATAACGAATTCGAGGTCGCGGACAAAGCGGATTTCAAGTTTGTCCCGTTGATCGGCAGGGAAGGCTGGCACGAGAACGATGGCTGATCCCCTTGTCATAGCCATTGTTGGACCAACATGTACCGGAAAGACAAGGATTGCAATTGAGCTTGCGAAACTTATCAATGGCGAAATTATTTCCGCAGACGCCAGGCAAATCTATAAACTCATCAACATCGGTACGGCTAAACCCACTCGCGATGAGTTGTCAGAAGTCCCGCATCACCTTGTTGATGTACTCTCGCTCGATGATGAAATGAGCGCCGGAGTTTACGGCAAAATTGCAAGGGACGCAGTCGAGGGGATTTTTTCGAGAAATCATAAGCCTCTGATAGTCGGCGGCTCCGGACTTTATCTGCGCGCCGTGATCGACGGCCTCTTTGAGTCACCCGATGTTGACAGTGAGATTCGTGAAAGCTTGAGAAGAAGGTTTAACGAAGATGGCGCTGAGAGTTTACTCGCTGAACTGAACCGTGTCGATCCGGCTGCAGCGAAGGGTTTGCTTCCTCAAAATTATAAAAGGATTTTGCGAGCGCTTGAAGTTTTTTATTCCTCGGGTGAGCGAATCTCCGAGTTGAGGCAAGCCCGCCCTTTAACTCCGAACTTCAGGACTTTGCAGTTCGGGATTTTTCTCGAAAGAAAACTTTTGTATCGCCGAATCGAAAACCGAGTCGACGATATGATCGAACAAGGATTAGTGGACGAGGTAAAAGAAATACTCAAACGGGGATTTGAACCGAGCGTGAATTCTTTACAAACGGTCGGATACAAAGAAGTGATAAACTATTTGCAAGGGAAAATCAAATTTGAAGAGATGGTTGATCTCATCAAGATGAACACGCGACGATATGCAAAACGACAGATGACATGGTTTCGAAAAGACAACAGGATTGTTTGGATAGAAGCGGATGACAGAAGTCCGAAAGAAATTGCTAAAGAAATTCTGGAGCGTTTTACTGAGGGGCCATATTTTAGTAGCCCGTCAAGAATTTAACCACGAGAGACACGCCCGCCTCGGCTCGCGCCTTCGGCGAGACGAGGAGAGAAGATGTTTCCTCAGTGTCTCCGTGACTCCGTGTTTCAATTAAAGCACTGGAACACAATGAGCCATAGGCTCATGCGCCTCTGGCGCAGAGACACGGAGAAGAGGGAATAATCCCTTCATTGTTTCTGTGTTTTTATTGAGTTCCAAACTGGTACGCACCTTTAGCTCGGCGTAGAAACCCACTGCCTAAGGCAGTGGTAATGGACGACACAGCCGGTCGAACTCACCCCTTCACTCCCCCTCTCTTTGCGAAAGAGAGGGGGACGGCGGGTGAGTTAGGATGCAGGACCACATGAAGGAAATCCAGCTCATCGTTTTCTACGAAGCCACCGCCTTCGGCGGTGGTAGTTCACCTTTTTCGTGAATGGCTCAATAGAATTGGAGGAAATAAGATCAGAAGTGAGAATTACTTGCCAAGTAGCGAAGTAATCATGATTGTGGCGGCTTCGGAGGCGTCTTTGGCAATCGTAACATATTTCGTGCACGACTCAAGACCTTCGAATGCCAGTTCCTTATCGAGAAGATCAACTATTGGTTGCCAGAAATCCGTTACGACGATAATCGGTTTCTCCCGGATGAAACTCTTGTTCATCAATTCCCAAACGAGGGAAAACTCCACGAGAGTTCCGGTTCCTCCTTTCAGGATAATGTAGCCATCGCCAAGCTCGACCAATTTCTGCAATCTTTCATAAAGCGACTGCGTGTGAACCTGCATGTTTACGTACTTGTTTGGCGTAGGAGAAAAAATTGCCGATGTTACCCCGACTATCTGTGCGTCAGACAGCGCGGCACCCTTCGAAACGGCTTCCATGATTCCGCGGTAACCGCCGGTGCAAACTGAAATTCCTGCGGCGGATAATTTCTTCCCAAGTAATTCGGCATCTTCGTACTCTTTTGAGCCTTCCGTTGGTCGGCTGCTTCCGAAGATCGTTACAATTTTGCCCGTTTTTGGGGCTTTTGGAACTTGAACGTCAGACACAGACTCTAATTGTAAATTACAATTCGCTGTCCCGGCCGGATGTCGCGGTCAGCGCCGTCGTTCCACTTTCTAAGCCTTTCGACAGTCACGCCGAATTTCTGGGCAATGCTCCAGAGTGAATCGCCGCGGCGAACTCTGTAAACCATTTTGGAATCAGAAGTCTCGGCGATCATGTTGTCGCCCTTCGCGTGCCCGACAGATGGAGACATCACTCGGAGACGCTCACCGTTTCTTATTCTGCTGTTCGACAGGTTGTTCCAATCTTTCAAGTCGGAGACGCTCACTCCGTAGAGCGAGGCAATCCCGCTGAGAGTTTCGTCCCTTTTTACTTTATGATAAACGAAAGAAGTGGAATGTGAAAGTTGGCGTTTCGCAACTGGACGACTTTCGGCTGCAACTGAAACAATCAGTTTCATCCTCGGATGGATCATTGAGCCGCGCAGGCGGTTCATCCTTTTCAAGGCAGCAACTGTGGTTCCATATTGCTCCGCTATTGCTCCCAAAGTCTCACCTCTCCTCACAATGTGGATAGATCGATTCTCAGGATCGCTGTTTGCGGAAGCATAGGTTTCCCGTCTTGATTCCTCTGTGCGGGCGTAGTACGAACTCTTAACCGGTATAATAAGCAGAGATCCCGGACGAACCCGACGTGTTCTCCACGAAAGATCATTCGCAAGTTTGAGAGAAGTGAGTTTCACCCTGTACCTTCTCGCGATTCCATAGAGCGTCTCACCTCGCAGCGCTCTATGAAATGTCCAAGTGAGCTTTGCTGACTCGGGAAGTTTCTGGTAATCCTGGGCGAAAACCGGTCCCATACCGGCAGGCACAAGCAATGGATACCCATCGCCGTCAAAATTCGGAGGAGTAACCGCATGCACGAGCTCAGGATTCAATTGACGAAGCGAATCCATATCCACTCCTGTCGCTTCAGCCAATACTTTTAGGTCCACGCTGTCGGGAATTCTTACGGTATCACACGCCGCCGGAGCTGCTGCAACACTGTCATCAAACCCGTAGTCTTTTGGATTCATTACAATAAGTGTCACCGCAATATATTGCGGGACATAATTCCTTGTCTCTTTTGGAAGGAAGCGTTTTATTTCCCAAAAATCTCTCCTCCCATGGCTTCTGCGAATCGCCCTGTCTACAGAGCGAGTTCCGCAGTTGTATGCCGCGATGGCTAAATACCAGTCGCCGTAATAGTTGTATAAATCTTTTAGATGACTTGCGGCCGCTTCTGTCGCTTTCACCGGGTCTCGTCTTTCGTCGTACCACCAGTTTGAATGAAGGCCGTAAAGATTTCCCGTCGAACGGATGAATTGCCAGAGTCCAACGGCCCTTGCCCATGAACGCGCAGTCGGATTGAGTCCGCTTTCGGGCATCGACAGGTACGCTACTTCTTCGGGTAATCCTTCCTCGCGGAAAATCTTCTTCATCATCGGCATATAAAGTCCTGAGCGGTATATCCAGGTTTGCAGATGCCACTTTCCACGGGTTGTGAAGAAGTCGATGTTCTGCTCGACATAGCGATTTATGGTAAGCGGGATGGTTGTCTTTGGAACTTGTTGACTTGGAAATTGAGTCCCTGCTACATTGATGGAGTCGACAATCTGAGAAAGCTTTTCCTGCAGGGCAAATACGGATGTGCCCGGGCCCAAGTCCTGAACCGTCGAAATATATTTTTGGTAATCTCTGATGATGTCTTGGCTCAGAGTCACGAAGTCTTTGTTCCCTTCAATGTCCGGATAATAACTGAGATCGTTTAGGACGTCGATGGCATTTTCAAATTCGATTGCTGAAGAATCCTGTGCGCCCGACTTTTGTAATCTCAGAGCTGCGGAATAGTGCTGGCGGGAAACGTCGAGAAGCTTGTTGACCGCTTCGTCATCTGTGAGAATTGAATCTATGCCATATAATGTGGTCAGTTTTGTTTGCTGGACAATCGCGCGGCGTCTCAACTCTATCGAAGATTTCAAACTTAAAGTGTCAAGCTGACTTTTCGGCTCATTCTTAACTTCCAAACTCTGTGATTTTTCAAGCTCCCTGTTTGAAGAACAGGAGAACGAGATAAAAGTCAGGACGCCCCCTAAAATCAGTGGAAAAGTGCTTCTTCTATGCATTTGCCTCATTCATTTTGAAAAAAGTACTAATCAATATATGCCCATCTTATAGATTTGTCAAGAAAAAGTTTAAATGGTCTTTGAAACTGCCGAACTAATCACGACTTAGCTTGTGGGGTGCAATTATCGGCAAATTCGAAGGAAACCGACAGGTTAGAAGACTACCGGTTCTTCGTACACTCCGAACACTTCTTTCAGCGTTTCGCACATTTCTCCGAGTGTTACATACGAGCGCGTTGCCTGGAGCAATTTTGGCATAAGGTTCGAACTGTCTTCTGCCGCTTGTCGGAGTTCGAAAATCGCGCGTTCAGCTTCGGCTTTGCTGCGTTGGGCACGTACATCGGCTGTGCGCTGGCGCTGCTTCGTTTCAACATCCTTCGATATTTCTAAAAGGGGTATTTTGATCTGTTCGTTTTCTTGAACATACTCGTTGACACCAACGATAATCTTCTCCTTCCTGTCCAATTCCCGCTGGTAACTGTAAGCGGCGTCTGCAATTTCTCGCTGGAAAAATCCTTGTTCGATTGCTGAAATTACGCCGCCAAGAGAATCGATCTTCTCAAAATACCTTTCAGCTTCCTCTTCCATTTTGTTCGTCAGGTTCTCCACGAAGTAGCTTCCTGCAAGCGGATCAATTGTATTTGCGACTCCGGTCTCGTACGCAAGAATTTGCTGAGTCCTAAGCGCAATCGTAACGGCTTTTTCGCTTGGCAGGGCAAGTGTTTCATCCATCGAATTTGTATGAAGCGACTGCGTCCCGCCCAGAACAGCCGCCAATGCTTGGTAGGCAGTGCGGACGATGTTATTCTCGGGCTGCTGCGCCGTCAAAGAACATCCGGCTGTCTGCGTATGAAATCGAAGTGCCAGCGTTCTTGGATTCTTAGCTCCATATTTATATCGCATTCGTTTAGCCCAGATTCTTCTGGCGGCGCGGTATTTAGCTATTTCCTCAAAGAAATCGAGATGCGAATTGAAGAAGAAGGAAAGTTGGGGGACAAACTCGTCTATGTTCAAACCCGCTGCGATGCCTGCTTCAACGTATGCAAATCCATCGGCGAGAGTGAAAGCCAATTCCTGAGCGGCAGTTGATCCTGCTTCGCGAATGTGATAACCACTTATGGAAATAGGATTCCATTTCGGCATTTCTTTCACGGTGTACGCGAACATATCCGTGATAATTCGCATCGAAGGCGCCGGTGGGTAAATCCATTCCTTCTGCGCGATATATTCTTTTAAGATGTCGTTCTGAATTGTTCCGCGAAGTTTGTTTGGTTTTACGCCTTGCTTCTCTGCCACAGCGATGTAGAAAGCTTGCAGCATCGCCGCGGGCGCATTTATCGTCATTGAAGTCGAGACTTTGTCGAGCGGTATTTCTTTGAAAAGGATTTCCATGTCGGCGAGGGAACTGACTGAGACTCCGCAAACCCCGACTTCTCCTTCCGAAAGGGGATCATCGGCATCACGTCCCATCAGAGTCGGCAAATCGAAGGCGACACTGAGTCCCGTCTGACCGTTTTCGAGGAGGTAATGATAGCGCTTGTTTGAATCTTCAGGTGTTCCAAATCCCGCAAATTGGCGCATCGTCCAGAGTTTGCCGCGATACATTGTGTGGTGTATTCCTCGCGTGTAGGGAAATTCGCCCGGGAAACCGATGTCGTTTTGGAAGTCGACGTTCTCAACGTCGTCCGGAGTGTACAGCATTTCGATAGGTTCGGCGCTTACGGTGGTAAACTTGACAGGACGTAATTTGTCCGTGTCCGCCTGTTTTTGCCACTCCTTCTTGCGCTTTTTGACTTCTTCAATCGAATACTTCATTGAATCACCTTTTCGGATTTCATTTTGTGATAAGAATCCTTAATGGTCTTTACTGCTGACGCGCACATTATCAAATAGCCAATTGAAAATGAAAGCCAGTCGAAAGACTTTGGCGTAAAGTTTTCCATGCCTTTTGGGCCGACAGATAACAAGATATAAAAAATTTGTTCCGTAAACGAGTAAAAAACTATGAGAGAGCCTAATGAAAAGGCTCCAAAGTCGACTAAACCGATCCGGATATTCTCCGATTTCTCACGCAACAAGATAATTGTCAGAGAACTTACCGCGAGGAGTAGAGAAATTAGAACCGGCGAAAGAACGGGACCAATCCAGATTACCGGTATCAGGAAAAGCACATCGAAATTGAAAAGCGAAGAGGGCCAGCCGGTAAAGATCCTGAGGAAAATGTAGTAAAAAATGTCCCAGATTGCGAACGAGTAAACAAAGAACATCCATTTCTGGAGACGCGATCTTCCCGCAAGGTAGCTGACCGAAAGGAGCATCACAATTGTTGCGACCTCGCGTCCTATTTCCAAAAGACCGAGTTGTGGCTCGAAGTATCGAAGCGGGAAGACCTGCACAGAATTTCCGAAAGCCAGTTCCCTCAAGTAAATAACCACCGCAGACTCAAGATAGCCCATCGCTGCGGCATAGATTGAGACTGCAGCGATTCTCTTCATTCGGATTTCTTTCCTTTTTCAAATAAAATATGGTCAAGCGAGTAGTCGCCGGCTTTCATGATTGAGAGCGCAAGGGATGTGAACAAAATCAAGAACGCAAATTCAAAGCCGTAGTGAAATTTTCCGTCCGTTCCCGGGCCGATGAAAAAGCCGTTTTGAAGATGGACTTTAAGTATTGCAACGATGAATTCAATTGCGAATAAAATGCTAACCCATCTTGTCAACAAGCCAAGCAGAATGGCGATTCCTCCAAAGAATTCAAGCAACGTAACGATTGTACCGGCAACAGCGGGTACAGGCATTCCCATTGACGCGAAAGAATGGACAACACCGCCAATTCCGTAAACAAACAATTTCACGTAACCGTGCGCAATAAAAATTATTCCGAGCGCTAATCTTACCAGCAGGATGCCAAGAGATGCACCTTTGTTCATTTTTTCCTCCTTGTAGAATTTCTGAAAGTTGATTGATAGTTTCAACGCTCGACAAAGTCGGCGATTATGAGTATAGAACACTTTTTGGGTGCATTAAAGTTTCTTGCTTTGCGAAAACGCCTTGATTAAATTAATTTCAGATAATCAGATGAGGACAAACAGAGGGATCGCAATACTTGGCTCCACCGGGTCAATCGGTAAGAGCAGTTTGGACGTTATCACTAGTATGAACGAGCATGGTGAGAACTACTCTGTGACTTATCTTGTCACGAATAGGAACATCGATTTGCTCTACCAGCAAGTGAAGAAATTCAATCCAATCGGTGTTGTAATAATTGACGAAGAGCGCGCGAACCAATTTCGTTCTTATCTGAACGGCGAGAAGCTGAAAGTTTATTCGGGCGAAGCGGGTTTAATGGATGTAATGGCGGGCGGCGAGTTCGACGTCCTCATAAGCTCGCTTGTAGGTTTTGCAGGACTTCGTCCGACGCTGGCGGCGCTGCGCGCGGGCAAGACCGTGGCGTTGGCGAACAAAGAGACAATGGTTGTTGCCGGAGAAATTGTGAACGAAACGGCGAGAAAGCATAAAGCCACTCTCCTTCCGGTGGACAGCGAGCACAGCGCAATCCTGCAATGCTTCACAGGCGAAGACAAAGGCTCCATTGCAAAACTGATTCTGACTGCTTCTGGCGGACCTTTTCTCTGTCGGGACAAGTCGGAATTAGAAAATGTAACCGTCGAAGAAGCATTGAATCATCCCAACTGGCGAATGGGAAACAAGATCACGATTGATTCCGCGACCCTTATGAACAAAGGGCTCGAAGTAATCGAGGCGCATTATCTGTTTGACTTGCCGCCCGACAAGATAGAAATTGTGATTCATCCGCAGTCTATTATACATTCAATGGTTGAATTTGTTGACGGCTCGATAAAGGCACAGCTCGGAATGCCGGACATGAAAATTCCAATTCAGTACGCTCTGACATATCCGGATCGCGTCAGGTCGGGGTACCAGAGAATCGACTTCAGCAAAGTCAGCCAACTGACTTTCATGAAACCTGATGTCGAAAAGTTTACTTTAATAAATTCCGCTTATGAAGCTCTCCGTCAGGGGGGAACTGCGACGGCTGTACTCAATGCGGCGAACGAAGCGGCGGTTGACCTTTTTCTTCAGAGAAAGATAAAATTTACCCAGATTGCCGAACTTGTGCAGGACGCGCTTGATTCTATTCCATCAAAATGTTCTCCAGACATTGAGGAAATTTTTGAGGCAGACCGAACCGCAAGGCAGTACGTTTACGCGGAGATGGAACATTTTAATTAGTTTAATGTTGAGACTTTAGTATGGCATACATCCTATATTTTATTATAACTGTTGGCGTATTAGTGCTGGTGCATGAATTCGGGCACTTCATTGCTGCAAAAATTTTCGGAATGAAGGTCGATACATTTTCTATCGGATTTCCCCCGAGGGCATTTGGAAAGAAAATCGGCGAGACGGATTACTGCGTATCGTGGATACCGATCGGCGGATATGTGAAGATTGCGGGAATGGTCGACGAAAGTTTTGACACTGATTTTCTCGATAAACCTCCTCAGCCCAATGAGTTCCGTTCCAAGCCGATGTACCAGAGGATTATCGTGGTCTCTGCGGGCGTGATAATGAATTTCCTTTTGACTTTTCTAATCTTTTATGGAATAAATCTTGCCAATGGTAAATTATTTCACGCAACGACGACTGTCGGTTTTGTCGAGCCAAATTCCGTCGCGGAAAAAATTGGCTTCAGGCAGGGCGACCAACTGCTTTCGGTCAACGACAAGGCTTTGAAAAATTGGGAAGAGGTCCAGACCGATTTCTATTTGGAAGATGCCGCGACCGCATTGTCGGTTAAGGTAAATCGCGATGGAAATATTTTAAATCTCAATGTCCCCAAAGGTTTTGTTAAACCTGACGAGCAGATTGGAATTTATCCCAACCACATGCATGCAGTCATTGGCGCTGTAGATCCTTTAATGCCGGCATCAAAAGCGGGGATAAAACCAGGTGATATAATTGCAGCAATCGGCGGTCAGCAAATCACAACGAACACTCAAGTAGTCGATCTCGTAAAGAAAAACAAGGGAAAGCCGGTCCAGCTTGAAATCAAGCGAGGGGCGGAGCTCAAGAATTTCACAGTTACTCCAAATTCAGACGGGAAAATCGGGATCGAGATCGGCACTCAGTATACAGGGCCGATCCAGAAATTTAGTTACAATGTCCTTACGGCCGTTCCCGCCGGTTTTGACCAGACAGTTGGAGCGACGGTATTGCTGGTGCAGTCACTTGTTAGAATTGCGACGGGTCAGGTTTCGTTTACAAAATCTGTCGGCGGTCCGATTAAGATTGCCCAGTTGGCAACTCAAAGCGCTGAGATGGGAATAGTGAGCTTTCTTGGTTTCATGGCGCTTTTGAGCATAAGCCTTGCGGTCTTGAATATCTTGCCGATTCCCGCGCTCGATGGGGGCCATCTCGCGTTTCTTGTTTATGAATCTATCTTTCGAAGAGAAGTTCCTACTAAGATTAAGTTATATGCACAGCAGGTCGGTTTTGCCCTTCTGTTACTCTTTATGGCATTTGTCATATATAACGACATAGCCCATTTCTAAATCGTACCTCCACGCCGAAGTAGCCGTCGTCTGAGAACCACTTTTAGGACGCGTTTCGCGTTCTTGTCGACCGCTCACGTTTCGGCGCGCAGGTGTGACAGCGGTCAACGACTGAGTTCTGCCGCAAACTTATATTAGTCGAGAAAAGGGAGGACTTTATGCGTCGTTTGAGTATGGTATTAGCGGCTCTTTCGCTGTTCTATCTTGCTTCGACAGCGAGAGCACGAAATCTTGTTAACCTTTCAATTACAGTTCCTCAATACAATCAACTTTACGTTGCCGACCTGGACATCAAGAATGTCAAAAGTTCAGGCATACTCTTCACTGCGACGCTCCAATCAATGGCGACGACTCCGATTCAAGTTAAATTAAATCTTGCCGTCATTATAACTCTGGTCGGCGAATCTCCTTTTCAAATTGCGCAGGCGACAAGCACGCCTTTGACATTAGACCCGGGGCAAATGAAGGTCATAACCAATTTAGACTTGTCGGGAGACAATCCGCCGATTCATTTAGAGAGTTACAGCTATGACCAGCAAGAGTTCGACAAAATAAAAAATGTTGCGCTTGCGACGGGGAAAGCGCCTGCCGGTGTTTATAAATTTGTGTTGAAGTGCGTCGATGCTAATAATGCGCTGAGATCAAACATTGCCAGCGGAGAAATTGTTGTAACCAATCCGAGCCGTGTTGAATTGACGCTCCCGGTGGATAGGGAAAGCATCACCACTCCCTTCCCGCACTTTCAGTGGTCGGCAAATGCTGATACTATTGTACTTTCGGTTTATGAAAAGCGCCCGTACCAACAGAGTCCGGAGGACGTAGTATCCGGCGTGCCATTCTTGAAACAAACAGTAAGCGGAGGTTCATTCAATTATCCTCCTTCCGGACCGGGAGTGCGACCCTTGCAAAGCGGAAGAACCTATTATTGGTATGTCAAGATTCCTGCATCATCGACGCGCGGCAGCGGATTAACAAGCGACATCTGGAGTTTTAGTATCCAGAGCTCCACAACGAGCAGCTCAAGGGAGGATCTAAATAATTCGGCTACTCAAGCTCTAAAGAATCTTTTGACAGGAACACAGTATCAAAGTCGTCTTTCACAGGTGATCATGTTGAACGGAGACGCGGCATACGACGGCAGCCAGATCAGCACTCAAGAATTGATCGATATGTTGCAAAATATGAACAGGTCCAAAATTATCAACGTAATTATTCAGTAAGGGGATAGCGATGAGAATACGTAATATAGTTCTTTTATTTGCCTTGTTTGCCTTCGCTTCGTCTCTCGCTTTTGTAATGGTTGCATCTCCTAACAATATTGCTTTATTTTTGGTAATCAAGAACAACGTTGAGAGAAAACAGCCGAACGAAAAGTGGATGAAAGTGAAAAAGAGTGATCTGATCTACGGCGGCGACTTCGTGCGAACACAAAAAGAGTCGTTCACTTTAATAAAGTTCAACGATGCGAGCACGCTTCGTCTTGGACCGAACGCTGAAGTCCAAGTCTACGGCGAAAAAGATCCGGCAAGTGTAAATATCAGCAGCGGTGATGTCGGTTTCCAAATCGCAAAACGGAAATCCGGCAAGTTTGAGTTCACTACGCCAACCAGCGTTGCTTCCATTCGAGGTACGGAGGGATTGCTGACCGTGCAGTTGGACGGCACAGATTTCTTGACAATAGTTGAAGGGCTTGTTAGATTCGCAAACAAATCTTCGAATAAGTTTATTGATGTTGGCTCAGGACAAACCGGTCGATCTTCAAAAGACGGCAGCATTATCGTCAGACCGTCCACGCAAGGTGATCTGAATCGGCTGACAAATCTTGATAATGAGCTTGGGCAGCAGCAGCACAAGCTCGAAATGTGGTTCAGAGGCAGCGATGGAAAACTGCATAAAATAATTATAGAATCGGAGAAATAACGATTCGGTCTTCATTTGATTAGAACGTTGGCGGAGGGAGCGTGAGAATTTGTAATTCTCGGATTGCGGGAATGAGAAGTGTCTCTGTTTTTCTTTCGTCCCCTTTCGTTCTGTTTGTGGTGTTCTTCTTCCTTTCAGTCTTGGACTCTTTTGCCCAGCAGGGACAGATTGTTAGCGTCTCCGCGGTGACCGAGGCTGTCCAGAATAGTCCCGTGCAGATCAAAGCCGATGTCAGAAGCCTTACGAATATCTCGCAGGCTCTTCTGTTTTTCAGGAATGATTTGTCGTCTGATTACCAGCAAACCGAGATGAGCTTCGATGAGACTTCAATGACTCTGAATGGTACTGTGCCGGCAGCGTATGTCGTCAGCCCTTACATCGAAGTTTACGTTAGAATAACAATGCGCGATGGAACCGTTGAAACCTATCCTCAGGAAAGCCCGACTGAGAATCCTGTCCGAATTGCCGTCAATTCATCCGAATCGCAGCAGGATATTCTGGTGATCAGCCCTGAGCGGAATCAAAGGCTGACGGTGGATGATTTGATGATTGCGGCCTCTTTGCTTTACGCGCCCGAATTTGTGGACAGACGGAAAACCAAATTGTTTCTTGATGGCGTCAACGTTACCGCCGACGCTGTGATAAGCGGGGATGTTATAGTCTATTCGCCATCAAAGTTTCCCATGCCGATAACCAGCGGAATTCACACGGCGAAAGTTGTATTATACAAAACTGACGGAAGTGAATATCGAAGTCTCGAATGGAGCTTTTTTGTTATCACTCCGGGTGAAGAGGCGGCGGCAGAAAGGTTCAGCTACCAAGGGAACGCTCAAGTTGAACTGCGAAACGAGAATATCGATGGAAGCTCTGCCTGGTACAATAGAGGCGATTTGAATTTGGGAAGCACAGTCATCGGGATAAATCTGGCAGCGAACGTCCATCTTACTTCCGAAGAAAAATCTTATCGCCAGCCTCAGGACAGATATGGACTTTATGCCAATACGTCATGGCTCAGCCTGAAGTTGGGAGACAGTTATCCGTCGTTCAGTCCTCTGATAATGAACGGCTTGCGCGTGCGCGGTGTGTCGGGCAAGTTATCAGCCGGGTTCTTCAATGTTGAAGCCGCGTATGGACAGACGGTAAGAGGAATCAACGGGCAATATCTCGATACGGTGATCATTTCGCCTTCATCGCCGTCAACTCTGACGGGGTCGAATTATATCAAGCTCAACGATTCTACTTTCGTAAATGTCAGCTATGGGACTTTTACAAGAAATCTTTTTGTGGTCAGGCCGTCTTTCAACTTTGGGAGTCATGCACAGCTTGGCTTCACGTATTTGAAGTCCTCCGACGATCTTGGCTCGATCAGCGCCGGCAATTCTCCGAATCAAAATCTGGTATTTGGTTCTGACTTCTTGATGAATTTCGATGAACGAAGAATAAACTTCGTGGCGGAAGCGGGGATGAGCATGCTCAATCAAAATACAGCCATCGGGAACCGATCGGTTGCGGATATTGACTCGATAACTCATTCCGATGCCGGTGACCAAATAAATAATATTGTGCCGCTTTCCACCTTGGAAAATTTCATAACGATAAATGAATACCTTGTTCCCATAGACCCGTCAAAACTTTCGTCGCTCGCCTGGGATGTCAGTCTGAATTTGAATTATTTCAATACTTTTGCAAAGGTCGGCTATGTCTACCGCGGGCCTGATTACGTATCGTTCGGTCAGCCGTACATCAGAACAGATATTCGAGGAATGAATTTCTTTTTGAGGCCGCGTCTTTTCAGCAATCAAATCATGCTCTCGATTTCCTATGAAAATCTCTTCGACAATCTTCAGAAGAACAAATTTGCTACCACGCAGTACGTTACCTCGAATTTCTCGGTGTCCTATTTTCCAATGGCAAATTTGCCGAACATAACCGTCGGTTTTTCTTCTTACGCGAATTCCAATTCAATCTCTTCCGATTCGGCGTACGCGATTGATAACACTACAGACCGCTATTATATCGAGACAAGCTACGGCTTTAACTATATAATCAAACACTATCTGGCGGTAAGTTTCGGGATAAGCAACCGAAACGACCATGTCCTTTTGGGCACGGACCTGAATAATTATAACGTTTCGTTCTTGCTGAACTCAGACTTCGGACAGACGCCTCTCAAGACCACCATTGGTTTCAATATCAACGGCAACAAGACAGCGCAGAAAGATACAACGGCGGCGATGCCTCCCGAGCAGATTCAAACCTTCAACTACACCTTCATAACTCTCGGCGCAACTTACGGTTTCTTCAATGATCGTCTTTCCGTTGGAGTGAACTACACTCCGACCTTCGGCGACTTTTCGAGGAATACTTACGGCTTGACCGCAAGCTATCGATTGGCGAAGTCGCAGTCTCTCAATCTTAACATGAATTATTTTGCGGTAACCGGGTCAAATGATTTTGTCGGGTCTCTGATTTACGTCGTGGATTTTTAAATTCTTTTGACATAAGATTTACTTAATGCAGACAGTTCGCGGCAAATTCTCGAGAACACGAAAATTAGTCTTGCCGTTAATAATTGCATTCGCCTCCGCAATTACTGCTTTTCTACTTTCCAGAGACATTCCCGTTGAGATACCGTTTTTGAAAACCGCACAGTTGAAAACTCTCGATCAGCGTTTCGAATATCGGGTGCCGATCAACATAAAGGATTCTTCAAAAGTTGTCATTGTCGATATTACCAACCAGTCGTTCCAAGCTTTACCTAACAGTTTTCCTTTTCCGAGGAAGTATTATGCAAGATTGATAAAGAATCTCTTCAATGCAGGCGCAAAAGCTGTAGGTATTGATATAATTTTTGATGAGCCTTCGAAACTTCATGGGGACGACAGTACGTTTGCGGCCGCGTTGAAAAAATACAAATCGGTGGTGTTGGCAGGACACAGCGATATCGATGTTTCCGCACGCTACAAAATTTTGAAGAGCACGGATTTTTATCATAATATTTTCGTAAAGGATGGCAGTTCGATCGGCATAGTTTTCGTTAGAAATGATCTTGACGGGGTCTATCGACGTTATATGCCTATGAATGAATTTCAGACGGGTCAGGATCAATATAAGCTTGTTCCCTCATTCGGGTTCGCTGTGGTATCCAAATACCTGGGTCTCGGTGATGCGATGGCAGTTAATCACAATTCGTATTTTCAGCTTGGAAATATTCGCATCCCGAAGTATGACGAGACGTCAATGCTCATAAATTATCCGGGTCCGGCTGGAAGTTTTCCAACTTACGATATCTATCAAGTTCTGGATGACTCTTCCTTCACGACTCGCGACGAGGCAGAATACGGACTTCAGATTAATGACTATTACGACTTGAAGGATCACGGCGTATTTAAAAACAAAGTTGTTCTGGTCGGTGCAGAGTTTCCAGAGTCGGGAGACTTGAAACCAATTCCGTTTTCTGCAGACAAAGCTAAGCAAAGCGGCAATCTTGCCTACGGTGTGGAAATTCATGCGGCTGCGATTGAGACCGTGCTTGACGGTGATTTTCTAAGACCTGCGAACGCCGTGACGGATTTTCTTGAAATGCTCGTGGGTGCGCTGTTGATCGCGCTAACTTCTTTTATGTTCAAATCGGCACAGCATTCCAAAATGTTTCTTGTCGTCTTTGTGCCTTTTCTTGCTACAGGCGGCGTGATATTTATTTCATACGAAGCTGCGTTCATCTTGTTCGCTAAGAAGGGAATTGTTCTGGGGATAATTTATCCGATACTGGCATATTCTTTCAGTTACGTCGGCACTGTCGTTTATCAGTACGTCTCCGAGCGAAAACAAAAAACTGCCATCAAGTCGATATTCAGCCGGTACGTTGACCCGTCGGTGGTTAACCAACTCGTGAGCAATCCGGAGCTTGTCAGGCTCGGTGGTGAACGTAAAGTGCTGAGCGTGTTATTCTCGGACATCGCAAATTTTACAGGCGTAAGCGAAAAACTGCCGCCGGAAGAACTCGTTGCCCATCTCAATGAATATCTTACATCAATGACCGAGGTCGTGTTCAAGCACGCAGGGACGCTTGACAAATATATAGGCGATGCGATCATTGCGTTTTGGGGAGCGCCGCTTGAACTCAAGGATCATGCGTACAGAACCTGTCAAGCTGCGATAGAAATGACCAAGAGACTTGATGAACTTCATGCGAAATGGAAAGCGGAGAACAAACCTCTGCTGAATTTTAGAATTGGCGTGAACTCCGGTGAAATGATCGTTGGAAATGTCGGCGGCAGAGATCGCTTCGATTACACCGTCATAGGTGACAATGTTAATCTTGCATCGCGTCTCGAATCCGCAAATAAAATGTACAGGACTCGGATATTACTCAGCGAATACACTTATGAACTCGTCGAAGACAGAGTATTTGCCCGCCAACTCGATCTTATAGTTGTTAAGGGAAAAACAAAACCGGTAAAGGTATTTGAATTGCTTTCCGATGATATTGATGGTGTAACGGATGAGAAGAGAAAGCTTGTTGATTTATACTGCGCGGGACTTGCAAAGTATCGGAATCGGGAATGGGGAATTGCTGCAGAGTTTTTTGAAAAAGCACTCTCGATAGATTCTTCCGACTATCCTTCCGAAATGTATTTGGAGAGGAGCAGAGTTTTTGAGATCGAACCGCCGCCCGGCGACTGGAACGGCGTTTTCGTCATGCAGACGAAATAGAGCATCCAAAGGGTACCTTGGACGGGGTAGGCGCACCGTGACACTCGAAGAAGAATCTTTAAGTTTTCTGCGTCATGGGGTGTCGAATGTTCCGCATCTCTCCTGCGGGAATCCGTGACACACCGCCTTGCTCTCATCACTGGCGGGTTCCGCCTGCCGAGGAGCATCCTTGACAATAGTTTGCCTATTTGTTAAATACTGACAGCGGGCCATGCGCAAGAGATGCCTTAGAAAGACGGCGTGAGGTTGGTCGGCCCAGAATACAAGGTATGAGCAAAAATCTGCGTTGATCGCAGAAAACGGTCGGAGAAGGGAGGTACGGTGGAATGTATTTTCGCTGCGGGTCGGTCCAACCAACGTTTCTATTGCCTTGTTTTGAGAACTCAGGTGGTCTCTGTTGCCTCTTGTGGCATGATAGTGTTGCCGGACCATAAATGTAGAAAAAGGGCACTCGGATGAAGTCAGGGAAATCCAAGATAGTTCTTATAGATGAGAACCTGCTGGTTGGCGAGGCATTGAAGTCATATCTGGAACGTTTTGTCTCCAGGTCGATCAGACTCATGCGCTGTGTGAATGATTTGGATGATGACTTATACGATACCGTTTTCCTTTGTAGAAGGGATTTAACGAATATCGAGCAATCTCTCATAGAACCGCGGCGGAGTGACCTGACGTGAGAGGAAAAATGCAACCCGTTGGAATTTGGGGAGGGCAACATGGATGATGAGCTGAGCCAAAGAATCGCGGCTCTATCCGGTAGGGAAAGAGAAATCTTCCGCATGATAGGAAGAGGGCTCTCAAGCAAAGAGATAGCCGTGAGCCTTTGTATATCCAAAAGGACCGTCGATCACCACCGCGAAAAGATGTTGAGGAAATTGAACTTAAGCGGATTTGCTCAATTGATTGCCCTTGCAGCCTATTTCGTCTCCTCTCTCCCGGAGTAAAACCGCATCAGGGACGCTCGATACAAATAGGCACTCATGCCTATTGACTCATTTCGACAAGCTCGTTAAGCTTTAACGATAGGTTGTGGAGAAATAGGCTTATGCGGTCAATGCGGGGAAGAGTACAGTCGCTAAACGCGGGCGAGTCGGCTCTGTCACTCCCAATAGAGGGAAGTGTCATCGTGCCGGTTGTTCTTGTCGCAGCGATCGTTCTTCTCAGTTCGCGGTTCTTAGGTCAGATCCCAGACGCGCTGACAAACTGCCTTGTGATAGCAGGAGTGTTCGTCCTGACATTTCTAAGCTTGCCACGGGGGGTAACAAACTCATTGTTCAGAAACTACGGAGTTAGGGCGGCTATATTCATCCTCTTTTGGTTACTGTACTTGATAATGCCATCCAACATATACTTTTTGCGGATCTTTTTGATCTCGATAGTTTGCATGTCCCTCGGGAAGAGTCTCGGAAACAATGAGAAACACTTAGCTGTGTTCTACTGGGCACTCGCGCTCACCACTTTCTCATTTGCGGTGCTCTTGACCTGGTTTTTCTCCGAGCCGTTATTGTGGTTCGGTGTGCAGCGATTTTCCGAAGATGCATCGAGCTTAGTCGGAAGTCTTACACGTCAACAAGCACTCTTCAATGCATCCGCGTCAGGGATTTTCATCTCCATGATGTTTACACTCTTCGGTCTGTTCATAACCTTGCTTTCGAGAGGAGACGGCAAGAGATGGCGGCTCTTTTTGGTGTATGCGACAGAGATAATATTTGCCAACTTAATCTTCATGGCAATTCTCCAACCCCTCTACGGATGGCTTCAGGCAGTTGTATCCATCCCGAGATTTCACATCATGGACCTGCCTGTCTTTCTTTTCCTCCTGGACATGATTCCTCTTATTTTCTTTCTGAGACAGGTGACACTTACGCCAGGAAGTCTTAAGATTTTCCCTCTGAGGCTTAAGCAGATAATGGCCGTTGCGGTCTTCTCTATTGGTATGTTGTTGATGGTCTATCATGAGCAATCAGCTATCAACTAGAGATGCGGCCGAAAACCATAGAAAAGAGAATTTCACCGCAGAGTCGCAAAGACGCGAAGTCAATTATTATAATATTTTTCAACTTAGCGTCTCAGTGTCTCCGCGGTTTTCTTTTGCTGATGGACTTTTCGGCCACGTCTCTATGCCCATGCGAAGGACGATTCTGATATACGGCATAGGTGTCTTCAATTGGGACAAACCGGAATTCGGCAATTACGGGATACAGTCGGCCGGGATGTTTGGAATGCTTCCGCCGTATCTCAAAGCATTGGGGTACGGTGTGCGTGTCGATTCCGTACTCAACAGAGAAAATCTCGATAGTGCAGACATAGTCATGATCATTAACCTGAATAAAAATATGCCGCCATCGGAGAAGAATGAGCTGGAGCGTTTTGTATATAATGGCGGATCATTACTCGTCATAGGTGACCATACAGGTCTGGGTGGAATCATGCGACCGTTGAATGATTTGTTGCGCTTCGTAGGCGTCCGCTACCGTTTTGATTGCGGCCATTGGTTAGTTGATGATTGGAGGGACGCGTTCGAGTTTCCTGCTTCACCGGTTTTCGGACGCGTAAGGGATGAGAGTGACATTGCAATCTCGATCGGTGCCTCGCTGGACTTTTCGCCAGCGAATACAACGCCGATTCTGTTTGCCAAGTACGGATTCTCTGACAGAGGCAATCCGCTCAATGCCCAGAATGCATATCTGGGAAACAGATCGTACGATCCCGGCGAGCTGCTTGGGGATATTATGCTCGTTGCAAGAACAACTTACGGAAAGGGGAAGGTGCTGGTCTTTGGCGACACTTCATCGTTCCAGAACGATGCGATGATCTACTCGTTTCAGTTTGTAAGAAATGTATTGGATTGGCTGACGACGAGTGACGCCACGGCAGAGAACCTTGTAAGGTGGATGTCGAACCTTCTGATGCTGTCGGGATTGATTCTCCTGTTCACAATCGGCAGAAGCCTCAAGCAACCCGGCACCGTTATGGCAAGCATTCTTTCGGTGCTTCTTCTCTGGGTCGTCCTTACGCCATGGCAGAAGCGGACTTCGGACTTCCGACATCTGACCTCTCCTCTCCCGATAGCCTATGTTGACGCCTCGCACCTGAACAGATTCACGCAGTACAGCGACGATGCTATTTGGCCGCTTACGCATAATCTGATCCGTAATGGCTACCTGCCTTTTGTATGCCGCAAATTTACACCGGTGCTGCTCGAACAGAGTAAGATCGCATTTTTCATCGCGCCAGAGAAAAAGCTGTCGGCCGATGAGACGCAAGAGATCGACCACTACATGAAAGGCGGGGGAATTGTCGTTTGGTCGGCAGGAGAAGAGACGAGCGATGCATCAATGCCGATGCTGAAGAAAATGGAATTGAGCTTAGACAATATTCCTTTGGGACCGGTTTCAGACAGTGCGGCGGCGGCTAACTTTGCTGTGAAGCCTGTCGGGATAACAGTCAAGAACTTCTCCACTGGAACGATAGTGAGCGTGATGGATAGTTCCGGTATCAGACCGGAGTTCCACAGTGCATGGCCGATAATCTCAACAGGCGATCAGAAAGTGGATACACTTTGCACCGGCTGGGGTTATCCCGTGATTGTCTCGAAATCCGTAGGAAAAGGAAGATTCGTGTTGATCTCGGATTCAGATTTCCTGTTGAGCGGCAATTTAGAGAGCAAGATAGAAAAGCCGTATAGACAAACAGTTCTCGGGTCGAACGAGATGGTGTTCCGAGGGCTACTTAAGGCAATCACGGAGGTAAACTCTAAATACTAAACTCGAAATCTTAAAGAAATTCAAATGACAGAAACTCAAAAGGCAATCGGCCGCAGTCTGCAGAAAAAACCCGTGAGCCTTCTGCAGGGCGGTGTAGTAAATCATGATAACGATTTCCGGGCGTTCGCAATTATGACTGATGATGCTTTGCAGGAGATCTGCGCACTGATCAACACAGAAGCATCAGATATCCACGAATGTTTGATTGACATGATTTAAGATATCTGTGCAAATCGTTTTTTTCTGTGAACATCTGTGTGCTAACGCTTTTTTCTGGACTATCAACTATGAGCTAAGAAAGAGAGGCGCAGGATTAGTCCATCCCGCGCCCCGCTGAGTGATCGGAGCTGCGTTTCGAAATAGCCTCGCGGCTCCATCACTGCATGCAGATAGATAACAAGAAAGAAAAAGAAAAACAAGGAGTAAGGGACTTGAAGAGAAAGCCGTCGTGTGACTGAGATGGCGGGGCTGTGCGCATATCTCGGTTGGCAAACCTTGGAAGACCACAGCGTAGGCAACAGTTCATGGTTCATAGCGGAAGATTGCTGATCGACGCTGAAAAATTTGTGTCAGCCGCGAGCTATGGGCAGGCATCTATGAGCTATCATCTAATGCGCCATGAGCCAAACAGGAGAAAAAACAATAATGAAAAAGATCATCAGTTGTACTTTTGCTATCGGCTTCATGCTTGTACTTGCGGGTACAAGCTTTGCGAGGCCAAGCGGCGAGGTGAAGGCGTCGCCGCTGTACCAGCAGAGCCTTCAGCAGTCAATTGCGCAGATGGATGGCAAGGTTGAAGTAAGCGCGGGATCCAACCAGGTGGCAGCGGCAGGGTTGCCAACCAGTTCGAATGTGTGTCCGGCGGTGCCGTATACACAGCAGTACACCTGTACCCCCACGGCGCAGGGAGGATACACGTGCGCTTACACATGTACCAACACTTGTGCGAGTACTTGTGCGTCAACGTGCCAAGGTGCCACGTGTACTGCGCCTACCTGTCAAAGCACATGCGTCCCGGGACCATGTAGCGTTTACGTTCAGGGTACGGTTTGGTGGTACAATGTACTTTATCAGAGATTCCACAACTGGGACAGTGACGGTACAGTGGATTTGTATGAGCCCAGAATAACTACATCGTTTCGTGCCAGTGATGGATACTACCATGTGGAATGTGCCCCTAACGCCTCCGATATGTATGCCTCCGGATACGCTGGTCCGAGAGACTCGTATGTTGGCGGCGTAGCAACAAAACCAGCGCAGTCACCAGGTACAACAGTAAATGTCGACATCCAATGCGGCTTGGCAGAATATTGACTCACAATAGAGGACCGGGGTCGCCATCCCGGTGAAACACTAGAGACTATCCCGGGCTGCTGCATGTTCAGCAGCTCGGGAGATTCAATTCTGGAAAGAAAGGCTCTTGGAGAATAAGCTTATGGAAAAACATCATCGCCAGAGGACTTCCATCATACTTCTAATGCTGACTGTTTTAGCCGGATGTAATTGTGTGACTTGCACGAATAAGTCAGGTGCTGCCTCATCTTCCGCAGTAGCCTTCGTGCTGCGTGGCAATGACGCCAGAATTTGCACGACACAGGATTTCAAGAATACCGTCGCTCTTACTGAAGGTTTCCTGGACAGCTCACCCGCATGGGGGCCTGGCAAGAAGGAAATATTCTTTGATAGATCCTATGAGGGTTCTCCAGAAGTCAGGATTTGGAAGATGAGGTGGAATGGAGCGGATCAGGTCGCGATCACACCCCATGGATTGCACTGTGAAGCGCCCTCTCTCTCGCCTGATGGAAAACATATAGCGTTCATGTGTGAGGACCGATATTCAGGTGGATCTTTGTCTCGCTTCGATGTCTGCATGGTGAATCCTGACGGAAGCAATTGGACAGTTCTTACCGACAGCGCGGAATTCAAGCCGAGTATTTTCGCCTACTTTGGAAGACCAACCTGGTCCCGTGACGCATCTAAACTAGGAATGTATTTCCACCGGATCGATCAGTCCAATGTATTTTCCTTCGGGATTCTCGACCTGAAAACGCATGACATGACATTTTTTCCGCAGATCGACTCATTGAACGGGGAGGATTTCCAGTGGTCACCCACCAGAGATGAACTTGTTTTCTTAGGTTACAATTTGAGAGTGTTCAGAATGAATGCTGACGGGTCAGGGATCACGGAGTTAGTTGGGTCATACAATAATTATGTTGATTGGTCACCCGACGGCAACGAAATCATCTATGATTACCAGGATAGCGCGACTGTCGCCAGCTCAAGTGAAGCCAGTTTCTGGGTCATGAACAGGGATGGAACAAACAAGCATGTTGTCATGCCCTACTCTGGAGTGTGGATTGCCGCGCCGTCGTGGAAGTGAGCTTGAAGTGAGAATTCGAGCTACGCCCTCGTTCATAAACCGACTGCTTGTCTTTGCAATAGCGATTATCTCCTCGTGCAAGACCAGCGTCGAGCCTTTAGACACTGAACAAGTCAGCGTGCAACCTCCAAGTGATTCCAGTGTCGTTTACATCTCTTACAAGAACATGATGCTCCAGAGGCAGCAAATGTTTGTAACAACGGACTACATCAATTCAAATCTTGTTCAAGGATATGGGTTGGCGGATTGGCCCGTATGGTCCCCCGAAAAGCGAGAGATTGCTTACACGTTGGGTGGAAGTATGCTGTGGGTTATGAGATACGATGGAGAGAATGCGCGCATGCTTGGACAGGCATTCGATTATCTCACAAGCCCTCGATGGTCTCATAATGGTAGGAGACTGGCAATCATTGCAGTGTTCAAGGGCGCGATGGGGTGCTACCTTATCGATAGCTCAGGCGGAAACCTTCGTCGGGTGGCGGACACTAGCTTAATTCCGCGCTGGAGCCTTATGGGTTTTGCTTACGTTGATTGGATGCGCGGCGATTCCTCTCTCCTGATAGGATACTCACAGTTAGACAGTCCATATGTAAGCTCTTCCATAGGAATTCTCTATCTGAATTCTGGCAGGTTTTTCCAGGTGAGTAACCTCGAGTACCTGGCACCAAGCCAACCTCGCGCGTCTCCTACGAGAGATGAAATGGTGTTCATCGGCAATGATCATCTGGGATACAACGGGAAACTTTACCGCGCAAATCTTGACGGGTACGGCGTAGTAAAGCTTTGCGATGCGTGGGAATGCCAGGAACCATGCTGGTCACGCGACGGAGAAAGGATAATGTTCCTGAAGAGAGATGGAGACACGTTACCCCTTGCGATCTGGGTAATCAATAGGGATGGAACCAATCTCAGAGAGATTTTCGGCACCGAAGGTTTTCACGTATTAGAACCGGACTGGTGAAGAGAATATGAGAACGCACAATTTCTTCATGCGAATTTGCTTTCTTGTGCTTTGCTTCTCCCTCGGTGAGAAAGTCATTGCTCAGCAGGAGTCTCCACAATACTCAATCGGTTTTGAGATCGGATACGCAACAGCTTCAGGCAACTTTCACATTGGAACTCATGCGTTTTATGGTGCTTATTTAGAAAGGGTGGTCTCCGCGAGAGTGCATCTGACTTTCGGGGCCGAGTATTTCCAGAACGTAACCAATGGAGTCTGGGCGAGTCTTGAACATAGGGGAACGCTGTACACTGCCATAACTCCTTACATTTGGCGGAACTTTGCGGTTAGGATCGGTGTGAAGTATTCCGTTTTCGACTGGTTGCGAATAGGCGGAGGAGTTTCGGGCGATATGATAACCACCCGGCGAGTGACATACGCTTACCAGAACCCGTTTGTTATTGATTATCCGAACGAGAATGTTTCTCTCGAAGGAGAGAGTAGTCGCATGGAGTATTTTCTGAGACCTTCAGTGTACCTCGACTTTGATTTTCCTTATCGGCTCACTCAACGTGTCTCAATGTATCTTGGAGGCGAGTTAAGCCTGACTTTCTTGGGCTGCAGTCTTTCAGAAAATAACCAGCTGATAGCAGGCGTTTATGGAGCTTCTTTAGGATTGATGTACGAAATCAAATAACTTAACCCCCTTTAAGAACGGAGGATATGGTCATGAGAGAACTTATTGTTCCAACGATAGCGGTTCTATTCTCGCTTACTGGCATCTGCCGTGCTCAGCTCATTAAGAGTTATGGTCTTAAGGTAGCGTTCACGTCCGCTTCCCAAAATATAAGTTATCCATTTGATGCATTGGGATGGTGGACTAGCAGTAGAGTGTCACCGCAGCCCGGGTTCAATGTCGCTGCGTTCGCTGAATGGTTGAACTTTCCATTCTTCTCAGTTATATCCCAAATCGAGTACGATCAGCGCGGCACTAAGCTGGAGTATTTCGTACGAGGAGATTCCGGGCCAATTGCTAAAGCGTCAACGAACGGGCGCCTTGACTATCTTTCTCTTCCTATACTAGCCAAGATTACAATTCTGAATGGCCCGCTTAGCCCCTACCTTATTGCGGGACCTAGAGTTGACTTTATTGCAGGCCACAACGACGTCGAGATTCAGCCGAACATGTACCCTCTGTACAGTAATTTCAGGAACACGATGCTGGGTTGGAGTATGGGAGTCGGCTTACAAACAGGTTCGCTGCTACCCGTCACTCTGCTGGCCGAGTTGCGGTACAACGTCGATTTCTTCGATTCATACAACAACGACAATGTCAGGATACGCAACAATGCTCTCGATGTTTGGCTGGGTGTTGCTCTGTGAACAGTAACGGTGAGACCTTGCTTGCTATAATCCACGAGCTAAGAAATGGAGAAAAACAATGATGAAGAAAATCATCAGTTGTACTTTTGCTATCGGTTTCATGCTCGTACTTGCAAGCACAAGCTTTGCGAGGCCGAACGGTGAGGTGAAGGCGTCGCCGCTGTACCAGCAGAGCCTTCAGCAGTCAATTGCGCAGATGGACGGCAAGGTTGAAGAAAGCGCGGGATCCAACCAGGTGGCAGCCGCAGGGTTGCCAACCAGTTCGAATGTGTGTCCGGCGGTGCCGTATACACAGCAGTACACCTGTACCCCCACGGCGCAGGGTGGATACACGTGTGCTTACACATGTACCAACACGTGTGCGTCCACATGTGCAAACACTTGCAATCAAGCCACTTGCGCAAGCACATGCTCTAACACCTGCTATCCGGGAGCGTGCCAAAATTATCAATTCTATGGTTACGCATACTGGTACTATTATGGTTACGCGGGAAGTGATTGGGGGTATAATGGGCTTGGATATTACTATGGCATAGAACCTCGATCAATCTCGGTGTATGCTGATTATAGTGACAATCAGAGACGCGGTGGATGGGGTATTAATTATGCGAACAGCTACTATAACGGGACCGACACTCGGACAACATTGAGCGGCGGAAGCTATTACGTTGATGGTGGCGGTTGGTGCGAACCCGTTGGAGACCCTTATGATTTGTGGGGAGTCGGTGGAAGCAGCTCCTCGCACGCTCTTCAGCTTTCTAATCGCACTGACTTTTACATTAACGTAGCTCCTAACTGAACCGTTAATCCAACCGGGGAACTGCACCTGCAGTTCCCCGATGATAATTTCGGAGAAATCAAATGAAGAACATCTCCATTCTGTTGGCAGTAACTTTTCAATTTATTTCTGCGATTGTATTGGTTTCATGCCATAATGGCTCACCAGTTGGCCCAGTATCTGTGCTTCCTGCTTCCGATATTGTTCTGTCAAGAGACGGCCATCTCTATATTATGAGGGATGAAGACAGCCTCCAGCTCGCTCCCGTTATTGATACTACCTCCTTCATTGTTACCAATTCAGTAATTTGTCCCAAACTGTCTCCTGACAGAAGATTGATAGCTTTTTATGCAACCAAATCATTTACGGATATTGGGACAATGCTTTGTGTCGTAGGGGTTGACGGGAAGAACCTGCGAACTATAGCAGTGGTATCATTACCCGGACAGTTGTTTAGTGTGGGCCTAAACTGGTCACCTGACGGCCAAACGATTGCTTACAGCTCTCCAAGAGATGGCACGAACAATGCCAATAACATCTACATCGTGAAAGCCGATGGCACACGGGAACGAAAGATCACTGACGATAATTGCTACAACATCAGGCCGAAATGGTCTTTTGATGGCGGACTTATCGCTTTCTTACGCATCCATCCTTTTGGTCCGGCGGGCTTCGCCGTGTACAATCTTTCAAACTCAAAAATGCTGGAGGTCACAACGCATTCCGGGAGCTACTTTTGGTCTCCCAACAGCAATTGGCTTGCCTACAACGCAACCCCTGAAAATCCGTCATCTCAGAATTCTAAAGATTTATATCTAATACGAGTTGGTGACTCAACCATAACACAGCCGCTCGAGCTGAAAGGGGGGTCATATTCTGGAACAAACATG
This sequence comes from Bacteroidota bacterium, assembly GCA_023381615.1. GTDB lineage: Bacteria > Bacteroidota > Ignavibacteria > Kryptoniales > JAKASW01 > JAKASW01. The sequence continues at coordinate 50,841 of JAMCQL010000022.1, forward strand.
GGCATTTGGGGCGGCTGGGATCCATCTGGGAATGCTATTCTAATAGCGACCAGTAACGACACGGGACAGACAATTCAAAATGCTCAGATACTCTTGGTTAACTCTCGGAGTGGAATTTCCACGCCGATAACGACGTTGCAAACACCAGGGAAAGCAACATGGTCAAAAGATGGCTCAAGAATATTTTTTACAAAATGGCGGCCGAATTCAGTATACCCGGATGGGTTTGACCTTTACGTGATGAACTCCGACGGCAACGGACAAAAACTAGTGATCCAAGGAATCGCCGACCCGGATTGGTGATTGATGAGACAAACATGATCTGAAATCTGGCTGCAATTTACAACCATGGACCTGTAACAGTATTGAATCTTCATTAGTTCAAGAAGGAGAATAACATGATAGGACTTTGGTTTGTTGTTTTGCTTCTTTCCTTAGGTTGGTATCCACTGACAGGAATTTACGAGCCTGCCGATATCAATTACCATGCACCGCTGTGGTTCTCAGCTGCCGCGCTGGCGGTCTCGTCTGTGCTCATTCTGCTCTTGATGGTAAAACGAACGCGAGACAAGAACGATTCCAACATTCCTCTATTGCATTATTCCCTGTTGCAAATTATTGCCCCTGTACCCTGGAGGCTGACTGTCCTTTCTATCTCATCGCTTGTCTTTTCTTTGTTGATCCCGTTTCCTTATAACATTTCTGGCCTCTTGCTTCTTGCCTCTACTCTCTTTGCCTTTCCCGACCAGAGTGTACTCGGAAAACGCTCCACCACGGTTTTGACTCGGATCTCAGATTCCTTCTTCGTATGCGGGGTAATCCTCGCGGTCCAGACTGCTATCCTGCCGTTCTTCTTTCTCTTTGCATCGCGTTTCCATCATGCGGATTTCCTGGCACCCGTTATGACTTCTCTTTTGAACATCTTCGGAGCGCCTGCGTCTTTCTCAGACGGGCACCTGAATGTTCAAATTGCCGATAAGATCTATCCATTCATCGTATCATTCGATGGGCTGGGTCTGTACGTATCATTGAATATCCTCGCTGGCGCTTTCGCTTTCTTTTTTCTATTTAAATCGCCGCGTAAGTATTATCTGATCCTCCCTGTTTTGTTGCTGCTCTTTATGATTGCCCGATATGTCGGCGTAATCTTAATATTCCTGGAGCTTGAGCAGGTAAATATGCTCTGGCGTTTAGATGTGCTCACGGTGAGTTTGCTGCCACTGCCGTTTATCCTGGCTTGGCTGTTTCCAGAGGTATCTCTCCTTACGCTTTATAACTCACCCCCTCCGCCTTCGGCGGTTTCCCCCTCTCTAAATTTTAGAGAGGAGAACAAAGGGGGTGAGTTCAAACCAAGAGGGCAGAGATCTCTTGTTTGGTTTGCGATATCCATGGCCACACTTGGCATCTCCTTTGTCACATTTTTTGGCTTTACCGATCCTGGAACGAACAAGGGAGGAAAAATCTTATTAGATGAAGGCAACAGCAATTGGGAGTGGACAACCCAGCGCTTTGACACGATATGGTACGACCAGAGGTCCACATACAATTATTATTCCATGGCACAGTACCTCAAGTACTTCTACCACGTCGACCAGAAGTCCGAGCCGATAACAAAAAACCTTCTCAGGAACTACGACATCCTCTTCATCAAGACACCAACAAAGCCTTTTTCCCCGAACGAGCTTGCCGCAATTAAAGAGTTTGTCAGACGCGGCGGGGGGCTTTTACTGGTCGGAGATCATACCAATGTTTTTGGGATTACAACGAACCTTAATCCCATAGCAGAACGGTTCGGAATGAGATTCAGGTATGATGCACAGTACGATTTAAACGGCGATCTCTCTGACTACTCCAAACCAAAGATTTTACCCGATCCTGTTGTTCAGCACATGCCCCCTTTCATGTTCGAGACAAGCTGCATGCTGGATGTTCCGCTTATGGCTGAGAATTCAATAATAGGGTACGGCATAAAGTCGGTTGGTGCAGATTACTCCCAGGCAAATTTCTTTCCGGCAGACGCAGGAGATGCCACGAACACCGAGTTCGGTCTTTTTGTCCAGGCAGCCGGAGTGCCCTATGGAAAAGGACGGATATTTCTTCTCAGCGACAGCACGCCATGGTCCAACTTTTCCATGTTCATGCCCGGTAAACCGGAGCTGCTCCTTGGTATCATGGAATGGCTGAACAGGGAAAACAGCATTCTCGGCCTCATCCATCCCATCTCAGCGCTGAGCGCTCTCCTTTCAATGATTGCCCTGATCGTTTTGGCTCGGAGGGTTGATCGTCACACGATCATCTTTGTTGCGCTTTCAGTCAGCTTCCTCCTCGTACCGCTATCAACGCTGAGCTTGGAGAGCTTTAACTTGTCGACCTATCCTGCCGCGAAACCACATTCTCACTTCCTGAAAGTCGACTTCGAAACGGAGCACTCCGATATTGAGCTGCCAGTCCTGCACCTTGCAATGAATGCAGAGAGAGCTTACGACACTTTCTATATATGGCTCCAGCGTCTTAACTACGTCCCCTCCGTGAAGTCGTCTTACATGGATGCTTTGCAGGATGGCAATGCTGTGGTAATAATCAATCCGGATAAGCCTTTTCGGCAAGATGAGATCAGTGCAACGAAACAATTTTTGTCGAGAGGCGGGAAGCTGCTGATAATGGACGATTCGCGGTACGCGCACTTTGCTGTCAGCAACCAACTATTGCCTGCGTTCCATGAACAACTAGTTTCCACCGACACGATTGGACTGCCGGTGCTTTTCTCGAAAGACACCGCGAATGCTTACCCGGTCTCTTCTGTGGCCGCCGGTCAGGTAATTGGAGGGACGCCAATTTTGTATGCCCGCATGGAGAATTCCATTCGGATGCCAGGTAGACCCGGTCTGGAGAAGGATGCACCGAGAATTCGGCGACCCGCATTCGGCTTGAGATTCAAGCCCGCGATTCCTCCGAATCCTGCTCTCTCCCGCAGAAGTTTGTTGAAGCCTTCCGGCGTCGCAACCCCGGCAGCGGTCGTCTTGACCGTGGGAAAGGGTGTGCTTGTCACGATGGCAACGTCGTTCCTCTTCTCCGACCGGTATATGGGATTCAGCTCGGCGATCCCTGATGCAAACATGCGAAGAATTTATGAGTTAGAATATTGGATATTTCAGAAAGAACTTCGACTAACTCCAAAACACTTAAGCGGCGAATAAAGCGATGCCTCTTGCAGAGCATGCGGAAAGTGATCAGGAAATTCCATACGACAGAGGGCACAAAGAAGAGCCTCAAAGGTCACAAAGACGCAGTGGGAGAAATACGCCTCTCATTGCGCTCTTTGTGAAAATCTCGGTGATCCTCGCGGTTAATATTATTTCATCATTCGACTCGTGTGTATGTTCTCAATTATCTTATCATGGTACATTGCAAAACGACACACTTTCTCTTTATAGTACGATTCAATACGCATTGAGTCACAACGAGACTCTCTTGTATCCCATCGATCAGAATTTCCTTTCTGCGCGTGCTGAGCTCAAATCGTCGGAAGCCGCTTATAACCCAACGCTAAATGCCTCCGCAAATCTATATAGAAACTTCAACAAAGCGGAGTTGTCCGCCCCCGGTGCAGTAGGCACTTCATACTTCACGTCATATTCACAGCAAATATGGCCCAGCCTCAATCTGCAGCAAACTTTCCTGACACCGTTCGGGAGCAAGGTGACACTCGGTGCAGGGATGCAAACTGGCATTTCAGGTCTGTCTTCATTCAGCTACCAGACTACTCCTCAACTCACTCTTTCTTATCAGCAACCGCTATCGGCGTCGGGCATCGAGTCGGGGCACGCGGATATTGTCTCAGCAAAACGATCATATTTGAATTCGCAAATGGGGTACCAACTTCAAAAAGAACAGTTCATCCTGTTGGTGGTACAGTCGTATTTTCAATTGTGGCAATCTGTGAGAAGTGTCGACCAGTCCGAGCGGGATTTTGAATCGACAAAAAGAGTGTTGGAAATTGCCGAATTGAAACTGAAGTCCGGCAGCATTTCTGAGTTTGAAGTGATCAACCTGCGTGTTCAAAACAGATTCTCTGAGGACAACTTGCTGCAGGCACGGAATAATCTGGAGACTCAGGGCATTTCTTTCTACAGATTAATCGGAGACACGGCTGATATGTGGCACCCCGGCATAGTTGTCCAACTCGACTCGTACATTCCACTGGATAGTATGACCATTAGTCTGGATTCTGCTGTCTCGATCGCACTCAATCGCAGAATCGAGCTGAAACAGGGAGAGATAGCGATAGAGCAGTCCCGACTGACTCGCGAGCAGACCGCCAGTACTCTGTCGCCGACGCTGCAGCTTCAAGCAAATTACAACTTCAGCTCTCAATATGAGCCGACATTCATAAACTCCCTCACACTCCTTCCGAATTATGGCTGGGGTCTGCAGGCGTCAATTTCAATACCCCTTTGGGATGGCGGCAGGACTTCGGCAAATATCGAGGCAGCGGACAGAAATCTTTCGATCCAGAAAAAGAATCTTTCTCTTCTTAAGGAAAGCGTCGTCATTGATATCGAGAACCGTTACAGGACATTAGAGCTTGACCTTGGCCGTTTAAATTCGCTGGGTCTAAATCTTGAAGCAGCAAAGGAGGCATTGGAAATAGCAGAGCTTAGATTTCAGTCCGGCCAGATCTCGTCCACCGAAATAGAAGATATAAGAAACCGTTATAACACAGCTGAGAACACGCTCAACCAGGCAAAGATTTCTTGCGTCTTAGAACGAGCGGGCTTGGCTGAGGCGATGGGTGAACTCTCTCAATGGATTGAAACATTAAAGAGAGGAAAATGATTCGAACTGTCCTGATAGGAATCGTCGTGATTGCATTGGGGAGTGCTGCCTACTTTTACTTGTCTGTTGGTAGAAAAGACGCAAAGTCAATTCCCGTCAAATTGGAGCCCGTGCGATGTGGTACATTTGTTGCCAGCGTTTCCGCAGAGGGGACGATTGTTGCACGTAGGAAAGAGACGTTGGTCTCACCGATTGCAGGAACCGTGCATGACAAAGGGATCAAGGTCGGTGAGCATGTCAGGAAAGGCGCAATCATAGCTTATGTTAGTCTCTCTCAGGAAGATGCTGTGAAGAAGAAGCAGGATTATGAATTTGCCAGGATGGATCTGGACGTCTTGGTGGAACAGCTCGCAGGATCCAAGCAGCTTTTGAAGGCGAAAGCAATTTCAGAGCAGGACTTCAAGGCGCTGGAGATCAGGAAGCTCAAGCAGGAAATGACGGTGCATAATCTTCACGATGACCTTATGAGTAAACCGGCAAGAGTAAGTTTCGACGGCATCTTAGTCGAGAAACAATTCAACGATGGCGATCACGTCTCTACAGGAGCTTCTTTATGCACTTTAATTGATCCCCGCTCCCTCGTCGTACAGATAAGCGTCCCTCAGCACCTGATGGCAGACATAAAACTTGGACGGCCTGTGGAATACAGCTCAGATACATTTCAGAGGAGACTCGAAGGCAAGGTCATCGAGCTCCCGGTCATTGCGAACGATAAGACAAATCAACAGAATGGGATGCCTGGCACAGAGCCGGAGTTTTCCGTCATCGCCATGATAGATGCTAAATCTGATAAATTCCTGATTGGTTCGAGGGTCACGGCAAACTTCATACTCGCAGTAGATCAGGAGGCGCTGTTTGTTCCTGAAGATGCCGTGCTCTTCAGGGAAGGGCATCCGGTTGTCTTTGTCTTGTCATCAGGGCGCGCTGTTCAGAAGCAAGTGAAGCTGGGACTTACTAATGATCATTTCGTAGAAATCCTGAGCGGCCTTGGTAAAACGGACACTGTTGTGACTACGGGCAATATTGATCTGGCAGATGGAAATAAGATAGAGAACAAGGAGAATGGGAAGAGTATTTATCCGTCAAAATCTCGAAGCGGGCCTATTTTCGTTCCGCAATAACCCGCTGCGTTCTACGCTTACCATAACCGGGATTGTAGTCGGAATCGCTGCCGTTGTCGCGGTGCTCTCAATAGGGAAAGGGAATCAGGCTAAGATAGAAGTGGAGGTGGAGAAGATGGGGCCATCCTTGTTCTGGGTCGAGCCTCAATCCAGCTTCTCCATGAGTCAGGTCGGCACATCGATGATGCTCTCCGTTTCAAGGACTGCGCATAATCTCACGATCAGGGATGCAGCACTCATAAAAAAAAGATGTACCCTCGTAAAGTATGTCGCGCCTGCATCTTCTTTCTTCGTTCAGGGAACACTTGATGGAAAGACGGTTCAGCTCAATGTGGTTGCAACCACACCAGAATATCAAAGAGTGAAGTCACTCCAGCTTGTGGAGGGGAGATATATATGCGACATGGACATGAAGGAATTGAATAACATTTGCGTTGTTGAGGAGAATCCTGGATTGGACCTGGTTTCCAAAGACGGCCATCATCTAACCATTAACGGCACCCCATTTCGAGTTGTAGGCGTAATCAAAAAGGAAAGCGCTTTCTTGCCCACATTTACTTCTGCCGTAGTGCATGTTCCCTTGACAGTTGCTCAAAATGATTCCTACGCCGGTAATTCAATTCAGCGCATCTATTGCCTTGCAGATAAGACAGCCGGCAGTTCAGGCGTCGAACAAGCCAAACGCCAGGTGGAGGAGGTTCTTACGACGAGTCTAAGGATAACTAATGCCGGCGTTACAAATGAGAATCTCCCGTTTCAAGTCCTTTCTTCACGGGACGTTTTCGAGCGGGCGGAGTCGATGGTCAAAACAGCAACGATGGTAACCGCTGGCATCGGGATGCTCTCTTTGTTTGTTGGCGGGATCGGGATCATGAACATCCTTCTTGCATCCGTAACTGAGAGGACAAGAGAAATCGGAGTGAGGAAAACCGTTGGGGCGAGAAAGAGGGACATATTGCTGCAGTTCCTGTTCGAGTCAATTGTCCTCAGTTTGACTGGAGGTGTGTTAGGAGTGTTGATAGGTGTTTTTTTTGGAAAGCCTCTGGGAGCGATGATAGGTGTACCTGCGGTGCTTTCCGTCGATGCGATCCTTGCAGGTTTCTCTTTCTCAATTGCGACCGGGATGGTCTTCGGAGTCTATCCTGCCTGGAAAGCGGGAAGAATGTCTCCGGTGGACGCCTTAAGATACGAGTGAAAATGTGGCACTAACTACCGCAATTGCGTTTCACAATTTACAGGTTTAAATTGACGCAGTGAAGAAAGAGAAGAACAAAGTTCAGGAAGAGACAAATAAACACCGTGGAGTAGCGCCGGAGCAGGTTGATGACGATGCCCGATTCGACAGAGCGCTTCGTCCGAAACTGCTTGACGATTTTGTCGGACAGAAAAAGATTGTTGAAAAGCTGAGGGTTTTTATCGAAGCGGCGAAGAAACGCAAAGAAGCCTTGGATCACGTTCTGCTGATGGGTCCGCCCGGACTCGGGAAAACAACTCTGGCAAACATCATTGCAAATGAGCTTGGCTCTGACATAACCTCTACAACCGGTCCATCGCTTGAGAGACCAGGCGATCTTGCGGGAATTTTGACTTCGATCGAAAGTAAAGTTGTTGTTTTTATTGACGAAGTTCACAGGATGCCGGCGGCGGTCGAAGAAATTTTGTACGGTGCGATGGAGGACTATAAACTTTCGATTGTTGTCGATCGCGGACCCGGCGCGCGCAATGTTCAGCTTAACGTGAAGCCATTTACACTTGTTGCCGCAACAACTCGCGCCGGACTCCTCAGCAATCCCTTCAGGTCTCGATTTGGAATCATCGAACGCCTTGAATACTACGAAGACAACGAACTGCACAGGATCGTTACACGCTCGGCAGATATTTTGAAGGTGGAGATTGAAAGAGAAGCGGCGGCTGAAATTGCCCGACGAAGTCGTGGAACGCCACGAATAGCAAATCGCCTCTTGAGGCGTACCCGCGATTTTGCCGAGGTTAAGGGTGAAAACAAAATCACATTGGAAATAGCAAAGCACGCGCTGGACAAGCTCGAGGTTGATAAAACGGGGCTTGACGAAATGGATAAGAAAATCCTCTCGACCATAATTGACTTTTATAAGGGCGGACCGGTCGGTGTCAGCGCCATTGCCGCCGTTGTCAGCGAGGATTCCGGAACGATTGAAGAAGTCTATGAACCTTTTCTTTTACAGAAAGGCTACCTTAGAAGAACGCTAAGGGGCAGAGAAGCCACCGATAAGGCTTACGAGCTTCTTGATAAGAAGAAAATATCATCGAGACAACTTCAGATGCCAATCGACGAATCGAACAGAAAACCTGACGCCTGAAGTCACGTCAAGAAAACTAACTTTCACTCCGATTTTAACTTCCTTATGAAAACACTGGTCTGAAAAATTAAATATCAGAACGAATGGTAAAGCCGGGTTATAGTCCACTTCCACTTGAGTTTTATCAAAGAGACACACTGGAGCTTGTGCCGAAGATTCTTGGGAAGATCCTCGTAAGGAAAATTCGGGGACAGGTGCTTGCCGGGAGGATTGTGGAGATAGAAGCTTACGTAGGAAGTGATCCTGCGAGTCATGCTGCGCGTGGTATGACTGAAAGAAATAAAGTGATGTACGAAGACGGCGGCGTTGCCTATGTCTACTTTACATACGGTATGCATTTCTGTTTCAACATTGTCACGGGCAAGAGAGGGTTCCCTGAGGCTTTTCTCGTCCGTGCGTTGGAACCAGTTTGCGGAATTGAAGAGATGAAAAAAGGGAGAGGTACCGATGTAATTCGCAATTTGACCAATGGCCCGGCGAAACTTTGTCAGGCAATGGACATTGACCGGAAATTGAATGGGGTGAGACTAAACGGCGACAGGTTATTTATCGCAGATGATGGTTTTACGGTGCCCAAGGAGGAGATTGAAAGTTCCACAAGGATTGGGATAAGAGTCGGGACGGAGTTGGAGTGGAGATTCTTTCTAAAGGGGAACGAGTTTGTAAGTAAACGTTAGCCCATGAAGAACACATTGAGCCGCGGAAGAAAAATTATGTACAAAGCCCACATCGTTAGACCGAATGAAATTGGAATAGCTATGTTATCATCGACAATATCGTAGGAAAGCACCTCTGCGGCAGACGCGACAACAGTCGCGGCGATTCCCACTAAATACTCCGCGAACAGATAGTCCACCTTTGGTGTCAATGCCACCGCGGCGGCGCCGGCAATTATGAAAGCTAAACTTCCTTCGTAACTTTTCGGCATGCCGCGACTCGGAAAAATCTTGTGTTTCCCGAACCTTTTTCCAAACACTGCCGATGCAGAATCCGCCAAAATTAAAACTACGAAGCTGCTTACCATTATGTACTTCGGAAAAATCACGATGCAGATAACGGCGGAGATTAGCATGAATGTTGCACCGTTGAGCGCGTGCTTCTTCTCGTCGACTTCATGTTTGCGAAGAAGGAACCCGACAAACTTGTAGAAGAGGCCTGAGAACTGCGGAATCTCATAACGAGCCAGATCAAGTATAATGAAAATGACTGTGAGGGGAATTAGGATCTCAAGAGCGAGCTTTTTGGAAATGAAAGAATATACTACCGGAATTGCCAGAGAAAAGAAATGAATTCCTTTTCTTACTAATTCGGCTTTGAAATCTACTGTGTCCCGGACGGCAGATTGTTCCATCAAGTTTGCGGCGGCAGAAGAAAGTCACGAGTTGAACCTGGCCAACCCGTGACTTTAAGTTGAAAGGCTGGATTGATTCTAATTCTTGTTTTCAGTTGTCGCAACCTGCTCGTTCTTTCCTTCGCCGTTGGGTTTAACCATGGGCCGTAACTCTTCACCTTTTATAGATTTTTCAATTTCGTCCGCGTCGAGAATTTCACGTTCGAGCAGCGCAGTCGCTAACCTGTCCAACGCATCTTTATGGTTGTTAATTATATCTTCGGCGCGAGTCATGCATTTCAGAACGATCGATCTGATTTCTTCATCTATTTCGATCGCTGTCTTTTCGCTGTAATTCCGGTGTTTCGTTATCTCTCGACCGAGGAAGATCTCTTGCTCGTTTTCTCCCCATGTGAGAGGCCCGAGTTTGTCGCTCATTCCCCATTCGCACACCATCTTGCGCGCGATGTTTGTCGCCTTTTCAATATCATTTCCTGCGCCGGTCGTGTATTGTCCAAAAATTATCTTCTCGGCTGCACGGCCGCCAAGTGCATACGTGATCATTGCGAGCAAATACTCGCGCGAGTAAGTATGCTTTTCATCTATTGGAAGATAAGTTGTAACGCCAAGAGCTCTTCCGCGCGGAATTATCGTCACTTTATGCACCGGATCGGCTTCGGGAACCCTCCTTGCCACGAGCACGTGTCCGGATTCGTGATATGCGGTTACTTTCTTTTCTTCGTCGGAAATGATTGTGCTCTTCCGCTCCGGGCCCATCATGACTTTGTCTTTAGCTTCTTCCATATCCGGCATGCTCACCGAAGCGCTGTTTTTTCTGGCTGCGAGCAGAGCCGCTTCATTGACAAGGTTAGCAAGTTCAGCGCCTGCAAATCCGGGCGTCTCTTTTGCGATGATGCTCAAATCAACTTCTGGGGCCAAAGGAATATTCCGCGTGTGAACTTTGAGAATTCCTTCCCTTCCTTTTACATCGGGTCTGTCGACGACGACTTGTCTATCAAATCTTCCCGGACGCAGAAGGGCGGGGTCAAGAACATCCGGCCGGTTTGTGGCCGCGATTATTATGACTCCGCTGTTCTGCTCGAAGCCGTCCATCTCTACGAGCAGTTGATTCAATGTCTGTTCGCGTTCATCATGTCCGCCGCCGATTCCGGCGCCGCGATGTCTTCCGACAGCATCGATCTCATCTATGAAAACTATGCAAGGCGCATTTTTCTTCGCGGTGTCGAACAGGTCTCGAACGCGGCTCGCTCCAACGCCGACAAACATTTCGACAAAGTCTGCGCCGCTGATTGAGAAGAAGGGCACGCTCGCTTCTCCGGCAACTGCTCGTGCAAGTAAGGTCTTGCCCGTTCCCGGAGGACCAAGCAGCAAAACACCTCTCGGAATCTTTCCGCCGAGTCTCTGGAATTTTGCGGGTTCTTTCAGAAAATCAATAATTTCACTAAGCTCTGCCTTCGCCTCGTCGGCGCCCGCAACATCGTGGAACGTGACTTTAATCTGACTCTCTGTCATCAGTTTTGCGCGGCTTTTTCCGAAGCTGAATATGCCTTTTGTATTATTGCCCTGCATTCGGCGCATAAAGACAATCCACAATCCGATTAGCAAAACAAATGGCAAGTAACCGATTAGGCCATTTATCCATTGATCGCTTTCTTTTACAAAATTGAATTTCAATCCTTCCTTTTGCCATTGTGCAATCACACTTGGATCTGAAGCTTGCGGCAAGAATACGACAAACTTATCAATCTTAACTCTTTTTCCTGTACTTGTAGTGATCTCTTGCGGCTCTTTCAACACGCCGTGGAAGTCGTAGTCATTAATGCCGGATTTCTTTATCACCGCTTCCTTTATCATGCCTGAATCTAGGAGCGACTGATACTGCGTGTAAGTGATTTCCGTTTCCTGATTGTTATTGCCGCGGAAAAGAGTCATCACCAAGAAGACAGCGAGTATTATCGCTGCCCATCCGATTATTATTCTTCCTGTCCGCCAGTTGAAATCCTCTTCCGGCGGCTGGTTCGGCTTTCTCTTCAGATTTGGCGGCGTAGCCTTTCTCTTGGGTGAACCGTTTTTATTTCTTTCATTAGGTGATCTAGGCATCAAAAACTCCTATGCACTATTTATCTAAGATATAAATCGATCTCAGGTTCCTTGCCTTCTGTGTGTAATCCAATCCATAGCCAATAACGAAATGATTGGGAATTTGGAAACCTATATAATCTACCTTAAAATCGATTTTAACGCAATCTCTCTTGTAAAGCAGGGTTACAACCGAGAAAGAACGCGGATTCTGTTTGGATATAAGATTCTTTATGAAGTCTATCGACAAACCCGAATCTATTATGTCTTCCACGATTATTATGTCCCTCTCAGTAACTTGACAATTTAAGTCCTTTAAAAGTTTCACGTTTCCCGACGAAATTTTCGCATCGCCGTAGCTCGATAGCTTGAAGAAATCAATTTCGCAATCAACCGTTATCTCACGGACCAAATCGGAAAAGAAGATGAAAGATCCATTCAGGACACCGATGAGTATTGGAGTCTTGCCGGCGTAATTTCGGTTGATCTCTTCAGCAAGCTCTTTGACGCGCGTTTTGATTTTCTCTTCCGTAATGAAAACTCGGAATCGTTCGTTATTTACAGTTACAAATTGCGCTGGTTCATTTATAGCCGAATTCAAGTTTCAGTATTCTCCTCGTGTTGTCGGTTATTTTAAAACGGTCGTCAACCCTAAGGCCGCAGACCCAGATTATGCCATCTTTATTCGACAGAACAAAAACATCATTCTTCTGGTAAACGGGTATCTTCGAGTCCACTAGAAAGTCGCTGATCTTTTTGCGCCCTTCCATCCCAAGCGGCGTAAACCAATCTCCCGGGTGCCAACTGCGGAGGGTGAGGGCTTCGCCTGCAATTTCAGCGTCAACAAATTCAACAACGGGCGAGAGCGAAAAGTGCACATCGGAACGCTCGACGTATTCGCTGCTGAAATAAAATTCCTCGAACTCGTACTTTTTTCCGGGAATGATCTCGGCGATGAACTCAGTCGGTTCTTTCGGATGTCTGATAAAAACGAGATTGTGCCTGTCCCTGTACACGACTACTTCGTTGCCGATTTCTATTGAGCTTCCGGTTTCAGAGTTGAGCAAATCCATAATCGCATGAACTTTTGCGTAGTCTACTTCGCCGTGGACAAAATCTTTTAGTGCGGTAATGACGATATTTTCTTGGATGAAGAGAAGGGAATTTCTCAATTTGAAAATGTCGAGCACGAGCTTTTCGCCGTCAAAATTCTTGGCGACGTTTGAGTAAAGGATTTTCACTTCGTTGTTAATGAATGAACTCAGCTCCTGGAAAATTTCCGCTGCCCGGTTCAATGTGTTGACTGCACCGGGGTTTATTCGTTCCTGAATCTGTGGAAGCATCGTGTGGCGAATGAAGTTGCGGGTGTAATAGTCTTTCGTATTCGATGAGTCTTCCCGGATCTGCAGACTTTTCAGCCTTGCGTAGTGTTCGATTTCTTTCCGCTCGGCGAATAAAAGTGGTCTTATGATGTCACCGCGCTTCACGGGAATTCCGCCGAGCCCGTTTGCTCCAGAACCGCGAAGCAAATTAAAAAGGACAGTCTCCGCATTATCGTTTGCATTGTGTGCAGTTGCGATCTTGCCAAAGTTTTTCAGAATCTTCACGGTCTCAAAATACTTGTATCGTATTTCTCTCGCGCCTGCCTGAAGAGAGGCTTTGTGTTCCACCATGTAAGCTTTCGTGTCGACGGAATGGACGAAACATTCTATTCCGTAGGTCGCGGCTAATTTCTTGACAAACTCTTCGTCTCCGTCTGATTCTTTGCCGCGAAGTCTGTGATTGATGTGGGCAATTGCGATTTCGAGATTGCGGCGATCCTTTAACTCCATCAACAGGTCGAGCAGGACAGTGGAATCCACTCCTCCGGATACGCCCACGATTATTCTATCGTTTTCGGAAACGAGTTGGTGCTTACGGATGAAATTTTCGAATTTATTAAAAAAGTCGCGCAGCATGGTTCATTTGGAAAAAACGTCCCGCAAATCGGGACGAAGTTTTCAGAAAAGCTATAACTCCTGTGCTTAAATTGCAATCTGGCGTTATTTAACTATTCAACTTGATGTTGAGGTGTTTCGTGTCTTATATTTTAACGGAATTTCGGGGCGTGGCTCAGTCCGGTTAGAGCACTTGGTTTGGGACCAAGGGGTCGTGGGTTCGAATCCCACCGCCCCGACACGAGATTGGTTGTATGTTGCGCAACTTACATGTCGGGTTATTCTTTGCGGATTAAATTCTCATTAGTCCGGTCAGAGCGTGACGCCATTGGTACCAAGGTCGTGGGCTCTGCGCCCAAGGCACACACTGCCCCGACACGAAGTTTTTTTATCGACGAGTTTCCACTCGGAAATTTGTTAGTTCACTCTTCAGACAGTCCATAGTGTCTAATTACGACGCTATAAAACTCTTCCAAGTCATGCAGGTTGTTAGACAAAATCGATTTCAAGATTCCAATGTCGAGATTCTGGTATTCATGAACAGCAATATTTCGAAACCCAACCATCCTTTTCATTTGCTGTTCAAGATGGGAGTTGATGATTGACGCCTCTTTGAGGAGGGTGAAGTTTTCCTTCAGGTCTTGAGGCACTCCTAGACCTTGGGCGCTTACAGCATGTGCCGCGATGTCAATAACAGCCTGAACAGCGCGTTGCAAATTTAAAACGAAGACATCCTGAACAATTAAGTCTTCAAGTCTGTCGGGATTCAGCTCTGTGACTTTTTCAATGCGCTGAAGGCATCTTTTGATAATACCTACCTTTGCATATATAATATCCCTGTCAACCATGCTTTTCCTCGTCATGATTGAAAGAGTTGTCCGGCAAGAATCCGCTGCTCGATAGGTCGTCGCACAATTTTAAGATCAGCGTAGTCCGTTACAACTTTTATGAAAAACTCGTTCACTGCGTGCGAATCAACTTCGTATATTTTCTTTCCATACTTTAGAACCTGCATGCAAATGATAGGAGAAGCGTCGTTGAGCAAGACTATGTCTGCTGTGCGCTTGAAGATGTCAGAAAGTTTGTCCGCAAGCTTTTCGAATCCCGAGAAATCCAGACTTTTGCCAAACTTGAACAGAATTCCAAAGTCAACATCGCTTTCATCCGTAAGATTTCCGTTTAAGTACGAGCCGAAGAGGTATGCCGCTGCGATTTGATCGTCTCTTGACAGTACTTCAATCAATTTAGATCCAATACCTTTATCAAGCGATTTCACATTTAAATATAATAAAGAAGGGCAAAATCATATTATGATTTGGGCATAAAATTAAGATCCAAATAGCAAGTCCCTAAATGCCAAATTTTAGAAGTGTGGACGAGAAGTCCTTCGTGGTGCCCAAGGCGCCATTTCACCACTTCTTTTGTCTCACATGGAAGGGTTAAGGGAAAATAATCAGAGTTTTCGGCCGTGCTTCTAGCGAAGCTTCGCCTCAGACCGCCGAGACCCAATACTCGCAAATCACCGGAACCCTTCTTGTCTGTACGAGGGTGAGAAATGGCATGAGAAAAAATGGCGTTAAGAAAATTTCGGAGCGGAGCGTTAAGAAACGAATATTCGTCTCCTGCGTGCATTAGGGATGAGACGTATTTTATTCGTTTTAGCTCCGCGGAGAAATTTTCAGCTCAACGAGTTGAGTTGTCAACCATTTTTTCTCAGGCCTTGATTTTTCCTTTGGTACTTTCCTTTGTATCAAGACAAAGGAAAGTACGCTCCAAGACCCATGTGTTATAACCAAATCTTAAGGAGCAGATGTCTGATGATGGTTGTCCATTTTCCTTTGCTCGCCCAAAGGAAAATGGACAAAAAGGAAAGGGCGCCCCGCGAAAATGGTTTCGCTCCGCCAAAGGTGAATCGGAACCGTCCCGTCCCCCTGTACGGGATGCGATTTTAATATACGGTGGCTCGTACATCACGGAGGAGACTCCCAAAATCGCCTCTTCAGGTAACTCGAGAGTTTCTGTGGAAGGGGGACGGGACTCCATTTTCGCAAGGGGAATTCCTGAGCTTGCAATTTGCAACAAAACTTGTCTCATTTGTCTGAGTTTTGATATATGAAGGTACCTAGAAACTTGGTTGAAAACCCCGTCGAAAAAAATATTACCATCCGTCCATGAATCACGGACGGACACGGAGAACACGGTGTCTCCCTTATGTTAGAAATCAATACCTCAACTTTGTTTTCTTCTATAGATATTTTTCCCTTTCATCAATGTTCGATGAAGAAGTCATGTAAACAATCTCTTATGAGCAGACATCCCGCCGTGTCAGAAGCCATAGCATCTGTGGCGAGAGCCGCAATATCTTTGTCGTCAATACATGGTGGGGGTACAGTCTGTGTTAAGCAGACATCCCGTCCCGACGAGGTCGGGAAGCCGCAGGAGACACTTGGCGCTTTCCCCAGCAAAAACGGTTAACATGTCCCGTCATTATCTATTTGTATGTCGGGATGGTGCAAGAGGCGCTCACCAAACCCCTCGAACAGTTTAGACATTTTTTTATGTAACCACACCTATCTGATATGGCTTCTTGTTCTTCATTACATACCAGATGTCAGTAGTGTCCAAACGTTGAGACATTGAAACGCTATAAGTTATCAGTAGTGAAAGAGTTAGAGAGAAAAGAGGTCGTTTTCGATTTGAAATTGAAAGGAGCAAAATGTTATCCTCTTGAGACAAGA